>CAIVEW010000096.1 GCA_903905065.1 uncultured Bacteroidota bacterium | reverse complement strand
ACGTCTTTCCTCACTGATGCTACATCGGGAGCAGTATCGTGGACCAGCAGCAATACAACTGCAGCCACTATTACCTACTCCGGTGCACTCCAGGGATTAACAGCAGGCGTTACCAGGATCACCTACACGGTTACCAGCGGATGTTATATTACCGCATTAGCAACGGTTAATGCGCTTCCGGCAGCAATTACTAATAATTCGTTTGTATGTCCCGGAACATCTGTTGTTCTGTCAGATGTATCATCAGGCGGTACCTGGAGCAGCAGCAATACAGCAATAGGCTCTGTGGGCACTGATGGTACGTTAACCGGGGTATCGGGTGGTACGGCAACCATTACTTATGCACAAACCGGTGCAGGTTGCTTTGCGACAACCACAGCGACAGTAAATGCCGCTCCAAATGCGGGAACATTGTCGGGTTCGGGTACGGTATGTGCCGGTTCCTCGACTACATTCAGCGATGTGACCCCCGGTGGTGTATGGAGCTCAACAAATACAGCGGTTGGAACCATTAACAGCTATGGCGCAGTAACTGCGTTGAGCGGAGGTACAACTACCATTTCCTACACGGCGACTACAGCGTGCGGTTCGGCTGCAGCTACAGCAGTGCTCACGGTTAACCCATTGCCAAATGCAGGCACGATCACCGGCAATACGGGCCCGATATGTGCAGGCTCGATGTTAGCGCTTACCGACGCGGCAGCAGGTGGCGTATGGAGTTCGTCTAATACTAATGCTTCAGTGGATGGCTCCGGTAATGTTACCGGCCTTGCAGGAGGTGCGTCAACCATCACCTACGCGGTAACCAACGGATGCGGTACCGCAAGGGCAACTACGGTTGTTACCGTTAATGCGTTCACTGCCGGTACTATCTCGGGTACAGCCTCCATCACTGTCGGCCTTGTTGTTCCGTTCTCCGACGGGGTAGCAGGCGGTGTATGGTCAGCAAGCAATACAAATGCAACTGTTTCTGCTACTGGTTATGTAACCGGAGCAGCAGCAGGTACGGACGTGATCAGCTACACAGTAACCAACGGCTGCGGCTCGGTGTCTGCAACCTATACAGTAACCGTTACCGGTTCGGGTATAGCAGGTATCACCGGCACATTGAGTCTGTGCCAGGGTACAACAAGTGCATTAACTGATGCGACCCCCGGCGGCACATGGCACAGCAGCAACACATTGATTGCAACTGTAGGTACATCAGGTATTGTGACAGCAGTAGCAACAGGCACAGTGTCTGCAACGGCTACTATATCTTATACCGTAGGCGGTATCCCGACAACAGCTGTGGTAACCGTTAATCCTAATCCTTCGGGCATAGGAGGTACGTCGTCCATCTGTTCCGGTGTATCAGTAACACTGAGCGACTTTACCACGGGTGGTACATGGACAAGCAGCGCCGGTGTAACCTTAACCCCAGGTTCCAGCGCGACGGTGACCAACGTTACCGGGTCGGCAGTTGGTACGAGCACCGTTACCTATGCCCTGGCTAGTGGATGTTCCAGGACTTTTGCGGTGACCGTGAAGGCCCTGCCAACTCCGATATTAGGGGACCTGTCGGTGTGTGGTGTAGGACAGGCAACGTACTTGACCGATATGACGACAACCACTACCTGGTCAGCTAACCCTGTAGGTGTGGCGACAGTGAGTGCGAGCGGACGTGTATATGGTGTATCGCCAGGTACGGCTACCATAACATTCACTGCGCCTAACACATGTACAACAACAGCGATCGTTACTGTGAATGCCCTTGTTACTATACCAGCGATATCAGGAGCCAACAATGTAGGCAACGGCCTGACGATCACATTGTCTGATGGCACAGCAGGTGGTGCATGGAGCAGCAGCAATCCTTCGCTTGGCAGTGTTGATGGCAGCGGAGATGTAACCGGTGTTGGTACTTCAGGTACTGTTACGATCACTTACAGCGTACCTTATGGCAGCGGCTGCCTTGCTACTGCTACCAAGCCGATCACTGTTCACACTCCGGCACCTCCGTCACATGTTGTAGGCGGAACGGTGACTGTGTTTACGGGCAGTGCTGTAAGTATTGCTGATGAGACCGAAAGCGGCATCTGGAGCAGCAGCAACACCTCGGTTGCTACAGTGGATGGTGTTGGCTCGGTAGCTGGTATTGCGCCAGGTACAACTGATATCACCCACATCGTTATCAACAGCTATGGTGAATCAACCACAACAGTGACGCCGGTTATTGTCACTGAGCTTCCTGTAGATGTACGGGTTGTTCCAAACCCGAACAATGGTGCGTTCACCATCAAGGGGACTTTAGGCACACTGTCTGATGAAGAAGTATCGCTTGAAGTTACCGATGTGCTTGGCCAGGTTATCTACAGTAACAAGGTGATGGTGCATGGTGGCAAGATCAGCGAGAAAGTATCGCTGGACAATACTTCTGCAAACGGTATGTATATGCTCACCGTACACAGCGGTACAGAAAACAAGGTGTTCCACTTTGTGATAGAGAAATAATACTGTAAGTATTAGATAAAAGAAGTAGGGCTGTCTCATAGAGAGATAGCCCTACTTCTTTTGTTATATGCATAAATGGACGTTGGCTTGATGTCTCTCAAATGGGCAAGCGACTCAATTTATCGTACGAAATTGGCTCAATATTTTGGGCTGCAGTAGTTGAGCAAAGGGTGACCAACTTCACTAATGTCACCTGTTATTCGTGGATGCGATATCTTACCTTTTGCATGTAGTTATTTTATTATGCTGTATTTAGGGTAAATGGTGAAATGACAAGAATTAATTTTTTTCATTTTCACTTTGCACCAAAATAATTAAAAAGGGTAGGGGCTTATTGTGTAGAAAATGACTGCGCTAGAGATAGATAGACATTGTTTCTATTCTCGGAGCCATTTTCAATACTAGCAGTGCCTAAATGCAGGCGCATCTTGTGCGCCAATTAAGCCCTCTGCGGCTAGTATATATGGCCGGGAAGTAGCATGAATGAAGCGTTTCTGTTGTAATCTTTTGACATAAAAAGCATATTGAATAAATTAATATTTCTAAGACTATGTTTTGCTGATATTAATCAGGAGTCTAAACCGCGTGAAAGGACCAAATGAGAAAGAGCTAACTGAGGATTTCAATTAGCTCTTCTTTTAATACCAATAAAGGGTTCTATCGTCTTCTCCTGTCATGTTTCCTATGGACATTCCCTAAAATGCAACGTCGCAAATCTTGCCACAGTCCATCGACTTGTCGCTTCAAGCTCCTGCTATTGTTGTGATTCATGCAGATCCGTCAGCAAGCCATGCATATCAGCCAGCGTGCCGGCATTAAGTATCTGTTCCGTGATCGTTGCACGTTCTGCACTACTCAATTTGGGTGCCAGTTCAGCGATCATACGTGGCACTACCAAATGATGCAGCCCATGTATGGGCAGGTCTCCATTCACGGCTCCGGGTTGCCCGTTTTCGTCCATTGGGAATTTGGAATCCCAGGGAAGCGGAAGGCTGATCTTTTCTGTACGGGCTTTCGGCTCGCGGATCACGGCTTCAAAGGTAGGCGCCTGGTCTACACGGTCGCCAAGTCCCCACCTTGATTTCGGGATGCCCAGCCAGTGCAGCAATGTAGCGAGTATGGATGTAGAATCGTATGCAGTGCCGGTTTCTGAACGGAACACTGTATTTTCCGTGATCCATGGGGAAACAAGGATGGTAGGCACGCGCGGCCCCATGATCTCAAAATTGAAGCCCTCAAGGTTATCATTGCCAAATGGGTTGACGCAGTAAGGAGGGGGCACGTGGTCTGCTATGCCGCCGTGTTCATCGAAGGTGATGACAAGCAATGTTTTTTCCCAGGCAGGGCTGGCTTGCAACGCATTAAAGATCGTGTTTAACTCGCGCTCTCCGGGGATCAGGTCATTGCCCGGATGATAAGAAGTAGAGCCCGCGCTGGCAACCCACTTTGGTTCGAGGAAAGTGAACTTCGGCAAAGTGTCGTATTGGCAATCATCAAAAAACTGGTTCAGCTGAGGGCAATAACCGCCTACAACAAATGGGTCATCGATAGATGGGATCTGGCCGCTAAGGAACAAATTGTACGTGAACCTGCAATTTATCCATTCTACCGCATTGTATATCTTGAAATCATTAATGCCATTGCTCCACAGTATTTTCCAGATAGATGGGCGATGCGCACGCTGGGGCCAGCCTGTATATAAGTAGCCGTTCTGGAAATTATTGAGCATACCCAGGGAAGAACCCGTTAACGCAAAAGCGCGGTTAACATCCGTACCGCCGGGCATGCCGCAATAAAAGTCATCAGAAACAGCAAAATGCTTCGCAAGGCCATTGAGTACCGGCAGTTGCTCAGGGGAGTAACCCATCATCACGTCCGGCGTACCGTTATTAAGGGCAAAGCCGCCCATGTCCGGTGTTTTCCTCCTGTAATAGTCATTAACGTCTTTAGAGAACATCTGGCGCATCACATCGGAGTAGTCATGATACGGATCCTGCTGGTCGAGATCGAGGAGAAAAGGTTTCCCGTCCTTGGTCTTCATGCTGAGCTTGCCGTCATTATATTGCGTGATCGGAACGTCTTTTTTATCATACCTATTGGTGAATTGAGGGTCTACACCGCGGTATGGGCCCTCTGGGCCGATGACCTTAATAGGTGCGTTCTGATCGTATAGCCAACCAAGCACATGATCGAGCGAGCGGTTTTCAAGCATGTAGTAAACAACGTGCTCTATCTTATCGCGCATGAAGTCCATGGTGCCGGGTTGACCAGCTGCCTTCGTATCTACAGGGACCAATGTTTCAATAGACGTGAAATTGCTATATGCGGTGATTTCTTCTGGCAAAACCCCTGATTTCAGCGGGCCGCTCAGCGCCTGCGGATCTTTCGGATCAAACGACCAGAGGCGGTACTTCCTGTTAGTAGGCTCCCAATCCAATATCAAAGAACCAAGAGCCACGAGGTTGTGTTCTTTAGTTATGTCAAGAGCGGCCCAGCTACCACTGTTGGCTGCGGGAAAACTCAAGGAATTCTCGTCCTGTGCATCAAATTGCCAGATGGAAAAATCGCCTGTAGCCACCGTCCAGTCAATGACATAGCCGCAGGAATACATTAGCTGGTGGCCCAACTCGATATTGATCCATGCTCCCTGTTGTGTTATAGCCGGAGGCAACGGATCAGCGCTTCCAGGATCAAAATTAAAAAGATGGTGTGTGCCGCGCCCTTCTGTAGGTATCCAGTTGAGCACGAAATTGTGCATGGACACCAGTACCAGCTCGGTGCCCGATTCAAATCCTTTTTTAGCGCCCTGGGGATTGGCGAAATCAGCACGGGAGCCAAAGAACTTTCCTTTTTTCCAACTGCCTGCCTGTAGCGCTTTTTCGGTCCAGTTGCCGGTCTTAGGATCTGTACTGCCAAGTGGTATGGGTGCCTCGGGATTAAACTCCAGCAGGCGATAGGTATACTGATCATTCTCAGTAAGCGCACTCCACTGTAGTAAATAATTGCCAACCTGGATCAGTTGGTCGCCTTTCGGCATAATGCCCCCAACACTAGTGGGGATCGCCCTTAACAACGAGGGACTCGCAAGGTCAAGCGCCCATAACTGGTAAACATCGTTTATGCTGTTCCTGGAGATGAAATATTTATTATTGGTGTTGCTCATTTTGTTTGCGTTTTAGGGGTAAATAAAAAACTATTTAAATGAAACTCAGTCTTCTTGTTTCGTTGGTGGTTTGATATTTCCGAAACAAGGATTATTAGGTATAATGGCATCTTTGCAGCGCTGCTGTGCTTCTGCAAAGGTATAAACCGGCGAAGGAGGATTGGGGTTGAAAAACTGATCCATTTGGGCCAGTGCGCATAGGGTCTGCCTGTCGTTCTCATCGTCCGGGTAAGGCGCGCAGTTACCATTAGGATCCCCATACCAGCGTTGGCAGGCTTGTTTCTTGGCATCCTCGGGTGCTATGTTCGGATTCTCTGCGTATATCTTCAGGAATGTGGCGGCAACCATGTCCTGCGCCTCGTACTGGAGCACGTTGGGTATCTTCGAAGCGTCATCGGTGCATTGCCAGGTCACACCCGCTGCTATCATGTGGTTTGCGATCATGTATGGCGTTTCTTTTTCTGAATTAGGGCGGATTTTGAACGTGCCTGTCTGTAATACATTTACCTGTGGCGTCCCATTCTTATTCTGCGGCAAAACCTCGGGATATGCTGTGCGAAACCATCCCGGAGCCTGTGGATCATAAAGCGGAGAACCACATATCAGCAATGGGAGTGTATATTTGCTGTCTTTCGGCAGTGACGGTGGGGAAAGATATAATTCCAGCATAGACTTGATATAATCCCGGTCGGGCGCCCCATCAAAGAACGCTGAAGCCATCATGATCGGAAAGTAATCATTGGGATATTCGCTCTCACCGGATCCCGGAGCTGCGATAGGGTTAATATCGATGATGGTTTTAAAGCGACTGATATCTTCTGATGCTATGCCAGAGCAGGTAAGCAACTGCGTCCAGCGGTTCATAGTGATCGCATTATCAAAAGTAGCTTTGTAAAGACAAGCCCAGGGAGGATAGTGCATCATTAGAAGGCCTTTCTGGCCAACCACGTTCAGGCCAAGCGGAGGGTATAAACTCCATTTTGATTTGCCATCGGTCGGGCTGCCATTCACAGGGTAGCCTTCCATTGGGTTCCAGACCTTCATTTCTTTTAGCAGCTCCATGCCTTTGATCGCTTTCACGGCATGATCGCTGTCAAGTATTTTAGCGTGGCGCTCGCCAAATGCAGTCAGCGTTTCTAATGACGCATCGCAATCAATACTGATCCTGTATTCACCAGAGTCCGTACCTACGAGAACTTTATTTTTTTTGGGGTCTCCAATACAATCAGCTGTCAATGAACTAGCTGTGTAGTGCCTGATGACATCTAAATAGGTCACGAATTTGAGACCGGGGTCGGCTAGCTCAGGCGCGGGAAACAACTGCTCAATAATATTTATTGGACCAAGTGTATAATCATGTACTGCCATTTTGTAGAATTTTTTTTTAAAATTATAATAATTCCTGATTAAATTACAAATTCTCAAACCAATAATGGCATCTATTTTTTAAAATAAAAACCGATGGTTATCAACTACATTATGACGCATTTTTTAGCATTAGGCTAATGCCGTATGTCTATTAAATACGTTAGGTTGCGCCGGTGAATGTCTTGCGACGGGACGTGTAGCTTTCGAAAAAAGATATCAATTCCAGCAGATGACACGCTTCTTTAAAAGTCGCCGGTAAACCGGAGAAGCCATCAATTGCCCGGCGCATTAATTCCAGTGAGGTCGTAAAAATATCATCGGACTTTAAACCGAACGTTGATTGGATGTATAAGTCTTTTATTCGTGATGCCATCGGGAGCAGCAACGCCAATGTGGCATCAAGTTGCTCTACGCTATACATCAACCCGGTAAAGAACATAACAGGGATCAATTGCCATTGTCTCGGCGGAGCATCGACCGAGCGCATCTCGATATAACCTTTCAATCGTACCTCAGGGAACAGCAGCGATAAATGATTCACAAAATCCGGCAAAGTAGGGGATATGCCACCAACGGGGTGCTCCATCCAATAGGCGAAAGTGATGTATGCCGGTAATACGCTGTCCCCTAAGCCCGGGATATAGATCAGGGGAGCTTTGAGCGCAAAATCTAAATACTCATCAATGAGTATAGCTTCGCTAAAGTCATGGGCGAGTCGGTCAAGCAGTAAAATTCCCGTTCGGGAGTTATCAAGCTGTTGCCACAGATAACTGCGATACGATCTGTGTCCATGCTCATGCCCGCCACTTACAGGTGAATTAGCAAATATCGCAGTCGCGAAGGGGGCAAGGAGATTGGCTGCAACAATTCTTTTTGCGCGGATATCAGATGACGCACCTAAGTCTAAGTTGATGTGCAAGGAACAGGTATGCAACATCATTTGCCGTCCATAAGGCCCGATAGCATTAAAATATTTTTCCATTGCCACATACCTCGGGTTAAGCAATTGGTTCGCGACCTGATCGCTGCCCCACAATGGATTTGTTCCGAATTGTGCAAAGTGGATACCGCTCTGTTTGGTCACCAGATCCAGTAGCCCCTGCATAGCTCTAATCCGATCGTTTAACCTTCCGATCGACATGCACGGTGACGTGCATATCTCTACCTGGCCCCCAGGCTCGAACGAAAACCGGTCGCCAGCTGGGAACCCGATACTTTCGATTTTGGATGTATAACCCGTGTCCTGATTTCGCGGATACCAGTACTTCGGCGCACCGCCGCTTTGCGCGGAAGCACGCACCAATGCCTCTATTACTGAATGTTCATTTCCGAACAAGCATGCCGGGACCGCTGCTGTCTCATCGTGTGCCGGCCTGCGGTAGGGAAACGCTTCCAACTCAACACCCACATTGCCGACTTCTCCTGGCAAAGCGCCATCTTTAACTAAGCGGGGCTTAAACAACTGCTCTTCTACAAAATGGCGGCATATATCCTTCGTGAGCCTGGGCGTTGTCATATCGGCAGGGCGTCAAAAAATAATGATGGCACATTGATGCCGAATATTTTTTCGATCTCCCGAACTCCTGTGGGACTGGTTACATTGATCTCTGTCATATAATCACCTATAACATCGATCCCGACAAAAAAGAGTTTCTGTGTCCTTAATATGGGGCCTATTTGCGCACATATCCAGCGGTCACGGTCCGTGAGCGTAAACCCTTTTGGCTGAGCGCCAGCTGCCATATTTCCGCGATGGTCTCCCGAAGCGGGGATGCGCGCGATCCCTTGTTCAATAGGTGTGCCATCAATAAGGAGTATACGTTTATCACCCGTTTCGGCGATCTCCGGTATATATTGCTGCACCTGCACAAAGCAGGTGCCGTATTTCGTCACCTCTTCAATAATAACTGCAGTGTTTGGGTCGCCTTCCGAAATAATAAAAACAGATTGCCCACCCATTTTACATGTGGGTTTAATGACAATTTTGCTATGGGTTTTAATAAACTCAATGATAGCCCGTTTAGACCGTGTGAGCATTCCCGGCGGGCAACATTGCGGGAACCATGCTGTATATACTTTCTCATTCACGTTACGAAGCGCCTGCGGACTGTTGACGACTGTGACACCCGCTTCCTCCGCTCGCTCCAGTATGTATGTGGCCATGATATATTCCATATCAAATGGCGGGTCCTTGCGCATAAGGATAACATCCAGCTCACTCAGCGGCGCATAATTTTCATCGGCGAATTCGTACCAGTTATTAGGATCGTCACACAATTTTACCGTACGCATGAAACCCTCTGCGCGCCCATTGTTCAGGCACAAGTCTCCTACGGTCATATATTCCACCTGCCATCCCCTGGATTGCGCCTCAAGCATCAATGCAAGCGATGTGTCTTTCTCCGGCTTGATGGATTCGATCGGGTCCATCACTATTCCGATCCGTTTGGGTTTCATTACTTGCTTTGTTTAGTCCGTTCCTTAGCCAATGCTTATTTCTGATGAAGTTGCTCATATCCTTGCCAATCTCCCGGAGGGGGCGTTTCCAGGTATCGCGTGCACCTTGCTGCAAACAACGGGAATACGGGATCGTGCGAATCCCGGCTCATTGCTTCTTTAAACAGGCCAAGCGCTTTTTTAAAGTGGCGTGAGTAGTACGCCTCCATTCCCGCGGCAAGTATAGGCCGTGAAGCTTCTTTGGCATGACGCCGATCTTCTTTTTCGGCATCCAGAACTTCATATAATTCCACCGCCTTCGCTTTTCCTTTGACCGCAACACGATCCACCAGGCGCACCGAGAATGTATTAGGGTCTTCCAATGACCTGTATGTATGCTCCCCGATCAGCAGTGTTGCACTGTACGTTCTGGTTAATTGCTCGATCCTCGAGGCAAGATTAACGGTATCGCCAAGTACAGAACATTGCATACGGTCACTGGCTCCCATGGTACCTAATACCAGCGGGCCAGTGTTGATCCCGCTTCCGGTAGTAATTATGGAGTGGCCGTTTGCCGCGCGCATGTGATTGAATTGATCCAGGGCCTTGCTCATCTCCACTCCTGCTTTCACGGCATTAGACGCAGGCACGGCAAAAAGCGCCATAACGCCATCGCCGGCATATGAATCAATAAAACCACCACATGCCGAAATAGGTTTTTCGAGATAACTGTAATATTGGTTAAGGAGTTCAATGACCTCTTTCGGAGAGAGCCCCTCCACAAGCGAAGTAAAACTGCGTATATCCGTAAATATCACACTCATTTCCATCAAAACCGATTCTCCCAATTTCACCCTCGAAATGTCATTATGCCCCAGGCGTTTCAAAAACTGGCGGGGCACAAACCGTTGCTGTGCTTTTAGTAAATGTTCCTGTTCCTCATAAATTTTCGCATTCTCCATGGAAATGGATGCCTGGCTGGCCAGCAGTTTGATGATCTTTACCCGTTCATCGGTAAAAGCGCTGTCTGTTACATTGTTTTCCAGGTACACTGCAAATGGCCATCTCCCGCGTACGGGGAGCGGAACGCACATAACAGAAAGTGGTTTTCTTTCCATGATGTAGGGGTCAGATGAGTAGAGGTTTGGCCTAGTGGCATTCCCAAGCACAATCGGGTCTTTCGTTCTTATGGCTGTATTTATAAGGGTAATGGGCAAAGCCCGCGAATCATTTAGGTGCTTTGCCTCAGCCCGATTATGTGCATGGTCATCTGCGCCGCTTTGCGCCCGGATGATGATCTGGTCGCCATGGAGTTCAACAAGGAAACCTTTTTGCGCCCCGGCATTCTCCATAAGGATCTGCAAAGTATTTTTCAATAATTTTTCGAGATCCAGCTCTCCCGAGATGGCCTGCGAAGCCCTGAATACAGAACTGAGGTCAAGCAGGTCAGTCGTTAGCAGTGCTCCCTCTGATGTATTGTTCTTTGCACTGATTGCGTCTGAAGATTTACTCTTTGCAAATGCGGCTGCCTGGCCCAGCATCGGGTAGGAGGCCTCCATGTCTTCAACCTTTCTATGAGCGCCCCAGCGATAATATAAATAACGCGCAGCCTGCAGGTAACCTTCGGCAGCCTTAAGATGTCCGCTGCGCAGCAGGAATTTTGCCGCCATTTCATTGGCCATCGCTTCATCACGGATAAACGAATTGTTGCGTGCAGAAATAATAGAGCGCTCATATAATGGCAACGCATCCGCAATACCGCCTGAAAATGCGGCAAGCTCTGCTTTCATGAGCAGCGCCAGGTGTTCAAAATTCTCGGGGCAGTGTAGGGCCCATCCGGAGGTTTTTTCCAGGCTTTCGCGCATCCTGGCAAGGTACACAGCCTGTTGGTCTTCAGGTAAGCCGGGCAAAAGCATTGCACGAACCAGGAAGGACACGATGTGAAACCGGACGCTCTGTGGTAACGCTATTACAGACATCATCCGTTTGTCTTGTTCAAGCACATGAACAAGTGCGCCTGCGGGATCATTATACAAAAGATGGATCTCAGCCTTGTAGATATGGTAATTGCTGATGCCGGTCATAAATCTGCGCCGGTACATGCCATCCAGGCATTCAGCCTCATCAAAGGTGGCATCGGTGAGCAAAAATTTGCCCCGTGTCAATCCTTGAAAATTCAACTGCATCTGGAGGAACAAAGTGCCCGAATCAAATGAATCCTGGTACTCGCATTCTTTGACAATAGCCAGCATGTTACGATGTTCCTGTGAAGCTGTTTCGAGGTCAAGCTCTGGGTCCCAGATGATGCAATCCTGCGCACTGTATGCGAGATAAAGCAGGTCCCCGGATTGATACCCGGCTTCTATCCCTTTACGGAACCATGGGGTCATCGTCGTCCAGTGATTACTCCAATGGTGCACAAACATGGCGTAGACGTAAATGATCCTTGACTTCAGGGATATATCATCATATTTCTCGATCATATTAACGCCGAGTTTGCCGTATTCATATCCCTCGGCGGTATTATCAAACAGCCCGCACAGGAGCATTGCATATGCGGTATAGGAAAATGCGGTCTCGGGGCTATTGCCATAGCAAAGCCCGATGTTGACCGACTTCAAAACCAGGTAGGGGAACATCTCGCCACTGGCCGACAGAAATGCGGCCGGGAAGATCTCCATGATCAATTGGTTGGCTATGTTTGCCCTTTGATCCGTAATATCGGGCATGTTGATCAGGTCAGCGATAACGCGATTGCCGAGGTTTGTTGCAATAAGCGTTACTTCTTCAGCCACATCTTTTGCAGCAGGGTTTTGTATAAATTCAAACCCCAGCGCGGAAAGCCCATCGTACGCAGAACGAATGGAGTCCTGCATTCTGCCCGTGGTCGCATATTGGCGTGTTCTGGACGCCAGTACAAGGCCTTTTTCCACGGGGGACTGTGAATGCAAGAGTAGCGTGTCCGTGCAATCATCTGCATTTTTCCGATCGCCGGTTAAGTAAAAACATTGTTGAAGTTCATTATTAAGTTTCCATGTAAGCTCGTAATCATCCTGCCATGATGTTTCCAGCAACATTTCATGGCCGATCTTTAGATATCGCAGGGCCACATCGTATGCAGATGATTGTTTGGCTTTAATACCAGCTTCCAGGTTTAACCGGGTGAGCTGCCGGCGCTCGTCCGCTTGGTGTATCAGTCCTCGCCCCTCATTAAAATGATCCACCACGGTCATAAGCTTTTCATCGAGCTCTTTTTTTGTAGAGTTGCTCAGCAGCAGGCGGCCTATAGAAAGGTGCAACTGTTGTTTTTTTTGAGGTGCGATCAGCGAGTAAGCGGCTTGTTGTATCCGGTCGTGCTGAAACTTATAGACCGGGTTCATATCCTGCAAATCTCCCGGAACAACTTCACTTTCATCCGTGCTGCCGAGACCAACGAACCTGTAGTTCTCGCTAAGCGGTGCGATCATATCGGCTTTTAAAGCCTCGATTAACTCATAAGCCGTTTTCTCCGGCGTACTTTTACAAATGATCGACAAAGTCCTCAGATCAAACATGGTGCCTATACAGGCCGCCAGTTGCAGTACATGTTGCGTTGCTGTTGGCAGTTGGCTTTGGCTGCCTACCAACAGGTCTATAACATTGTCGCTGTATCGCACACTCCTGACCTGGCTGATGTCATAATCCCAGCAACCTAAGGCCGGGATAAAATTGATTACCTCCCTGTCCTTAAGGTCTTTCATCAGCTTTATCGTAAAAAATGGATTGCCCCTTGTTTTTTCGTACAGGATATGGCTTAGTTCCTCGGCATGTTTATCGTCACACAACAAGGTATCCTTTGTCAACTGCGCGATAGCCAGCGGGTTCAATGTCTGCAATGCCAGTGTTTTTATTTTTCGTTTTTTCTCAATATCGTGCAGTGTCAGGCTGAGCGGATGTGTTGCATCAACTTCATTATCGCGGTAAGCGCCAATGATCAGCAAATGGTTCAGCTCATGACTTGTGACTAATCTGCTGAGAAGGTTCAGTGTGGGTACGTCGCTCCATTGGAGGTCATCGAGGAAGATAACTAACGGATGTTCATCGCTGGCAAAAACCTTAACGAAATTCAGAAACAATATCTGGAAACGGTTTTGCGCCTCAGTGGGCGACAGATCCTGCACAGCTGGCTGCTGGCCTATGATCAGCGTTAGCTCCGGTATCAGATCGGCTATCAATTGGCCATTGCCGCCAATCGCCTGCAATATTCTTTCCGCCCATTTGTCCAGGCGGTCTTTCGGTTCTCCTAACAACTGGCGCACCGGTTGCCGAAAAGCGTTGGCAAGGGTTGCATAAGCAGCATTTTGCTTGAACTGCTCAAATTTCCCATGAACCAGGTTGCCTCTTTTTTTGACGATCGACCTCCCGAGTTCATGCACAAAAACAGTTTTTCCGATACCGGAATACCCCGCCACCATGCAAAACTCAACTGCACCGCGCGAACTATTATCAAAATAGGATTCCAGTTGATCGAGCTCCTGGTCTCTGCCGTATAACTTCTGGGGAATTTGAAATTCGCGGTAGATGTCCGATTGGCCAAGCTGAAACTCGAAATCATTGTTACCTTTTTTCATTTTATCCCGGCAGCGCTCGAGGTCCGCAGTGAGGCCCTGGATGCTCTGGTAACGGTCTTCCGCATTTTTAGACATCAGTTTTGCGACGATTTCAGCCACTGCCTTCGGAATTTTTTTATTGACCGTATTCGCCTGCGGGGCTTCCTGGCTGATAATGGAGTGCACCCATTCCAGTGGGTCCGTAGCTTTGAAAGGGAGCTGGCCTGTCAATACCTGGTATAGTAATACACCAAGTGAGTAATAGTCTGCGCGATAATCAACATAGCGGTTGATACGGCCGGTCAACTCAGGGGATGTATATGGGAGTGCCTCATAGTTGCGACCGGATACGGACACCGAATCCAGGTGTTCGCTCGACAGTTCGGATGACGAACCAAAATCAATTACCCTTAACTCCCCGGTTTCCTGATCGATAAGAATATTGGTAGGCCGAAAATTTTTGTGTACTATCTTTTTTTCATGGATTCGGCCCAGCACGCAAGCCAGTCTTAATGCCAACGGAAAGAATTCGTCCGGGTGAAATTGGTGGTTTCTGTTCTCCGCAAGATATTGCTTCAATGAGCCACCAAAATGCTCCATCACCAAAGCCAGGTTGCCCTGCCCGTATGGGGTTAACTCTTCAAGACATATCGCTCCGGCATCCTGTAGTTGTTGCGTGATCTTATACTCCCGCCTGATACCCGCAACATGTTCTTTTTGCGGGTATTTGTCAGCCAGGGTCTTGATAACAACTTCTTTATTGTCTTCCTTTCTACGCGCACGGTAAATAATGTGCGGGTACGATTCCTGTATTTTTTCCAGAAGTTCATAACCGGGAATTACTTCCGTTATTCCAATATCCTGTTTGATCAGCACAGATTAAACATTAAAGTACTCGTTGAAGGTCTTACTAAATGATTCCTGTGCAATATCCAGCAGCGGCTCTCCGTGGGCGCATAGTGCATGCCGGAATGGAATTTCTTTTAGCCGCACGAAGTCGGCCGCCTGTGGTTGACTGCCGTGCATCCACGCCGGGCCGAGGTTGGCGGGCCGGAAGAAATTCATTTTTTGCATCGTGTCTACAGTTTCGTCGCTGAAGAATTCATTTGGCCCAACCCAGTTCTGCAAGGAATCACAGGCGATCATAATACCTCCTTCACGGTCCAGGCGAATGATACATTCCGGGCGCTGTACGGTTTTGAAAACAAACAAGCTCGCTCCGCTAAACGGCATCTCGCCGCCTTCTTTCAATTCTTTATTGACCTCGAGCCCTTCCCGCACACTCATGCCCGGAAGCGCCCAAAACTGCGCCTTGTATCTATCTACATAAAAAGGATCATCGGCACCGTGCATATCACCCAACCTTACAACGTTAACTACTTTACCCAGCCGGTCAAGTTCTGCCAGTCCCTGGTCATCTAATCTTACCGAATTGAGAATAGTGAGCAAACCGTTCTCGCGGACAATGATCATGTTGCGGCTAAAGTGCCAGTTCGATCCAAAAAATTCGTTCTTCATTGTACCAGTGACAAAGAAGACATCCTTAAATATTTCAGTTATAGGCCCATGAGGCATGACATCGAGGTAATTAGCCATATTATTTGTTTTTTTAGTTTATGAATATCAAATATAGCTATAGGATTCGAAAAAAACGAATCTGTGAGCGATTAAATTTCAGGTTTAAAACGTGCTACATATATAAATTCGCGCGCATACTCGTGCAGGTAGGTATTTATGTATTTTTTTGCTTCCGGAGTAATATTGCCTGTCAATATATCATGTTCTGTTTCGTTCCCAGAACTGGTATCGTGCCGCTTTACATGAAACAGGGTCATGTCTTTTCCTCCGAAGAGGTCAAGCAGGCAAGCAAGCCGGGTGTTTGCATGCTGCATATCAAAAACCGCTCCGGCCAATGCAGTTAAGTTTTTATGCGGTGCCAGTGTTTGGGCCGTATATGATATTCCATTATCAGGCGGATACACAAAAGGAGGATATTCATCAGGCACATGAATTGCATGCCTGCGCAGATCGTCAACATATTTTTTGCTCAGGCCCGCAGCTTCGGCACCCCTGGTGATGATATTCAGATATCGCCGCGATGGCAAGCAATCATCATCAAGAAATCCTGGAAGCCCAACATATGCAAACCCGCTCATGTTCCCATCATCGGTTTCTACAGGCACTACTATCCGGTCGTACCCAAATCCATATGACTCCATTGAATCAAGGCTGTTGAGTTGTTCATCGGGAAATACATGCAGCATACCTTCCACGAGATCGCCGGGGTTGGAAGATGGTTGAATATTGCCCACTCCGCCCTCATGACGAAACCAATGTTTAACATTGAACCGTAACTTCCATCCACGCAGCAAGGCGCGCTTGGAAGCAATCGGTTCTACCCCCTTTGCCCGCAATGATGTTAAATTGATGTTCGATCCGTAAGCGAAATAAGTTATCATGGTTGCATCGGATGACAATACGTAAACAGTTATTTTATTGCTTGTTCCAGGTCATTTAAAATGTCGTCTGCATTTTCCAGGCCCACACTCATCCTTATGAGTCCGTCGGTAATGCCGAATTGAAGTCTGTGTTCACGGGAAACGCCGACGTGGGTAGTTGATGCAGGATGTGACACAAGTGTATCACAGGTGCCAAGGGATATTGCATTGGTGCACATCTTCAGATGGTTTATGAATTTGACAGCCGCATCAAAGCCGCCTTTTAATTCAAAGCTCAGCATAGCGCCTGCATGCTTCATTTGTTTCCGGGCAGTAGCTATATCGGGATGGTTGGGTAGTCCCAGATAGTTGACTTCGGCTACTCCGCTGTGCTGCGCCAGGTAACCCGCCACTTTTTCTGCATTACTGCAGTGGCGCCCCATGCGCAAGCCGAATGTACGGAGGCCATTGGTAAGCAGGAAAGCCTCAAAGGCATTGCTGTTGCCACCAAGCAGCCGGTGCATTTTAGTGATGCTGCTGTTCATCTTGTCAATATCCTTACCCAGCAGCACACCACCCACAGCAGTACCGTGGCCATTGAGGAATTTTGTGGTGGAGTGCATTACGTAGTCCACGTCATATTTGAACGGTTGTTGCAGATAGGGAGTTGCGAATGTATTATCCACACAAACAGTGATCCCATATTTTTTGCCCAGCGAGGAAAGGGCTTCGAGATCGAGGCATTGGAGCGTAGGGTTCGCAGGTGTTTCTATGTACATCAGGGAGATCTGCTTGTCTGCCTTAATAGCATCCTCTACTTTATTGGGATCATGGAAATCCATGATTACCGGCTCTACCCCCAGGCCGGGAAATACCTTCTCCACCAGTTCATAGGTACCGCCATAGAGCGAAAAGTGGGAGATTATTTTTTGTCCCATCGATACATTGCTGTGCAGCATAGTGGATATTGCCCCCATACCCGATCCGTGGAGAATGGCTTTAAGCTGCAGGGTACTGCCGCTCGCGTCGTTGATACCATATGCTTCGAGCAATGCGATCTTTTCTTCCGCTTCGGCTATCGTGGGGTTGCCGCAACGGCCGTATATGTATCCTTTTTCATCCCCTTTGAAAATATCTATTGACTGTTCTGCGCTATCAAAAGTATAGGTGCTGGATGCGTAGATAGGGGTGAGGTGCGCCCGGTTATTTTCCGGCGTATGGCCGCCGTGTATGCAGAGCGTATCAAAACCTAAGGGAGTACTGTTATCGGCCATTTATCTAAGTTTGCGGTAAAGATAACGTAGGTGAAAGGAAATACTGCGTTAACTTGCTTTTAATAACGTATATAACCAATAAGATTATGAATGCGGGCAACGAAAATAATTTTATCCCTGGCTCGCTAAAAGTAGGGTAGCGGAAGTAATGAGTGTACCCGAAGGGATATTTCGTTATGTAGTGAGCTGCCAATAACGTATATTTTTTTTCCAAAAAAAACCGCCTCAAAATTGCTTTTGAGACGGCCTCTTTCATTTCATTATTCCGTTCACCTGATTAGCATTACTTCCTTAAACCATAGATGGTAAGGTTGTCAAAGCGGTCGTTGCCGCTTGTGTTAGAAGCATTAGGCCCGGTAAAGCTGATCATGATCTGGAAATTCGGGTTGTTATTTACAGAATCGTCAGAAGAGAAATCAAAGCTGATAAGCTGGAAGCCGTTGTAAGTGTCGACAGAATCAACGGTGTAGGTAGCGTAATTGGCAATGGCAGTGTTTTTCCATGAATACCCGCCATTACAAGTGTAGGTAACTACATTAGTAGTTGCACCTTTCGACGTATGATCTTCAGCATATTTGATCACAATATTTTTGAATCCAGTAGTTGGCGCAACGATTACGAATGGGCCATTAGCAGGGTTGCGCAAACGCAAAGCTGCAGAGCTTGAATTTATAATCGTGTCCGCACCGATCGCATTTAGTTTAGTGCCTGGCTGTACTGTATCGAAGCTCGCGCCCAGGTAAGAGACTGCGGCTGCGGATGTGATGCCGAAGGTTGGCAGCATAGCGCTTATACTGTCCGTGTTGAAATTCCAGTAGTACATCAATGTGTCGCTGCCCGTATTTACAGGTGGGGGTGGGGGCGTGTTCAGGTTTCTGTCTTTTATGCAGGATGACACGATGACTACACAAAGTGTTAGCAGCGTTATTGATAAGAAGTGTTTTTTCATAAAAATTATTTGAAGTATTGTTAGTAATAAAAGGTTGATTAAAAAACAATTTGATATCCTATGCGGAGCTGGCCGGTATATTTTAAAGGCTTGGCGTTTACGTCTTCCACAGTTGGGATATAATATTCTACTTTAGCGCACGAGTTGAAGCTGTTCAAAGTGTATGCATATGCTAATGTCAGCCACTCCATATGCCCGGCTATCAGGTCATTAGCATTAGTATTTTCATATCCTACGGAAAATATTGACTTAGCTTTCAACCAGTCATAGTTCAGTGTGGAAATGAAGCCACCTGCATTAACCACGCCCTTGTTAACCGATTGAGGTGTGCCGTTAAAAAGAGGGTCAGACTGGCTGCTGGGTTTCATATTCAGAACGTCTTCTTCAAGTTCCAGGGATAAGCCACGGTACATGATGAGTGCATCCCCACCATAAATCGTACGTTTTCCGTTTACCATGTAGGTGCCGTAAGCACCTACGGCATCGGGGTAGTTAAGCGCTATCGTACCGCCGCCAGGTTGTGTTTTATTTTCATAGCGAGCATTAGCACCTACCCGAAAATGAACAATTGGTGAGTTCTCTTCGTCTATTAGGTTGTATTTCATCTTACTTGGGTAAGAAAACTCTGCACGGCCTACATATTCAAATGTGCCGCTGGCGTCACCGCCGTATTGGAAAACAGTTTCGCCAAGACCCGAGTAGGCGCCGGCATATAAATTGATCTTGTCTTTCAATAATGTTGTATTCAGTGTTACCCCCAGGTCCCTGCGCGAATAGAAATCTCCGCCCGTCAGGTTAGGATGGCTCCAGAATGCAGTAGCATGCTCATGGCTGATGTTGCTTTGAGAATAAGGTATTTTATCATACCCGAATTTGATGCGAATTTTAAACCCGACATACTGGATATATGCCGCTTTGAAACCAGGCGTCATTGGGGAGGAGTTTGCTGTAGTAGCAGCTGTCACGATGTCTATGAGGCTGTAGTGACATTCGTAGATAAATTTGCTTGCAGTTTTACCGTACACATCGAGGTCCATGTCTTTCACGTCGAACCCATTATGGTCGAGGTTCGTATAGCCTGACTTAAGCTGGCGGTTCTCATAATAGAAACCCACTCTGCCACCTAGTTGCAACGTATTGTTATCATTACTGATGGTGAATGGGCTGAATCCATTCAACCCCTGGAATTCTGAAAATTGTGCTTGAGACCGTGTGCCTATCGTCGTTGCAAGCAGAGTAAAAAGTAATAATTTTTTCATTTTCATTTATTGTTTTTTT
>CAIVEW010000095.1 GCA_903905065.1 uncultured Bacteroidota bacterium | reverse complement strand
CAATATTGTATTTTAACCATTTAAACGGGTCAATAAAGGAATTGACTATCAATCCGAGAAAACCGGCAACCAAGTATATTACGCAAATTTTAAATTTTGAAAGTATGATTATAAAAACAAGCGCGTTCATTTACATCAAAGAAACAATCATAAAGACAAAATCCAAAAGGCTAACCAAATCCGAAAGCCATTTATACATATGCAGCCGCTCCTTTTAGGGGCGGTTGCTATTTTATCAATCTATATTGATTGGATGAAATAGTTGTTATAACGTTGAGGCCGCCCCCTTTGAATAACCCCTTTATACCCGTAACTTCGCAGCCTTTAAATTACATTTAATTACAAATGAGTTCTATTGTAGAAAAGCTGGAAGCGATTCAGGCGAGGTTCGATAACCTGGGGGTAGCCCTTACCAACCCCGAGGTGGTGAATGACAATAAGCGCTTCTCGCAGATAAGTAAAGAATACCGTAAGCTGGAGAAAATAGTTGATGTTTATAAACAGTACAGGACCTGTGTAGACAGCCTTGATTTTGCAAAGGAAGTGCTGGAAACGGAGAGTGACGAGGAACTGCGCACCATGGCCAAGGAAGACCTGGAGAAGCTGGAAGTACAAAAGGAGCAACTGGAGACTGATATACGTAACCTGCTGATACCTAAGGATCCGCAGGATGAGAAAAATGCTATTATTGAAATCCGGGCCGGTACCGGGGGCGATGAGGCAAGTATATTTGCGGGAGACCTGTTGAGGATGTATACCAGGTACTGCGAGCGAAGGGGCTGGAAGGTGGCGTTGGTCTCGGAAACCGAGGGGACCGTTGGCGGGTATAAAGAAATACAACTGGAAGTGGTGGGTGAAGACGTGTATGGTACACTGAAGTTTGAAAGTGGTGTGCACCGGGTGCAGCGTGTACCTGCCACTGAGGCAAGCGGTCGGGTGCATACATCTGCGGCCACCGTAGCTGTAATGCCGGAGGCGGAGGAGATAGACTTTGAGCTAAAAGAGAGTGATCTGAAAATGGAAACAGCCCGCAGCGGTGGCGCCGGTGGCCAGAATGTGAACAAGGTGGAAACAAAGGTGATACTAACGCACATACCCACGGGTACGGTGATCACCTGCCAGACAGAACGCTCACAGCTGGGCAATCGCGACAAAGCCACGGCCATGATGCGGACCCGCCTGTATGAGGAGCAGGTGCGCAAGCAGGAAGATGAAATAAGCCGCAGAAGAAAAAGCCTGGTAAGTACGGGAGACCGTAGCGCCAAGATCAGGACTTATAATTATCCGCAAGGCCGGATCACGGACCATAGGATAAATATGACGATCTATGCGCTTGACGACTTTATGAACGGGAATATACAGGATATGCTGGACGCATTACAGTTTGCAGAGAACGCGGAAAAAATGCAGGCTGGGGAAACGGTTATCTAATTTGAAAATCAGGCAATTTGGAAATTTGAAGATGCCCGTTGAGATAATTTGAAAAGTAGGAAGATGCGCGGATTTGAAAATGGCGGGAGCATACATTTTGAAGGTGCAATTAAAAAGAGTGTTACAACGTTATAAACTTACTAATACTTAAAAATGACAAACACATCCTTTGACCTGGTGGACATTATCAGGACGATACAGAAGAAAAGGCGCTTCATTATATTGATGACTGTCGTAGCTATACTGCTCGGCGGTGCTTTCTTGCTGGTGCGGCACACTAAGTATAAAGCGGAGGCTAACTTCTTTGTCAATAATCCGCTTTATGGTGATCGCAGTACGCTGTTCCGGTCGCAGGATACCCGCTATGTGGACTATTTTGGTGGGGACGACGATGTAGATAAGATAATGGCGTTTGCCAATTCAGATACTGTCAGAGACCGTATTATCAGGAATTGTGACTTTGATGTTATCTACAAGCCATTAAACATTAATGACCCGAAGGACCATGCCAAGCTGATGAACATTTTTAGTAAAAATTTCAACCTGAAGCGGACTGAGTATAAAGACATATCCCTGACCTACATAGACCGGGACCCGGTGGTGGCTGCTAATGTTGCCAATATGTCGGTTAAAGTGCTGGAAGAAACTTACCGCCATTACTACACTGCTGTTAAGACCAGCATTTATAAGTCGATCAACGATAAAGTAACGCAACTGGACAGTGCAATTAATGTACTTACTGATTCACTTGCGGATATGCGCGACCGTTACGGCATATATTCCCTTATAAGCCCCGCGCGCAGGGACGTTGTATCCGGTGAAATGAAAGGTGGCGGCAAAGGCTACGGCAGGGCTATAGAACAGATACAAAATGTGGAATCAGTGAAAGATCAGTTGGTGACGGACCGGGCCCATTACATCTCTACTTTAAATGAGTTTTCGGCGACAGAGAACAGTGCTATGGAGTTTCTGAAAGTGATTACAAGAGCGCTGCCGCCTACGTCGCCCACAGGTGCAGGGCCTTTTATCGTATTAGCTGCTGCGGCTTTTCTTGGCCTGTTTTTCAGCAGTGTTTATGTTTTGATGATGGCTTATTTCCAAAAGCTCAATGCGGTAGTGAGATAAAGTGATTGGTGTTCTGCACCGGTACCTTACTCATTAAAAAGATTGCTGGACTCAATATTCAATTTTACCCTTGCAAACACTGAGCAACATACGGAACAAATGGTTTGACGTTGCGGCGTTCTCCATACTGTTTGCAACGATTGTAATATTTGCACTGACGGGCAGCTATTTTGTGCTGGCGGCACCTTTCGTTTTTCTGTGGGCTGTGCTTTTGGGTGTTAACTGGAAAACGGCTTACTGGATATTCCTGTTTACGATCCCGGCATCTATCCAGATCAATTTTGCGGGGGACACTATGTCTATCACATTGCCGGACCAGCCACTGATGTGGTCTTTCCTGCTGGTGTTCATCCTTATCCTGGCAAGCAACCCAAAAGTGATCCCTAGGTGGTGGTGGCAAGATCCGCTTGTGCTTGTGGTAACATTGCAATTCTTATGGACAATCGTCGCGGTGGTGTGTTCGAAGATGATTTTCTTCTCCTTAAAATTCCTGCTGGCAAAGACCTGGCTGCTGGTTTGTTTTTTCGTTTTACCCATATGGATATTCCAGGAAAAGAAAGACTTTATTAAGGGGTTCCTATTGCTGCTTATTCCTATGCTGGTCACGGTATTGGTGATACTGGCGCACCATGCCCTGCTTGGTTTTCGCTTCGATATGGTTCAAAAATCCATGAGCGGATTGTATTATAATCATGTGGATTACTCCACGGTTATCTCCATGTTTTTTCCACTGCTGCTAATAGCCGTGCCGCTCACCAAAGGCCGGCATATTTTTATACGGGGCGGATTAATTGTAATTATACTCCTGTTCATTGCCGGCATTGCATTCGCTTACGCCCGCGCGGCGGTAATAGGTGTGGTTTTTGCTTTAGTGATAGGCATTACCATGCGGATGCGGCTGGTAAACTTTGTTATGCCGGTATTTTATGGCCTCATGATCCTGCTCGTGAGCTATATGGTGCAGAACAACAAATACATTGATTTCCGGCCCGATTACAACAATACCTACATGCACAAGAACTTTACCGATCATGTTATCTCCACATTTCGCGGTAAGGATATGTCCTCGATGGAGCGGCTGTACCGTTGGATAGCAGCTATAAGAATGAGTAAAGATCGCCCACTCACTGGTTATGGCCCGCGTGCGTTTTATTATTTTTATAAACCCTATGCTGTTACCTCGTTCCGCACATATGTGAGCAGGAACCCGGAGCAGTCAACAACACACAATTATTTCATTTACATGCTGGTGGAACAGGGTTGGCCGGCCATGATACTCTATGCCGTACTTATGGTGCTTATTTTTGCCAAGGCGCAGAAAATATATCACCGGTTCAAAGACCGCTTTTACCGGCACGTCACAATAGGCCTGGCGATGACCATAGCGGTGGGCTTTATCAATAATTTTTTCTCGGAGTTGATCGAGACCCACAAGGTGGCAGCGCTGTTCTTCATACCCCTTGCGCTGCTGGTTATCCTTGACCGCAAAAGCCGTGAGGAAGCCGGGGTTGAAACATCTGCATAAAGAGCAGTCCGATCAACTACCAGCTACCCTTGCCGTCCCTGAATTCTTTTGGTTTCACGATCGTAAATACCCTGGAGATGTTGAAGCCCAGGTGTATGTTACCCTTCGCCCAGCTATCTGTTGTCTGACCGATGAACGTACGTTCCGTGATTCCCTGTGAGTTGGTGAGCATCAGTTGGAATACGTGCCCACCGGTTTCGATATCTACACCAACTGATAACGAATTATAAGTGGTTTGTCCGTTAACCAGCATATCGGCATTCGTAACCCGGTAGTAATATTCACCGGTAACTGCTATACGCTTACTTACTTTTATTCTGCCGCCAATACCGATGGCAATGGTGTTATTAGAAAATTTGGTGCTGTCGACAAGGTTGTAGTGAACTATCGTGGGCATTATCTGCAGCGAGAAAGCATCGCTAAACTTCCGGGCAATCAGAATTTGGTTGGTATAGTACAAGCGGTTTGAGAATAACCAGGTATCCCCTGCAGGCAAAGACGGCGCAGGTGTGGTCTGAATGGACATAGAACCGACGTAACTGACGGTAACCGGCATGCCGGTTTTCTTCTGTTTCAGCACCTTGATTTTTACAAAACCATCATCCTCTTTATTGAACACACCATGTCCGAGCCCAACCATCAACCACTTAGTGATGCCATAATCCAGCGCTAATTTTGTTGTAGCGTTGTCTATGCCAAAGAAATTTTTAACGTCGTTTATATCCCCGAAGCGGTGATCTATGCGGAAATCGAGTACGCCCAGAGCTAAATTCTCCACACTACTGCCATCTATGATGCGCGTCGCTTTAAAAGTAGCAGTCGCGGCCTCGTTTTCGGCGGGTACATCGTTAAGCATATTCATAAGGCTGTCTGCCTGGGCAAGGGAAGCGGTTGCAAAACAGAAAGACAGAGCAAGTAGTAAAAAATTTTTGCGCATAAAAAGCATTAAAAAATGGAAGAAATTATTTTTGAGTGAGGTCACAATCCAGCGTTATTGTAGCTTGCTTATTAAGCTTGTCTGCAACTAACGATGGGACATCTATTTTGTAATCTTTTAGCATGACCGGAAACACGGCTTTCGCATTAACAGTTTTTCCTTTGACCGATAGGGTGCCCGGCACAGTTACATCATTCGTAACACCATGAATGGTCAGCTTGCCGGTAACCTTTACATTGTAGGTGCCATCTTTACTAAAATTCACTTCACTTATGTTAGTTACACTACCCTTAAACTCTGATTTAGGGAATTTGTCGCTCTCCATGTAGTTTTCATTGAAGTGCTCTTTCATCAGCTCCCGTTCAAATTTGAAACTCTTAACGAGCACCTGGAAAACAATATCGCCGTTTTTTGAATCCAGTATATTGGCAACTTCGTTATTAACACCAGTTATTTTTTCCGGAGAATTTGGAGTGGTGGCGTTGAAATTGACCTTGCCGGTGCGTGTCATGTACTTTTGGGCAAACAGGGAGCTGGTAGCTGCAGCTAACAGGAGTCCGGTAACCAATACTTTTTTCATTCTGCTTTTTTTAAAATTTATTAATTGTTTAGCGCACCCTGATTTACCCAACGGGTGACTTTGTTAATATCGCAAGCGGATAATTGTGTGCCATTCTTCGGCATATTGTTGTGTCCGCGGGTCGGGGCGAAATTAATATCGCTCACGATCCAGCCAGAAAGCGCATTCGACTGCACTACGCTAAAGTTAGTATAGTCGTACCCGCTGCTGCTGGATCCCGCAGCATCATGGCAGCCGTTGCCCGGACTGTAGCAATTGCTGGAAATTATCGGTTGTACATCGTGCGAGTAGGTAATTGTTGTGGTATCGCAAGTTGTCGTGTTCGTAGTAGTGGCAGGATAAAGCTTCTCGTATTTGTCGTTATAGCATCCTGCAAATATCAGCAGCAAAGCGGCGGCCATCATTATTTTTCTCATTGCAATGGTTGAAATTATCGGTTATTATTAAAATTATTTTGTGATGATACAGTCTGTGAGCGACACGCCGGTTATACCATTCCCGGAGCAGAATCCCTTTACCACGATACTTTGCCCCTTTACCGGGGCCGCCCCGGTATCGCGAAGTGCGCACTGCACACCAGCCATTGGGTCGTCTGTTTGCAAAATGACCATCAGCCCTCCATCCTGGTTCTTGTCTATCTCACTTATGATGCCGGTTACCTTGATCGCTTTATTTAAATATTTGGCATCTGCTGTTTTTTCATTTGTGGCATACTCTTTGGCTAAAGTCCCCGCACTGACATCAATGCCAATCGAGTTCTCCACTTTTTTTGCAGGCATGTGCCACAAATAAATACCTGTACCTACACCAATCAGTATCGCAACAGCCGCTAAAATCAAGAATCTTTTTAACACAATCTGAAATTTATCTTAAGTCCACCCTGTTCTTTTATCGCGCTAAAGGTATGAGAAATCCAATATTCAGCAACTGACATAGGTCATAATTTATTGGAAATTAACACCGTATTACTCATATATTTTTTTGCCGGTTCTGTAGGCTGTGCCCTTGAAAACGGAAACTGTGTCTCCATTTTCATTGGTGGTTGTTACGTTGTAAAAGCTGGTTTTATTGCCGGTATGGATTTCTGAGGCTTCCACCGTCATTACAGCCCCGGGCTTAGCCGCCCTTATAAAAGTAATGTGGGCATCAAGCGCTACGCTCAGAATGCCCTGTGAGTTGCAGGCAAAAGCAAAAGCACTGTCAGCTCCTGAAAATATGATGCCCCCATGGACGATGTCGAAGCCATTGAGCATATCTTCTGTGATGGTATAGTGCAGGCGGCAATAGCCTTCTTTAAATTCATCTACTACGATGCCCATCCATTTGCTGAAATTGTCTTTGGCCAGCATTGCCTGCAGTATTAGATCTGTTTCAGCCATGTTTATTTTATGTAGTATCAAAGATAGAGGATTGACGGTGAACAAAACGGGGCTCTGCGAGAGATAAGGAGGATTGTCATAAGGTATAAAGACATAATAATAAATCTGTTAATTCGGGCTTATCTGCGGTTCAGATCACGATTTATTCTTGTTCAAATGCTGCGTTTGGCGTAGTTTTGATGCCCCTTTGTGTCATCGTGGCAGTTGAAAAATATTTGCATGGATTTTGCTATGTATTTCAGCACGAATTGAGGCATAGGGCCTGGAATAAATAATATTTAGAATTTTTATAAAATATTCAAATGATCGGTATTCTTTCAAAATTATTTGGCGGCAGCAAATCGGATAAAGATGTTAAAAAAATACAACCGGTAGTAGCTGAAATAAACCAGTTCTTCAATAGTTATCAAGCGCTTTCAAATGATGATCTGCGCAACAAGACAGATGAGTTCCGTGAGCGCATTGCCGCCCATCTTGCTGATATAGACCAACAAATTGCAGCTAAAAAGGCTGAGGCCGATGCAGACAATGAGGATGATATCCAGGCGCGCGAAACCATTTATAATGAGGTTGACAAACTAGGTAAGGAGCGCGATAAGCTCATAGAGGAGGCATTGCGCAGTATATTGCCTGAAGCCTTTGCTGTAGTGAAGGAAACCGCGCGCCGGTTCAAGGAAAACGAAGAGCTCGTTGCAACCGCTACTGACCTGGACAAGGAACTGGCTTTAGAGAAAGGCCACATCCGCATTGAGGGTGACAAGTCGATATATAAAAACACCTGGGATGCTGCCGGTATCAAAGTGACCTGGAATATGGTGCACTATGATGTGCAGCTCATAGGCGGCATGGTATTGCATGATGGCAAGATAGCGGAAATGGCCACAGGTGAGGGTAAGACGCTTGTTTCCACGCTGCCGGCATACCTCAACGCCCTTGCTGGAGAGGGTGTGCATATTGTAACTGTGAATGACTACCTGGCTCGTCGTGACCAGGAGTGGAACGGGCCGCTGTTTGAGTGGCTGGGCCTTACTACAGACTGTATTGATAAACACGAGCCAAACTCCCACGAGCGCCGCCAGGCTTATCTTGCAGATATTACCTATGGCACCAACAACGAATTCGGTTTCGACTACCTGCGCGATAATATGGTGCACCACCCCGAAGAGATGGTGCAGCGCAAGCATCACTTTGCAATGGTGGATGAGGTCGACAGCGTATTAATTGATGATGCACGTACACCGCTTATCATTTCCGGGCCTATACCTAAGGGCGATGAGCAGCAGTTCCATGCTTTGAAACCGCGTATTGAAAGGTTGCTCGAAGCGCAGCGGAAAATAACCAATCAGAGCCTTACCGAAGCCAAAAAACTTATTGCTGAAGGCAAGACCGATAAGGATTCCGGCGGACTTCATTTATACCGTGCATATCGCGGCCTGCCTAAGAACAGCGCCCTGATAAAATACCTGAGCGAAGAGGGCAACAAGCAGCTCCTTCAAAAATCAGAGAACTACTACATAGGCGAGCAGAACCGGAACATGCCCAAGGTAGATGCGGAACTGTACTTTGCCATTGATGAAAAGAGCAACAGCGTTGATCTGACCAATAAGGGTATTGCATTAATCACCGGAGCAGGCGAAGATCCCAACTTCTTTATATTGCCTGATATAGGCAGCGAGATTGCAGAGATAGAAAAGATGCAGGCTGCCCCTGAAGAAAAAACGCAGCGTAAAGACGCCATGCTGCAGGACTATGCTATCAAAGCCGACCGTATCCATTCGGTGCAGCAGTTGCTGAAGGCGTATACCCTTTTTGACAAGGATGTGGAGTACGTGGTGATGGAAGGCAAGGTGAAAATAGTGGATGAGCAAACCGGCCGTATCCTTGATGGCCGCCGATACAGTGACGGGCTGCACCAGGCTATTGAGGCCAAGGAAAATGTGCAGGTAGAAGCTGCGACACAAACGTTTGCAACAGTGACCTTGCAGAACTACTTCCGTATGTTCCACAAGCTGTGCGGCATGACCGGTACAGCGGAAACGGAGGCGGGTGAGTTCTGGCAGATATACAAACTGGACGTAGTAACCATTCCGACAAACCTGCCTGTAACGCGCAAGGACCAGCAGGACCTTGTCTACAAGACCAAGCGCGAAAAATACAAGGCTGTAATTGATGAGATAGAGGCACTGCGCGGCGTGGGCCGCCCGGTGCTGGTGGGTACCACATCGGTGGAGGTATCTGAATTGCTGGCACGTATGCTGCAGCAAAAGAAAATACCACATAATGTACTTAACGCCAAACAACATGCGCGTGAGGCCCAGATAGTGGCTGAAGCCGGCTTGCCGGGCAATGTGACCATAGCTACCAACATGGCGGGCCGTGGTACGGATATCAAGCTGGGACCAGGAGTAAAGGAATCGGGAGGGCTGGCCATTATAGGTACAGAACGGCATGAAAGCCGCCGTGTGGACCGGCAGCTTCGTGGCCGTGCAGGCCGCCAGGGTGATCCGGGTTCTTCACAGTTCTTCGTATCGCTGGAAGATGACCTGATGCGCTTGTTCGGTTCTGAACGCATTGCGTCGCTGATGGATAAGATGGGGCATAAAGATGGAGAGGTGCTGCAACACGGCATGATCTCGAAATCGATAGAGCGTGCGCAACGGAAGGTGGAGGAGAATAACTTCGGGATGCGTAAGAACCTGCTGGAGTACGATGATGTAATGAATGCCCAGCGTGATGTAATATACAAGCGCCGCAGCCACGCATTGTTTGGAGAAAGGCTGTCCATAGACCTGGACAATGCCATATACGCTGTATGTTCAGGACTTGCAGAGCAATACGCCGAGAACCGCGACTTTGACGCCTTCAAAGTGGAGGTGATGAAGCACCTGGTAGTGGAAATGGATATGCAGCCAGATGACCTTGCAAAGGCTGATGCGAATACTATTGGTGACCAGCTATATCACCAGGTTAAAGACTTTTACCACCGTAAGGTTACCGCATTGCGCGAGCAGATGGTGCCTACGCTGAAGCAGATACTTGCAGACAATGGCGACCGTATAGACAATATAGTGATACCCTTTACCGACGGTATCAGGGGTATGCAGGTATATGTGGACCTGAAAGAAGCTGTAGCGCAGGATGCTCAGCCAGTGTTGCAGAACCTGGAGAAGAACATTACCCTTGGCATGATAGACGATGCCTGGAAGAATCACCTGCGCGCGATGGACGACCTTCGTACTTCTGTGCGCATGGCATCTTATGAGCAAAAGGACCCGTTGCTGATCTATAAGTTCGAAGCATTCAACCTGTTCAAGCAGATGATGCTGGAGACCAACAGGGACATTATCTCCTTCCTGCTGCGCGCCGGGATCCCGATACAGGAAAACCCACCACATGCAGCACGCAGGCCGGAGCCGCCTACCGACATGAGCAAGATGCGTGTGAATAAGGCAGAGATAGATGCCCGTGGCCAGGCTTATGCAGCGAACGAAGAAGACTACTATACCGAAACACCAGAGGCTGCTGCTCCTCCAGTAAAGCGCGCACCCGTGCAGGTGGGCCCAAAAATAGGACGCAACGATCCTTGTCCTTGCGGTAGCGGCAAGAAGTACAAAGCTTGCCATGGTAAGGACCTGGCGTAGTTGTCGGGGAATTTGGAATTAGTTGACTGGAATTTGGATTGATATTGTGAGACGCCCCTGAGAAGGGGCGTCTTCTTTTCAAGTTGGCACGCTCCTTGTATTATACGTATTTGAGTAATAGAAAGGAGATGTATGCTATGGTTACGATGCTGCTTATTTTCGCTTTTGTAATGTCTTTGATCATCAATTTCGGGAGACGGATGATAGACGATGAAGGGCAGAAATCAACTCCAAAAGCCGATAGAGTCCCTGGACCGCAGATGAAGAACAAGCCTCAGTGAATGTTCAAGCTTGCGAAATCAAACGCCTACTATCATTTTGCTTTCGAGGAATAAAGTATCCGGGGACATGTCAATATCTTCATTCCATGACACAAATCCCATTGTCGCTCTTGCGGTCTTAAAAAGGTCAACGTTTAATAGAGGTTTGTAAACAGGGTATTGGAGATATTGTTTCATTGAAAAAAGACCTTTCTCGCCGTTGTCAAATTCGAGTTCTAAAGTATATTCTGGCAATGCCTTTACTGATTTTACTCTTGGATTCATAGCAGAATATTTTAAAGGTCTACTCCAGCTTCAATACTGCTAAGAAAGCCTCCTGTGGCACGTCTACGCTGCCTATCTGGCGCATACGCTTTTTACCTTCTTTTTGCTTTTCCAGCAGCTTGCGTTTACGGCTGATATCTCCTCCATAGCACTTGGCGGTAACGTCTTTGCGCATGGCCGAGATGGTTTCGCGGGCGATGATCTTTGCGCCTATAGCTGCCTGTATGGCTATTACGAACTGCTGCTTGGGCAACAGGTCCTTGAGCTTGGAGCAGAGTTTGCGGCCAAAGTCCTGGGCGCGGCTGCGGTGGATGAGCGCGCTGAGGGCGTCCACGTTATCGCCATTGAGGAGTATGTCCATCTTGGCAATATCGCTTTCGCGATAGTCGAGTGGGTTGTAGTCGAATGATGCATAACCGCGAGTGCATGACTTCAGCTTGTCGTAGAAGTCGAACACGATCTCGGTGAGCGGCATTTCGAATATAAGCTCCACGCGGGTGGGAGTGAGGTAGTGCTGGTTGATGAGCATGCCGCGCTTGCCGAGACAAAGGCTCATGATGTTGCCGATATAGTCGGGCAGGGTAATGATCTGCGCACGGATGAACGGCTCTTCTATACGGTCGATGCTGCTTGGTTCCGGCATTTCGCTCGGGTTGTTCACCACGATCATTTTATTCTTGTCGCGTGTCTTGTAGGCCCTGAAGCTAACGTTGGGCACGGTCGTGATGACCGTTTGGTTGAACTCACGCTCCAGCCGCTCCTGTATGATCTCCATGTGCAGCATACCCAGGAAGCCGCAACGGAAGCCAAAGCCGAGCGCCTGCGATGTCTCGGGCTCAAAGGTGAGCGAGGCATCGTTTAGCTGCAGCTTCTCCATGCAGTCGCGCAGGTCTTCGAAGTCGTCAGTATTTACCGGGAAGATTCCCGCAAATACCATAGGTTTCACATCCTGGAAACCGCGGACTACATCGGTAGTAGGATTGGCAATGGTCGTGATCGTATCACCCACCTTTACATCTTTAGCATTCTTAATGCCGGTGATGATGTAACCCACATTGCCTACGCTTACCTCAGCTTTAGGCGTAAGGGTAAGCTTCATGATACCAACTTCGTCGGCGGTATAATCTGCATCCGTGTGTATGAACTTGATCTTGTCGTTTTTCCTGATGGTGCCATTGAATACCCGGAAGTAAGCGATAATGCCCCTGAAGGAGTTGAACACACTATCGAATATCACGGCCTGTAATGGCGCGTTAGGGTCGCCCTTGGGAGCTGGTATGCGGTCTATGATAGCCGCCAGTATCGCTTCTATGCCAATGCCGCTTTTGCCGCTGGCAAGTATTATATCTTCTGGCTTGCAGCCTATAAGGTCCACGATCTGGTCGGTAACCTCGGGGATCATGGCGCCGTCCATGTCTATCTTATTGATAACTGGTATGATCTCCAGGTCATTTTCAAGGGCAAGGTAAAGGTTGCTGATGGTTTGTGCCTGTATCCCCTGCGATGCGTCAACGAGCAGCAGCGCGCCTTCACAGGCGGCCAGTGCGCGGCTTACTTCGTAGCTGAAGTCAACGTGGCCGGGGGTATCAATAAGATTGAGTACATATTTCTGCCCTTTCCATTCATAGTCTATCTGTATGGCATGGCTCTTGATGGTAATGCCTTTTTCGCGTTCCAGGTCCATATCGTCCAGTACCTGGGCCTGCATATCGCGGGAGGAGATGGTTTTCGTGAACTCAAGGAGGCGGTCGGCCAAGGTGCTTTTCCCATGGTCGATATGGGCTATGATACAGAAATTACGAATGTTTTGCATATATTATCTTATGCCCTCAGTAAAGGCGTGCAAAGGTACTTAATAAATGGGTGAATATGGGGATTGTAAATGTGAAAATTAGAGGCTACCAGTCGCCATTACTATAATAGTATCGCTGCCGGGGGCGTGGAATATTAAAAAATTTAACTTGGATATGGTCGTTTTTATGAAAAATATGTTTTGAGTTTAAGGCCTGGTACATATACGTTATATCACCCTCTTCACAACTATTGTAGTGTTCTTCGTCCACCTCATGATGTGTGTCCGGGTCGTCGCCGGCAAAACGTAAAAAAAATTGACCTGTGACCGGAAAGTATTGTTTCTGCACAATGGTGTATGGGATAGCTTGTTTAAGTCCGGAGATAGCGTCTTGCTTGTAGGTCAGAATATCGCCGTAGTAAAGTACTGTACAAGCCAGAACAGCCAACGAAATGCCGAGGATTATTTTCAGTACCCAGAAAACCGGCTGAAACTGGGTGATCAGCCAGACGCCACCAGTAAGCGCATCGTGGACGAAACTGAAAAGTGGGACGAGGATCAACATAAGTAAGACAGTTTGCAGCATGCACCTGACAAAACCCATTGGAAAAAGATCCTTCCGGCGCAGGTCATAGATGGTCATCATCCACTGTTTTTCTTCGTCCGTCATGGGGATAGGGGCGGGCAGCGGTTGCATGAGACTGGGGGATTGGGAATTTGGAATGAAAGATACAATCGTAAGTCTATTTTGCAAATATATAGTTCGTATTTCTGAAGGTTGCTTTATGGGCAATAGGGTGAAATATCCGCCTGCATAGTATTATTTGAGAACAATTGCATAATATTGTGGTTCAAAGTGTGCATTTTTTTATTCCTTTAAGGACATACAGGAATCGCTGGAACCCGCTACCAAAGGGTGTTTATAAACTTTTAGCAGGTAAAATACGATAAAGCATAAAAAAAAATTGACCTAATAATTTGCAAGGCACCGAAATTTTTATGTATTTTGGATGCAATTTTGAAAAAGAGCTCAAACATGAAAAGAACACTCATCCTGGTTACAACTGTATTGGCAGCAATTTTATTCACTACCAAAACCTTCGCGCAAGACGACCTGGTAAGGGTTTTCCGCTGGTATGTCCCACAAGATGGTCAGTATGTGACTGTTGCAGATGGTGAGTACCAGGACGGACAATTGATAAACTGGGGCTGGACCGATAAGACCCTCTTATTCTGGGCTTACCGCACACCGGGACCAAACCGCGTAGCCGTAAACGGCTGGATGAACCCGGTAACAAGGGCGCACATAAGCATTTGCGAAGACGAGTATACTGATGACCAATTGCTGAAAGCAGGGTATACGCAGAAACACCTGCAGTTTTACGCGCTTACGCGCCGTGGAGCAAACACAGTTTGTGTTTATCGCTGGCTCATCAGCAAGCGCGCTTCGTGGATCACTATTCCGGACGATATCGATACGGACGTTTACCTGAAGAAAGGTTATCGCAGGAAGACATACCAGTACTATGGCATATGGCGCAATGTGGATGCACCTATTTATGACCAACTTTAATAGTCGTAGGTCATAAGTCGTGAGTCGTAAGTGCGCACGCAAATATTTTTAATAATTAAGCATATTATAAAAAATCCGGCCAAACAGCCGGATTTTTTATTGCCAAAATTTTAGAGTTTGAAGGATGCAAGAGGTGTTCCGCGCTTAAATAAGAAATGCGTTTCTCTCAGACTTACGACGCACGACCCTGCCTGCCGCCAGGCAGGTTATGACTTACCACTTACGACTACATCACCTGTACGATCAGGAACTTAAGGTATTGAGTGGACGGTACATTCCACAGAATAGGGTGGTCGGAAGCCTGGGTGCGCCATTCCACCTGGCGTAGGGTGCGTTTGGCATCCTTGGCTGCTGCAGCAATGGTTTGCAGGAACAGATCCGGAGATACGAGATTTGTGCAGGAAGCGGTGACTAAGAAGCCGCCCGGCTTCGTAAGTTTCATTCCACGCAGGTTCACTTCCTTATAGCCGGTTACCGCCTTGTCTATATGCTCCCTGCTTTTGGTAAATGCAGGAGGATCGAGAATGACGGTATCGTAGCGGCGGCCATCTTTTACCCATTGTTTCAGCACATCGAATGCATTGACTGCCTCAAATTTACAGACATCATCATAACCGTTGAGCGTGGCGTTGCGCCGGGCCGTCGCGACCGCATTCTCGGAAATGTCGAGGCCGAGCACACTTTTGGCGCCGTATTGGGCGGCATGGAGTGAGAAAGTGCCTGTATAGCAAAATACTTCCAATACGTCTGCGCCCTTTACTATGTGCTGAATGGCGCGCCGGTTGTCCTGCTGGTCGAGGAAGTAGCCCGTTTTCTGACCGTTCTCTATGTCCACATGAAATTTGAGGCCATTCTCGTTGAGAATAATATTCGTATCAAAGGGTTCAGAGAGGAAACCTTTTATCTGCTCCATCCCCTCCAGTGTACGCACGGGCACATCATTTCGCTCGTAGATGCCTTTGGGGGAGAATATCTTTCGTATAGCAGCTACAATTGCGCCCTTCCATTTTTCTATGCCCAGCGCCAGGGTTTGTATGACGAAGTAGTCATTGAACTTATCAATAATGAGCGCCGGCAGGAAATCTGCTTCACCAAATATAAGACGGCAGTTCTCCACATAGCCTATCTGCTTGCGGTATTCCCAGGCTTCATTGATACGGTTATAAAAGAACTGGTCGTCTATAGTTTCATTCTTATCTCTTGTAAGCAGGCGTACGCGTATCTGTGAGGCAGGGTTGTAGTAGCCTTTGCCCACAAATGAGCCATTGGAAGAATAGACCTCTACGATATCTCCGGCTTCCGCTTTGCCCTGGCTCTCACCCAGTTCGTTGCCAAATATCCAGGGATGACCAAGGGCGACACGATCGGCAATATTTTTTCTTAAAAAACATTTCATGGGGTAAAGGTAATGTACAAGCTACAAGTTGCAATTTAATGCGTAAAGCTAGTGAGCGTATGAGTGAATAACCAGAAATAGTAAAATTATTATCTATTTTTATAGTACACATAAAACTGTTTTATGAGAAATAAAATTCCTGTCGTTGTTTGCGTTTGTGTATCGGCCATAATTATTGCATCCTGCGCAAGCAATAGCACAGGCAATAAATCAACTACGGATACCATAGTAAAGGCCATCGGCCCTAAAATGAGTGCCAAAGAAAGGCTTGCGAAGAACAATATTGTTGAAAGACATAATGACTGGTCAAGTATGTTGATGGTAGGCAAAGTGAAACTATTCACAGAGACAGATTATTCGATCTCGGCGGGGGAAAAGCAGGCAATTGTTTATAAGCGGCGGGATTCTTTTGATGCTAATGGACGTGTGGTAAAGATGTGGGCTTTCAAAAAGGATAGAACGATTGATTGGGAAGGAATTACTTACTACGACAAAGACGGCCACGATACTGCCGGATTTGACTATGATGCACACGGCAAAATGCTGGATAGCGGGTGTAATAAATTCGATAGCAGAGGTAATAATATTGAAAGTATTTCTTTTACGCCGGATGGAAAACTGCAACGAAAGGACACGTATAAATTTGACGACAAGGACAATATGACTGAATTGGATTTTTACGATAAAAAGGGTAAAATGAAGGAGCGATGGACGTATGAGTACGATGAAAATGGCTTTCCGAAGGCCGGCCAGACGTTTGATTCACTAGGCAGGCCAGGAACGAAGCAAACGAGTAAATGCGATGAGAATGGGAATTGCCTTGAATCGATCAGCTATAAAATGGATGGCAGCATAGAGAGGAAGCGCATTTCGAAATATGACGATAAGGGACATTGCATTGAGCGCTCGGAATATAATGGTAAGGATAGCCTGGTGACTAAGGAAACAATGAAGTATGATGATAAGGGCAAAAGAATTGAGAATATCGTATTGAAGCCGGATGGGAGTGTGGATGAAAAGAAAAGCAGCTATTATGAATACGAGTATGATGGCACTGGTAACGTTGTAAAAAAAACACAGTTTGAAATGAAGGGTGGAAAGAAAGTGGCTGTGCGGGTTACTGAGTCCGAGTATGTGTATTATTGAGTTGAGATGAATTACAAATTCGTGTAGCGCCGCAAAATTTGCGGCGCTACATGTAAAATAAAAAACAGTTCAGATCAATTATTCCGGCTTCTTTCCTTCTTCCGGCTTTTCGCCAACCTTTGCTTTGGCTTTCCATTCAAGGGCTTTAGTGTGGTTGCGGGTTACACCCTGGCCATTTTCGTAGAAGTCGCCTATGGTGCGCATAGCTACTTTATCGCCTTTTTCGGCGGCCTTCATGATCCACTCAAAACCTTTTTTGTCATCCTGCATTACGCCCAGGCCGTTTGCGTACAGATAGCCTACATTGTAGAATCCTGTGGGGTTGCCCTTGTCGGCGGACCGCTGGGACCACGTCATAGCCTTGGTGTAATCGCGCTTGGTGGCGTTTTCTTTGTTGGTGTAGATAAACCCTATCCCCGCCATCATGCCGGCATCATTTGTTTTGTCTGCGGTCTGCTCCAGCCATTTCAGCAATGTTTCCATATCGGCTGCACTGAGGTTGCCGGAGTCATACAGTTCGAACAGTTCGTCTATCGCGTCATTTTCTTTTGCGTGGTTCTTTATAAGCAGGTCCGCATCGGTCATGAGCAGGTTCATCGCCTTTCCATAGTCATGGTCCACGCCCACGCCTTCTGCGTAGAAGCCGGCCATAAAAAAGCAGGCGTCACCATCGCCCTGATCGGCATATTTTTTCATCCATTGGGCTACCGCTTTATACTCGGCATCCTTGCACTTACCTTCCATGGCTATTTCGCCTACGGAAGGAAGGGAGCCGGTATCGCCCATATCGCGCGCCTTCATATACCAGTCCATGGCTTTTTTGCAGTCATTGCCCAGTTCCGGCGAGCGGTAGAAAAATGCGAGGTCATTAGCCGCCATTACATCGCCATTTTCGGCGGCTTTTTGCAGCCATTTGCTGGCGGCTACGGGATCTTTCGCAATGCCATTTCCTTTCACATAGCAAAGGGCCAGCGAACTCATTGCTTCGGTTATCCCTTTTTCTGCCGCCCCCTGGAAATTCTTCATGGCTTCCGCCATGTCTTTCTTCACGCCATCGCCCTCTTGATACATCATGCCTATTTCGTTCATTGCCACGCCGTCGCCCTTTTTGGCAGCTTTGCGAAACATAGCCAGTGCTTTCACGGGATCTTTTTTCCCGATCTTCCCGGCCATATACATAATGCCCAACTGCACCATAGAAGGTGCGTGGCCTTTATCCGCGGCCTTTTGCAGCCATGTTTTGGCCTTTACGAAATCCTGCGGCATACCCTGGCCATAGCAGTAGTAGAGGCCCATGTGAAACATAGCAGCGGTATCACCCTTGGCGGCCTTTGCCTTGTCATGGGCGACTTGTTTGGCATCAGGCGGTGGAGCGGGGGTGTTTTGCTGCGCCGAGCAGAAGAAAGTGGAAAACAATAAGGCAAAAAGGGTAACGTATTTCATGATTTTTTTAGTTCTTGATTTTAGGAACGATAACAAAATAAACTCTACCAATTTACTCGTTCTTTTCCGTTTTTCCTTTGTTGTAAAACCCTTAAATATTCTTGATATTCGCGACTCCTACGCCTTGAAAAAAAGAAAAATAACTTCGCAACCCGGCAGATTTTATTTTGTTAACGTTCCTTGATGTCGCGGATAAAGGTATCCATAATATTTTTTATCGCCTGTATGGTTTCATTGTCTGTTACTTCGCCGCTATCATTGATCTTTGCGCGGATGTAGGGGATCAGCAAAGTGGATTCTTCGAGTACGCGCGCAGAGAGCACCGAAAGCGTAAGTTTTAGCGATGCATGCGCTTTGTCACCGCCCGTTGCGGCCGTGATCAGCGCTACGGGCTTATTCACAAACTCACCTGAAGACACCGTCCAGTCGAGCGCGTTTTTGAGTGAGCCCGGCACACCAAATGCATATTCCGGTGAGCAGATAAACACGCCATCGGCTTCCTTAAGCAGTTTACGAAATTCAATAACCTCGGGTGCCGGATCATCGCTTCCGTCGAAATGGGGCAGTGAGCCAAGGCCTTCATAAATGATGAAGTCTACCTCGCCGGCTACCAGCGTAGCCGCAGTTGAGATCACTGCATTATTTGATGAATTGACACGCAGGCTGCCTGGTATGGCGAGTATGCTGATCTTGTCTCTGTTTTTCACGGCTAAGATTTGGTGGCAAGATACGTTTGGCAACAGCATATAACAAAAATGCGGGAATATTTTTGCATGCTATTTTTTTATTCACATCCGCGGCTTTTTTATTCACATTTTATAATGGAGCTATTAAAAAAACGCTACGTTTGTGCGGATTTTAAAAAAAATTGTCTATGCAGTATTTGTCTGAGGCATTTAAGAGATCAGGTTTCTTTACCAGCGAATTTGATAAGATATTTGCCGAGCAGCCCTTTGATAAACCAAACATACTGGCATACATAAACGTATGTACCACAGCAGTATTGGCAGAAGCTCAACGCAAATACCCTCACCATGGTCTTAAATTTATCAACCCCATTTTTATTGTAAACCAGGAAATATATCCGGTACCCGGATTGCCGGGTGACGAGCGCGTAATGAAACTGGCATACGAATCATTCGGGCTGATCAATTCCCGTACCATTGTGCCACTATCACTGAAGGTTTTGGACAACAGGATGTTCGGCCTGGTACTTTATTTCAATGACAGCTATAAAGGGCAAGAGTACATGACCTTCCGCACCTTTGACCTGGCAAATACCACCAATAATAACAACGATAAGATAAATGAAGGAATAATTGTGGACGGAGTGTCGAACCTGGAAATGGATATTAATGAGGTTACGGGTGATTTTCACAAAATAGCTGCGGAACTGGAGCTGGTAACCACGAAGGAAAAGATGAAGCTGTATAAGACCTTCATGCTTTATAAAAATATGGCCCGGCTGTCGGAGTCTGGTATGTTCTTTTCCTTTGTGAACAATTACAACCAGGCGGTATCGTTTTTCAATTGTTTGTTTACGCTTGTTTCTGAAAAGCCTTTTTCGGAAGAGGAGCTGCTCGATTTTGCACTTATTGTAGACAGTATGTCGGCGCCGATAGCTGGTTTCTATAGCGACCCTAAGGGAGTGAGTGTGGAAACAATGGCAAAGCGCAATGCAATCAAATCCGTACTCGAGAGCAGTTTCCGGCAGGTGTAGGTTTTGCCCTGTTCTTTTGTGTTTCCTGGGTCGCATGGCTATTTGGGTGTTTGCGGGAGCCAACCACACTGGACTATCGCTAGCAACAATCATTACCTCTTAAAAAATGGAGGGGAGGTGTAGCGCGCCCTCATTTTTAGATTTAGAGTACCATCCTGATATAAATATACTGGGCCTGATAGCCACGGTTTTATTAGTTTTGCGGCATGCGCATACTGATGGTTTGCCTCGGTAATATTTGCCGCTCGCCGATAGCGGAGGGCGTGATGAGGCATAAGGTAAAAGAACTTGGGCTTGACTGGATCGTGGAGTCTGCCGGTACAGAATCTTATCATATAGGGGAGCAGCCTCACCGGTTCTCTCAGAAGATATGCCTACAGCATGGCATTGATATTTCGCACCAACGGGCCGTTAAATTTACTGCCGATAGCTTTGCGGCCTACGATAAGATATTTGCTATGGCGACCGATGTGTATGAAGAGATAAAATACATAGGCGGCAAGCAGGCGGATATGGCGAAAGTGGAACTCTTTCTTAATGAATTGCATCCGGGTAAGAATGAGTCGGTGCCAGATCCATACTATGGGGAAGAAAGCGGGTATCTGCAGGTGTATGATCTTATCAATAAAGGATGTGAGGCGATAATAAAGAGTAACAGATGAGTACACAAAATCAAAAAAAAAACAGAGACGAGTTGATGCCCGCGGCGATTATTTTGGCTAAAGCCTGTAATTTTTTTTAATCATTCCCCGGCCTAAAGGCCGGGGCTATTGAACAGAATAGTGTAACTTATTGTATAGGCTGTTGCGCCTACACTTTTTTTGAATTTTTACTTTTGAATTTTGAATTAGCATGTCCAAACCATCCATACCACAGGGAACACGTGATTTTTCGCCGGCAGAGGTGCGCCGGCGACAGTATATATTTAATACACTTCGTACCATATTTGAATTGTATGGTGCACAGCCATTGGAGACGCCGTCGATGGAAAACCTGACCACGCTGATGGGCAAGTATGGCGAAGAGGGTGACCGGCTGATCTTTAAGATATTGAACAATGGCTTGCACGAAAAGAAGGATGCTGATAAGGACAAGTTGAACAGTGAATGGAACAACGTACTGAGCAGGCCGTATTCTACGCCGGTGGTTACAGAGCGGGCGCTGCGTTACGATCTTACCATACCCTTTGCGCGTTATGTGGTGATGCACCAGAACGATATTGCGTTCCCGTTCCGTCGATACCAGATGCAGCCGGTGTGGCGCGCCGACCGGCCGCAGAAGGGCCGCTACCGGGAGTTCTGGCAATGTGACGTGGATATGGTGGGCAGTACATCATTGATCAACGAGGCAGAACTCCTATGTATCTATCAGACAGCGTTTCAGAAGCTGAAGGTGCCGGTGACGATAAAGGTAAACAGCCGCAAGCTGCTGGCTGCACTCGCGGATCTTTGTGGTATGCCGGAGAAAATGATCGATATAACCGTTGCACTAGACAAACTGGACAAGATAGGCTGGGTGGGTGTGGCTAATGAACTGAAGGAACGGGGCATAGCTGAGGACGGTATCTGGCAAATAGAAAAGGTGATCAATGTAAAAGGCACGAATGATGAAAAGCTGGTGGCCTACGCTGATATTATGCAGCACAGTGCTGTAGGTATGGAGGGTATAAATGAACTGGGGAAGACGCTGGCTTATTATAGGAGTTTGGAATTTGGAATTGGGGATTTGGATAGCGATAACGGCAGAGAGGAAAATATAGTAGTCGATATTAGCTTGGCACGTGGACTGAATTATTATACCGGAGTGATCGTAGAAGTAGTGTGCAGCAGCGAGGCGGTGAAGATGGGCAGCATAGGCGGCGGTGGTCGGTACGATGATCTTACGGGATTATTTGGCCTGAAGGGCGTATCAGGAGTCGGCATATCTTTTGGTATAGACCGGATCTATGATGTAATGGAAGAGCTGGACGTTTTTCCGAAGCAACTGGTAGAAGGTACAAAAGCAATGCTGGTGAACTTTGGTGGTGAGAACGAGACTTATGCATTGCAGATACTGCAACAACTTAGGGCAGCGAACATAGCTGCGGAGATATACCCCGATGCGGCAAAGTTTGATAAGCAAATGAAGTATGCCAACAGGCGCGGCATAGCCTATGTGCTGCTGCCGGGTGATGAAGAGCGGCAAAAGAATATGGTGAGTGTGAAGAATTTTGAGACCGGGGAGCAGAAGATGATGAGTGTGGGGGAGGCGGTTATTTCTTTACAAAGCTAGCCACAGCCGCCTCCGCGCAGCGTTCCCCATCAATAGCAGCAGAAACAATACCTCCTGCATAACCAGCGCCCTCGGCGCAAGGGTAGAGGCCTTTGATCTGCACATGCTGCAAGGTGTCTTTATCGCGGGGGATGCGAACGGGTGAGCTGGTACGGGATTCGGTGGCGACAAGAATTGCCTCGTTCGTAAAATAGCCCTTCATTTTTTTACCGAAATCGACTACTGCTTTTTTCAGGGCTGCATTTACTTCTTTGGGTAATACTTCGCTAATAGCAGCACTGTGTATGCCGGGCAGGTAGGAACAGTCAGGCAGGGTGGAGGATACTTTGTTGTTCGTAAAATCAGTCATGCGCTGGGCCGGGGCTACAAGGTTGCCTCCGCCTATGGCGAATGCTTTTTGTTCTACCATTTGCTGGTAGCGCATAGCGGCAAGCGGACCTGTGAAGCCATAAGCGGCAAAGTCCCGCTCATCAACGGCAACTACCGTGCCTGAGTTGGCAAAGGGATTGTTGCGTTTTGACGGCGACCAACCATTGACTACGATCTCTCCGGGCGCGGTCGCTGCAGGCGCAATGATGCCTCCGGGGCACATGCAGAATGAGAATACACCCCGGCCATTTTCTTGCGCCACCAGGGAGTAACTAGCCGGCGGCAGGTATGGGTCGCGCACATTGCAATGGTATTGAGATTGGTCTATGATCAATTGCGGATGCTCAATACGGACGCCGAGCGCAAAGGGCTTACACTCAACCATAATGTTTTTGCGATGCAGCAAGGTGAAAATATCCCGAGCGGAATGGCCAGTAGCCAGGATCACGGATGTGCAATCTATCGTATCGCCTGATGCGGTTTTAATGCCGGTTATTTTATCGCCATTGAGGAGAATATCTGTTAGCTTAGTTTCAAACAGCACATCTCCACCACAGTCCATGATTTGTTGCCGCATAGCAGTGATTATCTGCGGCAGCTTGTTGGTGCCTATGTGCGGATGTGCATCGAAAAGAATATTTGCTTCTGCGCCGAAGTAGTGGAATAGCTGCAGGATACGCTGCACATTGCCGCGCTTGGTGGAGCGAGTATATAGCTTGCCATCGCTGTAAGTACCGGCACCGCCTTCGCCGAAGCAGTAATTCGACTCGGGGTTTACGATGCCTTCCTTATTCATCGCTGCGAGGTCGCGGCGACGGCTGCGGACGTCTTTGCCGCGCTCGAGTATTATTGGTTTATATCCAAGAGTAATGAGCTGTAAAGCAGCAAATAATCCTGCCGGTCCCGCACCAACAATAACAATGTGGGGCGCATTCGAAACATCCTGCAATTGCGGATCAAAGGCTGGAGCTTCAGCGGGAACTTCGTCAATAAAGATTTGTGCCTGTATGATGATGCGCGCTTGCCTCGAACGGGCATCGATAGAGCGCTTCTGGATGGTGTAGTCGGAGATACGCTCTGGCGCTACGCCGCATTCGGCGGCTATATACTTTTTTACTTGCGCTTCGTCTGCGGCATCTGCCGGAGTGAGCGAGATTGAAATATTCTTTATCATTCGTCTGAACCTCAGATTAGCCGAGATTAACTGATTTATTGTTCTCCTTAAATTGCTATCTGGATGTGTTGCTGATTCCCGATTTGTATTTAGTGTTATAGAGTCTTTTTACTTCGAGGCTTTTTGAGCCGAAATTTATTAGTAGTCCGACCTCAAGATTAAATGCTTCCAGGTAATTCAATGCTTGTGCAAGATGTACGTCTTCTAATTTCGTTATTGCCTTTAATTCAACGCATATTACGTTATGAACAAGAAAATCTACCCGTCTCAAACCTATTTGTGTCCCTTTATAATATACGGGCATTTCTACTTCCCTGGCGAACGGTATTTTTCGAATATCGAATTCTAGTTCTAATGCTCTTTGATACAATACTTCCTGAAATCCCGCTCCCATTTCTTTATGCACTTCGAGAGCGGCGGCAATGGTAGAACCAGTTATTTCTGAATGTTTATATTCCATTTGATGTTTCTTTTAGAAGGACAAACAGAAAAAAGTTACTAGTAAACAGTTAATCGGTAAATCTCGGCTAATCTGAGGTTCAGACTATGGGTGCGTCTTTTTATAATTCTCTTTTACCTTGTCAAGGTGGGCTATGAACTTTTGTACATCCGGGTCGTAGCCATACCCTCCTTCTATGAGCTTGTTTCCGTTTTCATCCACGAAGAAATAGAAAGGCTGCGAATTGGCTTTAAACTGATTCACTTGTATATCCAGCGCCTTGTCGCCCAGCGTTGTAATTGCCTGGTTTGTGGATTTTGACGTGTACTGATCACCTTTAAGCAAGTCCACCTGCGTGGCGTCACAGAACAAAGAAGCTACTATAAAGTCTTCCCGCAGGCGTTTTATCACTTCTGGCTGCGCCCACACCTGGGTTTCCATTTTGCGGCAGTTTACGCACGTGATACCAGTGAAATCGAGCATCACTGGTTTTTTAAGTTTCTTACCTGCGACCAATGCTTCATCATAGTCGAAATAAGTAGTGAGTCCGAGCTTTCGGACGGCATTTGGTTCGTATATCTTCATTTCACTGACATACTTTTTTGGCCCAGCATCATTGGTTTCACCAGGGGACGCTCCTTTTTCTTTAGCGCCTTCCCCTACCACAAAGTCCTGAGTGCCCATTGGGGGAATGAATTGACCCAACCCATTGAGTGGAGCCCCCCACATGCCGGGCAAAAGATATACCGCAAATATGAATGAGATCATGGCCAGGAATAGTTTTAAAATGGAAACATACTCTTGCCCATAGACGTTTTTTGCGGGTGCATCGTCATGAGACAGCTTCAGTTTGCCAAGCAGGTACAAGCCAAGCATCACCGCTGTCACTATCCAAATAGCAATAAATATTTCCCGGTCCAGCAGGCGCCAGTGCTTCACGAGGTCGGCGTTAGAAAGAAACTTCATTGCGAAGCCCAGCTCAATAAAACCAAGGGTCACTTTTACCTGGTTCAGCCAGCCACCGGAAGTAGCTATTTTATTTAGCATGCCCGGGAATACCGCAAACAAAGCAAAAGGTAGGGACAGCCCCAAGGAAAAACCAAACATTCCAACAGCGGGCCCTGCTATACCGCCATTGCCTGCCACTACTACCAGAGGCCCTATAATAGGCCCGGTGCATGAAAAAGAAACGATAACCAGTGTCAGCGCCATGAAAAATATTCCGCTGAAACTACCTATACCAGCTTTTGAATCTGTTTTACTTGTCCATGATGATGGCAAGGTAATCTCGAACGCCCCAAGAAAAGAAATACCGAATACAACAAACATTGCAAAGAAGAAAAGATTTGCAATCCAGTTTGTCGACAGCTTATACAAAGCGGTAGGGCCAAATGCTAGTGATAGCAACACACCCAGCAATGTGAAAATGATGATGATGGACAGCGCGTAGTAAATAGCGTTCTTTATTCCCTCCTGTTTTGTCTTGCTCCTTTTGGTAAAGAAGCTCACAGTGATAGGGATCATGGAATACACACAGGGAGTGAGCAGTGCTGCAAAGCCAGCACCGAGCGAGATAAAGAACAACAGCAGCAATGACATTTCTTTTTTCTCCGTGTTGGGGGCTGGCTCACTCTGTGCAGCCATCTTGCCTTTTGCTGTATCATTATTTACGGTACCATCGTTTTTTGTGGTGCTTACTGCAGCCTGGGAGTCGGCAGTGGCCGTAAGTTGTTTTGCCGACGATGTGTCTGTGTCGCCGCCTGCATCAGTGACGTTTATTGAAAATGGTTTGGTAACAGGCGCCAGGCAAAGCTCATCATTGCACGTCTGGTACTTGTAAGTACCAGAGACTTTTGTATTTCCTGTAATAGTAGCAGGTATAATAAAATCAACGGATTCCTTGTACATGTTGACAACACCCAAGATATCTTCAAGGCCCTTTAGCGTGCCGCTGATCACTTTTCCTTTTTCAGTTGGTGTTCCCGTCCTGACCTTGTCATTTTTTGAAAATTTGAATGAGGGTGGAATTAGTGACCCATCGCCGCCGGGCTTCAATGACCAGATGTGAAAATGTTCCGGTATTTTAACGTGAACGATGATATCGTACTTGTTGCCGCTTTTCTTTTTTGCTTCAAATGTCCACTTGCTATTGTCCTGTATAATTTGAGCACGCAGTCCGTTCGCGGTGAACAGGCTAATACAAACAATAAGGAAGGCTCTAAATATGCTCATTACCGGGAACTTCATTTAATGTCAAAACTAAAATCTTTGTCCTTTGGCGGCAGGCACATTTTGTCATTGCAAACCTGGTACTGGTGTTTGCCGGTAATTTTGGTTGGACCTTTTACTGTTACATTTTGGATGTAATCTATTTTGCCGCTGAGGTAGGTGATCTTACCGTCAATGCCATCCATAGTGGTGGTGGTAGCTTTTCCACTTTCCGTAGGCGCTCCCACCACTTTTACTTTATCGTTTTTATCGATTGTAAAAGAAGGAGAAATTTCATACCCATCGCCACCGGGATGTAATGACCATATATGAAAACCTTGCTTGAGTGTAAGATGAAAGATAAGCTGGTATTCGGTGGCGCTTTTCTTTTTTACTTCATACGTCCAGCTTGTGGGATCGGCTACTTGTGCAAACGCGGGCTTAGCGGCGATCAGCACAGGTACCAGCAACAAAACGAGTTTCAATGATCTCATAATTGTTTTCAGTGTTTTTAATGAACTATGAAGATAACGTACAAACGAATTCCTAATGGTACAAATTCGTTTATTTTAACGTTTGATTTAATAAGCATTTTTTTAGTTCGAATAGCTCAGTGCCATCAGTATGGCACGGCCATCAACATTATGCAACACATCTGAGCAAGCGCGCTCCGGGTGTGGCATCATACCAAAGACATTGCGGCCTTCGTTGCATATACCCGCAATGTTGTTGATGGCGCCGTTAGGGTTTGAGTGAATGTGTACCTCCCCATGTTCGTCGCAATACCGGAAGACGACTTGCTTGTTATCGTGCAGGTGCTTAAGTGTCGCCGCATCTGCATGGTATCTTCCTTCGCCATGAGCAACAGGTATTTTAAGTGCCTTTTCACCCACGTGCTGGCCGATGAGGTTGCGATTGCCGTCACTTTTTATGTACACGTTTTTGCAGACAAATTTTTGATGGTCGTTTTGCAGCAACACGCCGGGCAGCAACCCGGCCTCGCAGAGTATCTGAAAACCATTGCATACACCCAGTACCTTACCCCCCTTCCGGGCAAACTCTATCACCTGCTCCATCATAGGGCTGAAACGGGCCAGTGCCCCGCAGCGCAGGTAGTCGCCGTAAGAGAAGCCGCCAGGCAGTACTATACAGTCATCTTTAGAGAACATGCTGAGGTCGCGGTCTTTGTGCCAGAGCATAACGGTTTCCTGCTGCAAGTCGTCACGCAAGGCGTGCATCATATCTCTGTCGCAATTGGAACCGGGAAAAACGATAATGCCAAATTTCATCAGTTGTCAAATTATTTATTTGCCGTAAGGCAGAAAATCAGATAAAGTAGAGAGAAATAAAAGATAAAGTTACTAAACCGTTTATTTTTTTCAAGCAAAAGGGCATGAGATATAATAATACTCAATGCGGGCATAGTAATAAGCCAGGCACTTTTAATAGAGTGATCGGTAAGAAAGGCCACTACTATGCATATAATGAGGTAAAAAGAAATGGCTATCCAGTCGCGGCGAACATAAATATTGCTCATGGATACATTTTTCTGCATTGCATATATGCCGCTTGCCAGCAATATGAGTATACCCATTAAGGTAAGGATAAGATAAAAGACAGAGGAAGTATGTGATGACAATGAAAAGCCGATGTGTGGCCACTGCGAAAAGAGGTAGAACTTATCTGTGAGGAAGAGGATGCTGGCCAGAAAATAAAACGGGGTAATATATCCCATTATCGCCACTGACCATTCGCCCACATTAAAGGAACGGAACATGACCATGCCCACCAGCAACAACAGGAAAAAGGCCAGCAAGGTAAACTGGAACAAGGCCGCCAGGCTCAGCAGGAAGCTAGCGTTGAAGATCAGTTTTCTGGGTTGCGTGGTTTGGGTAAAGCCGAACATGATGTCCACAGCACCGAGCAAAAGCCAGTTGAGGAGGATCGTCTCACTGAAAGTGCTGAACTGAGGGTAAATAGATGTAAGCAGCAGGTAAACGAAAGCAGGTATGTAGGTGTAGCGCGGGAACAGCTTATGCCGGGTGGCTATACTTTTCAGATATAGCGACTGAATGAATAGCACAAATATTGCGAGAATGGTATAGGCAAAGGCTCCATGCCTGAAAACCAGACTTAAAGCCCTGAGGATATAGTTATAGATAAAATGACCTGCCACCGGCTCGGGTGCCACAGCATGCAGCAGCACTTGTATCTTTACAAGCAGTGCAAATATGAAAAGAATGATTACAGTAAAGGGGCTGTTATTTCTGAATAACCGGAGCACACAGAGATTTTAGGCTAAAATACAACTTTAGCGAAGCAGATTTGCTTTTTACGAAGGCAGGGCACAATTATTACCCTGCCGGCCACTTGTTTTCCGTTCCGGGGAAGCCAGTCCGGATAGTCATTGCCTTCTGCGGTGAACGAGTGCACATCTGTTTTGCCTTCGGGGGTGACAGTGGCTAGCTGGATGCGGGAACGCGATGCATTGAAATCATTAAACAAGAAGCCAAGTGTACCACCTGTATTCAGTAAGGCATAAGACGAGAATACACCGCCATCTTCCTGCGAATACTGCTCTTTAGGGATGATGGAGTTCCACTGGCGAATACCGTCTTTGTTATAAGATAAAGCCATGATGTCGTTGTAATGATATTCGCGCACCATGCTGGTTGTATATGGGTTATAATAAGAATAGAAACCAAGGCCGGGTGTGTAATTGCTGCGGGTGGTTACAAAATGAATTTCTGCGACCATCACAAACCCCCCATCATTTTTTACTATAAGCTGTTTTACCTCGTAATTATCGAATGCATGGTTTCTGCGCCTGATACCCGCTGCATTAATAAGGTCCTGGTCAAAAGGGATGAGTTTACATGTAGCGAAGGAGCTACCCGCGATATCATAAGCGGCATAAATAAGCCCATTAAAACTGCCGTTCTTCTTGTCGGCATAAAAACCGCCGAAGTAAACTTTCCCGTTCAGGTTATCAACCTTCATATAGCCGCTGGCGGCAAATTTTCCGTCAAGGGTCATTTCTTTCTGCTCAAATTTGGCGGCGCCTGGGGATAACTTGAGCAGCCAGAACTGGTCAGCATAATTGTTTGTACCAACCGGGGTGAAGGCCGCCATATACATATTCCCGTCGTTGTCCACGTTCACATCGGTATGCTGTAGAGTGTTGCTGGCTTTAAATACTGCATGGCTTCGTTTTACTATGTTGAGTTTATCATCCAGCCACTTTCCATCAAATTCTATTTCGCTGCCCCGGTCGTTAGCGCTGTAGAAAAGAATCATTTTTTTGTTCTCTGACACAGCAGACTGGTAATAGGTTTTCACGGCGCCGAAGATGCCGGTTTTCACGCTTCCCAGTTCTATTGGCCTGTTCTGCAGCCTGCCTTTGTCATCCAGCAATGCAGCATATTGCACTACTTTGTTGCTCTCAAGGGCCTGGTAGAGTACAATGATCTTGTCTGTGTATGCAATAAAGCGGGTCTCATATATTTTTTCCGGAAAAAAATCGAGCAGAACGGTAGCAACTTTGTTCATGGAGTCATCGTAAGCATCGAGCATTGCTTCGTCTGACGATTTGTGGTAGGTGTAGAGGCGGTCGCCAGACATTCCGACAACAGCATACTCGCCATTGCGGAAGTCAAATTTATCATACTGTGAGTATATTACGTCCTGCGCATTTGCAATTGCCGGAATACACAAAAGCAATAGCGCCGCAACCTTCAAAAGCTTCATACACCAAATTTAATCCGGTAAGTGCAAATATTTTTAAAATTTTTCAGGATAGAAAGCGTGCCACGATATCAGGCGTAGGGACCATGCAGGAATCACGTTTACCAAACCATTTATAACGGTTGCGTGAAACCAAGTTATATACCCAGTCCCGTAAGATGCGAGGTACTATGATGCCAATGAAGAGACCTGCCCAAATACCGCCTAGCAACCGGAAAACATGAAGGGCTGCCGAAGACCGGGAATAATAAGCACTGTTGTAATAAAGAATAAACGTATCAGAATTCCGACCCACCGCATTCGGTGCGCTAGCCTTGGCTTCCTTGCCCGCAGCGGATTGTAAGGTGGAGAAAAAGAAGATCTTTTTTTTGTCGTGCTTCAGCACAAACTGGACCAGGCCATTGCAAAGGTTACATTCACCATCGAAGAACAAAATGGGTGATGTAGGGCCGGGTGTCATTTATCTCCTGGCCGGTTTCTTGTTATGGGCAGTATCGGCAGTTGCGGGGTGTAAACTCGCATTTACCATGGAGTCCACTTTTACCTTCACCTCTATTTTTATTCTGTGTTCCAGGTCCAGCCGCGCCTGTGCGTCCGATTCTTTTATGCGCTCCGCAGTGATAGAATCGATCCTTTGCTTTATTTGTGCCCTGGTAAGCGGTTCAGGTTCTTTATTGCAAGCGGTGAATCCAATTGTTACTACCAGTAATGCCAGTACTATTTTCTTCATGATCTGGATGCAAAGTTACCGCATGGAAACGCTGAAACAACATTAGATATTGTAGAAATGGTGAAAATTAACATTTCACATCTCTCGTATCTTAATATCATTTAGCATTTTATACCAATAAATTGTCGGAAATTTACGTTAGAGATGTGTATGAAGTTATCTGCCATATGGTCTGTTGTTGCAATAATGCTTCTTTCGGCACGCAATAGCCACGCCCAGGGGATAAACGACACCATAAGGCTGGGGGCGATAGTGGATAACGGAAAATCTTACCCGATGATACTGCTACCTGAATATGCGGAGGTAGGCGTACTGATGGCGGGTGAGGAAAAGAACCGCAGAAATAAACTCCGCAGCGATATTTACGAAGTCTATCCTTATGCGCTGGCTGCAGCAGCAATTCTTAAAGATGTAAATGCCACACTTGATAAAATGGACAGCCGAAGAGATCGCAAAAAGTATCTCAAAAGCACGGATAAGCAGCTTGACGAGCTTTTCAAAAAGCAGCTAAAAAATCTCAGCATAGACCAGGGGCACATCCTTATAAAACTTATTGACCGGCAAACCGGGAGGAATTGTTACAGTATCATCAAAGAATTGAAGGGCGGTTTCTCGGCAGTAATATGGCAATCAGTAGGGGTGGTATTTAACAATAATCTGAACAGAGACTATGACCCCGATGGTAGTGACAAAGAGGTAGAGGGAATAGTGCGCGACCTTGAAGCATCCAATAATTACCGCTACCAGATATATCAGCAGGAGGCATTGCTGAAACGCGTAAAGCAGCCTCCGTTACCCGGCGCGAAATAAAATAAAGTACAGTTAGTCCATACTACCAGGCAGGTTGCTCCTTTTTTACTGCTTAGACAAGTCATGCTTTTCAAGTTACCGCCAAACGGGGATGGAAGCCCCCAGTAAATTTATTTCAATTCCTTAAACTATCGTTTCTGTATTAAGTCTATCTGATAATGCGTATATCTTTGTTTTTCAAAACTTTAAGTGGGTTATGAGAATCGTACTTTGCATGTTCTTATTGCTTGGGTTTGCGCAGACTACGACAGCGCAAGGAATAACCGGCACCAAAAAAGTCGATGATGATGACGATCCGTATGATACCCGTACCTATTTTATGTATGGTTTGAATTACCTCAACAATAATGTTTACCTGGGCAGGAAGGACACCGTTGTAGTCCCCTATGTTAGTCCGTATATTGGGTATCATTTAAAGTCAGGGCTGTACGCGAAGGCTATAGCTTCTTTTACTTCTGCTCCAGCAACGCACATTGACCTCTACACGCTGGAGGCAGGTTACGACCATTCGTTCGGCGACCATTTTAACGGTGGGGCAAACCTTGATAAATATTATCATAGTAAGAACACGGTAAGCATTCGTGCCAGCACCAACGGTTCTGCGGGCATTTACGGACAATACAGCAATGATTGGCTGGAGCCGCAGATCAATTTCAATGCCGACTTCAATAAAAAAACGGACTATGTGCTGGGTATGGACCTGGATCATAATTTCAAATTGATCAGCGGAACACTCAATATTATTCCGACAGTAACCATGAATTCAGGAACCAGGTATTTTCTGGATGAGTATTTTATCAACAGGCTAAAGAAAAAGGATCCGAGCCTGAAGCTGCAAAAAGCAATACCGGGCGCGGGAAAATTTAATATCCTGGATTATGAATTCAGCACAAAGGTTACCTACCGCACCGGGAAGTGGCTGTTTACATTAACGCCAACGTATGCCATACCCGTGAGCCCCGCTGTTATCACGCTGCCGAATAAGACAGTGACCGAACAATTGTCAAACAGCTTTTATGTAGAGCTGGATATTTGCCACAGGTAGTTATGGGAATTAACAACAGCGAAAAAAAAATCCCGCATCAAAAGATGCGGGACCAAAGTATTTTTCGGATCTTTTTAATTACCGAGGTAAGTCTTCAGCAACTGGCAGCGGCTGGCGGTGCGCAGTTTGGTGATGGCTTTATCCTTTATCTGTCGGACACGCTCACGGGTCAGTGAAAATTTCTCACCGATGTCTTCCAGGCTCATTGGGTTGGCCACGCCTATTCCGAAATATAATTTTATCACGTCGCGCTGGCGGTCTGTGAGGGTGCTTAACGAACGCTCGATCTCGCAACGGAGCGATTCGCCGTGGTAAAGCTCTGCATCAGCAGCATCTGAGTTGGGGTTCTCCAGTATGTCCAGCAGTGTATTGTCTTCGCTGTCCACAAAGGGCGCATCAACCGATACGTGCCTTGCGGCAACGCCCAATGTTGTTTCCACTTCTTCGGTTCCTATTTCTAATAGTTCAGCCAACTCTTCGGTAGATGGTTCGCGCTCATACTCTTGCTCTAATTGAGAGTAGGCTTTACTTATCTTGTTAGAAAGGCCCACTTTATTCAAAGGCAAGCGAACGATACGCGATTGCTCGGCAAGCGCCTGAAGTATCGACTGGCGGATCCACCACACTGCATAGGATATGAATTTAAAACCGCGGGTTTCATCAAAACGCTGTGCTGCCTTGATCAGGCCAAGATTGCCTTCGTTAATAAGGTCGCTCAAGGAAAGGCCCTGGTTCTGGTATTGCTTCGCAACAGATACTACGAAGCGGAGATTGGCTTTTGTAAGCTTCTCTAATGCGCGCTGGTCGCCCTGCTTGATGCGTATGGCGAGCTGCACTTCTTCTTCGGGAGTAATAAGATCTACCTTGCCTATTTCCTGCAGGTATTTTTCAAGAGACTGACTTTCACGGTTGGTAATTGATTTCGTGATCTTTAGCTGACGCATGGACATAAACTAAATAATTGTGTGTGTGAAATTATAAGTCTTACAACTATAAGGATCGATGATACGGGTATAATTACAGCAAAACTAAGGGTCTTCGCAATCAAACCCAAAAAAATTTATCATTGCATTAACAATTATTTCTTATATATCCTGAATGTGTTTAATAAATATTCGACAGAATCAGGAATAAAATTTTGATTGTAACGGCATTTTTTTATTATTGCATCCAAACTGATAACAAGTGAATAGCGCTACAATGAATAAGAAGAAATTAATGTACTCATTAGAATTTCCGATAAGATGCTCTCCAACTATATTGTACGAGTTTTTATCTACGCCCGTAGGCTTGCAGGAATGGTTTGCCGATAAGGTAGACCAGCGCGAACATACTTTTTACTTCACCTGGAACGGCAGCACAGATACCGCGGCCATACTGGAGCATGTGGACAACGAATTTATCAGGTATCGCTGGGATCACCAGAACAAAGATGAATTTTTTGAATTTAGTATAGAGCAAAGCCCTGTAACAAGCGAAACAATACTCCGCATAACTGATTTTGCCGACAAGGCGGACCAGAAAGACCAGGAACGCCTGTGGAATTCGCAGGTCAGCGACCTGAAGCACCGTATCGGCAGCTAGAAGCTGAGCAGGGTGTTCAACTAATTTGCTTTTCTTTTTTATTAAGCTTGCTTCTGAGACAGAGGCAGGCTTTTACATTCTAACAAAAGGTTAATCTGGCGGCGACGGGTGACGAATCGCTGTTGTTTTATGTAGGTTTGCAGCAGAAACGTATACGTATTGATAAAAAAGCTCGACATATTGCTCATCCGGAGTTTCATCGGGCCTTTCATTGTTACTTTTTTTGTGTCCCTGTTCGTCCTTATGATGCAGTTTTTCTGGCTGTACATGGATGAAATGATTGGTAAAGGCCTGAACATTTGGATCATCGTTCAGTTGCTGGTATATATGTCAACGACCCTGGTACCGCTTGCTTTGCCGCTAAGTGTGCTGCTCTCTTCCATCATGACCTTTGGGAATATGGGCGAAAATTTTGAGCTTGTCGCCATAAAATCTTCGGGGATTTCCTTGCTGCGCTTTATGCGCCCGCTGCTTTTATTTATCCTGTTTATTTCCGGGTTGGCATTCCTTTTCAGCAATGATGTGATACCCGTGGCTAATCTCAAAGCCCTGTCCCTGCTCTACGATGTCCGTAATTCAAAACCTGCCCTCAATATCCGGCCAGACCAGTTCAATAGCGACATCCAGGGCTACTCTATACGGGTGGGTAGCAAGGACAAGGAAGGAAATATTATCCACGATGTTATCATCTATGACCATACCGATATGTTGGGCAATGATAAGGTTGTATTGGCCAAAGAAGGGCAGATGATCCCTTCTCCGGACAAACAATCACTTATATTCAGGCTCCGGGATGGCTGGCAATACCAGGAAGGATATGATCGTGGCGCACATAATTTTACCCAAACCCGGGCCCATTTCGCCAAATACGACAAGGTATTCGATCTGTCAGGGTTTAAATTTACCCGAGCCAATGAAGACCTCTTTAAGAACGCCTACCAGATGATGAATGTGGCACAGCTCAAAGAAAGTATTGACAGCCTGGGAAAAGACAAGCGCAGGAGCTACAATAACATGGGTGGATATATGGCCCCTTACGTAACCTTAAACAACAAGGCAAAAGAGGGCGATTCACTAGTCAAAAAAATAAACAGAAATTCGTATGCAGCGCTTAAATATGACTCCTCATTTTTGCAACTGGTACCGGACTCATTAAGGCCCACGGTGATGCAAACGGTAGTAAATAACCTAAGGAGTTTTAAGTCGCTGGCTGATGCTAATTCGCTGGACAAAAAATTACAGAACGAAAACTATTTGAAACTCGCTACGGAACTGCACCGCAAGTTTACGCTTCCATTTGCCTGCATACTATTATTCCTCATCGGCGCACCACTGGGTGCTATAATACGTAAGGGTGGGTTGGGCATGCCATTGGTGATAGCAGTAGTATTTTTTATTACCTTTCATATACTGAACATTACCGGTGAGAAGTTGGTAAAGGCAGGCTCCGCGGTACCCTGGCTGGGAATGTGGATGTCCACAATGATCTTGCTTCCGGTAGCGTTTTGGCTGATAAAGGCTGCAAGGAATGATTCCCAGATATTTACCAAGGAATGGTATGTGCGGCTGTGGCGCGCTATCAAGAAATTAACTCCGGCAAAAACTGATCCTGTTGTATAAGAAAAGGCCGGTAACATACAATCCCTGGTTTTACATCCCGTTCCTGGCTTGGATCGTCATGGGGGGGATACTTCTGCTATTCTTTACCAAGGAGCAATTGTTCTTTGCGGTTAATTCGCATTACACCCCTTTTGCCGACGTGGTCATGTATTATACAACCTGGCTTGGTGAGGGTTGGTTTATTGTTATACTGATATTGTTGTTATTTGCGATCTCCCGTTTTCGTAACCTTTGGTTTGTCACTACCGCAACTTTATGTAATCTCGTTCCGTTTGGACTGCAACAAGGCCTGAAGGAGTATTTTAAGGCGCCACGTCCAAGGGCATATTTTCATGATAGCTCGTTGATGCATTTTTTGCAGGGATGGCCTAGTCTTGTAAACAATAGTTTCCCGTCGGGCCATAGCGAGGGTGCTTTTGCCTTTTTATCTTTTGCGTCGTTGATATTGCCGGAAAAATATAGAAAGTTTGGACTTGTATTTTTTGTCCTTGCGTTGAGCGTTTGTTACTCGCGTATCTATCTCACCGCACATTTTTTTGCAGATGTGTACGCAGGTAGTATCATTGGTTGCGTTTTAACAACGGTCATCTATTCAGTAATGTGCCGGTTCGGGAGCGAGCTTGAAAAGGACAAAATTGACTGATCCACATGCCAAATTATCTACGATACACGATCATTATCCTGTCGGGGGCTTTACTATTCTTTCCCTTCCTTGGCCATGTGCATTTGTTCGACTGGGACGAGATAAACTTTGCAGAGTGTGCGCGAGAAATGATCGTCTCAAAGGATTACCTGCGGGCACAGATTGACTTCATGCCGTTTTGGGAAAAGCCTCCGTTGTTCATCTGGATGCAGGTGCTGTCGATGAAATTGTTTGGGGTAGGGGAGTTTGCGGCGCGCTTTCCCAACGCGATGATCGGTGTGACGACATTGGTTACGCTCTATTATGTGGGAAAAAGGGTAGTGAACGAAAAGATGTCCGCATGGTGGGTATTGCTGTACGCCGCCACATGGCTGCCTCATTTTTATTTTAAATCAGGTATTATAGACCCGTCGTTTAACCTGTTCATTTTTGTCGCTTTTTTCCAGGTATACCTGCTGCGTTTTTCAGAGCGGAAAGCATTGCATGCGGTGCTCGCTGGTTTGTTCCTGGGGCTTGCTGTGCTCACTAAGGGCCCGGCGGCTATATTGATAGCGCTCCTTGCCTTCGGCGTCTATCTGGTAGTGAACAGGGGGCTGAATGGATATAAGTTGAAGCACCTTATAGCGATCGCTATATGTGCGCTGGTTCCGGTGCTGTTATGGCTGGGCGCCACGGTTGCAGCGAATGGAATCGCCTATGGTAGATGGTTCGTGACCGAGTTTATTACTTACCAGGTGCGTTTGTTCAGTACGGAAGATGCTGATCACGGCGGGCCGTTCTACTACCATTTTATTGTGCTTTTGCTGGGGTGTTTTCCGGCATCAATATTTCTATTCCAATATAGCAGGAGGAAGCATGAAGGTCCAAACGAGGGGGATTTCACCAAATGGATGTGGATACTTTTTTGGGTAGTGCTGATTTTGTTTTCCATAGTCAAAACCAAGATCGTTCATTACTCTTCGCTGTGTTACTTCCCGCTCACCTATCTCGCCGCACTACAGCTATTCCGGCTAAGTGATGCGCACGTAAGGCTCAGAAAGGGTATAAGGACGATGATCCTGGTTATAGGGGCACTGCTTGCGGTTCTTATCGGTGCTTTGCCGGTCGTTGGTATTAATAAAGAAAAACTGGTGCCCTACATTAATGATCCGTTTGCTGTAGGCAACCTGGCTGCAAATGTACCGTGGAGCTATACAGAATGCTTATGGGGTGTAGCCTATCTTGCCGGCATTTGCGCTGCTTGTTTTTTGATGGGCAGAAACTTTCGAAAGGGAATGTTGCTGCTATGTATTGTGCAGGTGCTGATCATACAGGTCACGGTAATACACTTTACACCTAAGATAGAATGCTATACCCAGGGCGCTGCTATAGACTATTACAAAGGCTTTGAGGGAAAGGATGTATATATACATTCGCTGGGGTTTAAGAGTTATGCAACACTGTTTTACACCCGGAAGCTACCATCTGTAAATCCAAACTACCGCAGTACGCGAATAGACAAAAATGGTAAGGATATACAGCCGATTGCCAATGAACCCTGGCTGCTGTATGGAGCAGTGGACAAGCCGGTCTATTTTATAGCCAAAATACAAGACAGTCTGAAATATGCTGTTCTGCCACAACTTGTGGAAACCGGGAGCAGTAATGGCTTCGTTTTTTTTAAGCGAAAATAAACCTGGGTTAATTTACAAAATACATTTGCAGCTTCCCCTTGTTTTTTGCCGTTATTTCTCCTCTGTATGTGCAAACGAACTTATCCTTTACAAGGTCATAAGTGGTCTGTGATATATTTACTTTCCCCGCTTCGCTGTGCTCTTCCATCCGTGCGGCAGTATTGACGGTATCTCCCCAGATATCATACGCGAATTTTATTGCTCCGACGATGCCTGCAACCACATTGCCGCTATGGATACCGATACGTACTTCAAAAGTGTTCCCTCCTAACTTTGCTTTTCGATCTTTCATGAAACCTGATATCTCGAGGGCCGCGTCGATCATATTTGACGCATGTGCAGGATCGGGTATCGGAAGCCCGGACACAGCAAGGTAAGCATCACCCACCGTTTTTATTTTTTCAATGTTGTGCTTCCGAATGATCTCGTCGAACGCAACAAAGCAGGCATGGAGTTCATCCACCAATTGCTGTGGTGTCATTTTTTCTCCTGCCTTGGTAAAATTTACGAAGTCGGTGAACATAACCGTTACATTGTCGAAGTATTTAGCGGCAGCCTTCCCGGTCTCTTTTAATTCCTCTGCTACTTCTTCCGGCAGAATATTCAGCAGCAGGTCGTCAGATCGCTTTTTTTCTTTCGTTAGCAGTTGGTTGGTCTTCTTCTGGATACTGGAATTGCGGAGCACTATGATAACGACCAGCAGCAACAAAGCTATCCCCGCTATGAGGAAGAGTTTTTCGTTCTGGTTCTTGGCCACTGCCAGCCTCGCAAGTTTCAGGTCTCTGTCTTTAAGCTCCAGGTCGTGCTGGTGTTCCGTTTGCTTTATTCTTAAGTTGTTTTCGGATGAATAGACCGAGTCATTCATCGTGCTGTATTGTTTGTAACTGATCAGCGCCTCGTTGTAGTTGCCGGCCATCAGGTAAGCATCCGAGAGATATTGACTGAACTCGATGATGTTGTCCAGTTGTTTGATCTTCCGGCTGGCGTCTATTGCATTTTTCAGATAGCTAATTGCCAGCCGGAGCGTCTCTGCTTTACTGCTACGGGATTTGCTTGCGGTGTCTTTTGCAATGGCCAGGTATGCTTCGCCGGTATTGCCCATTGCGATAGCGGTGCTGTATTTGTCACCTTGCTCTTCAAATGCTTTCAACGCTTTGGAATCATACTCCAGCGCTTTCTGGTAGTCTTTTTTGTGCATGTACGCATCTCCGATGTTGCACATCTGCACCGCCACAGCATTTCTGTTGCCGGTTTCTTCCGAAATTTTCAGTGATCTGAAGTCGTATTCGATTGCCTTGTCATAGTCTCCCTGTGAGAAATAGAAAATGCCAAGGTTGGAAAGATTGGATGATATCCCTTCCTTATCTCCGATCTCCTCGAATATCTTTAGCGCTTTCAGGTTGTATTCCTGCGCTTTCGGATAGTTTTTTTCATATTGATACACAGTGCCTATGCTCCTGATGCAATTAGCCATGCCCCTCTTATCGCCGATCTCTTCAAATTTCTTGAGGGCCTTAAAATCATAGTCAAAAGCATTAGGATAATCTGATTTATACTGATAATTACTGGCGATAGCGCTATATGCCAGGGCAATCCCCTTTTCCCATTTTGCCTGTACGGCAAGTGCCAATGCCTGCTGTCCGTAATTCATACCATCGTCGGGACTAATGAGCCGGTAATCAGAAGCGATATTGCGAAGTATTCTTACACGTTGTGAATCGGCTTTTTCGTTATGGAGCGCTTTAATAAGTGAATCGATCTCATCCTGCCCCTGCTTTTGAGCGCAAAGGCGAACGGACATCAGTAATAATAGAAAACTGATCAGTCTTTTCAAACGGATATTTTATAATGACCGGCCAAATTTAGCCCATAAAGGCAATTCGCTCCTTTATGAATCAAAGTTAATTTTTATTTATTTATTAGAAATCGGTAAAATTATTTTTATATCACTACATTTATGTTGTATACCAGCTGTTTTGAATATGCAATTTAACAAGGTCAAAAAATTCATATTAGGTAAGCTTAAAAAGGAATTACCTAAGAATCTTACTTACCATAGTTTGGGGCACATAAAAGACGTCTATGCGGCAGCTGAGAACCTGGCGAAGCATCAAGGTGTAGACGGCAACGATCTTACATTGTTGCTAACGGCTGTATTGTTTCATGACTCCGGGTTCCTGAAGCAGCAAAAAGAACATGAGCGTGTGGGATGTGACATAGCACGGGAATATTTGCCGGAATATGATTATTCGCCCGAGCAGATCGAAGAAATATGCGGCATGATCATGGCTACGCAGATACCGCAAACGCCGCATAACAAGCTGGAGCAGATCATTTGCGACGCCGACCTTGACTATCTTGGCAGGGACGATTTTTTCACTATTGGCAATAAGCTCTACGACGAATTGTGCATGTATGGCATCATAAATACGGAGCTAGAGTGGAACAAACTGCAGGTGCGGTTCCTTGAAAAGCATCGTTATTTTACGCCTGTTGCGAAAAAGCTAAGGAAACAAAAAAAAGCAGAAAACCTTGCCCTTGTGAAGTCGAAGATCAAAAAGTAACCTCCGCATTATTTAAATATTTTTTCCGTACACGATAAGGATAGGCGGTGAAGTGCCTGTTGCGCGGGCATTGCCACAGGCTGCATGGGCCTTAAATCCACGAGATCTGACGCGACTCTTTTTATTCAAACCGGCAATTGTGTGCTAACCAATTATCTTTGATACAAATTCTCAAAAATATGCAACGTGATACTGCCATATTCAGCCTTATTAATGACGAACTGAAACGTCAACGCCGTGGCCTGGAGCTTATAGCATCTGAAAACTTTACCAGTATGCAGGTGATGCAGGCTATGGGTAGCGTGATGACCAATAAATATGCCGAGGGTTATCCTGGAAGACGTTACTATGGTGGCTGCGAGGTAGTTGACATCAGCGAGCAGTTGGCTATTGACAGGGCCAAAGAAATGTTTAATGTGAGCTATGCGAATGTGCAGCCGCATAGTGGTTCTCAAGCCAATGCCTCGGTGATGCTTGCAGTTTTAAACCCGGGAGATACCATCCTGGGGCTTGACCTGAGTATGGGTGGCCACCTCACACATGGGTCGCCGGTAAGTTTTTCCGGTAAACTGTACAAGGCTGTTCATTATGGTGTTGGCAAGGAGACTGGCCTTGTAGACTATGATGATATGGAGCGCAAGGCAATTGAGCACAAGCCAAAACTTATTATTTGCGGCGCATCAGCTTACAGCAGGGATTGGGATTATGTTCGCATTCGTGCGATAGCTGATAAGGTTGGCGCAATGGTGATGGCGGATATTGCACATCCGGCCGGGCTTATTGTAAAGGGATTGCTCAACAGCCCATTCGCCCATTGCCACTTTGTTACCACTACTACACATAAAACATTGCGCGGCCCACGCGGAGGCCTGATATTGATGAAGGATGATTTTGAAAACCCAATGGGCATAAAAGGCCCGAAGGGAGAGACGCGCATGATGAGTCAACTAATAGACCTGGCAGTATTTCCAGGCTCACAAGGAGGCCCGCTGGAACATGTGATCGCAGCAAAGGCAGTGGCATTTTATGAAATACTCGATGATCATTTCCTGGAGTATGCAAAACAGATCGTTGCTAACGCGCAGGCGATGGCTGCCGCATTCAATGAGAAGGGGTACGATATTGTATCAGGTGGCACGGACAATCACCTGATGCTGATAGACCTTCGCAATAAAAACATCAGCGGTAAGAAAGCCGAGAATACGCTGGTGCATGCGGATATCACTATCAATAAGAACATGGTACCGTTTGATGACAAGTCGCCATTTGTGACCTCTGGTATCCGGGTGGGTGTATCTGCAATGACCACGCGCGGTCTTAAGGAAAAAGACATGCCTACCATAGTTAACTGGCTGGATCTTGTGCTCATGGCGCCTGATGATGAGACCTTGATTCAGAAAGTAAGAGGTGAGGTGAATGAATTCATGACAGGCTTCCCACTATACCCGGAACTGGGCTAAAAAAATATTTTCGCAAAAACCAAACAGAAGTGGTCGTTTTTTCGTCTATATAGGTATGGATACCTATCAACTAAAAGCCGACTATCAGAAGATCAAAGCCCTGATCTGCCATTATCGCAAAGCATATCACAAGCTGATCTTCTCCGTAAGGATCGTATTGCTGATCATACGCCTGAAGTATTATTTGTGACACGAAATGTATTTCCGTATGTCGCCAGTAAAGACACGATATTTTGCGTAGCTACTCACTCGGTTAGACACCTTCAGGGGGAAGGTCATACATACCCCATTTTTTTGCCAGGCTGTTCCATTCTGGTGCCTGTAATTGAGGTTTGCCATTATAGCATCCAGCCAGCTGCCGCTGGCGCAATGCTTCATAAAGTGTGATCGCACACGCCACCGAAATATTCAGCGACTGCACCATGCCCACTTGCGGGATGATAAAATTGCCATCGCAATAACTCAGGCATTCTTCGGTAACGCCCGCATGTTCATTGCCAAATACCAGTGCCACACGCTGTGTAAGATCTAATTCATACAAAGACTGGGACGCTACGCCAAGATGAGTGGCGTATATTTTCTCAGTGTACTTTCTTACTGCATCCATACACTCCTTTGTGTTGTCATACTGGTGTATGGTGAGCCATCCGGCCGCGCTGGCGGAACTTTTTTTGCCAAACCTTTTGTGCCTCGAAATGACGGTGGTTAGCACAAACAGGTCCTGCACACCAACTGCATCGCAGGTGCGCATCACAGCTGATATATTGTGTGGGTCATGTACATTTTCCATTACAACCACAAGGCCACTTTGCCGGAGGTTCAATACCCTTTTTATTTTTTCTTCCCTTTCAGGAGTCATAAATTTTATATTAACTGCAATTTATTAAAATCCACTTCTTCAATAACTATATCCGGTTTTTGGTTCGCTGCGATACAGCAGCCATATCCCGGTTTAATAAAAACATCCTGCAAAAACCATCGAATACCGTCCAATATTACTTCATTATCGCTAACATCAATTTCATCTAACGGCTGGGATAACCCCCTGCCCGTTGCCTTGATGCAAGCTTCCTTTCTTGCCCATATTTTGTAAAATTCTGCTTTACTGTTTATGCTGGCCGTGATCAAATTCCATTCTCTTTGGCAAAAATACTCACGCATTGCATTAAAGTCCCTGTCTTCTTCTTTTTCGATATCCACCCCTAAACGTGCTTTCTGCACACCGGCGCAAAAGATGATAGCCCCCGAATGAGCTATGTTAAAATCAAAATCGCTGTTCTCAAAATAGGGCTTTCCCCAATTATTAATGCGCAGGTCATCAATTAACAAAAGGTGTTCCAGGCTGTTAGCAGACAGGAGGTGGTGTAACAGCAATTTACCCCACAGCTTCAAGTCTCGTTCTTTGGACGAGGGTTGGCTTAATGCCGGTTCCCTCTGAAAACTATTGATCTTTGTCAATAGCTTGCCGTATAACTCGCCTTTTGCACCGCTAATATCTATAAAACAACCCGTTATCATGCGGAGATAAAATAACTAAAATATGCCGGTATGAGCATCAAATGCTCCTTACAAATATTTAAGGCACGATATTCATAGTATTGGTTGTGGCGCTGACAAAGAATTTACGACGAGAGGATTAGAATTGTTGTAAATTTCGCTGAAATTGAAATAGTACCCGGCAGTAGTAAATATGAATCCCAGTATAGTCCTTGGAACTTCCCGACCCGATCTGTTGCATGAAGAAACGCTTGCAGACGTTTTTCGCATGTCTGTAAAGAATTTTCCGGGTAATACTGCGCTTATTTTTGGAGACACCTCTCTCAGCTACGCTGAACTGGACCGCTGGAGCGATGCCATGGCTGATCATTTATATCAAAACGGCATTATGCCTGGCGACCCCGTAGGCCTGTGGTGGCCCCGTGGGTTGGAGCTTCATGTGGCCGTGCTGGGCATTATAAAAGCCGGGGCGTCTTACGTGCCGCTTGACCGCGAAATGCCTGCCGAGCGTGTGGAAACTGTGCTTAACGAAGTGGGTGCAAAAGGGTACATCAGTCAGGACAAACTTGATATTGACTGCCCCATGTTTTCCGTTGTTGGAAAACCAAGCCCGGCGGCGTCAATTCCCCTGACATTGGGAGCGAACCCGGATAACTGGGCCTATGTGTTATACACATCCGGAAGTACCGGTAAGCCTAAGGGCATACCCATAGCCCACCGGCAAATATGCCACCTGGTGCGCGCAGAACAAACGGTGCTGGAAATTCGTAGTACAGACCGCGTTTACCAGGGTTTTTCTGTATCGTTCGATATGTGGTGCGAGGAAGTGTGGATCAGTTATTTAGCTGGTGCTACTTTGTGGGTGGCAGATGCGACGACCGCAAAATCTATTGATGAGCTCGGCGACATATTGCGCCGGGAGCATATTACTGTGCTGCACGCGGTGCCCAGCCTGCTGGCTGTTATGGAAGATGATATCTCGTCTTCCCTTCGCATTGTAAATGCGGGGGGAGAGGCATGTACTACTCAGGTGCTGGCGAGGTGGTCTATTCCTTCCCGTAAATTTTACAACAGTTACGGGCCAACAGAAACGACGGTCACCGCTACCCTTATCGCCCTAAAACCCGGCGACCCGATCACCATAGGTATACCACTTCCCAATTATAACCTTGCTGTTGTTGACGAGCAGCTTAACGTATTGCCTGTTGGCGAGCGGGGAGAACTCGTAGTGACCGGCGCAGGTGTATGCAAAGGTTATATAAACCTTCCAGAGCTGACCGCACAAAAATTTGTTCCTAAGCCAGCTTCTTTGTCTGCTTTACCCGGCGACACCTTATACCGTACCGGCGACGCTGCAATCATTAATCCTGACGGGAGCATTGATTTCCAGGGACGTTTTGACGACCAGGTGAAGCTGCGCGGATACCGCATAGAACTGGGAGAAATAGAGAACCAATTAAGTAATCTCATTGATATCACCGCGGCGGCTGTGGCTGTAAAAAAAGATGCAAATGGGCAAGACCATCTTGCCGGCTATGTGGTATGCGACGACCCGGTGACGATGAACCAGCAGCACATACGCGAAGAGCTTGCAAAGGTACTGCCAGCCTACATGATACCCAGCGTGATCATGCAGCTATCAGAAATGCCCCGCCTGCCCAGCGGCAAAATAAACAGGAAGGCGTTGCCCATACCTGCTATGCTACTGGAGAATGCCGGAGCGATCACCAATGAAGTGATAGACCTTGATGCGCCCATAGAAGAACGTGTGATCGCCGCGCTGCGAAAATTTTTCCCCAACCGCAATATTGACCTTTCGCTGGATTTCTTCACAGATCTGGGCGGGCATTCTTTGCTCGCTGCTGCGTTTGTGTCAAAGCTGAGGCGCGAAGCGGGTATCCCGCAAGCTGCATTAAAAGACATATACCTTATCCGGCCTTTAAATAAATTGGTAGAGTACTGGCAGTCGAAGCCTGCTGCCGAGATGAAAGCAAAGCGTGTTTTTAATGAGGTGCCTAGGAAGCGGTTCATACTTTGCGGTATTGCGCAGACGTTTTCCCTGCTCATGGTATACGGCCTTTTCGCCGTCCAGATATTTTTCCCTTACCTGGGTTACTACTATGTTGCAGAAGAGACTAAGAATACGCCATATGCTATCACCACGGCCTTGTGCATGTTTTGTCTAATTCCGCCCTTGTTTGCTGCGTTCACCATTGGTATCAAGTGGCTCGTGATCGGTAAGATGAAGGAGGGCGATTATCCGCTGTGGGGCAGTTATTATTTCCGGTGGTGGTTTGTAAAGACCATGCAGCGGTTGCTGCCTGCGCAGTTTCTTAATGGTACACCGCTGTATCCCGGCTACCTGAGCAGGATGGGGGTAAAAGTGGCGAAGGATGCGCAACTAGGCGCAGTAACTATAGGGGCCGAAGACCTTGTGACCATTGGCAATGACGTCAGCATTAGCTCGCGCGTCACTATCAACAATGCGTATGTAGAAGATGGCATGCTGAAGCTAAGGCGGGTAACCCTGGGCGACCATGCATACATAGGCAGCGGTGCCATTTTAGGTGGCGGCACCACCATAGAAGATTGGGGCGAGCTACAGGACCTTAGCTATCTGCAGGAAGGCAAGACCATAAAAACCGCGGAGGTATGGCATGGCAGCCCTGCAGCGCTCAAGGAAAGGAAAGCAATAGAAGACCTGCCGCAACCACTTTTTGTTTCTGCGGCGAGACGAAGAAAGTATTCGCTGATCTTCACTTTATCGCTGCTTATCTTTCCGTTCGTGATCCTGCTGCCCCTGTTGCCAACGATCATCATCATCCACAACATAGACAATTCCACACCCGACTACGACTTTAGCTATCTCGTTATCACGCCTTCGCTGGCATTGAGCTACATCATTGTATTTGCGCTGGTAACGGTTATTCTCACACGTCTGCTGCAGTGGGGTATAAAACCCGGTAAGTATCCCGTTTACAGCATGTTCTATGTGCGCAAATGGTTTGCCGACCAGCTTATGTCTTTGTCGTTGATAGTATTGCATCCTATCTATGCCACCGTCTACATATCACTGCTGTTCAGAGCGCTCGGGGCCAAAGTTGGCAAGAACACGGAGATTTCTACCGCCAGCAGCGTTACGCATCCGCTACTGACAATAGGGAAGGGTGCATTTGTTGCAGACGCCGTGACACTAGGAGAATCGGACGTGCGGGGCCAGCAGTTGATACTTGATAATACCGTTATCGGGAACAATAGTTTTGTGGGCAACAGCGCGCTGATACCTCAGGGTTACCAGTTGCCAGGGCGTATGCTGATAGGTGTGTTGTCTGTGCCGCCGAGTAAGGAACAGTTGGAAGGGGAAACTGCAAAAGACTGGTTCGGCTCGCCATCTATAGCTCTTCCGCGGCGCCAAGCCAGCCGCACATTTGCTACGGAGCTCACCGCGCGGCCTTCGGCGGCACGGGTCCTGGCACGCAGTATTGTAGAGTTCATCCGCATACTTATACCCGAAACCGTGATACTCATATGCAGCATCCTGTTCATTGCCTACGCTCACGACCTTTTGTTGGCAGAGCCTTGGTGGATGATCATCATACAGCTCCCTTTTTACTACTTATTCTTCATGGGTTTGCCGGCATTTATTGTAACAGCCACGCTGAAGTGGCTCACCGTAGGCATATATAAGCCAGATCAAAAACCCATGTGGACATCAAAAGTATGGAGGAGCGAAGCGATCACGTCTACATATGAAGCACTATCGGTACCCTTTCTTTTAGATTTTATGCGCGGCACACCATGGCTGCCTGTAATGCTTCGTGTGCTGGGTGTAAAAACCGGCAAGCGCGTATGGATGAACACCACTGATGTTACCGAATACGATATGGTGCACATAGGCGACGACACAGCCCTCAACGAAGACTGCGGGCCACAGACCCACCTCTTTGAAGACCGTGTAATGAAAGTAGGCCCTATAAAAATAGGCAAGCGCTGCAGCATCGGTGCCGGCACTATCATCCTCTACGACAGCGAAATAGGCGACAATGTAAACGTGGATCCTTTGTCTCTCGTAATGAAAGGTGAGAACCTGCAATCCAATTCCGGTTGGGGTGGTAGCCCGGTGAGGCCGGCTTAATTTTTTTGAGCTTTCGTGATTTGCCTAAACGTATGCCCCATCCATCTTAAACAGCGCATTGCCGCCGGAGCTTAGTGACGCATTAACGCTGTAGCCGCTCTCATTTTGTTTCCACGTGATCTTAACGATAGGCTGTACCTCAGGAGTGATAAACCCGAGGAACTTTACGTTTCGTGCGCTACTCAGCATTAACGGTTTGACCAGTTGCGTTTGCAGCAGTTCTTTTACCATTTCCATCATGCACACACCGGGCACTACAGGCTGGCCCGGGAAGTGACCTTTGAATATATCGTGCTCCGCATTAAACACAACACGGCATCCATACTCATTTTCGCGGGTCTCAATATCGTGGCAATTATAAAAATCGTTTATAAGCATTTCCTATATTTTTTCGTACAAGGCACGCAGCCTGTCTCTCGTCATTATTGTTTTCCAATGCTCGCCTAAGGCATTCTCCCACAGCGGCGTCATGCCCAGGGACACATCTATCATCCTATCGAACTGCTCATCACTAAGTCCCTTTGTTATGCCCAAAGGGATATCAATGTTGTTTTTCTCCACCATCCTATGAAAGATATCAACTCCTTCGGGATAAAATTCGTGCAGGTGGTTAAACACAATGCAATTCCCGATGCCATGCTTTGTTCCCAGCAGATACCCTAAGCCATAGCTTACTGCATGGGCCACACCCACCTGTGAATAGGCGATGCTCATGCCTCCGGCATAGGAGGCCATCATCAGTTGCTCATCACTTTCATTATTCCATTCATCCTTATGCAGAAATACCTCTTCACAAAGTTGTTGCGCCTTTTCTCCGTACGACCGGCTGAATTCGTTTATGTAAGTGCCTTTCAACGATTCAATGCAATGAATAAAACAGTCCATGCCGGTATAGAACCGCTGGTCGGCAGGCGCGTTTTTTGTAAGAGCCGGATCCAGCACAATTTGGTCGAAAGGCGTAAAGTCAGAATTCATGCCAAGTTTCCGTGTGGGCCCGGTAAGCACTGTTGTCCGCGATACTTCAGCTCCCGTGCCAGACAGTGTTGGTATGCCTACTTTGTAAACTGCAGGATGCTTCACCAGATCCCAGCCCTGGTAGTCCTCTGCTTTTCCGGGGTTGGTCAACATGATAGAAACAGCTTTTGCGACATCCATTGTCGACCCGCCGCCAATACCGATGACGCCTGATACCTGGTCATGTTTCTCCTTTATTTTCTGTGCCAGTTCATCTATGTAGGTTGTCTTGGGCTCGTAGTGCACATCTGCATCTATCAGCAGGTCGTTACCTCTCACAGGTATTTGCGCTTTAAGGGTGTTGTCGTTTTTAAAATAGTGGTCTAGCAAAAAGACCATCGGGGCATCGCTTTTTCTGTGTGGCGCAGTGATCTCATCCAGTTGGTCGAAACACCCCCGGCCATACACCACATAATCCACCATCTTAAAATTGCGAAACTTCATATCGAAAAACGCAGGCAAGCACCCACATTGCAGCGCAAAAATAGTGTTTAGTTACATTACAAGGGATATTTGTGAGAAATGGAAATGTCCAATTTAGAAAACAAAGCGCACGCAACTCATTCCACCTCACTTTCTCCTTCAGAGTTCACGCCAGTGAAGGAGCGAAGCTCGCGCGGAGAGATCATTCCCACCCGTTCTTCTTCATCAACTCTTCAGCGCGGGCAAGGTCTTCGGGGGTGTCGATCTCCACACCCATGTATTGGGTAATCGCCATTCGTATGGGCACGCCATGTTCCAGGAGGCGAAGACACTCTATTTTTTCCACAGCCTCCAGCGGCGTCACAGGCCAACTGGTAAAATCGAGTAATGCCTTTTTTCTAAAGGCATACACGCCGATATGCTCATAATAGGAAATATTCATTTCTACATTCCGGGGGTAGGGTAGTACACTTCGCGAAAAAAACAGCGCATTACTCTTCATGTCCAGCGCAACTTTTACATAGTTCGGGTCAATGATCAATTCTGGGTCGGTAAGCAACTGCACCAGCGATGCTACTTGCACGTTTCCTGCCGGTTCTTTGAAGAGTTCTACTAATTGCGCCAGCGGTTCCTTTTGTACAAACGGTTCATCGCCCTGCACATTTACAAAAACATCGGCCTCCATATCTGCCGCCACCTCGGCTATACGGTCGGTGCCGCTCTCATACGGGCGCTTGCTTTTCACAGCTCTCCCGCTGTGTTTTATCACCTCATCCAGTATGACGTCACTGTCCGTTACCACGATGACTTCATCAAACAATCCGCTGTTCACGGCAGACTCGTAAGTACGTAGGATAACGCTCTTGCCTTTTAAAAGCGCAAGTAATTTTGCGGGAAAACGTGTAGCGCCAAGGCGGGCGGGTATCAATGCAATAACTTTCATGGCTCTACGGTTGTATGTTGCCCTTGGTAATCTTTCCGATGTTTTTATGACAACTATTTAGTTCTCAATATGCCCAATAAAAGGAATATCCATCCGAGGATAAAAAATAGCCCGCCTATCGGGGTTATTATCCCTATTGGCCCCAAGCCCGCACCGCCAGTTCGTAATACGGTCATCGCATACAGAGAACCACTGAATAAAATAATACCGATAATAAAGAAAGTTGCTGCGAGTCTTAGTTGCCTTACAGGGTATGAAGCAAACAGCATACCACTCACAAACAACGCAAAGCTGTGATAAAACTGGTAGCGAACTCCGGTGTCAAAGATCGCAAGTTGATCTGCCGGCATCTGGAATTTCTCCTTAAGTGTGTGTGCGCCAAATGCGCCAAATATTACTGCAAGGCCCGCAAAAATTGCACCGGCGGTAATTGCCCGTTTATTCATGACTGATTATTTGCTCAAAGGTAGAGATGGAAATGTCTGCCATTTGTAAAATATGGTGCGCCTGCTCATAAAAACTTTTTCGTTTTTCCAGCATGTCTGCTAAGTAGACGCCAAGATCACCCCTGTTATTCAGCAACGGCCTAGTTTCAGTTGCGTTTTCAAGATGCTTCAGCAGCAGCGCAGTTTCTGCCTGCAGGTATATAACTGCTCCGGCCCCTTTCATCAGATTTATGTTATCTGCAAAACAGGGAGCACCACCGCCACACGCTATAATAGTTCCCGGCACTGCTGTCTTGATGACCTTCTTCAGATACTTTTCCTCCCGTTCCCGGAAACCCTTTTCGCCATAGGTTGCGAATAGCGCCGAAATACTGGCTTTCTCCTGCTCAGCAATAAACACATCCAGGTCAATGAATGGAAGTTTATACCGTGCCGCGATCTTTTCACCCCAATACGTCTTCCCCACGGCAGGCATGCCGATAAGGAAAATGTTCCTCATGAGATTTAGGTTTTCCCGATTGCTATCGGGACTATCGGAGTGGATTTTGGGACTTTTCTTCATGGTTATTTCTCCAAGACTTACGACTTACGACCCTGCCTGCCGGCAGGCAGGTCATGACTTACGACTAAAAAACTTCCACAACATCAACATCCCCATTTTCGCTGCCATCTCCTTATTTTGTTGCCGGTTGTAATGAAACCGGAATACTTTTGTTTTTACTGTCTCCTTATCTGCAACTGCCATCCACACAGTGCCCACCGGCACCCGATCTGTTCCGCCATCCGGCCCCAACACTCCGGATACTGCCAGCGCATAATCTGAATTTAAAACCCGCAACGCGCCTGTAGCCATTTCTGCTACGGTTTGCTCACTTACCGCTCCGTAATTATCTATTGTTTCCTGCTGCACGACCAGCACATTATGCTTTACCTCATTGCTATAGGAAACTATACTGCCGTTGAAATATTTTGAGGATCCTGTAACCTGCGTGATAAGATGGCCTATAAAACCACCTGTGCAGCTCTCCGCCAGCCCCAGCATTTTCCCCTGCGCCAGCAGTGCATCGCCTATTATTTTTTCCATGGGCAAATCCTCGCGCGCCACCACTATATCTCCCAGCAGATCAGCTATCTCGCCCTGCCGTGCTTCCAGTTCTTTCGCCAGTGCTTCCTTGTCTGCGCTCCTGCCCGTGAGCCGCAGCTTCACCATGCCGGCGTCAGGCAGGTAGGCCAGTTTTATATGTGCCGGCAACGCCTCTTCGAGCGACTGAATTTTCTCGGCTATAAAACTCTCCCCCTCACCAGCAGTTACTATTGTCCGGTGCAGCAATGCATCACTGAAAAACCGGCCCCTTAGCATCGGCAGCACCTCGTCCTGCATGATCGAGATCATCTCAAACGGAACTCCAGGCATTGCGATGACAACTTTTTCTTCGTGATCTTCGCCCGGCGACCGGCTCACTTTGGAATCTGGACTTATGACTAACGACTTACGACTTACGACTTTTTCCCACATCATCCCCGGCGCCGTACCCATTTTATTAAACAGCACCGTGCAGTTCTCCGGCACTTCAGCTTGTTTCATATTCCGCTCCAGGAAGGGCCTGTTGCGCTTGGTGAAAATTTCCTTCAGGTGGGCCAGCACACGTTCATTCACCACCAACTTCCCGCCAAAATATTCACTAAGCAGTGGCTTCGTAATATCATCAGAAGTCGGCCCAAGGCCACCTGTTATTAACACTATGGTGGCGCCAGCTATTTCTTCATCCAGCGCCTTGACTATCGATTCCCTGTTATCACCCACAGCCACCCGGCGCACCACATCTATACCCAGCTCATTCAGGTGCCGGGCTATCCATGCCGAATTAGTGTCTATCGTCTGGCCTATCAGTAATTCATCACCTATCGTTATGATCGCTGCTGCTATATTGCTCATGGTTTCTTTTCAAATTTCTTTCTTTGACTTTCGATATAAACATGTACCCGCGCTTTGCTATCTTCAAAACAAAATATGTGCAACTATGCCTTTGCGATCTTTGCGTAAAAATCTTTGCGGCCTTTGCCTGAACCCTTTATCCCTTCTGCGATACGAAAAATGGCGCTAACCGTGTGCGCAATTCCTCAGGCATATTGGTCTTCTTCTTCTCCTTCGGGTCAAAGAACACCAGCGTCGTCACCCCTTTATTCAGCAATTGCCCCGCCTCATTATACAGCTCCGAGTGAAACTGTATCCTCGATCCTTCCGGCAGTTCCTTCAGTATCGTCTTCACCGTTATCAGATCATCATACAGCGCCGGCCTGAAGTAGAGCGAATTAAGCTCTGCCACCGGCATCATCGTGCCCATCTCCTCCAGTTGCCGGTAAGTAAACCCCAACTGCCTGATGGCCTCCGCCCTGCCCACCTCATAATACAAAGCATAATTACCATAGTACAGGTACCCCATCTGGTCCGTCTCCCCATACCGTACCCTTATTTGTGTTTCGTGGCTATACATAAAGGTCAAAAGTAAAACAATTAATGGCACATCACGCGATGTAACGGCGACACCGGTTCGTCTTGCACTAGGAGGACAATATAGCGCCAGACCTGGTGTGCACTAAAGTTAACGTTAAGAAATTGCAGTGCCAAGGCTTACGGCTTCACCCTCTCCGCCTCCTTTATCGCATAAAAACTATTCGCCTGTGTAAGGCACGTCACGGTGAGGTCATTGATACATACATGCGGCGGCAGCGATGCGCAGTACCAGGCTATATCGGCTATATCCTCGGCCTGTAGTGCTTTTACACCCGCGTATATGCCCTTTGCCCGCTCCTCATCACCGTGAAAACGTACTGTGGAAAATTCTGTTTCGGCCATGCCGGGATTGATGGCAGTGACTTTAATTCCATAAGGCAACAGGTCTATACGCATGGACTGGGTCAGCGCGTCCACGGCAAACTTTGTGGCGCAATACACGTTGCCATTTTTATAAACAGTCTTGCCTGCTGTAGAGCCAATGTTGATGATATGCCCTGCGGCGCGGCTGCGCATCATAGGGGCAATTTGCCGGGTCACATACAGTAACCCCTTTACGTTGGTATCTATCATGGTTTCCCAGTCGTCAATGTCGCCCTCATCAATCGTGGAAAGGCCAGAAGCGAGGCCGGCATTATTCACCAGTATGTCGATATGTGGTACCTGTGTTTTCAAGTCATTGATTGACGCCTCTACCTGGCTCCGTTCACGGATATCAAACACCAGTGCGATCACTTTTACGCCATATGTTTGTTCGAGTTCACCTTTTATTTCGGCAAGCCGGTCTTCCCTGCGGCCGGTGATACAAACTGTGTAGCCTTCCTTAGCAAACCTTGTGGCTATCGCTTTGCCAAAACCCGATGTGGCGCCTGTAACGAGGATTATTTTCTCCATTGTATTGAATATTGCCGGTAAAGATAAGAAAACAAAAAGGGCATCATTGCTAATGCCCTTCAAACAAAATTGCTCCAGCCTTATGCCGAAACTACATGCCGTATTTTCTTTTTATCCAGATAGGCCACCCAGTCCGCTAACTGTGCTCCTTTCAACACCCGTGGGAACTTGCTCATTGCACCCTCCTTGCCTTTCGCACGGAGATAGTCAATGAACGTGCTGCCCGGTATGATCTCTACAAATATCTCTTTCAGTGCAGAGGTGCGCTCTACCTCATAATCATCGTTCAATTTGCATATTGTTTCATCCAGCAATGCTTTTAGCTGATCGGCATCTGCGTTTTCGTTATCACAACCAATGTACCATTGGTGGGCAAACAAGCCATCATGCTTTAGCCCGGCAACAGCAAACTCACGGATGGTGACGTTCAGTTTTTTTGACACGATCTCTATCGCCTTGTTCATATTGTCTACCGACATATGCTCGCCGCAAAGGCTTAAGAACTGCTTGGTGCGGCCAGTAATAGCTATCTCGTGCTCTGCAGCATTGGTGAACCGCACTACATCACCTATCAGGTATCGCCACGCCCCGGCACACGTGCTCAGCACCACTGCATATTCCACGCCTTCCTGTACTTCGCTCACCTTGTATATTTCGGGGTTGTCCCTTGGGTTACCTTCTTCGTCAAAGTTCACTTCATTGAAGGGAATGAACTCAAAAAATATTCCGGCGTTCAGTACCAGTTTTATGCCCGCGTCCGGCCTGGCCTGGAAACCAAATGATCCTTCCGATGCCATGTAGGTTTCAATGAACGTAACCTTTTTCTTGCCCCAGAGTTTCTTAAAGCTTTCACGATATGGCTCTAAAGATACGCCCCCATGTATATACACGCTCAGGTTGGGCCATATCTCATGTATGTTCTTTACTTTGTGATGTTTGATAACCCGTTCCAATACGATCTGCACCCATGCCGGCACACCGCAGATAGTGCCCACATCCCACTGGTCAGCTTTTTCCACGATCAGTTTTATCCGGTCTTCCCATTTCGGGCGCTTGGATATACGCTGTCCAGGCTTATATAATAGTGAGGATATCCATCTCGGCATATTCTTCGCACTGATGCCGCTCATATCACCTTCGTAATACTCACCCTTCTCAAACAAAGAAGTTGTACCGCCCAGCATCAAAATCCCTTTTTCGAAAGCTATAGGGGGTATCTCAAAGTTGGCCATGCTATATAGCTGCTTGAAACCAACCTTTTTGATCGACTTGATCATATCCTGCGTCACCGGTATATGCTTACTTGCAGACTCTGAGGTACCTGAACTAAGTGCGAAATATTTCACTTTGCCCGGCCACGTCACGTTCTCTTCCCCTTTCTGGCAGCGATACCACCATTTGTCGTGCATGTCCGTATAAGTATGCACGGGCACACGCTCGCGGAAGGCCTTCATAAAGTCTATTTCCTTGCTGAGTATATCTCCAAACCCGTAATGTTTCCCGAAAGCGGTGTACTGGCCACGCTCCAGCAATTGGCGTAACGCGTGGCGTTGGTATGTTTGTGGCGTCGCCACCGGTAAATTGAATTGTTTCCGAACTTGTAACGAACGAGATATCAGATTCCCTAACAATGCCATTGATACTCCTTGATTATTTGTAATTTAAACGGCAAATTTACATTTTCCTGTGTTAAAGTGGTGGTAAGTTAATTATTTAAATGTAGGTCTGCATTACGTTTGTGTTTTCTTTTTCTCGTGATCTAATACGTTTCACTTTTTTTGTTTCGCGTAATAGACATAAACTTGCAACACAATTTTTTTATGCTCAACTGGAGAACAATAGTGGGATTTGTTTTATTGGCCGGCGGCATTGTAGGCTTGTACACCATCATGGGTAATAAGGTAAAGTCGAGCCCGCTGGCGGCTGAGACGGGCTGTGTTATCTGGATGGCAGCTGGTATATTTCTTGTAATAAAGGGAATAAACAACAATAAGGATGTATAATAAATGGCCTGTATGAAAATTTATCTTAACGCTTACTTTATTCCTCATCTTTAAGTCGCGCTCCTTACCTTTGCGCCCACAATAATGATAAAGGTCGAGATCATAAATAAATCGCCCCATGAGTTGCCCGCCTATCAGACAAGTGGTGCAAGTGGAATGGACATACGTGCATGGCTGCCTGGGCCCGTTACTTTGTCGCCCATGGAGCGGAAACTGATCCCTACCGGTTTGTTTATTGCTTTACCTGCAGGTTTTGAAGCGCAAATTCGCCCCAGAAGCGGTCTGGCAATAAAAAAAGGCCTTACCCTGATAAACACACCCGGCACGATTGACAGTGATTACCGGGGCGAAATAATGGTCCCCATGATAAACCTTTCGCGTGAAGACCAGCAAATAACGGACGGAGAACGCATTGCCCAGATGATAGTTGGTAAATATGAAAAAGTGGAATGGGAAAGCACCGAGTTGCTGGAGGATACAACCCGTGGCGCAGGAGGATTCGGACATTCCGGCGCGCACTAAAAACGATCTACAAATACTATTGACTAACTAATAATTACTCAAAAATGAACATTATTATTCCAATGGCAGGTATGGGCAAGCGTATGCGCCCACATACATTAATGACCGCTAAGCCATTATTGCCAATAGCCGGTAAACCGGTCGTGCAGCGCCTTGTAGAAGATATTTTAGCTACCTGCAATGAAAAAGTAGAGGAAATAGCGTTCATTATTGGTCCTTCTTTTGGTAAGGATGTGGAAAATCACCTCTGCCAGGTGGCAGAAGCGGTTGGCGCAAAGGGAAAGATATGCTACCAGGAGCAACCGCTGGGCACAGCTCACGCGATTTTGTGCGCAAGCGAATCACTTACTGGTAATGTTTTTATCGCGTTTGCAGACACGCTCTTTAAAGCGACTTTCAGTATTGATAAGAACAGAGATGCCATAGTTTGGACACAGAAAGTGGACGATCCCCGGGCTTTTGGCGTAGTGAAGTTGAATGATAAGCAGGAAATAGAGGCTTTTGTTGAGAAACCACAAGACTTCGTATCTGACCTTGCAATAATAGGCGTTTACTATTTTAAAGACGGTGCCAACCTAAAAAAAGAACTGCAGCGCCTGATCGACAATAACATAATGCTGAAGGGCGAATACCAGATCACTGATGCCATGGAGCATATGCTGAAAAATGGCGTGAAGTTCTATACCGGGCAGGTGGACGAATGGCTGGATTGTGGCAATAAAGATGCTTTTGTTTATACCAACCAGCGTGTGCTGGAATTTAAGAACGATACAGAAAAGCTGGTTTCGCCGACCGCTGTTATAGAGCGATCAGTTATCATTCCACCATGCTACATTGGTGATGGGGTAGTGGTAAGAAATTCTGTAGTGGGTCCGCATGTATCACTGGAAAAAGGAGTCACTGTTGAAGATTCGCGAATAACCAACAGTGTGATCCAAAGTGATAGCGTTGTTAAAAATGCATCCCTCACGGCGTCCATGTTGGGGAAAAACGTAACTTACATAGAGAAACCGAAAGAATTAAGCCTCGGCGATTTCTCTACCCAATTATGAACCGATCGCATCGTGCCGGTTTTGAACTTGGCTATAAAAGGCTGATTATTTTTGAATGAAGTTACCGCTGTTTACATACTTAATTTTTGTGCTCTGCATTGTCGGCCTTATACCGCATGGCTATGCTCAAAAAGACAACCCCGACTCTGTCCTGAACGCAAACATGACCGCCCTAACAAAGCCGGACAATATCTATTTTGAAGGCCTTAAAGCAAAAATGCAGAACGACCCGAAACGTGCACGTGAGCTGTTTGAAGAGTTTGTGGCGCTCCGGCCGCAGGTTTCCGCAGGCTATTATGAACTTTCTAAACTGTATTACAACGAAAAAAAGGCAGACAAAGCCGAAGCCAACATTAAGAAGGCGATAGCCGTTGATCCTGCTAATAAATGGTATAAAGAACAATACGCGTCAATACTCGCGGAAAACGGGAACTTCCTGGATGCGGCCAAAATAATAGGCGATCTCTGCAAGTCGGAACCTAATGATGAAGAATATCCGAAAATGGCTGCTGAGTACTATGAGCACGCAAAGAAATATGAGGAAGCTGCCAGGTACCTGGACATAGCATTGCAACATGATCCAGATGATGAGGAAATGCAATCGCACAAAGTGCAGTTGTTCCTGGAGATGAATAATGCGGATAAAGCAGCCGAAGTGATCAACCAACTGCTGGCCAGGGATCCCCATAATGGACGGTACTACAAGTGGCTTGGCGACCTGTATGACGTGAATAAGATGCCGCAAAAAGCTGCGGAAACATATGACAAAGCACTGAAAGCATTACCGGATGATCCGCAGGTGCAGATAGGTCTGGCAGGGCATTTTCTGAATTTGGGAGATACCGCTAAATATGTCACCAACATCGAGAAAGCGATTGTAAACCCCGATCTGGATGTCCAGTCACAAATGGAGCAAATAGGTGTTTATATCCAGACGCTGCCAAACGATACAGTTGTAAGATCGCGCGGCCTGGTTATGCTGCAGCGCATTACTGCACAGCACCCGAACGATGCGCAGGTGCTTTCGGTTTATGGTGAGTTCCTGGATTGGAATAACAAACGGGACAGCGCAGTGTGGGCGTACAAGAAGTCGCTGGATATTAAGCCCGGTGATTTCGATACCTGGAAGAAATTACTTGACGACTATACCGATAAGCAAGGCGCAGATTCGCTGATAAAATATACCGAAAGAGCCATTCGTCTTTTCCCTAACCAGGCCATTGTGAGCTATTACAGCGCCATAGGTTATTTGAACCGTAAGGATTACACTAAGGCTATCAAGGCGGTGAATCGTGCCATAGATATTCAGCCTGAATCCAACAAGCCTGCAATCGCTGAAATGTATGCGTTGCTTGCCGATATTTATCATACTACAAAGCAGGACGAGCTCTCGGATAACGCTTTTGAAAAGGGGCTTTCCCTGGATCCGCTTAATTCCGGGATCCTCAACAACTACAGTTACTATCTCTCAGAGCGGGGTAAGAAGCTGGATGAAGCTGAAAAACTATCAAAAAGGGCATTGGACATCAGGCCATCTGAACCGACCTATCTTGATACTTATGGCTGGATAGAATATAAGAAGGGAGATTTCGAAAAGGCAAAAACCTTTGTGCAGAAGGCTATAGACCTCGCTGGCCCAAGCGCAGACGCAACACTTTACGACCATCTGGGTGATATTTATTATAAACTGAACAACAAAGACAAAGCGGAGGAAAACTGGAGGAAATCTAAAGACAAAGGAGGAGACGATCCGCAACTGGATAAAAAAATAAGTGAAGGAAAACTGTATGAATAAATCTATTGCGGGGGTTATTTTGGTGTTTATGTGTAGTGGCCTTTCTTCGTGCTCTTTTCATTGGCATGCCACGGGTAAGAATGCAAAAAATAAGGACAAAACAACAAATGACACGACGCAGATAGCTACAGCTCCGCCATCGTTGGTGCAACCTGCCAAAGACACTATCAAACCAATGACCACAGCCGTTGCAGTGCCTGATATGTCCAGTACGGCTAGGCAATTGATAGATCAACTCACCCCTTTATTGAATGCCCGGATCGACTACAGAACGTTTTCAGGTAAGGCTAAAGTTCATTTCACCGGGCCGGACAATGACATACAATTTACCGCCCATTTCCGTGTTCGTAAAGACAGTGTGATATGGGTGAATGTAACTTTCGACGCATTTCCCGTTGCAAGGTTGTTCATTACCAGGGATAGTTTCTTTTTGCTGAATACTAAGGATAAGGAAATAACCAGGGTGCCCCTGAGCCAGGCTGCTAAAATACTGCCTACTAAAGTCGATTTCACCTCGCTGCAAAACCTGGTAACGGGGGAGCCGCTGCGAAAAGGAACAATAACAAATGCAGTGAGCGCCGGCGATTCGATAGCTATAGATGTGGAGGATAGCAGTTATTTACAGCACATCATTTTCAATAAGGCAGATAGTACTATCCGCACCGGTCAGTTACGAACCCGCGATCCGAAAGGCCCGCAGGCAGTAACCACCTACAGTAGTTATGAGATATTCAACAGCCGGAAAATATCGACATACCGCACCCTTAAAGTGCTGAAGGGAGATGAAACATATGTCCTGGACATGAACTTCACCAAGACCGATTTCGACGAGGACCTTAATTATCCTTTTTCCATACCAGATACTTATACCGAAAAGCGATAGGAATAAATTCCGATCTCTACTTCAATGGGTTCCTTAATTTCCATTTTCCGTCTTCCATAGCCGCAAAATAGTTAACGAACCAGTTAATGGCTGCTGCCGGGACGTTTGTAGTTTTGAAGAAGTATTTTATTTCCTCCGGTTTGGCTCCCATGCTTGCTTTTGAGTCGAAAGATGTCCTGCCTAATTTCAATTCTTTCTTATTCAGTAATATAGCCCGCTCCAACCCGGAAAATAGAATGTTGAAATAAAGCTGGTACTCATCATTGTGTTCGTAGTCAAACCCCGCATAGTAGATCTCATAAGCGTCGGGAGTAACAAATGCCGTGTAAAAAGCAAGCAATTTCCTGCCAAGGTAAAATCCGAAAACCTCAAAATCATTTTTATAAAGCGATTTCAATTTTGTAAAATGTTCTTCACTCAAACTGGTAAGTGCGAAGGACTGGTGGTCGACTACGTTTTTATAAAGCCTGTTCATCTGCCGCTGGCTCGCCGCTACAGTTTCTTGCCCCAGTTGTTCAATTGTCAATTTATCCCGCAAAGCCAGTATTTTGTTTGCTCTTGTTTTATATTTCCGTGTTAGGGCAGATACGTAGCCGGCAAGTGTGCCCCATTCCGGGTCTATGGCTAATGTCATTGCACTGTCTGTAAAAGGAGCATGGTAACCTTTGCCGGCAAGCCATTTGTCGTTGTGTGTGGATACTGGAATATCTCTCAGTACCACCGCGGTAGCACGTTCGTCACTGGCGATCTTTTCAGCGGCAGATGCGATCAGTTCGGTCGCTTCGGTGTCATTAAGAATAGAACTATCGTAACAGTAGCAAGGCGTTTCATTGCGCAGTGCATTTCCCGAAATGACGGCTTTTACTTTTTTCAGGTCAAGGAAAAAGCGAACGATACTTTTAATAAAGGTCTTATTGTTCTGAAGATTAAAATTCTTTGAAGTGACGGTGTACAACTGAAAGTAGGCAAAGAGGACAGGTGCTTTTTCCTTATGGCAAACCACATACCGAAATTCGGTGCCTGGTATGGACTGTTCCATTGCTAGGAGATAATCGTAAGACAACTCCAGGATGCCTGCGTTTAGTTTTTCAAGTTCTTTTTTTACACCTGCAACTTCGTTACTGATAATATACCCGGGTAGTTCTTTACTTTTCGTATGGTTTTTGAACAGCTTTTTCAGGCATGAACTGATGAGGCAATCATCGTAGAGGTTGTTAACGGGTAATGCGGCAGTATTGGAACTGTTCATCAGTATATTTTACCCAAAAATAGCCGAAATTACTTTTATACTGGTTATGAATGTATCAAGGGATATTATTCACTTTCTGTCCTTATGCGTATCTTAGGCAATTCAAATCGGCATACAATGGCACAATTGATAAGGAAGGAAGATGCGCTGGAATATCATGAAAAGGGAAGACCTGGAAAGATAGAAGTTGTTCCTACCAAGGAAACTAAAACGCAACGGGACCTTGCACTGGCCTATTCCCCTGGTGTCGCGGAGCCGTGCATGCAAATACATGCAAACCCGGAAGACGTATACCGGTATACAGCCAAAGGTAACCTGGTGGCCGTTATCAGCAATGGTACTGCAGTGCTCGGTCTCGGTGATATAGGCCCCCTGGCGTCCAAGCCAGTGATGGAAGGCAAGGGACTACTTTTCAAAATATATGCAGATATTGATGTGTTTGACATTGAACTCAATGCAAGGAGTATTGATGAATTTGTAAGTGTCGTAAAGGCTCTGGAACCTACTTTTGGCGGGATCAACCTGGAGGATATTAAGGCGCCGGAATGTTTTGAAATAGAAACGAGACTGAAGAAAGAACTGAGCATACCCATCATGCACGATGACCAGCATGGTACTGCGATCATCAGTGGCGCTGCGCTGCTAAATGCCATAGAGATAGTGAAGAAAAAACTGGCCGACGTGAAAATAGTGATCAGTGGTGCGGGTGCATCGGCTATTTCCTGCTGCAAAATTTACCTCGCTCTGGGAGCAAGAGTCGAGAACATGTATATGTTCGACAGCAAAGGCCTGATAACGAAGAGCCGGACCGATCTTGATGATTATAAACGGCAATTTGCCAACGATGCCGAGCCCATGGATCTGCACGAGGCAATGAAAGATGCAGACGTTTTCATCGGACTTTCTAAGAAGAATCTGGTGACGCAGGATATGGTAAAATCGATGGCGGAAAAGCCGATTGTATTTGCACTTGCCAACCCTGACCCTGAGATCACTTATGAAGACGCTATGGCTGCGCGCCCAGATGTGATCATGGCCACCGGCCGCAGCGACTATCCCAACCAGGTAAATAACGTACTTGGTTTTCCTTACATTTTCAGGGGGGCGCTGGATGTGCGTGCAGGAAGCATAAACGAAGAGATGAAATTGGCTGCTGTAAAGGCCCTTGCCGGGCTGGCCAAAGAACCGGTGCCGGACATAGTAAACGTTGCCTATAACAATACCACGCTTGTCTACGGCCCATTATACATCATACCCAAGCCAATGGATCCACGACTGTTGGTGCGTGTCTCCACAGCTGTAGCTAAGGCTGCCATGGATAGCGGCGTGGCCAGGAAGCCGATAACCGACTGGAACGAATATGAAGCAGAACTGAACCGCCGCCTGGGCTCTGATGACAACTTGCTGAAATACATCATCAACAAGGCAAAGCAAGTGCCAAAGCGTGTAGTGTTTGCTGAGGCTGAAAATATCAAAATATTAAAGGCCGCACAGATCGCTAAAGATGAGGGCATTGCTATCCCGATACTATTGGGTGACAAGGAGCGAATAAACGCCATGATAGCCGAAAATGGCCTGCACCTGGACGGCGTTGAAATAATTGACCCCCAAAGCGATGCTACAGAACAAAAACGTTGCGGGTATGGCGAGGCATTTTTTGAGAAGCGTAAGCGTCGCGGCTACAACCTCTACGAAGCCAAAAAGACGATGCGCAGTAAGACCTTTTATGGCTGTATGATGGTGGACCAGGGCGAAGCCGACGCCATGATATCCGGCCTTACACGTAAGTACCCGGATACGATAAGGCCTGCACTGGAAATCATAGGCATGAGCCCCGGCACCAAGCGTGTGGCGGGGATGTACATCATGCTGACTAAAAAAGGGCCTTTGTTCTTTGCCGACACGACCCTGAATTTTAACCCCACTGAGGATGAGCTGATAGACATAACATTACTCACCGCCAATGTGGTGAGCAACTTCAACATAAAGCCTCGGATCGCAATGTTGTCGTACTCCAATTTTGGCAGCAATATCTCGCCGGAGGCCAGCCTGGTGGGTAACGCGGTAGCACGCATTAAAGCTAGCCATCCGGAGATGGTGATAGATGGTGAAATGCAGCCGGGTGTAGCATTTAATAAGGAACTGTTAAAGGAAAATTATCCATTCTCTGATCTTGTGAATGAATCCCCAAATGTGTTGATATTCCCAAACCTCGCCGCGGGCAACATTGCCTATCACCTGCTGCAGGAAGTGGGTGGTGCGGAAGCTGTAGGGCCTATTTTGCTGGGGCTCAGAAAACCAGTGTACGTATTGCAGCTGGGCAGCACCGTGCGCCAGATTGTGAATATCATTGCACTGTCGGTGGTGGAAGCGCAGGTGAAAGGATAAGGGTATTAGAGGTGACAACGTCTAATTGCAAAACACAATTGCACGAGTAGAGAAGTTGCAATGCAACTTCTCTACTATAATAAAATAAAGTGTATAACATGGCACTATACAAACATCAGTATAGGATCGAATCTGCCCGTTTGAAAAATTGGGATTACAGGTGGAATGCTGCTTATTTCATCACCGTATGTACAATGAATAAGGAACATTTCTTTGGGGAAATCGTTCCTGTCGAGCCATCGCATTCCAGAGCAGGTTTTGCTAGCTTCAAACGAGACATCGCTAATCGCGAGGGATTCGTTCCTCATCGCGAGGGAGACGTTGCTGAACACGGGGGAGACGTTGCTCATAGCGGGGGAGAGGTTGCTGATCGCGAGGGAGACGTTGCAGTGCAACGTCTCTACGTAGGCCTGTATGGCGATAGTGATTATGATATGAAATTATCGGAAATCGGAAGAATTGCATGGGATTGCTGGATGGAAATTCCCAACCATTTTCGATTTGTAACATTGGATGCTTTTACCGTAATGCCTAATCATATACACGGTATTCTCATCATTAACAATAGCAATCAACTTCCCGTAGAGACGTTGCACTACAACGTCTCAAAAACACAACACAACGTTTCAGATGCACAACACAACACATCTGATACGCACCCCAATGATCCTGATTCCTTGCAGAATGTCGGGTTGAATTCAGATATTACGATTCCGCTAACTGGTAAAAATAATCCGGAGGAAATAATAAGAAACGAAACAATGGCGGCAATATCACCTAAGAAAGGGTCTGTCTCTGTCATAATGCGTTCCTATAAATCCGCCGTAACGAAACAAGCTCATTTGATTAATCCCCGATTTGAATGGCAAGAACGCTTTCATGATCATATTATTCGGACTGAGGAGGAGTTTAAGAAAATTCAAAACTACATTATCACAAATACACAAAATTGGAAGAAAGATAAATTCAATGCAGGATAGTTTCAGACGTCCAGATCGGTTATTCTGTAAGTAGAGACGTTGCACTGCAACGTCTAAATACGGAAATAATCTAACCTAAACGAATCAGCATATGTTCAGACATAAGGGCAAGGCGCGGACATTTGAGCACAACTTCAGGTTAGCCACCTTTTTGTCGTTTATTGCCGGACTTGTAAATATTTGTGGTGTGCTGGCCCTCGGTGTGCTTACCACCAATGTTACGGGCCACTTTGCTTATTTCGCAGAAGGTATAGTAAAAGAGAAAAACCTTTCGGGCATTTATTTTCTCTTCTACATTCTTGCTTTCTTGTTGGGGTCTTTTGTTTCCAGCCTGCTCACAGAGTATTTTACTCACAAAGAGAGCAATGCACCTCACAATGCGGCTATGTTTATTGAAATATTGCTGCTCTCGGTGCTCGGCTTTTTCGGCGATGCGTTTTTAAGAGACGGAGTTTCTATCCCGCTTATTGCCTGCGTTTTGTTGTTTGCAATGGGCCTGCAAAATTCCCTGGTGAGTAAAATTTCAAATTCTGCTGTGCGCACCACCCACCTTACGGGTTTGTTTACCGACCTCGGTATAGAACTATCGCAATTATTTTTCTATAAAGAAGAGGGGCAGCGCAAGCGCCTGCTGCGTAGCATAGGGCTGCGTGGCGGCATCATAGCTTTTTTCTTTTTTGGATGTGTGGTCGGGGGGCTTCTATTTGTAAAGATCAAATTCCGGATACTGATCGTCGCTGCGCTCACTCTTGTTATTGCGCTTATTTATGATAATCTCCGGCTGGGGTACTACCGCATCAGGAAAAGGCTGAGTGCAAATGAAAATGCCAACTAGTATCGCTGATTGAAGAACATGAAAAAGGGTGACCGGCGGTAGCCAATCACCCTAAAACAATTCAAGTGAGCTTTTATTTAAAATCACCGGCCTTTACAAAAGTGATCTTATCTTTCGAAAGGTATTTTTTTATGGAAGTGTTGATCTGTGCGGCGGTTAGTTTTTGCAGCTTGTCGTCCAGGTCTTTGTCCCAGTACATGGTCCTGTTCAAGTACAAATACCGGTTTAGCGTGCCAGCCAACTGGCCATCGTCGGTGCGGCTGTTTTCCCGGTACTGCAGGTAACCTTTTTTTGCTTCTTTCAACTCTGCTTCCGTAATCCCGCTTTTTACCAGCTTGTCCAGTTCCTCGTTCCAGGCTGTTTCCAGTTTCTTTTTATTGTCCGGGTTATAAATAGCGTAGGAGCCAAAGGTGCCTGTCTCATCTAAAGACCCGGCGTCCAACCATGAACCCACGCCGTAGCTGATGCCGTCCTTCTGGCGTATGCGCATGGCTAGTCGGGAATTGAGGAAACCACCTCCAAAAATAAAGTCGGCCATTTTCATCATCGGGTAATCGGGGTTGTCATCCTTCATTTTTATGTTCATGCCGCACATCATCATAGCGTTCTTCTTGTCGGGTGTTTTTATTTCTTTGTTCTGTGGCGTGATATCCATGTATTGGTCGGCCACTCTTACAAACGGCTCAGAAGAAGTCCAGTTACCCAATATCTTATCCAGTTTTCCTTTTACAACAGCATCATCAAAGTCACCCACAAATGTGGCATCCGCGGCACTGCCATTATAGAAATCGTTGTAAAAACTCCTGACGTCTTTAAGGGTTGTGTTTTTTATCCTATCTTCTTCCTCGTCCACTGTCATCTGGTACGCGATATTTCCCTTTGGCTTAGGGTTCAGAATGCGGTTGAATTCACGCGAAGCGATACCCTGGGGCTCAGACCGCTCCTGCTCGAGCGCGCTGATATTTTCATTTTTAAGGGTGGTGAGCTCATCTTCTGAGAATGATGGTTCGCGGAGCATTTCATATACAATATCGAGTGCGGCAGGCAGGTTCTGTCTCGTAGACTTAATGTACAGATTCACTCCCTGTTGGTAACCAAATACATCCACGCTGGACGACAGCTTGTCCAGCGCCTCGTTGATCTGCGCCATCGTTTTGTTCTTGGTGCCACGCTTCAGCATGGTCGCGGTTAGTGACGCAACAGTCGCTTTATTTTCAAGGTCCTTTTCATTTCCGATGCGTAAGGTTATTGTTGCGTCCACCGTGTTGCCTCGCGTGGTTTTCACCAGGAGCGCATATTTTGCACCGCCGGGGATCGTACCCCTTATTGTGCGCTTTTCAATATTAGCTGGTGATGCGTCAAACGCCTCGGCCTTTGCAAGTGCTTCCTGACCTTTGTAGTTTTTTACCAGGGCAGTAACATCGGGCGCCGCTGGCGGCACTACCCGAACAGGATCTGCGGTAGGTATAAATTCACCAGTTGTCCGGTTGGAAGTGATCAGATATTTCTTAACAATTCGGTTCACATCATCGGGAGTAACGTTTTTCAAAATGTCGCGGTACAGGAAGGCGAGGCGCCAGTCTCCTTGCGCGATGTACTCGCTTAATGTGAGCCCGATATACGCTGTGTTGCGGTAGGTCTCTTCAAAGTCCTTCATTAACTTACTCTTGGAGCGCTCTACTTCTTCAGCGGTGACCGGTTTTGTGCTGAGTTCATCTATAGTGCCGAGCATTGCGTCCTTTGCTTTATCCAGCGATTTGTCTTTAAGCACGTCCGCATAAATAAACAGGAAACCGGGGTCTTTCAAGGCTGCATCCCAACTCCATACATTAGTAGCTTTTTCTGATTTTACCATGCTTTGGTACAAGCGGCCATTTGGCTGGTTAGTGAGTACCTCGTTCAGCACATCAAAGGCAGGATAGTCATGATCTGAGCCGGCGACAATGTGGTAGGCAACGGCTACGCCTTGCACATCGCCCACCCGGTTCAGTGTCACACTTCTTTCTCCATCTTGCGCAGGTTCTACCGTGTAAGACGGGTCAATAACCCGGGTAGGGCGGGGGATACCGGCAAAATATTTCTCCACCAGCGCCAATGTTTTTTGTTCGTCTATTTTACCGGCTACCAGCAGCACTGCATTATCAGGCTGATAATATTTTTTATAGAAAGCCTGCAGGTTTTTTATCGGCACCTTCTCTATGTCTTCTTTTGAACCAATGGTTGCTTTGCCGTAGTTGTGCCACAGGTATGCAGTAGAGAGTACCCGCTCCATGAGCACATTGGAAGGACGGTTCTCGCCCGATTCAAATTCATTCCTAACCACGCTGAATTCACTCTTCAGATCTGAGTCGGCGATAAATGAGTTTACCATCCTGTCCGACTCCAGGCTCAATCCCCAATTCAGGTTCTCGTCGGTTGCAGAAAATGTTTCAAAATAGTTGGTACGGTCATAAGAAGTAGTGCCATTGGGGTCCGCACCGTGTGCGGTTAGTTCGGCGGGCACGTGGCGATGGTTCTTTGATCCTTTGAACATCATATGCTCCAGCAGGTGCGCCATGCCGGTTTCTCCATAGCCTTCCATACGGGAGCCAACGAGGTAGGTAATATTTACAGTAATAGTTGGCTTCGAGGGATCCGGGAAAAGCAGCACCTTGAGCCCGTTAGGCAATTGATACTCAGTGATCCCTTCTACCGATGTCACTTTTACGGCTTTCTTTGCCTGCGCAGATGCATTGTAACCCGCATGCATCATTGCAGGTAATAATAGGAACGGTAATAATTTTTTCAATCGCATAAAGATTGGTTTAAATGAGGAAAAGCATATAAAAATAGCAAAATATTTAAGTGGTGGTAGTGAATACCAAGATTTTTTAACCTCACGGTTATGCCAGGCCAGCTTCGAGGCGGGGCAAAAGCCTTGACGTAAGCTTCGGTAAAGCACGGAGGCGCTCTATTTCGGCAATGTCTATATTTGCAGCTTATCAGTTCAGCAATCCCGGTCCCCAATTACATTTGTAATGGTGAGCCGAGTAGAACCATCCAATTCCAAAATGAAAATAGCCATCATAGGCGCAGGTGCAGCAGGCTGTTTTGCAGCCGCCAATATTCCTTATCACCCAGGTGTGGAAGTAGCTGTATATGAGAAAACAGGGAAGGCGCTGCAAAAGGTGAAAGCATCGGGCGGCGGGCGGTGCAATGTGACGCATGAGTGCTTCGACATACCCGAATTGATCACCCGGTATCCCAGGGGCAAGCAGCTTTTGAAAAAATCGCTATATCGTTTCGGGCCGAAACAAACTATTGATTGGTTTGAGCAGAGAGGTGTGAAGCTGAAAACCGAAGATGATGGAAGGATATTTCCCGCGACCGACGACTCTCAGACTATTATTGACTGCATCTGGCAGCAGATGATGACCAATAAAGCGCAGGTTTATTACCATAAATCGGTGGCGAAGATTGAAAGATCCTCATTGGGTGGCTGGGTGATTCATTTTGCAGATACTTCTGTAGCAAGCGCGGATGTGGTATTGATAGCCGCAGGAGGTTTTCCTAAGCCAGAGCAATATAACTGGATAAAGGCATTGGGGCATACCATACAATCGCCTGTGCCGTCACTGTTTACTTTTAATATGCCGAAGCACCCTATTGCGGAATTAATGGGCGTAAGCGTGCCTGATGTGACCATAAGAGTTTCCGGCACTAAAATAGTGCAGCACGGAGCACTGCTGATCACGCATTGGGGTATGAGTGGGCCTGCGGTGCTAAAAACGTCTGCGATCGCGGCCCGCGAACTTGCAGACCGTAATTATGAATTCCAGGTAATGATCAACTGGCTGAATGATGTTACTGATGCTGACATCCGGGAGACCTTCGCAGGGTTGAGAAGGGAGCAGGGCAAGCAACTGGTGCAAAGTAGAAACCCGTTCGACCTGCCACGCAGATTGTGGGAATATTTGCTCTCGCAATGCGGTATAAAAGACGACACACGTTGGGGCGACCTGCCTGCAGCAGGGCAGAATAAACTGATGGAGCATTTGATCCGCGATACCTATTCCGTAAACGGCAAGACTACCTTTAAAGAAGAATTTGTGACCTGCGGCGGTATTACACTTTCAGAAATAGACCCGCAGACCATGCAAAGCAGGGTGGCCCCCGGCATATTTTTTGCCGGCGAGATTCTTGATGCGGATGGAATTACCGGTGGCTACAACTTCCAGCATGCCTGGAGCAGCGCGTGGATCGCGACACAGACTATTGGCGGCGATCAGAAAATCTGATTTACTTTTGGGTCCTTACATTTGAATTAATTTATGAAACTCGCACTCATAGGATACGGAAAAATGGGGCGTGCTATTGAGCAGGTGGCAATTAAGCGGGGGCATGAAATTGTGCTGCGCATTACTTCTGCAAATAAGCACGAAATGAATGAGGCTAACTTGCGAAATGCGGATGTGGCCATTGAATTTACCAATCCGGTGGTTGCAAAAGAAAACGTGCTGCAATGCCTTATGGCCGGGGTAAATGTTGTTTGTGGCACCACCGGCTGGAATACTGATCTTGCAGAAGCCGCGGCTAAGGCAAAAGAAATGGGCCGGGGCTTTCTGCATGCTTCAAATTTCAGTGTGGGGGTCAATATTTTTTTTGAGGTAAATAAATTGCTTGCCACGCTAATGGATGGGCGGACTGATTACGATGTATCCATAGAAGAAACCCACCATACGCAAAAGAAAGATGCACCGAGTGGCACCGCCATAACACTAGCGGAACAAATCATACACGGACTAAGCGATAAAAACCATTGGACTTTAAACGGCCAGGATAGTAAAGACGCCGTGCAAATAATTGCGCACCGCGTGGAAAATGTGCCGGGCACACACAAGGTTACCTATTCATCTGCAATTGACAGCATTGAGATCATTCATACGGCCCATAACCGGGAAGGATTTGCCCTGGGCGCAGTGCTTGCCGCAGAATATATCAACGGCAAAACAGGTGTTTTTTCGATGAAAGACATTTTGTTTAGCAACAAGTGACACAGATCTTGCCTAAGCGCAGTGGCGAATGACATTTTTAGCTAAATTTGGGAAAACTAAAACGGTATTATGAGAACAGTCTTGTCTTTGCTCGCAATTGTGTTAATATGTTCGCTCCATTCGTGTGACCGGATCGGTGACATCTCCGGTAAGTCGCAAGTAGTAAAAGATAGCCTGGTTAATATTTTTCCCACCTGGGAGTCAGCAAAGATCATAATAGGTGATAATAATACGACTATGTCGGTGGTTATAGGCGACGCTGCTTTTTATAAATCGCCTGACGATGAAAAAAAGGCAAAAGCCCTGGAATTAGGAAAAATGGTATTACGTATTTGTGGGAAAGACAATTTTCTAGAAAAAGGCTACCTGGTGGTGACTGCTGATGTGCGTAATATTTCGGCATCTCCGACTGATGGTATTAGTGTTCCCATTGATTTCACGGCGTTGAAAAAGCAAGCTGGAAAATAAGACCTTACTTTTATTTTGAAAAATACCCAAGACTTCGGTCCGTTTTTACGTCTATATAAGAATGCTACGTGATCAGTAACCGGCTTTTTGGAGTCGATACGGCAATATTTAGCTTATATAATCAAACAAATTATATATTGATTGCTATTTACCCTATAAGAAAGTTAGGTTGATTTGATTAAATTTGCCAACTTTAGTTTTTTGAAAAATGAATTGCGTGGTAATGGCCACGATGATAAAAAATAAAAAACAGATAACATGAGAAAAAGTTTTTACCTACCAGGCTTGCTTGCATTTTGCTTTATCCTATTTTCGACTGCGGTTAGGGCCATCACTATCGGGCCGCCAACAATTAAGTCGAACCCTGTGAATGCTACGATTTATGTTGGCGATACAGCGCATTTTATTGTTACTGCAATAGATACGCCGTCTTTGGAAACTATGAGCTATGTTTGGCAGGTGTCAACCGATGCTGGCGCGACATGGTCGGATGTCGGTCCCGGGACGCTATCCAGTGACACATCGTCTAACTTGTCGGTAGTTGCTCTGTCCACGTTGCAAGATGGTAATTTATACAGGTGTATTGTCTTTAACTTGACTGAATCGGATACTTCTTCAGTTGCAATGCTGAGTGTTCTGGCAGGGTCGTCACTTACTATAGTGACGAATCCAGCTAACGCCATCGCTGTTACTGGTTTCCCGGTGTCTTTCAGTGTATCAGCGATAGATACGCCTTCGCTTGAGGCAATGAATTATGACTGGCAGGTTTCTACGGATGGCGGTACTTCCTGGACGGACCTCACATCAACTTTCGGTGGTACAACGTCTTCAGTTTCTTTTACTGCTTCGCTGCCGCAAAATGGCAACATGTACCGCTGCGTTGTATCTAATACAGTAGGAGCGGATACTTCTTCGGCTGCAGCGCTTACGGTTATTGTTGGCGATCCACCTACTATTGTTTCCAATCCACGGGACACTACTGTTTGCGTCACAGCTTCGTCGGTAAGTTTTTCTGTAATTGCGGTTGATCCACCGGCGTCTCTGCCTATGCATTATTCGTGGTTCGAATCTTTTGATGGCGGTGTTACCTGGGACTCTGTTCTCCATGACTTTGATACTGCTGATATCACAGGTATGAGGTCTGCAACGCTCACGTTGTTAAATCCGACCGGTGGCTTGCTGTTTTGGGATGCTGCTGAATTTATGGCTGTTGTAGGTACCGATAGCGGAATGGTTTCATCAACTGCCGCAACGCTTCATATCGACTTGCCAAATGCGGGTACTATTTCTGGTCCCACTGCAGTTTGCCTTGGGTCAACGATCACTTTGACTTCTGATATCGCCGGGGGTACGTGGTCTAATTACCATCATGCTATTGACACAGTTGACGCCTCGGGAGATGTTTATGGCATAGCTCCGGGTACTGACACTGTTTTATATACGGTTACTAATACCTGCGGCCCTGTTGCCACAGCGGCATTTATCACAGTAGATACACTATTGACTGGTCAACCCATCTCTGGCCCGACGGCTACTTGTATCGGTCGGGTCATTGATCTTACAGATCCTGTTCCCGGTGGCGTTTGGAGCTCTTCCGGCGTGTATGCTTACGTTAATCCATCGGGAATGGTTGACGGCGTTTCTACCGGTTTTGAAACAATTCATTACGTGATCAGTGATGCTTGTAACACAGTTGATGAAACCTATGAAGTAAGGGTGGATGCGGTTATTGACCCAGGTACTATTTCCGGTCCGTCAACGGTTTGTGCGGGTTCATGGGTAAGCTTTACAGCTACAGGTGAGGAAGGCATCTGGCTCACCAGCAGCTCTGCTATTGCTATTGTTGATGGCGATGGTAATGTAACCGGTGTTTCCGATGGCGTTGCTATTATTTCCTACTATTTTTCCAACGCATGTGGTGTTAGTGCCGCCACCGATACATTGGTGGTGTCTGCACCGGCTAGCCCAATTGGAGGGATCGACAGTGTAGGTATAGGCTTTACTCGGCTCCTTACCGATAGTTCTGCAGGAGGAACATGGGCAAGTGCCGACGCAAGTATTGCTACTGTTGGCAGCACCACCGGAATTGTTACAGGTGTGTCGGCAGGTTCAGTTATCATTGGCTATACAGTCACAAATTCATGTGGCACCAGCACAGCTTCTGTGATCATGTTGGTAGGAACTTCCAGTGTTACCGCTATTACGGGTGCAGATACAGTTTGTATAGGGCGAACAATTACACTGTCTGACCCGGTTTCAGGCGGTGTTTGGTCAACTGCGACTGATACAGTCGTTAGCGTTGACGCTACGGGCCTTGTGACAGGCGTTGCGGACGGATTAGGAGAAATCACATATACAGTAACTACCGGTTTTGGTCCAGCTTCTGTAACTAAGACAATCGTTGTTCTCGACGATCATGTGGACAGTCTGCATATACCCAACATATTCTCAGAGAGCGGTTCTTATACCTTCGTTGGTTATCCCACCGGCGGAACATGGACCAGCAGCAACCCTTCAGTAGGTAATTTCATAGGTACCCCGGGATTCTTTGTTATCTATGGTTACGGCTCAACAACTATCAGGTATTCTGTAAATACATACTGCGGACCTGCCGATACCACTTTCGTGATTACAATGACCCAACCTGCCGGTATCAAACAGACCAATGGCGGCATCTCATCTTTGAATGTTTATCCAAATCCGTCAACAGGTGATTTTACCGTTAACCTGGTTACGGGCATAACAGAGCCGGCCGTAGTAACGGTAACAAACATGGTTGGGGAAAAAGTAAAAGAATTTACCATCAACACAAATCAGTCTGCTGAATTGTCACTTGACCAGCCCGATGGTGTTTATTTCATCAGCACAGAAACATCAACCGGGAAGTATTCGGCTAAGATTACGATAACCAGGTAGAATAATAATCGAAGAATATCCAAAGGGCCGGCCTAAAAAGCCGGCTCTTTCTGTATGTTGCTATACCGTGCTAACTATTTTTAACATCGAAGATGATAGCGGGCAGGTTATTTTGGCTAATAAACTATATTTTTGTCCCAGACCAAAAAAAAGAACACATATGAGTTTCATCACCGACATTATTGCTCGCCAGGTATTGGATAGCCGTGGTAATCCTACTGTTGAAGTAGACGTTCATACAAGCGAAGGGGCTATGGGCCGGGCGGCGGTGCCCAGCGGAGCAAGCACGGGCAAGCACGAAGCAATGGAGCTGAGAGATGGTGACAAGAAGAAATACCAGGGTAAAGGTGTATTGAAAGCGGTGAGCAATGTGAACGATATCATTGCGGAAGACCTCTATGGCTGGGAAGTAACAGACCAGCGTGGACTGGATAAGGCACTGATTGATATAGACGGAACGCCAAACAAAAGCAAGCTGGGAGCCAATGCCATTCTTGCCGTGAGCATGGCTGCGGCCAAGGCCGCTGCTCAAACGGTAGGTTTGCCGTTGTATCGCTATATAGGTGGTGCTAATGCAAGGACACTGCCTGTACCAATGATGAACATACTGAACGGCGGAGCACACGCGGACAACAAGATAGACTTCCAGGAGTTTATGGTTGTTCCCGTTGGCGCTTCTACTTTTAGCGAAGGGTTGCGCTGGGGAGTGGAGATATTTCACACACTGAAAACGGTATTGAAAGAAAAGGGATACAGTACAAACGTAGGCGATGAAGGTGGTTTTGCTCCGAACATTCAAAGCAATGAAGAAGCGATAGAAACTGTACTGAAAGCAATAGAAAAGGCAGGATATAAACCAGGCTCACAAGTGAGCATTGCCATGGATGCTGCAAATAGCGAACTCTGGGTGGAAAAAGATAAGAAGTACCATTTCCATAAAAGCGATGGCAAAATTATGACCAGCGATGAACTCGTAGAGTACTGGGTGAAATGGTGTAAGAAGTACCCGATCGTTAGTATCGAAGACGGTATGGCGGAAGATGACTGGAAAGGCTGGAAAAAACTTACCGAGGCGCTTGGCAAGCAAGTACAGCTGGTTGGCGACGATCTGTTTGTAACTAATGTGACCAGGTTGGAAAAAGGAATAAAGGAGAATATTGCAAATGGCCTTCTGGTGAAAGTGAACCAGATAGGGACTTTGAGTGAGACCATTGATGCGGTGACTATGGCACAGTTTGCGGGCTATAACACCATCATGAGCCACCGTAGCGGTGAAACGGAAGATGCTACCATAGCAGACCTTGCCGTAGCGCTCAATTGCGGCCAGATAAAGACAGGATCTGGCAGCCGCAGTGACCGTATGGCCAAGTATAACCAACTACTGAGAATAGAGGGTGAACTAGGCGATATCGCTTATTATCCCGGCAAAGCAATCAAGTTTGGCAAGTAACTGATTTACCGGTGGCCAGAGGTGTTGTGAATATGTTGATAAACCCGGGCTGATCACGTTGCCTCAATTTTGTAAATTTAGGGTATGAAGAAAGTGCTGAAGATTGTTACGAATAAGTATTTTATAGCGGTAGTGGTATTTTTATCATGGACGTTGTTTTTTGACCAGAACGATTGGTTCTCGTTGCAGCAAAGGCAAAAAGAGCTAAATGGCATAAAAGGCAACATCAAGTACCTGAATACGGAGATCACGCGCATGAATACGGAACGTAACAACTTGCTTACCAACCCCCAAAAACTGGAGCAGTACGCCCGCGAGAACTATCGTATGAAGCACGAAGGCGAGGATGTTTACGTGATTGATGATGTTTCTGAAAACAGAACTACAGCTAAATAATACAGTTTAGTTCCCGAAAAAAAATCTAAGATCGCCCCGGATTTATTCCGGGGTTTTTCATTTCTTTTTTCGAAGTAGTACACCTCTCGACTGATCACTTTGTATTAATCAATAGTATTTTGTTATGTTCTGATAAAAAGAAATTGTGTTAAAGTGTTGATGGCAATGCATCTTATATCGCGAATTGTACCCACCTTTGGACAATCATTTTTTTGTTTTTGAATGATAACCATCATAGCAGGCACCAATCGCACCGACAGCATGACGCTGCGAACTGGCAAACTTTATTATAAATTATTGTCTGAAAAGCATGAAGACGTTCGTTTGTTATCTCTTGAGCAAAAGAACGTATGGGAGCGTGGTGCTGAAATGCTGGCACTTGAGAAGGAATACCTTTTACCGGCAGAAAAATTTTTGTTCATAATGCCGGAGTACAACGCCAGTTTCCCCGGCATATTGAAGCTGATGATCGATAATAGCGATGTAAAAAAATGCTGGTGGTATAAGAAAGCCGCCCTTGTTGGCGTATCAGACGGAAGGGCAGGCAATCTGCGGGGCATAGAGCATATGACGTCCATTCTGCACTACCTCAAAGTGAACGTATTGTACAACAAATTGTTACTCTCCCGCATCAATGAAGAGGTTGACAGTGCAGGTAACCTTGTCAAGCCAGAAACAATAAAGGTGATAAACGAGCAGGTAGAGGAATTTCTGAAATTTTAAATTAGCGAGAAAATGGCAATAAGGTTGATAATCATTCTCAGTATTATAGGGTTGGCGGAGTATTACAGCTTTATTGTTGTGCGCTCAGCCGTGCGCAATATGCCGGCACCGTGGCGCATTGGCATAATAGCGGCGTATTTGGCGCTGACGACTTTTAGTTGGCTTGGGCTTATACTCTTCCGGCAGATCAACTGGGCCAGTGTGCCGCACCTGTTGCGCAACTTATATATCGCCTTCGTGTTGGGGTTTGTGGTTGGAAAGATATTGATACTGCTGGTAATGCTGGTGGACGACATCCGCAGGCTTGTTACCTGGCTTATCACTTCACTGGCATACAATTCGTCAGCTACACCAGATGGTACTAATTCTATAGAGCGCTCGGTATTTCTGAAACGTACCGCCCTGGTGCTCGGCGGTCTTTCACTGCTTGGCTTTACCTATGGTATTAAGAACAGGTATAGCTATCGCGTCAGAAAGATCAAGCTAAGTCTGGCTTCGCTGCCGCAGGCTTTCAAAGGAATGAAGATCGTGCAGATATCGGATATTCATACCGGCAGCTTTGATAATCATGCCGCCGTTGCGCATGGCATACAAAGGGTGATGGATCAGCATCCCGATCTTATTTTATTTACCGGCGACCTGGTAAACAATCATGCCGATGAAGTGGATCCAAAATACCAGGAGATATATTCCCGCCTCAAAGCGCCGATGGGCGTATATTCCACGCTTGGCAACCACGATTATGGGGACTATGTACATTGGGAGACAAAGCAGGCCAAGATAGATAATCTTGAACGGCTGAAAGGCATACATGCTTCTATGGGCTGGAAACTGATGATGAATGAGCATGTGGTATTTGAGCGGGGTGCAGATAAGATAGCACTGATAGGCATAGAGAACTGGAGCGCCAAGGCTAACTTCCCTAAATATGGCAATATGGCCAAAGCCTACGACGGGCTCAAAGAAAAGAACATTCCTTTCAAGATACTTATGTCGCACGATCCCTCCCATTGGCATGCGCAGGTGATACCTGAATATGGAGACGTGGACCTCACGCTAAGTGGCCACACCCATGGTATGCAATTTGGTGTGGACAGCAAGTGGTTCAAATGGAGCCCCGTGCAGTATATGTACAAAGAGTGGGCTGGGCTTTATACGGAAGGCAAGCAGAACCTGTATGTGAACCGTGGCTTCGGCTTCCTGGGCTATCCCGGCAGGCTGGGCGTTATGCCGGAGATCACGGTATTTGAGTTCACTTAGTATTTAGTCAACCTGGTGCGATCATAATAACCGCCGCTCAGGCTATCAAGGGTTTACCTGAAATACTGTAGCTCTTTTTCAAGATCCAGGTAGGGATATTTTTCTATCATGGCTTTTGTTTTCCCGGCATAGCTTTCCTTGAATTTCTTATGAGCCGCAGTTTCGGGGAAACGGGTGCGGTGGGAGCGTGCAGTCACGATTTCCTGCACTTGCTGCATTATCTCCTGCGTTGATGATGCCATACTCGATTTAACGAACTGCTCCCATACATAGCTCGTCGCTGCGAAATTTGGGTGTACGAGGTCAATGTCATAAAAACGGTGATCGCGCAGCACATCTACTACCAGTTCATAAGCCGGAAAGTAGTGTGCTTTGTCGAATTGACCGCACAATGTGTGCACGGCCTCTATCAGCCGTGCCTTGCTTCGGTTGTTTTCAATAACGCCGTCACGTATATGCCGCACGGGGCTAATAGTAAGCATCACCTCAACAAATGGGTTTAAGCTAAAAAGCCGTCGCATAGTGTTGCTTAGGTTATCAACGATCTCATTGGTTGTCAACAGCCTTTTCTCAAACCATTGTGCAGGAGCGCGGTGGTTATTGGCAACTGGCTTTCCCGTGTCTTTTAAATAATACTGAAACGCAGAGCCCAGAGTAATAATTACCCAGTCCGCCTTCTTGATAAAATCTGCGGCTTCCGCTTGTGATGCATTGATGCTGTTCAACGCCTCCATCATGTCCGTATTTGAAAAACGCGTATGATGGTCCCAGCTATTCCACAGTTCATTCAGCGAAAAGAGATCATCCTGGGTGTACTGCTTCCCTGCCATGTAACCATCAAGGCTAATTGCCACGCTTAGCGGATTAAACAGGATGCCATGGGGGTTAGATAACACCCTGAATTTATTTTGCTGCAGACGGTCGGCGATGTGCTCGGTAAAGCAGGAACCGGTAAGCAGTATATTGTCCGTATAAACTATCGGCTTCGGTAGCGGCGGAATATCAAGGCTGAGCATGAATTGCATATCCAAAAATACCTTTTTTGGACGTGCGGGATTAGCGCGAAGTATTATTTTTTCCCTCCAGCATAGGTACAAATGAAAAGTCGCCCATTTCCTGCTGGCCTATATCGCCTTCATTGTATTTAATGATGCGCATCATTTTCTGCTTGCCGTCTTCTCCCACAGGTACTACCATTATACCGCCCGGCTTTAACTGATCAATTAGTTTCGGTGGTATGAACGGCGCACCGCAGGTTATGATGATCTTGTCAAACGGCGCATACGACGGCAATCCTTCAAAACCGTCCCCATAAAAACGCTTGATATTCGGATATTTTTTCAGGAAGAAAAATTTACCGGTATAATCATACAACTCTTTTTGCCGCTCTATGGTAAACAGCGTTACGCCTAATTCGGCAAGCACACATGCCTGGTAGGCGCTGCCAGTGCCTACTTCCAGCACCTTGTCAAATTTCTTTATCTCCAGTAATTGCGTTTGGTAAGCAACTGTATAAGGCTGTGATATGGTCTGGCCGGCGGTGATAGGAAATGCTTTGTCTTCATAAGCTCTGCGTTCAAATGCGGTGTCCAGGAAAAAATGCCGGGGTATTGCTTCCATTGCAGCCAGCACACGTTCGTCTTTTATTCCCTTAGGGCGCAAACTGTCTATAAGCTGCTTCCTCATTCCTTTATGCTGGTAATTGTCTTCTTTTGGCTTGCTATGCAACATAGGGGTAAAGTTAACTTAGTACGTGCTCAAATAAAAGTGAGCCATGGTATTTATGGCAGTGTTAACTGCGGCATAAAGTTGGTGGCACGAAATATGTAATCAATATTGCAATGAAATTAGGCCTGTGTCTTTTTTCCGGTGCATTCGCAATTTTTATTGCGCAACAAATCCGAAAAATAGGCACGGGCTTTTTCAGATTGCAGGTGGTAAAAAACCATTTATTTTTAATAAATTAGGATATGGAAAACTATATCGTAAAAATTCTCGAGATAGAAGATGTAACGCATAATGTAAAATGTTTTCGGCTGGAGAAGCCTGCTGGCTATACTTTCACTCCCGGCCATGCCACAGATGTGTCTATAAATAAACCCGGATGGGAAAACGAGAAACGGCCATTCACATTTACCGCTTTGAACGATAAGCCATACCTGGAGTTGACCATTAAGAGATATGCAGACCATGATGGCGTGACCAACCATCTGCACGGATTGAATAAGGGTGACCAACTCATCGTAAGGGATGTGTGGGGCGCAATAGAGTATAAAGGGCCGGGATATTTCATCGCAGGAGGGGCAGGAATTACTCCTTTCATAGCGATACTTAGGCAGTTACACAAAGATGACAAGCTAGAAGGCTGCAAACTAATTTTTGCCAACAAAACTGCTAAGGACATCATATATCAGGCCGAGCTGACCGCTATGCTTGGTAAAAGCTTCATCAATATACTTTCTGAAGAAAATGACGATAGATATTTTCATGGCCATATAGACGAAAATTTCCTGAAAAAGGAGATATCCGATTTCAATACACACTTCTACGTATGCGGCCCGGACAAGATGATAGCAGCTATCAACGAGATACTGGTAAGTAATGGTGCCAATCCTGAAACGGTAGTTTTTGAAAAATAGCCCGGGTGCTGCAAAAACTCCCGGCATTGCGAAACTGCTAGTTAAATCAGCGTTAAACTGTATATTGCTAAACAGTATGATTCTTTAAGCAATAGTACATTTGTTATGACATGAAGAGAATATTTCCTTTAATAGTCGTTCTGATAACCCTTTCTGTGGTAGGCATTCTGTTTATCCAGATGTCGTGGATCAACAATGCACTGAAGCTGAAGAATGAAGAATTTTTAAGAGGAGTGGACAATGCATTGATACAAACCAAAAAGGCTTTACATGACAAGTTTGCTTTCAAGTCTCACTTAATTTTCAACGACGAAGATTCCAAGTTGTTTTACCTGCAGAATAATTTCAGGGTAGATGGTGCATTCTCGCGGGAGGAAGTGCAGGATATACTGGAGCAGCAATTGCGGCAAAATAATATTAAGGAGCCATTTGAGTTTTGTGTCACCAACATTTTCAAACTCGCCATTTTGCAATCCGATGGGTTTCAGATGTCGTCGCTCAATATGGCAAAAAGCATAGAGGTTGCCCCTGATAATGCTAATCGGTCGCACGAAACATTGTACCTCTCTATCTTCGAAGACAAAAATGCGATCATCCGTGAAATGCTCTGGATGATCATCGCGTCGATTGTATTCACCACTATTATTATCCTAGCATTCTTTGTTACAGTACGTACGCTGTTTAATCAGAAAAAGCTATCTGAGATCAAGTCGGACTTTATTAACAACATGACCCATGAGCTTAAGACGCCACTGGCAACCATCTCCCTGGCCATTGATGCGCTCACCAATGAAAAAGTGATCCATGACACGGATAAGATCAAGGTGTACAGCAGTATGATAAAGGAGGAGAACAAACGTATGAACAAGCAGGTAGAGAAGATTCTGCAAGCTGCCCGCCTTGAAAAAGAAGAAATAAAACTCAACCTTCAATCGTTGGATGCACACGAGGTCATCCACAAAGTTGCCGACAACTTTGCGTTGCAGGTGCAGGAAAAAAATGGCGTGCTGGAACTGAAACTCAATGCCAGCAACCCGAACATCAAAGCTGATGATGTTCACTTCTCAAACATCATTTTTAACCTGCTGGACAATGCGCTCAAGTATTCAGAAGGTTCGCCACATATCACCGTGGAGACGTTCAAGCATGGCAATGGCATGTTATCCATAAAAGTAAAGGATAACGGCATTGGTATGGATAAGGAAACGCAGGCGAGAATTTTCGAAAAATTTTATCGCGCACATACCGGCAACCTGCATAATGTCAAAGGCTTCGGACTTGGGTTGAGCTACGTAAAAGCCATTGTCGACGCCCATGAGGGTAAAATAAAGGTGGAGAGCACACCGGGTAAGGGTAGTACCTTTACCATCACATTGCCTGGGTAGTCTGAGCCAACTTTACAAAGCAATTACATCGCAACGCAAAGACCTCTTATCACCGCTGCAAGGCGTATAGCGTCATATATGCGTTGCTCAGAAGCGCCCTGTTCTTTTACCGAATGCTCGTGCGATACAACGCATTTTTCGCAACCGTTAATTGCCGAAACCACCAGGCTCATCAGTTCGAACAAGCCCTTACCCATGGTTGGGTTCATCATCAGGCTCATACGCAGGCCGGCGGGCTGCTTATTATAGTGCTCATTGTCGTGTTTATAATGCCGGAAACGATAGAACACATTGTTCAGGCTCAGCAACGATGCGCAACCATGTGTCTCCGATATTTCGTCAGGGGTAGCGCCTTCTTTAAGTGCCAGGTTTTCAAAAGCTGTTATCAGGGCGCTGTGTTTTTCTGTTGATGCCACCGACAGTGCAAGCAAGTAGGCTTCCTTGCGCGACATATGGTTGCTTGCAAGGGTGGAAGATACATTCAGCCTCAGGTCTTTAAGGTAGCGGCTGTTAGTCGCGGCCAGGCTGGTAAGTGCCGGGCTCGTATAGGCAGCGTCAAGACCCAGGTCTTGCAGCAGGTTTTGAAGCGTTTCGTTAACTACGGAAGTTTCCATGACATGATTTCTTTTAAAATGGTACAAAAAAGCCCCGCGCCTGTTTGGCACGGGGCATGTTGATTATTTTCCTATCCTACAGCGGCTACCAATGTTTCCTCGCCTTTTTCCCAATTGCAGGGGCACAGTTCATCAGTTTGCAACGCATCCAATACACGCAGTACCTCATCGACATTGCGGCCTACGCTCAGGTCATTCACGCACAGCCAGCGCACAATGCCTTCCGGGTCTACGATGTAGGTGGCGCGGTAAGCCACTTTCTCATCGTCGTTGGACAATATGCCCAGCGCGTCTGCAAGGCTCTTTGACGTATCAGCTATCATGGGGAATTTAAGATCGCGGAGGTCTTTGTGATCCATGCGCCAGGCATGGTGCACATACTCATTATCGGTTGATGCACCAAGCAACACCGTATCGCGATCGGTAAAATTGGAGTAGTTCTTATTAAATTCAGCAATCTCCGTAGGGCAGACAAAGGTGAAATCCTTAGGCCACCAGAACATTACCGCCCATTTTCCTTCAATGTCCCTGTTGCTGATATTCCTGAATTCTTTGCCCTTTTCAATAGCTACCACAGATTTCTTATCGAATTCCGGGAACTTCATTCCCACTGTAACAAAATTGTTTGCCATATTTTCGGTTTTAAGTTTTACAATGCAAATATCGGTTTTATAAAACAGATAGTGCTGATTTTGGTCATTGTGTTTGATTATGAAACAATAGGATAATTCAATTCAGGGATATGCCGGGAATTGAGGAGGGTAGCGTATTGTGAAACAGCAATGGGTGGCAGGAAACCTCGGTGAAGTGCTGGTACAGTGGAAAAGAAAGCACCATTTCCATAGCCTCCTGTTCGTCTTCGGCATTGATCACGCACCAGATCATATTACGGTGCACAGAGACGCTGTAAGATAATAACCGGCCCTCAGCAAATAATCTGTTTATATAGTCCCGGTGCGTAGGCACAGCAGCCGCAATGTCATCAGTAAATTCAGATAACTCTAACTGGAACAAATAAGCAGCCATCAGGCAATATTTACTTTTGGAATCATGAAGGGATCAGCGTAGCAGCGTTACATTTCCCGATTTCTTAATTTCCTTGCCGCTCGTACAGAAGGCGTCGGCTTCCCATACATACACATCAGCGGGTTCGGCCTTGCCATTGAAGTTCCCATCCCAACCTTGCAGCGGGTCGGACGTTTCAAATACCAATACACCCCAACGATCAAAAACGCGGAGATAGTTCAGCTTGGATATTTCCTTGTTGATAAGACCGAATTTGTTGGTAAGCGGGCTCACGCTGGCGGGAGAAAAGGCATTTGGCAATACCAGATCGGCGCAGTTCACATGTATTACCATAGTGTCCTTGGCCGTGCACTGATATTCCCCGCTGAGGGTAGTTACCGTGAGATAATAGGTGAAGTCATTCGGCGGGGAAGCAACCGGATTAGGTATTGTACTGTCGCTGAGATACTGGAACGGTGTCCACTGGTACAGGTAAAGATTGTTTTGAGTGGTATTCGGGCCGCCTATTATTGTTGATGCGCCATCAGCTATCCAGCGGTCCGGTCCGGCATCGGCAACAACGTTAATTACATTTACCCTGATCGTTGTATCAAGTATACAGCCGAAGGGATAATAAAGGGTTACATGGTACCCCGTAGAATAGTCAGGATAAACCTTTACCGAGTCGCGGTACAGGTAAGTAGTGTCGATATTGTAAGTAGATGTCCACCTGATGGAGTCTGCTTCATCAGAAACTACGTGCAGTTTAATGGTGTCGCCCTGGCAAATAGTTGTGTCGTTATTGGAGTACATCGGCGGCGGCGGTATTACTGTTATTGTTTTGCACTCCACTTGCATAGAAGGCAAACCCTGGTTCACGACAAAGTATACATTGTACACACCGGCAGTATCATACGAGTAGGCAGGTGGTTCAACTTCCGAGAAGGACGGAATGCTGGCATTTGTGCACTGCTGAAAAACGATTTTAGTAAGCGTGCTATCTCCGGCATTGGTAATGAAGCCATACAGGTTATCGCCTTCTCTAATGATGCTGGATATTCCAGATGGCTGGTTCATTGCGCCCACATTATTGTAATCAACCGCGCTGTAAGGCCCTACTGCAGCAGACATTTGAATGCCAATAAGCTGCGCGCTGAGGCTATCAGTAATGTAGGCATAAATGTTGCCGCAATCCCTGTTGATGGATATTGCCGAAGGAGAATTTATTCTGAAATTAAACGATGTCGAATTGCTGCCATTAGCGATCTTCGTGCTGTTTATTTTAGTTGAAGCAGTATCAAAGCCAGTGCCGAGGTCCAGGCGAGTGATCGTATTATCGCCTTCGTTGGTAACGAAAAGGTACCAGTTGCCGGCGTCCTCTATTGCAGCAAGGTCTGTAGGGAAACTCAAATTATAGCCGTTGCCATAGCTCGCCATTAACGGTGTATTCGATACGTTGAACGAAAAATCAAGGTGTATCAGTTCATTCGTGTTATGGTTTACGATATAGCCATACCAGTTATTGCTGGCGTCCTGTGCCACAAAAATGCCCTTAGGGCCGTTAAGTACGTTGGCATAATTGCCGAAGTTTACAATATCCGGCCCTGGATTGTTCAAGTGATGGCCAAAGTCTACGCGTGCAAGCTGTGAGGTTGCCTGGGTAAACCCACCTGAAATAAAGATGAACCAGTTCTTAGAGAATGTATCCCTCAAAATAAAAAGAGAAGTGGGGTTGATCGGTATGCCGTTAGTAAGATTGCCAAAATTGGTAACTGTAGGTACATTATTCAGGCTGTTACCAAAGTTAAGCCGGATAAATTCTGTAGTTTCCGAGTTGAGCACAAATCCGTAATAAGAGCCACTATCTTCAACAATGTCAATATTAGAGGGCATGTGAAAACCAAAATTGTTGCCAAGATTTGTACCGATCGGAGGCACCCATGTCGGGATCTCATTCTCAGATCCGGAGCAAAATCCCCAGTAATAAGACTGGGCATTTAATATGTTGGTTCTGAGTGTCACCGGTTGATTTACGCAAACGGTATCAGGTCCGCTGAACAGGGCTTGGGCTTGGAGGTTATTCAGATGCGTTACTATTAATAGCGCAGCAAGAAGCAGGCATTTTTTCATAATCCGTAAAAGTATATCTTAATCTTCCGCTAATATAATGAATTAGTACAAAACTTTGCTAGCAAAGGTGTAAATTTATTTCCGCAAATCAAAAAAATAGCCGTTACAAATGCAGAGCGCATCGCCTTTATTAATTAAAAGTTTAATAATACTCTTTTTTATTTTTTGCCAACATCCCGTCGGGGCTAAAGAAGGCATGTGGATACCCGCCACCCTGAAAGACCACGAGAAGGAAATGAAGGCGATGGGGTTGGAGATTCCCATAGACCAGTTATATAACAAAAGCGGCACAGGGCTCAATAATGCCATTGTGCTGTTTGGGCGGGGCTGCACCGGAGAGATCATTTCTCCACAAGGCCTGATACTGACGAATCATCATTGTGGTTATGGCAGCGTGCAGGGCCTGAGCAGCGCTCAGCAGGACTATTTCGCCAATGGTTTTTGGGCTAAGAATATGCAGGAGGAACTCCCATGCAAGGGCCTTACCGTCACTTTTATCCGCCGAATGGAAAATGTGACCGGGCAAATACTGGAGGGGCTGAAAGATACCCTGAGAGATTCCTTCCGCGACACGGTGGTCGCAATCCGCATAGCGTCGCTCGAAAAGGAGTTTCGCTCAAAAACCGGGTTGGATGTGTCTGTAAAGCCATATTTCGATGGCAACCAGTATTGGGCGGCCTTCACGGAAACCTACCGGGATATCCGCCTGGTAGGATTTCCGCCAAATGGCATAGGCGCTTTCGGCGGTGATGTGGAGAACTGGATATGGCCCCGGCATACAGGCGATTTCAGCATGTTCAGGGTTTATGCGGGCGGCGACAACAGGCCGGCAGATTATGCCGGCTCAAACAAGCCCTATCATGCAGAAGAGTTTTTTAATATTAATGTGGGCGGCTACAAGGAGGGTGATTTTACGATGGTCTATGGATTTCCCGGTACCACCAAAGAATACATTTCTTCTTATGAGCTGAGCCAGGTTTATAATATTACCGATCCAATAAGCATCGAAGCCCGCACCCGAAGGTTGGATATCTGGGGCAAGCATATGAGCTGGACGCGGAGCAACTTCCTGAAATATACTTCGAAGCGTGCCGGTGTGGCAAATGGCTGGAAAAAATGGCAGGGCGAGTTGCTGGGCCTGAAGGCAAACAATGTGGTAGGAAAGAAACTGGCGCTTGAAAAAACTTTCCAGGCATGGGCAGATACCAGCAAGGCGGCGCCCTATGCGGCAACTATTCTGCCGCAGATGCGCACGGCGGCGGAAATAGCTAGCCCGTTGCTGACACAGGAGCAATACATAAAGGAGGCAGTACTGGGCATTGAACTGATACAGCAGGGCGCAGCGTTTGAAAATGTGGCCGCCTGTTTCCGCGTGGGACTTTCACAAACTGCCCTTCGCGATACGCTGACTAAGCTGGTCACAGGCATGGAAGGCTTTTATAAGAATTATGACGCTAATACCGACAAAGATGTGTTCATTTCACTGATGGTACTGTACTTCAACAAATGCGCAGCTTGGGTGCCAGATGAGTTTAAAGATCAATACCAGGCCCACAACCAGGATGTAAATATATGGGCTGCCGACGTTTATAAAACTTCTATGCTCACCTCGATCACACAGTTAAAAGACTTTGCGGCAAACGCCAGCGCTGGCGACAGCGCAAGACTTTTTACCGACCCTGCATGGAAGCTTTACGATGCCATTACAAGTCTGCGCAAGCAAAAGATAACACCGGTGTTGAAAGACTACTATAGCCGTATGCGCTACCTGGACCGCCAATACACCAACGCACAGATGCAGCAACTAAAAAGCAAAACTTTTTATCCCGATGCGAACCTGACCCTGCGTCTCACGTATGGCCAGGTAAAGGGCATTGATCCGGAGGGTCCGGCAAAGTATTCGTTCCAGACAAACCTAAAGGAAGTTGTGGCGTTGGACGACAGTACGTCGGATATTTTCAAAGTGCCCCAAAAACTTAAGGAACTTTGTGCTGCAAAGGATTATGGACGATGGGGCGTGAATGGTGTAATGCCCGTGGCATTTGTAGCATCCAATCATACGTCTGGTGGTAACTCCGGTAGCCCGGTACTGAACGCAAAAGGCGAGCTCATTGGCACCAATTTCGACCGGGCCTACGAAGGCACCATGAGCGATTACTATTTTGATCCTACGAGGTGCCGCAATATTTCGGTAGATATACGTTATACGTTATTTATTATCGATAAATTCGGTGGGGCAGGGTGGCTCATTGATGAAATGAACATTGTGAAGCCAAAGAATAAACCCGTCGCTAAGGCGAAAAAGTAGGAATTCATATTGCCGCTAAATTTTTTTTATGAAAATGAGAACCTTCTTGCTGATCGCTTTCTGCTTTGCAATTTCATTTACTGTGACTGCAAAAAAAAGATCAAAGAAAAAACCAAAAGCAAACCTTGCGTTGGTCGAGGCCTATTCGCAACGCATAGTGCCCGGCATCCCTGGTTCACAGCCGCAGACTTCTATACACATCATAGCCGTATGGGAAGGTGGCGGCTATCCCGAAGCCATGTTCTGGCGGGGCGATGGGGGCTGGCTGGGGTGCAACATTGCAGAAGCACGCAAAATCGTGAATCGGCAGTACATCCGCGCAAACTACCTCGAATATCAAACCACAAAAATTTCACCTGACAAAATTCAGAAAGGAGACACGCTGCAAATAGACCCATTGCCCGGCGGCAAACTTCCTTTACCTGCCGATATTCCAGACGCCGCTCAAAACACTTTACTTTTCAAAGCAAACGGCAGCAAATGGCTCTCTCTCCACATAGATACAATTGTGAACAAGCATGACATTGTGAAGCCATAGTTCAGATTTTCTATTGGAATTTTGAGCCTTGGATTTTGGACTTTCCTCTTTGGAATTTCCCTTTTTTGGTTTAATTCACCAGTTCCTTAGCGTTGCTGATCGCCGCCTCACTGGGCTGTTCCCCGCCTATCATACGCGCTATCGCCAGCACACGTTCATCATTTTTCAGCACCTTTACTTTCGTGGTCAGCCTGTCCCCTTTATCTGCCTCTTTATACACATAAAAATGCCGTGTGCCCCTCGCTGCTACCTGCGGTTGATGCGTGATGCAGATGACCTGGTGGAACTGAGAAAGCTCGCGTAACAAGCCACCGACCTGCCTTGCTGCCTCGCCGGATATACCTGTATCTACTTCATCAAAGATAAGTGTAGGCATATGCAGCGCCTCAGCCGTAAGTGATTTAATACAGAGCATAATGCGGCTCATTTCACCGCCAGAGGCAGCCTTTTGTAAGGGCTGAAACTGCCCGCTCTTATTAGCGTCCAGCATGAATTGCACCTCGTTCGCACCGTGCACAGAAGGAGGTGTTTTTTCCAGGCGTATATCAAAACGCGCATTGGGCATACCTACCAATACCAGCAGTTCATTTATTTTCTTTACAAATTTCGGCACCGCCTTTTTTCGCATTACCGACAGTTGTTCCGCTTCAGCGGTCAGCTCTTTATAAAGCGTTCCTTCTTCTTTCGCCAACCGCTCTATAGCATCGTTTACATCCAGCGTGGCTTTTAGTTCGTCTTCCAGCCGCTGCTGTAATTCCAGCAATTCCGCAGTAGTATTAGCTCCATGTTTTTTCAGCAGTTTGTAACCAATGTCTATACGCTCTTGTAACTGTGCCATTACCGAGGGGTCAAGCAATACTTTGCCCTCTTCAATTTCCAGTTCGCCTGCTATGTCCTTCAGTTCTACCCACACAGAGTTTACACGTTCCTGCAAACTCTTTAGCTCCGGCATTACATCGGTAATGCCCTGCAACTGCTGGCTGATTCGTTTCAACTCATTTATCATTGGTTGCTCACCTTCATCCAGCGCGGACCTGCCGGCTTGCAATACGCTGATGATGCGTTCTGAATGGCTCATTTGCTTCAACTGCTGGTCTGCCAGTTCTATCTCGTCTGTTTTGAATGCGGCTTGCAGCAGTTCGTCCAGCAGGTATTGCTTATAATCACTCTCCTTTTTCCACTGAGCCTGCCGTTCGCGGTTGTCAGCAAGCTTTTGCTTCACGCTTTTGTGTTTGTAATACAGCTTGCGGTAACTCTCCGCCATCGCGGTTGTACTACCAACGGCGTCCAGCGCTTCCATCTGGAAATGATCGTCTTCCAGCGCCAGGTGCCCAAATTGCTGGTGAAGGTCTACCAGCAAGGACGTTAGTTTATTCAGTACGGTCAGCGTTACCGGTGTATCATTAATGAACGCCCGCGATTTGCCAGCAGGGCTTATTTCCCGGCGTATGATGCATTGGTCGTCCTGGTCCAGTTCAGCCTCAGCCAGTGCATTTTGGAACAATTTATTCTTGCTCACATCGAAGTATCCCTCTACGACCGATTTTTCATTGGTATTGATCAGCACAGAAGTGTCCGCCCGGTCGCCCAGTATCAGCGAGAGCGCTCCAAGAATAATACTCTTACCAGCCCCAGTCTCCCCGGTTACGGTGTTCAAATGTCCATCCGGTTCAATGGTAAGATGGTCAATAATCGCGTAATTCTTTATAATCAGCTTTTGCAGCATTCAATCTATGTTCTTGTGCAAATTTAAAGGTAACGCGGTGCAATTTTCAATAAAAAATACTAAGCTAATATTAATCGTGTTTAGTAGCGTCAGCACGGCTCACAGCCGTCAGACGCGTTAAGTGTGGTTAAAAACCTTTCGCAGGTTGATCGTAAACCCATATTAATCCACTGCTTTTTCTATTTTTGCACTCAGTTGCAAACTTTCAAAACATCCAAGGCCAGGGAGAATATACTCAGCAAGATCCGTAAAGGGCTTGGCGGGGAGGCACTCCCCATGCCATTTCCCGATGCGGAAAAGGAAACAGTTGCCATTTATGCCGACAGTGGGGTAGCGGCAGAGGAAATGTTTGCAGAGGCTTTCATCAAGCTGGGCGGAAAATTCATCTTCTGCGAAAACGAACAGGACCTGCTGGACAACATTAATATACTCTATGAAAACCGCGGCTGGAAACAATTGTTGTGTGCAGACGAGCGGCTCCTCAAAAAATTCCATAACCGTAAAATTGATATCGTCACCGCCGCCGATCCCAAAGCAGAAGCAGCAGATGCGTGTATCACAGGTTGCGAAGCCCTTGTGGCCCGTACGGGCTCGATACTCCTGAGCAGCAGGCAAAATATGGGCCGTGTAGCCCCTGTTTATTACCCCGTGCATATAGTATTTGCGTACGCCAACCAGGTAATGCGCGATATCGAAGACGGCCTTGCCGTTCTAAAGAAGAAATACGGCAACGATCTACCCTCCATGATCAATCTCACCACCGGCCCCAGCCGCACCGCCGATATTGAAAAGACACTCGTAGTGGGCGTCCATGGCCCCGGAGAGGTGTTTTGCTTTTTGATCAATGCGGAGATTTAAACGTACTACTCTATGACCTTGTTGGAAAAAGAAGATTTGCCAGATGGATTTAATTATCCGAGTGACTTTGTGCGGGTTGTAGAGCAGAGGCTAAATAATCTTACTCCTTGGGTCATAATATTTGACGACGAATTAAAAGAACGGAACCTTGGGCTAAAATCAAGGTATAAGAATAGAGTTTTAGTTCCTTTCGCCAGGAGACTGGATAATGACGACGTAGCCTGTTTTGATGCTAATAGGATTGCTAGTGTTCTTATTGTGCATGATTACGCAAAAGAAGGTTGGGAAGAACGAAAACGATTTACTTCTTTTTGGGATTGGTTCAGACAGGCGGTTGACGATATGATTGATCACGACAATTAGAGCCGGACACAATAAGCGCCTACATTGCCAAACCTCCCGCTACATTCGGTCGTTCCGGATGAACGCTTAGCTTCAGTAATTTCGGATGTACGATCAGGTCCATATCCTCCATAGGTATCGCACCTAGCAGCACAGTATCACCCATTACCATGGCTCCGACATAACATTGCCTGTCTTCAAACTCAACTTTTAGTGGTCCTACATAAGATACCTCAACAATGCGGCCATTCGCAAGTTTTACGTCTCTTTTCTGAAGCTCTTCTAGTTTTAGTTGCATCGCAATTTCCTGCGTGATGCATAAGTATGTAGCTCCCGTATCGGCAATGCAATTAGTCTCAACAGGTTTCAACTCTGTATTCCGTGCATTCGATAGTCTGATTTTTGCAGCTACTATTCCCATATTGTAAAGTTATGAAAAGTAAAAGAACAACAAAGGCTGCCCGAAAGCAGCCCTTGTACAAATAACAATCCTAATTACCAATTCCAAACCACCAATTCCTATAAATGTATCGCCTCTCCCAGTGCTGCTTCCACCGCGTCCTTGATGCCCTCGCTCATGGTAGGGTGGGGGTGTATGCTATCGAGCACTTCCTGCCAGGTTGTTTCCAGTTTGCGGGCTACTACTGTTTCTGCAATGGTTTCGGTTACGTTGTAACCTATGCTGTGCGTACCCAGCCATTCGCCATATTTAGCATCAAATATCACTTTTACAAAACCCTCAGTAGCGCCAGCACCCACCGCCTTACCTGATGCGGTGAAGGGGAACTTGCCGACTTTTATTTCGTACCCTGCATCCTTGGCTTGCTTTTCGGTCAGGCCTACACTTGCTATTTCGGGTGAGCAGTAGGTACAGCCCGGTACGTTGCCGTAATCCAGCGGCTCCGGCATGTGCTTGTACTTGCCTTCTTTGTTAGCTATGGCTTCTACGCAGATGATAGCGCCTTTCGATGCCACATGCGCCAACGCCTGGCCGGGGGTAATATCGCCTATGGCGTAAATGCCATCTACACTAGTCTTAAAGTATTTGTCCACCAGCACCTTGCCTTTGTCTGTCTTTATGTTCAGGGCTTCGAGGCCTATGTTCTCTATGTTGGCTGCAATACCTACTGCACTCAGCACCACATCCGCTTCCAGCACCACATCGCCTGTAGTTGTTTTTACGGTAGCTTTTACTCCTGCGCCAGCCGTATCAAGTTTTTCTACTGAGGCATTGGTCATCACGGTAATGCCTTTTTTCTTGAAGCTCTTTTCCAATTCTTTCGAAATGTCTTCATCTTCCACCGGTACTATGCGCGGCAGGAACTCTACTATTGTAACCTTCGTACCTATGCTGTTATAGAAGTAAGCAAATTCCACGCCTATCGCGCCGCTGCCAACTACGATCATGGTTTTTGGCTGGGTAGGCAGGTTCATTGCCTCGCGGTATCCTATCACCTTTTTGCCGTCTTGTGGCAGGTTGGGCAGTTGGCGGCTGCGCGCCCCGGTAGCCAATATTACGTGGCGGGCCTGTTGTACGGTTACTTTACCGTCTGTGCCGGTTACTTCCACTTCTTTTTTAGCGTTCAGCTTTCCCATCCCCATGATCACATCTATCTTGTTCTTCTTCATCAGGAACTGTACGCCCTTGCTCATTTTATCGGCAGCACCGCGGCTGCGCTTGATCACCGCACCGAAATCTGCTTTAAAATCTGTAGCCACGATACCGTAATCGGCAGCATGAGTGAAGTTTTCAAACACACTGGCGGTTTTCAGCAATGCCTTGGTAGGAATACAACCCCAGTTGAGGCATATGCCACCCAGGTTTTCTTTTTCTACGATCGCTGTTTTAAAACCAAGCTGCGAAGCGCGGATAGCTGCCACATAACCACCGGGACCACTTCCTATTACGATAATATCGTATGCCATAAGGGGAATTTTTTAGTAAAATTATTAATGAGGGGACAAATGTAATAAAAAACTGAGAGCAAGGACTATTGCATTTTGGCCTATCTGGTTTTAAATTAGTTTATGAAAAATCGTTTCACTAACTACCATCCAACAACCGCCATCGGCAAGCCTGTTTTATCGCAGTTAGCCGTTGCCTGTTTTTCAAGAAATGACCTAAAAAGAATAAATTATTACTGAAATCCGGTCATTTTTTAAATTTTTCACCCACTTTTACCCCATTTTGCTTTAAAAATAGGATTTCGCTTTTTGGGTTTAATGATTACTTTTGCAGTCCATTCAAAACAAAAAATCTTCATGGCTACAACAGCAGATATGCGTAACGGTTTGATCATTAAACTTGATGGCAGCCTTTACACAGTAGTGGAATTCGGACAAAATAAAACTGCCCGCGCAGCCGCAAAGGTTTGGGCAAAATTAAAAGGTGTTGATAATTCCCGCTCTATCGAGCACACCTGGAACTCAGGTGATAATATTTTCCCGGTACGTGTTGAAAAACGCAACTACCAGTTTCTCTACAAAGACGAGAGCGGATTTAATCTTATGGACAACAACACTTTCGAACAGATAGTGTTGGGTGAAACTATGGTGGATAATCCCGGCCTTTACAAGGACGGGCAAGAGTGTTTTGTGATCTTTAATACGGAAACAGAAACCCCAATGGGTGTGGAACTTCCGCCTAGTATTAACCTGAAGGTTACTTATTCTGAGCCAGGCGTAAAGGGCGATACTGCTACACGGGCTACCAAACCAGCCACGCTGGAAACCGGAGCCACCATACCTGTGCCACTGTTTGTAAACGAAGGAGATCTCATAAAGATCGACTCAAAAACGGGCGCATACGTAGAGCGCGTGAAGAGTTAATTGGTTGATAAGCCTGCCTGCTGGTAGGCAGGTTAATAGGTTAAACAGGTTGAAAAGTTGGTAAGTTACAGGGATAGTAAAATAGCTTCCCATCTGGACTTCCGGCTAAATACTTTCTACTAAAATACTTAAAACGACATTCATGGAATACAAACAGATCCAGGAACTGATTAAGACGATCAATAAGTCGAATATCAGCGAACTGTGTATTGAAGAAGGGGAATTCAAGATCATTATCAAGCAGGAACTTGCTGCGCCGGCACAATACGTGTCCATGCCGCAAATGTCAATGCCTATGCAGCAGGCCGCCCCCCAGCAGCCAGCAGCACCCGCGCCGCAGGCATCGGCGCCTGCAGCTGAAAAACCGGCTGCGCCTGCTGGTTCCAGCAACACCACTACTATCAAGTCACCGATGATCGGTACTTTTTATCGCAGCCCATCGCCAGATAAACCTGTGTTTGTGAACGTGGGCGACGAAATAAAAGCTGGGCAGGTGCTCTGCATTATAGAAGCTATGAAACTGTTCAACGAGATAGAAAGCGAAGTGAACGGCCGGCTCGTAAAAGTAGTAGCAGACGATTCGTCGCCTGTTGAGTACGATCAACCGCTGTTTATTATCGAACCTATGTAATTCGACAATTCGATAATTCGGCAATTTGACAACGTACCAGAATTGGCTGATTGTCGAATTGCCGAATTTTAATTATACACCATTAAATTTTTTTAAGTGTTTAAAAAAATACTGATTGCCAATCGCGGTGAGATCGCTTTGCGCATCATCCGCACCTGTAGGGAAATGGGTATACGTACGGTTGCCGTTTATTCTACTGCGGATAAAGACAGCCTGCATGTCCGTTTCGCCGATGAAGCAGTATGCATAGGCAAGCCACAGAGCAGCGATTCTTACCTGAACATACAGCACATTATGGCTGCTGCTGAGATCACCAATGCAGATGCTATTCACCCGGGTTACGGCTTCCTGGCTGAAAATGCCAATTTCGCAGAAATATGCGCCCAATATAATATTAAATTCATAGGCCCCACTCCTGAAATGATCAGGTCGATGGGCGATAAGATAACTGCCAAAGAAACGATGATAAGGGCGGAAGTGCCCGTTATCCCGGGTTCTGAAGGCCTGTTAAGTAGTGTAGAGGAGGCAAAACAAATTGCCAATGACATGGGGTTCCCGGTCATCATCAAAGCTACTGCAGGCGGTGGTGGTAAGGGTATGCGCGTGGTATGGCAGGAAAGCGAGCTCGAACACGCCTACAATACGGCAAAAATTGAAGCTGCGGCATCGTTCAAGAACGATGGTATCTATATGGAGAAATTTGTGGAGGAGCCACGCCATATTGAGATACAAGTGGCCGGTGACCAGTTCGGTACGGTTTGTCACCTTAGTGAACGTGATTGTTCCATCCAGCGCAGGCACCAGAAACTCGTTGAGGAATCGCCATCTCCTTTTATGACGCCCGAGTTGCGCGAGAAAATGGGTGCGGCTGCAATTAAGGCCGCTGCCGCGATAAACTACGAGAGTGTTGGTACCATTGAATTCCTGGTAGATAAGCATCGCAATTTTTACTTCATGGAGATGAATACCCGTATCCAGGTGGAGCACGGAGTTACCGAAGAAGTGATCAGTTACGACCTGATAAAGGAACAAATAAAGATAGCAGCCGGCGTTCCCATCAGCGGGCGCAACTATGAGCCCAAAATACACGCGATCGAATGCCGCATAAATGCGGAAGACCCATACAATGATTTTCGCCCATGCCCGGGTAAGATCACCACCCTGCATACGCCCGGTGGCCATGGGGTACGCGTAGATTCTCACATTTACGCAGGCTACACGATCCCCCCCTACTATGATTCCATGATCGCTAAGGTGATAGCGGTGGCTCAGACCCGCGAGGAGGCCATTAATACCATGGAGCGCGCACTCAGTGAATACGTAATAGAAGGCGTAAAAACTACTATACCTTTCCATCTGCAGTTAATGAAGAATGAAGACTTCAGAAAGGGGAATTTCACGACGAAATTTATTGAGAGTTTTAAGCTGGTGTAAGGTGTTTAGTTGAGGTTTGAAGTTTTGTATCTTTGGTTAGTAGTGCTGCTGCTGTTTTTGGATTATTTTCAAGAAAAGCAAGGCGGTCACTAAGCGCTGAGATCATGCCAATTTGTATTTTCTGCATCCTGGTGAGCATTTAGACTCCGCAAGGTTTTATGAAGTGCATTTTGAACGTTAGCGGCTTTCCGATAATTGCAGATTGCTGCGTAGAACAATTATTACACTTATTTAGGGAGAATTTTATTGTATGCTTTTTAATTCCTTTCAATTTTTACTATTCTTCCCTATAGTCACCGTTATTTATTTTCTGCTGCCACATAAGCTGCGGTGGTTTCACTTACTCGTAGCAAGCTGCGTTTTTTATATGGCATTCGTGCCCATATACATAGTCATACTTTTTGCAACGATCATTATTGACTATATAGCTGGCATAATGATCGAAAATGCCACGGGACAAAGGCGCAAAATGTTTCTGATACTTTCTATTGTTGCCAATGTGGGGGTACTGTCTGTTTTTAAATATTTTAATTTTTTCGCCGGCAACATCAATCATTTATTGCACCTTACAAACGCCGGCAGCAGTATTCCGCTATTGAAAATACTTCTGCCAATTGGCCTGTCCTTCCACACATTCCAGGCTATGAGCTATACGATAGAAGTATACCGCGGAAACCAAAAGGCAGAAAGGCACTTTGGTATCTATGCGCTATATGTAATGTTCTATCCCCAGCTTGTAGCCGGTCCTATTGAGCGCCCGCAGAACCTGCTGCACCAGTTTCATGCACGGCATCATTTTGACTACGATAACGCAGTGGGTGGGTTGCGCCTCATGATGTGGGGCATGCTGAAAAAAGTGGTGATCGCCGACCGTCTTGCCAAAGTGGTTGACCCTATCTTTGATCACCCCGGCAGCAATTCAGGTATAGGTATAGCATTGGCGGTTATCTTTTTCACTTTCCAGATCTTCTGCGATTTCTCCGGTTATTCCGACATCGCTATAGGTGCGGCGAGGGTCATGGGTTTTAAGTTGATGACCAATTTCAATATGCCCTATCACTCACGCAGCGTTTCCGAGTTTTGGAAACGATGGCATATCTCGCTTTCCACCTGGTTCAAAGATTATCTTTATATTTCTCTTGGCGGTAACCGCGTATCGGTTCCCAGGCTATATTTCAACCTGTTTTTTGTTTTCCTGGTAAGCGGTTTCTGGCACGGTGCAAACTGGACGTTTATAGCCTGGGGTGCGTTGCATGGGTTTTACCTTGTTTTTGCGCTTGCTATCAGAAATGCACGAAAAAAAATTGCGGAGAAGAGTGGTGTTACGAATATCCACTGGCTAAACAATTTTATTGATGTAACGACCACCTTCGTTTTAGTTGCGTTCGCTTGGATATTTTTCCGGGCAGCTAGCCTGAAAACCGCTTTTTTTATTATTAAAAAGCTCGGGACAGTTCCACGGGAGATGGCAAAAGCCATATCTGCTAAAAGTGCAGCCTCTTTAAATCTGCCACCCACTTATGGTATTATTAATTGTTTTGCGGTGATCATTTTTTTGGAGGTTGCACATATTGTCCAGGCAAAATACAAACTGGAAAAAACGTTTAGCGACAAGCCGTATTATGTTCGATGGTCATTGTATTTCGCCGGCCTATTGTGTATTTACTTTTACGGCGTTTTTGAAAAGCACCAGTTTATTTATTTTCAATTTTAGGTATGAAAGTTTTTTTGCTGAAATTAGGTGTCATTTTACTCTTGCCGATCACGTTTGTGGCCGTTTATTTTATAAACGACCCCTTTAAGGTACTGTATCATTATGATGTTTATTCAAAGTCAGGAAAGCCTTATTTTATTTACCTTGATAAAGACGTCGCAACCACCCACATATTTTTAGACAACTATAAAAAATACCAGTACGACTCCTACATATTTGGTAATTCAAGGTCCTGCAATTTCTGGATAAGCGACTGGAGAAAATATATTAATTCCGACAAGTGCTTCCATTTTGATGGGTCCTGTGAAAGCCTCTATGCAATCGGGAAAAATGTAACGTTCATCAGGAAACATGGCATGCGTATTAAAAATGCGCTTTTCATTTTGGACGACGATATTTTATCAAAAGTAGAAAATAACCCCGGGCACATTTATATCATGGACCCTGCGGTATCGGGCGAGAGCAAATGGACATTCCAGGCGACTTTTTTCAAGGCATATGCCGACCCCCAGTTTTTTAAAGACTATATCAGCTACCTGCTCCGACACGCCCTCAATCCGGCTTATGAAGTCCCCCTGAACAGCAATACGCTTTGTATTGCCCGTGACACCCGTCAGTATGATCTCGCTATCAATGAAGTGAAATATGTGGGTTTTGAACAGCAAATAGCCAGCAACAGGGACTCTTTTTATAGCGCAAGAGCCAACCTTTTTCCTGCAAGGGATACAACAGTAGAGCATTATTTTGATCCGGTCATAGGCCCCAAACAACTGAATATTCTGAACGGAATAAAAAGGGAACTTACAGAAGATAGTACATCATACCAGATCGTCATCAGTCCACTGTATAATCAGGTGAAAATAAATAAAAAGGATCTAGATATTCTGTATGCCATTTTTGGCAAAGAGCATGTCTTCGACTTTTCCGGAGTAAATTTCATTACTAACAACGTTTATAATTATTACGAAAGCTACCATTACCGCCCGCAGGTTGCGAAAATTATTTTAGACAGCATTTATAAAAATAAATATCAAAAGTAAAAAGCGAAATTTGGCACCTTCACTTACTCTATTAAAATAATAAACTATTTTCGCTGCATGAAAAAAACGTTGCTCATTACAGGCGGAGCTGGATTTATTGGCTCTCATGTAGTACGGTTGTTTGTTACTAAATACCCGGATTATAAGATCGTAAACCTGGATGCCCTTACCTACGCAGGCAACCTGGAAAACCTTAAGGACATTGAAAATTCCCCTAACTATACTTTCGAAAAAGCAGATATCACTGAGGCCGACCGTATCGAAAGCCTTTTTAAAAAGTATGGCTTTGACGGCGTTATACACCTCGCAGCAGAAAGCCACGTGGATAGATCGATAACTGACCCAAATGCATTTATTAAGACCAATGTTATGGGTACCGCCAACCTGCTCAATGCGGCCCGTGCAGCGTGGAAAGGCAATCTGGCCGGTAAACGTTTCTATCATGTTTCGACTGATGAAGTTTACGGGTCATTAGGCGCCGAAGGTTTTTTCCTGGAAACAACCCCCTACGATCCGCAATCTCCATATTCCGCATCCAAGGCTGCGTCTGATCATCTGGTTCGTGCATATGGCAATACCTATGATCTGCCTTTTGTGATCACAAACTGTTCTAATAATTATGGCCCAAATCATTTTCCAGAGAAGCTAATACCGCTGTTCATCAACAATATCTGCAACAATAAGCCACTGCCTGTTTACGGCGATGGCAAATACACCCGTGACTGGCTCTATGTCGTAGATCATGCCCGTGCCATCGATATGGTATTTCATGGCGGCAGGAATGGCGAAACGTACAACATTGGTGGCTTTAACGAATGGCAGAACATAGAACTTGTAAAACTGCTTTGTAAGGAAATGGATGAGAAACTGGGGCGCTCTCCCGGTGAGTCAGAAAAACTCATCACCTACATCAAAGACCGCCCCGGCCACGACCGCCGTTATGCTATAGATGCTAACAAGATCAATAAGGAACTTGGCTGGTATCCCTCTGTAACTTTTGAGGAGGGCCTAAGCAAAACCATAGACTGGTATCTTGCTAATGAAGAGTGGCTGAATCATGTTACTTCGGGCAACTATCAAAAATATTACGAGAATCAGTATTAGTCGTAAGTCGTAAGTCTGCGAAACTATAGACAAGAGAGTGAAGGCCATTTGCTAACATACGAAACGCTCTTTTATGGTTATCCAAAAGTTTGAAGATATTATTGCATGGCAAAAGGCCCAGGACTTGGCTTATGAGATTTGACCGAATTTGGTGAACATAGAAATTTTGGCTTTAGGGATCAGATTTGTAATGCGGTAGTTTCAATCTCCAATAATATTGCTGAAGGTTTTGACAGAAGTTCTGATGCTGACTTTTCACGTTTTTTGTACATTGCGTTAGGTTCCGCGAGTGAAACCAAATCGATGTTGTACCTGGCAGAACGTGTAAATTATATTACTAACGATAAAAAACAGAAACTCGTAGAGCAGTTAGACGAAATATCGAGAATAATTAGGGGACTGATAAAATCAATTGCAAAGAAATAATAGCCCACATTTATTCGCAGACTTACGACTTACGACTTACGACTTACGACTTTATAATGAAAGGGATAATTTTAGCCGGCGGCTCCGGCACTCGTTTGTACCCGTTGACCATTGCAGTAAGCAAGCAGCTTATGCCGGTATACGATAAGCCGATGGTGTATTATCCATTGTCGACATTGATGCTTGCGGGTATCAATGAGATACTCATAATCACCACTCCTGAAGACCAGCCGGCATTTAAAAAGCTGCTGGGCGATGGTTCATCTATTGGCTGCCGTTTCGAATATATTGTACAGCCGAAACCAGAGGGCCTGGCGCAGGCATTTATCCTGGGGGCAGACTTTATTGGCAAAGACCCGGCTGCGCTGGTGCTTGGCGATAATATATTTTATGGTTCCGGAATGGGCACGCTGCTGAAGAAAAAAGCAAATCCAGATGGTGCGGTAGTATTCGCTTACCAGGTGCAGGATCCGGAAAGATACGGAGTAGTGGAGTTTGATAAAAGTAACCGGGTGCTGAGCATCGAGGAAAAACCGGAAAAGCCTAAGTCAAATTATGCAGTACCCGGGCTGTATTTTTATGATAACGATGTAGTGGCGATCTCGAAAGCCATCAAGCCTTCGCATCGCGGTGAACTGGAAATAACCGACGTAAACAGGGTCTATCTCGAAAAAGGAAAGCTCGAAGTAGGTGTGCTGGACCGGGGGACCGCATGGCTGGATACCGGCACATTCGATTCCCTGATCGAAGCCGGTGAGTTCATTGAAGTCATAGAAAAAAGACAGGGCCTTAAAATAGGCTGCATTGAGGAGATCGCTTACCGCAATGGCTGGATAGGTGATGAGCAAATGGAGAAATTGGCCACCATGTACATGAAGAGTGGTTACGGCGCCTATCTGAAAAAACTAATCGGGCATATATAATAACCCGAACCCCTAAAGGGGCTTCCCTGGAAAACATACCCTCGACTTAGTACATAATGATGGCGTACCAATGGTTTAATGCCTGGTACGCCTTTAATGTTTTGGAGCGTATCTTCTCCGGCGTTGAACACGCACTATTCTACCGACTCTTTACTTCAGTTGTGTTCCAGGCAATAAAAAAGCCGCCTTGTTTCCAAGGCGGCTTTTTCTCTAAAACCATTTATTAATTATTCACCTTCACAAACTTCTCTGCCCTCAACAGAGCATTGTTCTCGTCGTAGATCATGATCATGTACAGGCCATCAGCCAGGCTTGACACATTGATGCTGGTTGCTTGTTTTTGCTCCAGCACCACTTTCCCATCGGGGCTCATAACAGATACATTTACTGTCACAGGAGCTTCGATGTTAAGCATTGATGTTGCCGGGTTTGGATAAACACGGATGCTCAGATCAGATGTGGTGTTGTTTACACCTGTTCCACCACCACCACCACCACCGGGTATGGTATAGTTGCCAGAGTAAACGTGGCAACTATTTGCGTCAGACACCTCGACTTTATACACACCAGCCGTCGGGCTGCTGAGTATGCTGCTTGTAGCGCCGGTTATTACTGATCCATTCTTATACCATTGGTAGCTGGCATAAGAACCTGTATACAAGTAGTTGCCGGTGCTGTTGTAGCTAACGATTGGGTGTGGTGGAGATATAATAGTTGTACCGGTGATAGTTTCACTGCAAGTACCGTTGTTGATAGTAACGGTAAAGAGACCGGTAGTATCTGAGATGTAGCTGCCATTAGTGGCACCAGCTATGTTCATGCCATCTATCGACCATTGGTAAGTCAGGGTAGTGTCCGTTGTTGATGCTACCAGGTTTATTGGTGTACCTCCGCAAAGCGTCACATTACCACCTGGGATTATAGATACTCCTGTTATTGCATTACCTACCGTTACATTGTCGAAGGCAACACTCACACAACCGAAGCTGTTAGATACTGTGTAGTACATAGCAGCGCCGCCTAACGCAATGCCGGTTACTGTACCTGTTGCATCAATAGTGGCAATGGTCGTGTCGCTGCTGCTCCATGAGCCGCCGATGGTAGCGTCCGTAAGCACTATTGTGAAACCAGCACATACGGAGTTGAGGCCAATGATAGGATCAACAACGGGCGTAGGGTTAACGGTTTCAACGCTTGTTACAGATGCGTTGCAACCGCCCAAACCAGTAATAGCATATGTAATATTCACCGTTCCTGCAGACACTCCAGTTACTTTACCTGTGGAAGGATCAATTGTCGCAATGGTTACGTCTCCGCTATTCCAAATGCCACCAGCTGAGTCATCAACCAGGCTTGCGATGGAACCAACGCAAACGCTTGTTTGGCCGCTTATTGCATCCAAAACCGGAATTACATTCACTGTATCTGGTGTGGTGGCAGCGCCCACGCATCCGTTCACATCGGTCACGGAATAAGCGATGGATACTATTCCGGCACTTATCCCGGTTACGTTACCGGTTACATCCACCGATGCGATCGTGACATCCGAGCTACTCCATACGCCCCCTGTTGTTGCGTCAGACAGCATGTTCATGCCGCCAACGCATTCGTCGGTAGTTCCGGTTATTGCGGCTACCACAGGCAGAGAATTAACGGTCACGGCAGCGGTTACATAGCATGTGCTTGGCAATGTATAAGTAATGATCGTGGTTCCGCCACCTATGCCCGTCATCATACCACCGGGGTCAATGGAAGCAATAGTAGCGTCAAAGCTACTCCATGTGCCGCCCGATGCGGTATCCGTGAGTATTGTTGATGAATTTACACACACGCTCGTGAGACCTATGATTGGGCCGGGCGATGGGTTCAAGATGATATAAGCACTGTCTATCATCAGTGAATTACAGGAGCCCGATGCATTAGTAGCAACTACATAATAAGCACCCGGTATATTGAAGACGCCGAAATCGATTGGCAATCCTGTGCCGGTTACTGGTGTGCTGTATGGCAGTGTATTAATATACAGTTGGTAAGTGGCGCCTCCATCAGAACCGCTAAGGGAAACGTCATAGCCTGCTCCGCCTGCGCAAAGGCTGCCGCCACCGGTAACTGTGTATGCGTTCGGCGCCTGGTTTATGGTCACCTGTAATGTTGTGTTACAACCTGTTGCGAAAGCATAGGTAATTGTAGTAACTCCACCAGCAATACCTGTCATATTACCTGTAGCGTCTATAGCAGCAATGGTAACATCATTGCTGCTCCATATTCCGCCAACCGAGGTATCTGCCAGCATAGTTGATGCACCGGAGCATATGATCGAATCTCCGGTGATAGCCCCTGGTGTTGGGTTAACAACTATCGTTGCGCTGTCGTTCATCAGGGCTATACAACCTGTGGTAGCATTTGTAGCAACTACATAATAAGAACCGGGGAATGCCAACACGCCGAAATCAACCACAGACCCTGTAGTGCCAGGCAACGGAGCGCCGTAGGGAAGTGTATTAATATAAAGCTGGTAGTTTACGCCAGTCTCGGAGTTGCTCACTTGAATATCAAAACCTGCAGCTCCCGCACACATAGTGCCACCACCAGTTACGTCATAAGCTATTGGTAATGGGTTAATAACGATGGTCACAGTATCATTCATCGCATTGAAACAACCTGTGGTGAGGTTGCCGGCCATAACATAATAAGAGCCAGCCGCCGCCTGTATGCCAAAATCAAGTGCAAAACCCGTTCCGTTCAGCGGGGTTCCTATTGGGAATCCGTCTTTGAAAAGGGTATAAAGGACGCCGGTCTCAGATCCATCAAGAGCTACATCAAGGCCCGCACCGCCAATGCAGTATCCGCCGCCACCTGTTACATTAAAGCCGGTTGGCAGAGGGTTGATGGTCACAATCGCACTGCCCGCCATATTGTTGGTACACAATGTCGCTGTTGTTGTATCTGTAGCAATAACCGAGTATGCACCCGCGCCTGTTTGCAGGCCGAAATCTATGGGACCACCCGTTCCCGCTATATATGGGCCAATTGGTGATCCGCCATAATACAATTGATAGTTGACTCCTGTCGACGAATTGTCCAGTCCCACATCAACACCCGTGCCTCCGGAGCAATATCCACCGCTTCCCGTTACATTGTAAACGGTTGGTAAAGGATTGATGATCACGAATTCAATACCATTCATATCACTGGTACAATGAGTTGTGGTATCCTCACCAACAACGGTATAAACACCTGTATTGATCTGCAGGCCGAAGTCAAGGGCCGATCCGGTTCCTGCAACAGGTGAACCCGTTGGTACGCCACCAATATATAATTGATAGCTGACACCGGGTGCCGAACCATCCAGGCCAACATCAACACCCGGAGCTCCATAACAAGCCTCGCCGCCGCCGGTAATATTAAACACGCCGGGCAAAGGATTGATAGACACGGTAACATCGCCGCTCATATTGTTCGCGCAACCCGTAGTAGCGTTTATAGCAAATACAGTATAGTCTCCAGCGCCGGTTTCCAGGACCATATCCAGCGGAGGTATGCCAGTTCCGGCAACCAGTCCACCAACCGGGAAGCCATCAAGGAATAATTGATAATTAACCCCGGTGTCCGAGTTGCTTAACGTAACATGAACGCCGGTATCACCAAAGCAATAACTGCCGCCGCCGCCAACGTTATACACGTTTGGAAGCGGGAGAATGGTGATCACTGAAGTATCAAGCATATTATTTACGCAGCCGGTTACTGTATTCGTGGCGATCACGTAATAGCTGCCGGCCCCGGTTTGGAAACCAAAGTCAATCGGTGGAACACCTGTACCAGACATAGGTGAACCTAAAGCAGCTCCTGCATAATACAATTGATAGCTAATACCAGTATCAGATCCGTTCAGTGTCAGGTCAATCCCCGAGCCATCAAGGCAGTAGCCGCCGCCCGCTGACAGGGAGTAGACGTTAGGTAACGGATTCGTTGTAACAGTAATAGTGCTGTTCATGCTGATCGTACAATGTGTTGTAGTGTCTTCTGCGATCACGCTGTAAGCACCGGTAATTGTCTGCAATCCGAAATCGAGCGGTGAGCCATTTCCTGCCATTGCAGTTCCAACGGGGGAGCCTGCTGCGTATAGCTGATAGCTAATACCAGCCACCGAGCCATCAAGGCCAACATCCACGCCCGTTCCGCCTAAGCAGTAGCTTCCTCCACCTGTCACATTAAACACGGCAGGTAAGGGGTTAACCACGACAGTTGCGCTGCCAAACATATTCTGCGGGCAGCCCGTGAGTGCATTGGTTGCAGATACGGTATAAACGCCGGGTATTGTTTCAAGACCCATATCAAGCATAGAGCCGGTACCTGCAATTGGGCCACCAATTGGCGCGCTACCAACAAATAACTGGTAGTTGATGCCAAGGTCCGAATTGCTCAAACTAACGTGAACGCCAGTATCACCTGCGCAGAAACTGCCGCCGCCGCCTACCACATAAACTGCAGGCAATGGGTTAATAGTGATCGTTGCAGTGCCCAGCATATTGCTGCTGCACAGCGTTGCCGGATTTGTAGCGAGCACTGTATAGCTGCCTTCAGCGGTCTGGAAACCCAGATCAAGGGTTGGGGCACCTGTACCCGCTACCGGGGCATCGACCGTTGCAGCTCCATAATATAGCTGGTAGTTGATCCCTGCTTCTGAGCCATTAAGCTGAAGGTCTACACCGGCACCGCCTTCGCAATAACTGCCGCCTGCGCTGATAGTAAATACAAGCGGAACAGGATTGCTGGTTACATTAGCAGTACCTGCCATATTGTTGGTACACAGTGTGATATTATTCGTGGCCAGCACGGAATAACTGCCTACGCCAGTCTGGAAGCCAAAATGGAGTGCCGCACCTGTACCTGCTATCGGGCTACCAGATGCTACTGCACCGAAATACAACTGGTAACTTATACCAGTATCAGATCCGTTAAGGACGAGGTCAACCCCTGGGGAGCCGATACAATAGCTGCCACCGGCCGATATTGTATAAACGGTAGGTAGCGGGTTAATGATAATCAAGGCACTATCCTTCATTTTTCGCGTACAACCAGTGACCGGATTTGTTGCAAACACGGTGTAAACACCGGCTGCAGTTTCCACACCCATGTCAAGCGGAGCAATAGCCGTGCCGGCTACAGGTGTTCCTACGGCCGTATCTCCATGATATAATTGATAATTGATGCCTACTTCGGAATTGCTCAGCGTGATATCTACGCCTGCACCGCCCGCGCAGTATGCCCCACCACCACCGACACTAAACCTTGCTGGTTTTGGATTCTCGATCACAGTAGCCGTGCCCGCCATGGCGTTTGTGCACAAAGTAGATATGCTTGTGGCAAGCACGGAATAGGTTCCTGCAGTTGCCTGGAGGCCGAAGTTAATTACTCCGCCCGTGCCATTTATAGGACTGCCAGTTGCTGTTGCTCCATTGTAAAGCTGATAGCGCACACCAGTCTGCGAACCGCTCAGCGTCAGGTCCACCCCAGCCGCGCCGGTACAGAAGCTGCCGCCTGCAGATATTGTAAAGACGAGCGGCAGCGGGTTAACGGTAACAGATGCGCTTCCATACATATTTTGTGTACAGCCGGTAGCCGGATTAGTGGCGAACACTGTGTAAGTTCCGGCAGTTGTCTCCAGGCCCATGTCAAGAAGAGCGCCGGTGCCATTTACAGGGCCGGCTTCAGGTGATGCGCCAAGATATAATTGGTAATTGATGCCAACTTCTGAATTGCTTAACGTGATCATTACTCCCGGATCGCCCACACAGTAATTGCCGCCACCACCTACTGTATATGCCGTTGGCAACGGATTGATAGTTACGGTTGCAGCCCCCAGCATATTGCTCGTACAAAGCGTTGTTGGGTTTGTGGCAAGAACAGTATAGGTGCCTATTAGCGTCTCAAAACCAAGAGTGAGTGTTGGTGCGCCAGTGCCCGCTACCGGCGCGCCTACAGGTGTTGCGCCGGAATATACCTGGTAATGTATACCGACCTGTGAGCCGTTCAGGACGATCGGTATGCCCGCACCACCCTCGCAATAACCGCCGCCGCCATCAAGTGTAAATACGGTTGGAGGCGCCGATAGAGAAACATTTGCAGTGCCGAACATATCGGTTGTACAAGAACCTATCGTTGCCAGCACAGAATATGCACCAACTGCCGTCTGAAAACCAAAGTCTAGCGGAGCTCCTGTTCCGCCCATTGGAGCTCCCTGAGGCAGTCCGCCATAGTAAAGCTGATAGCTGGCACCTATCTGGGATCCATTAAGTACAAGGTCATCGCCCAATCCGCCTATACAATAATCGCCGCCACCCGAAAGTGCATAAACCGTGGGCGCCGGGGTAGTGAATGCCGTAGCGGTGCCATTCATGCTGCTGGTACAGCCGGTAGCCGGATTTCTCGCAGATACCGAATAAGTGCCTGCTGTTTCCATGCCCATAACCAGCGGAGCAACGTTTGTGCCAGCCACTGTTCCGCCAATGGGCAACGCGCCATCATAAAGTTGGTAGTTGATGCCGAGATCAGAGTTGCTCAGTGTAATGTTCACACCGGTACTTCCTGCACAGTAACCGCCCCCACCGCCTACGTTATACACGGTAGGTAAGGGATTGGTGGTTACAACCAATGTATTCAACATTGCAGCAGTACAACCGCCAACCACTGTAGTAGCAAGAACAGAGTAACTACCCGCCGTGTGCATGCCGAAGTCGATTGTTCCGCCTGTGCCAGGCATTGCAGCACCTACTGCGGCAAGACCGTTATATAGCTGGTAGTTAGTTCCGCTTACAGAGCCACTCAGTCCTAAATCTACACCCGCTCCGCCTGCGCAGTAGCTGGTAGCGCCGGTAACAGTAAACTGAGTAGGGGGAGGCACTACGGTTACTGTGGCACTGCCGGTCATATTTACAGTGCAAAGCGTGGTCGCATTCTGTGCCTGCACAGTATAAGTACCTGCTGCGGTTTCTAAAAAACTCAATGCAGAAGAAGCACCGGGTAAAGTGCTGCTTACGACACCATCAGATGCCGTGTAATTGATGCCGATGTCTGAATTGCTGAGGACAACATTCACACCGGCCCCGCCTGAACAATAACCGCCGCCGCCGCTTACGTTGTATATATTCGGCAATGGATTTGAAGTGACAACCAGTGTATTCAGCATCGGTGCGGTACAGCCACCCGGAGCTAAAGTGGCAAGAACAGAATAACTGCCGGCAGGATGCACACCGAAATCAAGAGCGCTACCAGAACCGGACATTGGAGCACCTACTGTGGCAAAGCCGTTGTATAACTGATAAGTAGTGCTTCCTGCGGAATTGCTTAATCCGATGTCAACACCGGCGGCGCTGGCGCAATAGCTGGTCGCCCCGGTAACAGTAAATTGAGTTGGTGTCGGGAAAAGGCCTACCGTTGCGCTGCCATTCATAGTAGCAGTACAGCCAGTTGTAGCATTCTGAGCCTGGACGGTGTAAACACCAAGCGACGTTTCCGGTCCGAAAGTCAACACTGCATTAGAGCCGCCCAAAGTACTCGTAACAACACCATTTGAGGCGGTATAGTTCACACCGGCGTCAGAAAAACTTAAAGTCACATTTACGCCGGTTCCACCGGGGCAATAATTGCCACCGCCAGCTACATTGTACAGTTGAGGAGAAGGGTCTAATGCAATAGCCGCGGTTCCGAGCATATTGCTGGTGCAGCCAGTCCCGTTAGTGGCTCGCACCGTATAACTTCCCGCAGTTTGCACGCCAAGATCAAAAGGTGCTGCTCCGCTACCTGTGGACGAAGCCGTTAAAGTGCCCCCGTTATATAAACCGTATGTAACGCCAGCCTGCGAGCCACTTAGAAACACATCAACACCTGGAGTGCCTGCGCAATAACCGCTGCTTGCTGCAGCCACTGTGAACACAGTAGGGCCGGTTTCAGAAAGGCTGCCGAAGTTTGTGCCGCCTATCCCGGTAGTAATGCCTGCAATATTTGTTGCCGTCGAGGCATACAGGCTGCCCGCGGCAGAGGACTGCGTAGTGGGTTGTATTTGTAAGCCACTAATGGTTACGGTGTTTAGTGAAGCGGTGCCGATCGTATATATACGGATCGTCAAAGACGTGGTAGAGAAAGCTGGAGTAGTAGTGAAAATAGCGTCTCCGCCGGTCGTGCCAATGGTTGGGGCAGATCCCGTATTAAACTGCCATCCGGCCGGGGCATTGATCACCAAGGTGGCTGGAAATCCCGAAAAATCACCTGCGGCACCTTCGGCCACAGTAATTGTGCCGAGCGTGGTATAGGCTGGAAACGTGCCGTCTGCAGCACTGTTGTGACAGATATTTGTACCGCCCGATCCGGGGGTTACCGTCACCGCCGCGCTAGCGGCATTGCCAACGAAACAAAAAAGTAGAGAGGCCAGAATTATTGTCATCGCCTTCCTGCATTTCGTGTTCTTAATCGTCATCGATCGGTGTAAAGAAACATTGCTCATAAGCCTGTTTTTTCGGAATTATTATTTTTAATAAATGCACTAATAACCGCCCACCAACTCCAAACCAGGAATTGATGACGTAATTACGGAGCCGAAAATAATATATATTTTTTGTAAAAAAGAATAGAAACACAACTTTTACGGGAGAAATATTGGGAAAAGTACCAATTTCAAGACTCTATTATTATTTCTCGACGTTTCGAGCAAAAATTTTATCATTAAATTTTAAAATTATTTACTCGTAAATTACTAATTTTAAGACATTTATGAAATAATAAACAATAAAATAAAATGCATAATAGAGTCAATTTATGTTTAAATATAATAAATATTCGCCTATAAAAAAATAGCTGTACTCCCCAAGATTTATTGTACTCACCCACAAAATGCCGAGATCGCGGCAAACGGTTTCGTTGACTTGTTCAATATTTATTACCCGGGTATCCGGGCAATATACTTTGCCATTTCCTTTACTTGTTCTACAACCTGAACATTGGTGGCTTTGCATGCCTTGGCCTTATTAAAGTAGATCTTTGCATTGCGGAAATCGCGACGTTGTATGCATATGCTGGAGAGTTGAAGATAAGCTGTCGCTTCATTATCCTTGTCCGGCAATCCTATTTTCACCGCTTTGCGCAGGTTTTCGTAAGCTTCTTTGGTATTGCCTTTTTTCTGAGCTATTGCGCCTAGTTGCAGGTATGCCGTTCCTTCGTATTCTTTCTCCGGCATACCCGTTTCCAGTCCTTTCCGCAATTGCATTTCCGCTTTGTCCAGGTCTTCGCCAATGGTAGAGAAGTTGGCTTGCAGCATATAGTAAGAAGACCGAATAGGCTTGTAAAGCAAGTTTGGAAACTTCACCATATTGATCAGTTTCTGCGCACCCTCCATGTCTCCGGCCTCCATATATCCTTGAATCAGGGTCATCGGTCCAACCAAAAAATAAGCAATGACCATAAATACAGCGATCAGCATCGGTATCCAGGCTACCCACCATGTCACTTTAAAACCAAGGAAAAAGCCCAGCGCGATCAGGAGAACGGCGATCGGTATACGATAAAAAACAAGTATTTTTCTGAAACTCATAATATGTTTTGGAGGCGCAAATATACCCTATTTGCCGGACTTTGACAATGTAAGAGGAGGGTGATAGTTTCTGTTGCTTACGCCACCATATTTTGGAATAAATATTTGTAAACCGCGAGCTGTTTCTATATATTATATTGCCATTAAACAATTAAGAACTTCATGTACATACTTCAACATTCACACTTATCCATTATTTTTGGCCTCCTGAACTTTTAGATTATCACTTTTAACTTTTGACTTTGAAATTACACCTGCTAGCCATAGCCACTCACCCAGACGATATAGAACTCAGTTGCGGAGGCACAATAATAAAACATGCACAGGCAGGCCAGGCCGTAGGCATCCTCGACCTCACAAAAGGTGAACTGGGTACACGCGGCACAGCAGAATTGCGCCTGCAGGAGGCGCAAGCCGCCGCTAAAGTAATGGGGGTGGCCGTGCGCGAAAATGCCGGCATGGCCGATGCTTTTTTCCGGAATGACGAAGAGCACCAGCGCAAGTTGATACAATATATAAGGTACTTCCGGCCGGAGATCATTATTGCCAATGCGATCAATGACCGTCACCCCGACCATGGCCGTGGAGGCCGGCTTATTGCAGATGCCTGCTTTTATGCCGGGCTGGCAAAAATTGAAACCTTTCGTGATGGTGTGGCACAAGCGGCCTGGCGGCCTAAACGCGTTTATCATATGTTGCAGGATCGACATTATGAGCCGACATTTATTGTTGACATTTCTGATTCTCTTGAAAAAAAGATGGAAGCTATCCGGTGCTATAAGAGCCAGTTTCATGATCCGGCATCTGCGGAGCCGGTCACGTATATAGCAACCGAAGGTTTTCTAAATACCATTAAGTACCGCGATGCTTTGCTGGGCAAGCGTATTGGTAGGGAATACGGAGAGGCGTTCATTTCTGAAAATACTCCCGGAGTAGCCTCGCTGGACAGCTTCATACTACCTGAATTGCCATAATTTATTACGGAAAAACTATCGGACATACTATAATATCCCAATCTTACGTTAATAATTAGATGATACAGATATCCGCCGTAATTATAACCCACAATGAAGAGCACAATATAGCCCGGTGCATAGAGTCTATACAGGGCATTGCTGACGAGATCATCCTGGTGGACAGTTACTCAAATGACCGGACCACAGCTATTGCACAGACCTATGGCGCCAGGATTTTTTACCATCAGTTTAAAGACTTCAGCGACCAGAAAACTTTTGCGATAGCCCTTGCCAGTAATGATTTCGTTCTGTCGATAGACGCAGACGAGTTGTTGTCTCCGGAGCTTCGGGAGAGTTTGCTGAAAGAGAAGGAGCAGCCACGCTTTGACGGCTACCAGGTCAACATCCTGGCGAACTATTGCGGCAAATGGATACGCCATTGCGGATGGTATCCGCAGCCAAAACTACGCTTGTTCAATAAGAACAAATGTGGTATCAACGACAACAAAGTGCATGAAAGCATTGTGGTAAAAGACAAAAGGACCAAGATCGGTTTCCTTGATGGTGATATCCTGCACTACAGCTACAACAGCATCTCGGACCACATAAAAAAAATAGAGCTGTACTCTGAGTTGGCCGCAAGAACGGCGATAGATAAGGGCGAGAAAATTGGGATTGTAAAAATCCTTTTCGGCCCTGCCTGGAAGTTTATCTACAACTTTATTTTCAGGGGCGGCTTCCTGGATGGTTATCTTGGCTACGTCATCTGCAAAAACATTGCATACGGCGGTTTTATAAAGTACGTGAAAATAAAGCTCTATTCCGCTCGTCCGCGTAACGATGCATACCACCAGCCGCTTACATTGAATTCATGAACTGGAGTTGGCTTCTACCAGGTGGCGACGGTATCCCGGTGCTGATGTATCACAAGGTGTGGCCCGGTGTGAATGATAACCTTACCATAACGCCCGAAAAACTACGCGAGCAGTGGCAGTTTTTGAAGCAGGAAGGCTATCATGCTATTTCTCTTTCAGAATACCTGGACATAGCAACCGGGGAAAAACCGCGAAAAGGAAAGGAAGTACTACTCACCTTTGATGATGGTTACCGCAATAACCTTACTTATGCATACCCATTGCTCAAAGAGTTAAGTTGGAGGGCAACATTTTTTATTATAGCCAATACGCTAAGCGAAACTACTAAGGAAGGAGAAAGTGAGATTGAACAAAAAATGACGCCTGAGGAACTGCGCAAACTCGACCCTGCAATTGTGCAACTGGCCATGCACGGTTATGCGCATGAAAATATGGCCAAAATCCCACAGGAACAATCGCTGGATGCGTTAAGGTTGTCGTTAGAAGCATTCGGGAAGAGTAAACTTCCATTCTATAAAGTACTTGGTTATCCATATGGGGCCCGGCCAGCGTCCGGCCTTGCCCAATTGAAGAAAGAAATGGCCGGTATGGGCATCATAGCCGCTTTCCGTATCGGGAATCAGGTGAGCACAGTTCCGGCTCCCGATGTCTATGAACTTAAAAGAATAGACATAAAGGGCACTGATTCCCTGCAGGATTTTAGCATTAAAGTCAGAAAGGGAAAATTGAAACCATTTTAAGCGTAATTTTGCCTGGAAAAGCTGAAAAGGTCAATCGCTAAATATTTTTCTGAAAATATTTTGCCATTCCACAAATAATCAAGACCTTTGCAGTCCTAAAAAAAATTAATCATGGCTCGCGTTTGTCAGGTAACAGGTAGAAAACCAGTAGTAGGCCACAAGGTGTCATTCTCTAATAAGAAGGCTAAGCGCCGTTTTCTGCCCAATCTGCAGACAAAGCGCTTCTTTCTTCCTGAGGAAGACCGTTGGATCACGTTAAAATTGTCTACTGATGCTATCCGCACGATCAATAAGAACGGATTGCTCACTACAGTTAAGGAATTACGTGCCAGGGGTGTGGCTATCTAATTAAGTAAAGTATTAAAATAATAAAAAATGGCTAAGAAAGGAAACCGCGTTCAGGTAATAATGGAATGCACCGAGCATAAAAACAGCGGCATGCCCGGTACGAGCCGTTATATTACGACTAAAAATAAAAAAACCACCACGGAGCGCCTGGAGTTAAAAAAATACAACCCCATTCTGAAACGTGTTACTGTTCACAAAGAAATTAAATAATCTTTTTTAAAAATATTTGAGCGATGGCAAAAGTAGCTAAGACCGCGATAAAGAAAGACCCCAAGCAGGCCGCAGAAGCGAAAAATTACACTAAAGTAATCAAAGCGATCCGCAGCCCTAAAAGTGGCGCATATACCTTTAAGGAAGGTATGGTACATAAAGAAAAAGTAAAAGACTTTTTAGCTAACACCAAGTAGCCGCCCCTTTAAGCCTAAGACTATCCTTAGACTTATAAACATACTATTATTACAGAAGCCACTCCTGAGTGGCTTCTGTTGATTTGGCCACGTTAAGTCGTCCTGCTAAATAAGTATCCTACTCTCTGTCTCTTTCCTGGTCGATGGTAGCAACATTTGCAACGGCCTTTCTGGCAACTTGTCCCGGCCCCCCGTTCTGACCTTTAACATTCCTTGCCACAGGCTCCTTCTGCTCGAACTTTTTCACCTTTGGCAGGCCATGTTTGTGCGACTCTCCACTTGTTTTATTTGATTGATTCTGGCTGTTCATAATGTTTTTGTTTTATCGTTTAGCATCCTTAAAGATTATGCCACTCTAACCCCGTAAAGAAACAATAAGCGGAATCGCCACCCCTAAACCCCTCTAAATTTTTTTTTCCATACCTTTATTGACCAATTGCTCAGATGGAGGAAATATCGATTTTAATTGCCGAAGATGATGCCGATGACCGTTTCCTGCTGCAGGCCGCATTTACCGAAAACGGTTTTAAGGATAAACTGCTTTTTGTAGAAAATGGCGTGGAACTTGTTGACTACCTCATCAAACTTTCCCAGAGTGGGAAAAATACAAAGATGCCGCGGTTCATACTCCTCGATTTGAATATGCCAAAGAAAGATGGTCGTGAAGTGCTGAAAGAAATAAAGCAAAATACAGACTTAAAGAAAATACCCGTCATCATTTTCAGCACCACTAATAATGAGCAGGAAATGAGGCGCTGTTATGAATTAGGTGCTAATTCTTACATTACAAAGCCAAATAGTTTTGAGAACTTGATAAAGACTGTGGCGGCCCTGCGGAGCTATTGGATACATACCACCAGCATACCGGGATAGATATTGATGGCGGCATTATTTTTGAAGTAACCTAGGCACTTCACTTAGATTGATAATATACAACGTTCTGAACTTTATGACAGGAGTATTGAAAATTGTAAAATTCAATATCAGTTTTTAAATTAGGAGCTTCAAAGAATGTTTATTAATAGAATGTTTTATGCCGGATAGTAAAAAGATTTTGATAATTGACGACGAAACGGATCTTTGCCTTTTATTGAAAGAATATTTTTTGCGTAAGAGTTATGAAGTGATCATATCCCACACACTTAAAGATGGAGGGGTTCAATTAAGCAGCCATCGGCCGGATATACTTTTCCTTGACAATAACTTACCCGATGGAACAGGCTGGCAGAATGCACCTTCGTATGCTGCAAGTTACCCCAACACCTATATAGTTTTGATCAGTGCTTTCCACCCTTCGTTGCCGGAGATGCCGGCAAATGCGAAATACCGGGTGATAGAGAAGCCGATAGGCATGGCTGATCTTGATAAACAATTTTCAGGTTTCTGAATTGGATAAATGTATTATTAAGGAAGCCAGACAATGCCTGGCTTCCTTAATAAAGAATATGATGAATGTTCCCGAACATTAATCAACAGTCCCTCTCCTGATAAATCCAAGCAACAGCGATATAATGGCCAACACCAATAATACGTGTATTATTGAGCCTGCGCTATATACAAATGCTCCTAGTACCCAGCCGATGATCAGGATGATCGCGATGACATACAATAGTGATCTCATAAAATAGTTTTTTGTTCTATTAATGAGTAATAAACATTGTGCCAGCAGGTTAGTTAAGTAGTAAGTCGTGAGTCCCAAAGTGGCAAGTATGTACACAAAAATCCCGGTTACCATGGCAACCGGGACGTTACTTAGAGTATTTTCCGAACTAACTGTATTACATCCGGACTTATGACTTACGACTAGTTAACAATACGTTTCAAACGCTTGCATAAGATTGGCGGCTATCATTTGCGCAGGGCGGCCTTCTATGTTGTGGCGCTCTATCATGTGCACTACCTTGCCATCTTTAAGCAAAACTATAGAGGGCGAAGATGGCGGATAAGGAAGCAGGTAAGTACGCGCCTGTTTAACTGCATCAACATCATAGCCCGCAAAGCTTGTGGCCAGCAGGTTAGGTTTTTTTGCTGCATTCTGCACCGCCATAATTACGCCCGGGCGCGCGGTCCCGGCTGAACAGCCACAAACACTATTTATCATTAGCAATGTGGTGCCTTGCTGTTTTAGAGCTGTATCCACATCTGAGGGGGAAAGCAATTCTTTAAAACCATGGCTGGTAAGTTCAGCCTTCATCGGAGCGACTATTTGTTCGGGATACATCTTCTTTAGTTTTTGTACCTCAAAGTTACGGTAAGTTATTATTTCCCACATTAATACGGCAATAGTTAAAATCAATTATTGATAAACTTTTAGCAATAATTACCCTGAAAATTTACTTTTCTAACCCTATGAGCGTGAAAAACGCGTCCAAACAATTACTTTTATTTACTCAACCAATTTTCTCCAAAAAAGATCATGAAAAAATTACTTGTTGTTCTAGCTTTTGTGTCACTAATATCTGGATGCAAAAACAAGACTTCCGAAAACAGCGAAAATGGTAGCAGGCGGCTCGCAACAATGCTTGACAATTACTGGCAGGAACGTATGCAATTGTTTCCCACTGAGGCTACTTCTAACGGTGATAACCGCTACAACGACCGACTCACTATAACTATCTCTGAAAGCTTTAGGGATAGCCTTGGCAAGTGGTATAAAAAGTATCTTGACGACCTCAGCAAAATAGACAGCAGCAGCCTTGACAAAAATGATTTTACCAGTTATCGGCTGCTGAAATATGAAATGCAAATGGGGCTGGAGGGGTTAAAATACCCGACACATTATTTGCCGATGAACCAATTTTGGTCCTTCACGTTGGACATGCCACAACTTGGATCCGGAAGCGGGAATCAGCCATTCAAGACGGTGAAAGATTATGACAACTGGCTGAAGCGTTTATCGGTATTTCCATCATGGGCGGACACTGCGATCTATGACATGCGCAAAGGCATAGCTGCAGGCTGGGTGCTGCCTCGTGCCCTTGTTGTAAAAATGCTCCCGCAGTTGCAGGATGTGATCGTGACGAATGACACGGCGAGTATATTTTACGGCCCCATTAAGACAATGCCGGACAGTTTTCCTGCCGCAGACAAACAAAGACTTACCGCCGCTTACAAGCAGGCTGTAGAAAATATTGTGAATCCCACGTATGCAAAACTCCACGAGTTTTTTGAGAAGGAGTACCTGCCCAAGGCCCGGGCCACAAGCGGGCTAAAGGACATTCCCAATGGCGCAGACTACTACAAATACTGTATCCGATACTGGACGACTACCGACCTTTCACCGGATAGCATATACAGCATAGGTCAGCGGGAAGTGGCGAGGATAGAGGGCGAAATGAACAAAGTAAAAGACGAGACTGGTTTTAAGGGAGACCTGCACGCGTTTTTTAAATACCTGGGCGAAGACAAGAAATTCTTTCCATTCACCACAAACAAGCAGGTCATAGACAGCTTCTGGGGCATAAAGAAACAGGAAGACCCGCAACTAAAAAAGCTATTTAATAACACGCCGAAAACACAATTCACCATCAGGCAAACAGAAGCATTCCGTGCCGCATCTGCCAGCGCTGAATATAACCAAGGCTCGGAAGACGGTTCTCGCCCGGGCATATTTTACGTGCCGATACTGGACCCAAAGAAATTTAATTGCGTAGGGATGACCACACTGTTCCTTCATGAAGCCATTCCGGGCCATCATTACCAGATATCGCTGCAGCAGGAAAACAAAAACCTGCCGGCATTCAGGAAGTTTATATGGTATGGTGCCTATGGTGAGGGCTGGGCGCATTATTGTGAAACGTTAGGAAAAGACCTTGGCGTGTACAATGATCCGTATCAATATTTCGGTCACCTGAGCGACGGTATACACCGCGCTATTAGGCTGGTAGTAGATATTGGCCTGCATTACAAAGGAATGAGCCGTGAAGACGCCATAAAGTACATGATGGACCATGAGCTGATCTCCGAGCGTGAAGCAACAACCGAAATAGAGCGGTACATGGCTATTCCCGGGCAGGCCCTCTCCTACAAAATAGGCCAGATGGCGATCAGTGCTGAGCGCAAAACATATACGGAGCAACTCGGCGCAAAGTTCAATATTGCCTCTTTTCATGACGAAGTGCTGAAAGACGGCTGTGTGCCGCTGGAAATACTACATGAAAAGATGGCCGAATGGGCAAAGAAGCAGTAAAACAACAGTAAAAGTATTTTTCAAAATTTTGGTAATTTCGTAAAAAGGACAGCCATGGTTACCACAGATGTTTTGCGGAAAAGGGTAAAGGATTACGTTGATCACGCGGACAAAAAAGCTCTTCTCATTGTTGAGCGCATTCTCGAAAAGAAACAAGATGACGATTGGTGGAATGCCTTACCCAGAGAAGTGCAGCTATCTGTAAAAAAAGCTATCAAAGAAATCGATGACGGGAAAGGAATACCGCACGAAGAAGTGAAGAAAATGTATCCTCAATGGTTCAAAAAATAATTTGGTCGCCTGGAGCTCTACGGGATTACGTGGATATTATTTCGTACTTGCAAGAGAACTGGACTGACAAAGAGATTGAAAAGTTTATGACCCGGGTAGATGAGAAGCTGAACATGTTATTGCTTTAGCCACGTATTGGCAGCAAGCAAAGCAAAAAAATGAATATTCGCAAAACAATTCTTCATAAAAAAGTCATACTTATTTACCAATACAAGCCGTTGAAAAAAGAAATTATCCTTTTGAATTTCTGGAATCCTCAGCAGGACACTAAAAAAGTTGCGAGATAGATCCAGTATCTGGAGACTATATTCCTCATTTTTATAAGTTTTAGAACATTAAAATCTAGGCAGCGATGCAGTGAAAACCAATTCACTTAGTTTATTTTTGCAGCCTCAAAACAACGAAATGAAAGATTTTACGAATGCTATCATAGAATGCGTGCCTAACTTCAGCGAAGGGCGCAATATGGCCACCATCAAGCACATCACAGATGAGATAGAAAAGATAGAAGGAGTGAGATTACTTGATGTTGACCCGGGCAAGGCTACCAATCGTACTGTAGTGACTTTTGTAGGTAATCCTCATGATGTTATCGAGGCTGCTTTCCAGGCCATAAAAATGGCCGCGCACCATATAGATATGCGTACCCATACCGGTGAGCATCCACGCATGGGCGCTACCGACGTTTGCCCGCTTATACCTATATCAGGGATCACCGCTGAGGAGACTGTAGCGTTTGCAAAAAAACTAGCGAAAAGAGTTGGTGAGGAACTGAACATCCCCACATATCTCTACGAATACGCAGCATCTGAACCGTACCGGAAAAACCTGGCAGATATTCGCAGCGGTGAGTACGAAGGATTTGCAGCGAAAATATTAAAGCCAGAGTGGAAGCCGGATTACGGACACACATTCAATGAACGCAGCGGGGCTACGGTAATAGGCGTGCGCGACTTCCTTATCGCCTATAATGTGAACCTCAATACTACCTCTACCCGTCGCGCCAACGCGGTGGCTTTTGACATACGCGAAAAAGGCCGCCAGAAAAAAGATGCAAACGGTAAGATCGTAAAGGACGCAAGTGGTGAAGCGATCTGGGAATCGGGCTTGCTGAAAAATGTGAAAGCCATCGGCTGGTTTATAGAAGAATACGGCGTTGCCCAAATATCTATCAACCTCACCAATATGCACACCACGCCGCTGCACGTAGTATTTGATACTGCCGCTGAACGCGCCGCGGCCAGAGGCATGAGAGCCACTGGCAGCGAACTTGTAGGCCTGGTGCCGCTTCAGGCAATGCTGGAGGCTGGGAGGTATTTCCTTCGCAAGCAGCAGCGCAGCACCGGCGTAAGTGACTCGGAACTGATAAGAATAGCCGTAATGTCAATGGGCCTTGACGAATTGTCTCCCTTCGACCCGCAAAAGAAGATAATAGAATACTGTATGCAGGATACCACCAAAAAGAAACTGGTGGACATGACCGTCACCGGTTTTGCTCAGGAGACCGCAAGTGAATCGCCGGCTCCAGGTGGCGGGTCTATCGCTGCATACTGTGCTGTTCTGAGTGCTTCGTTGGGCACTATGGTTGCGAACTTGTCGTCGCATAAGGCCGGCTGGGACGATCGCTGGGAAGAGTTCTCCAACCAAGCAGATAAAGGCCAGGCGTTGATAAAAGAGCTGTTGTTCCTGGTAGATGAGGACACGCGAGCATTCAATGGTATCATGGAGGCATTCGGATTGCCAAAGAGCGATGAGGCGGAAAAAGCAACCCGTAAGGCGGCGATACAGGCAGCCACGATTTATGCCATAAAAGTGCCCTTCCGCACAATGCAGCTTGCTTTTGAATGTTTTGAGCTGACAAGAGAAATGGCTGCTAAAGGCAATCCAAACAGTGTGAGCGACGCAGGTGTTGGTGCGTTGTGTGCCCGCGCCGCAGTAAAGGGCTGTTATCTCAACGTGAAAATAAACGCCCAAGACCTGAAAGAGCATCCCGAAGTAAAACCGCTCATTGCACAAGCCGAAGAAATCAATGCCGCAGCAGATGCAAAGGAACAGGAAGTGTGGAATATTGTGCTGGGGTCTATGAAGTAGCCCGCTCAGAGGTTTGATTTTTTGATCCAGGCCTTCACATCACTAAAAACATCGTCCCAATGGAACTCCGGTGCTTTTGGGTTGCCGTGTTCATCGGTTGCACACTTGAAAAAGTTGTGGTCGTAACCGGGGTAAAATAAGGTGGTGAGATTCTTTTTGTGATGCCTGGCAAAATCGAGCGGTATGTTTTTGTTATCCATATCGGCAGGACTGTTGAGGCCTTGCACCAGTAGTACGGGGCAATTTATCTTTAGCAGATAGTCAATTGCGGTGGGCTCTTCCAGGCTACGCCATCCACCGTAGTACAGGTCGTAAAAGTCATTGTTCTTTTTGTCGACAAGGTCAGCTTCCTTCCATTGGTAAAGCTCGGCCATTTCCTTGTCCGGCTTGCCGTCTATCAGGGATGAGTGGATGCTGTAAATTGAGTCTAGTTTTTTGTTCACATCTGGTGTCGACTCTTGGTTGTATATAATAGAGCTGAGATATCCTGCATATACTCCGTAGGCGTTACCCTGTGAGTAGATAACCTTTTTTATGTCTTGCGGGTCCGTAGCGGCAACATAGGCGGCGACCACCGCCCCCTGCGAATGGCCGTAGATGTAGATATTGTCATTGTCCACCCAAGGCTGTTGTCTGAGAAATTTTATCACTTGAATGCAATCGCCACCCAGTTTGTACAGCTTATTATTATCCGTATATTTTTTTGGTGGCCGGTTCATAGAGTCAAGTTGTAAATACTGTGCCTGCCTTGCCAGATCTGCAGCCAGGTCATCATCCGTGGCGTATCTTTTCAGGCCGGGTTTTGAAACGATAACAATATTAAATTCATTCCGCGCCGCGCTGTCTACGCGAAATGGAAACACGCCGCATAACCCTTCTTTAAGATTAATAACAAGTGGCTGCGGCCCTGAGCCCTGGCAAAAAACAATGGTTTTCTTTTTCTTATCCGGTATAGTGGACAAGAAGTAGATACTGTCGCTTTTTGCCACCGATACAGCATATTCCTTTAATTTCAGCAGTTTTAATGCCGACTTATAATCAGTGGGGTATACCTGTGCGTTAAGCTGTGCCCATGTACATGCAAATAGGCATGACAGAATGCAGAGGAAAAGTGGTTTATTGTGTTGCATAGTGCGTTGTTTAGAATGAAGATAATTGGATTGGCGTAGAATGGGTTGTTGTTTGGCGTTAATTAAGGTTAAAACCGAAATTATCGGTGTGTTAAAAACCATAGTGATTAAACCTTTGGCACTGTTTTTATTCTACTAATGTTACAAACCACAAAACAATGATCTCCCAACAGGATATATCGGAATATATAGGAAAGGAAATGCCTGAATTATCGGATGTTTGCGGCAAGGAAAAGTCCCGCACGGTATATGATGTGGTGCGCCATTTGCTCAAATACACCAAGTCGCAGGTGATAAAACACAATATTAACGCTGCGAAAAAATGCATGACCCTTGCAGAGCAATTATATATCAAAGGGAATAACGCAGTTAAAAATGCTATTGAAAACGTATTTGTTTATTCTTTCTCACACGCTTTTTTTCATGATGACGATAAGATGAAGGAGGTATTAGATATAGTGCCGCCTTCACTATACAAGCTTTACCGTAACCAGGTTGTCAACAGCCATCTGTAAGAATAGCAGCGCAATAAACAATAAGAATATATTAATTTATATATTTTTAGTTTATTTCCATTGGTAAAAAGGCTTGGCAGTCAACAAGTTATCAAAAAAAATATTTCCGGACTTTACTAACATTTTGTGCTGGCAATACGTCTATATATGCAGAAGGGTATTTTTACCCACGTATGCACAGCCCCTGTAACACCCTCTTTAAGCTGCTTGCAAACACTATCATGTTATACCTTACCTTGTTGTTTTAGTAAATGAAATGGCGCAATCGGCGCCATTTCATTACAAACAGCCCGTTGTTTATCTGGTAATTATTTTATAGGATATTCCATCGCCCGCTATTACTGAATTTACAGATGCGGGAAGATGACTCATTGCTGAACCTACCTCCGTGAGGCTGTCGATGGCAATAACGGATATGCCGTCTGCCACTTTATAGGCCGGGAAGGTTTTAAGCACCCAGTCGCCAGGAATTGTGGTTTCATAGGGTAGGTTTTTGGTCTTTTCATACGGATATGCAACACCGGGTGTAACAAATATTGGCAGTTTTTTAGCCTGGGCAAGTGTAATTGCTGCTTCGGTTGCCTTGTAAATGTCCATTTTCCGGGTGTAGCCATATCCAGTGAAACTGGCAAAAAAGGTGGTGTAAATATTACCGATCAGCCCTACAAAAAATAGGGTAGCCAATATCTTCGCAAATCTCCCTTTTGCATCTCTGGCAGCGAGAAAATCGAAGAAGTGGATGAGCAGTATGGAGATAGCGGGGATGGTAAAAGCGTTGAGGCGAGGTTCCCCTAATGGCAATTTCCCGGCTGCGAAAAGCGCTATGGCCAATAATAATAACCCTACGGAATATAGCCTGATGAAAACTGCATTGTCGCTTCCATGATATTTTGAATTTAAGGCGCTACGAATGCCGAAGATAAAAGATAAAATACCGAAGATGCCGAAGAGGTACCAGAAAACAAATCCTGAACCAACCTCCGCAAAGAGCATATAAAAGTTGACGAAGAACGACCGCCAGCTAAATCCTCCATCCATCAACAGGTGCCCCCAGAATTTATGCATGTTCTTGTCCTGCAGTAGCTGCGACACATCAACAATGTAAAATATGGAAATGCTTATGAAGCATAATAACAAAGGAAAAAACTTCATGAAGAATATTTTTCCTGAACTCTTTGCGTCTCGCGGGGCGCACATATACTGCACAAACACCACCATAAAAACCGGGGCAATAGCAACCGGGTAGGAATAACTGAAGAAGGGGGCTGCAAGGAATGAAGCGCAAAGCAGCACGCACCGACCTTTGTGCAGAGGTGTCGCAATGTTTATTTCCAGTAGGGCCATGAGCTGCCATATGGCTACAAGGCTCAGCAACAACTCCATAGTATATTGTTTTATCTCCACAAAATAATCGGTGAAGGTGCTGCAGGATATAAGCACCAGCACAAAAAGGAAACGGTTGAAATTACCTTGGCTATAGATCCTGTTCATTAGGCGGTAGCAAAAAATAATAACAGATAGCCCGACTAGATAAGACGGCAGCCGCAACACGGTATAACTATAGCCATACCGGGATGTGAACCACTTGATAGGGGTGATATACGCGCGTGGAAACTGCTGCATAAAGTCGAGCGGTCCCCATAGTTGAGCGGCCGTTTTGAATTTAAGGTTATAAATGATCCGCCATTCATCCACCCAAAAAGGCCTTATCTCGGCCATAACCTGCACCAGCCCCCAGCACACCATAAATGACAGTGTGGCCAAGGTTGCAATGCGGATTATTTTTTCAGGATTTTTGATTTTCATTGAACAATGATAATTGTGAAAGGGTTATCGCGAGATTTACCGGTTCAGTTTCTGGAACTCAATGCCATCGCAAACAACCGCAGTTTTGATCTCCTGTGGCAATTGCTGCATATATTCATTTACCCATTTAGTATCAGGCAACCAGTAAACGGGTATTTGATCCCATGTTTTGTATTCCGGGTTCACTTTCAGCACTACCTCGGCGCACAAGGTATCTGCACCGGCGATCTGATCGGGTGTAATGGTATTGAAACCGATTTTGCCGGCTATAGAATCACGATTAATTATCTTATCGCCCCGTACGCCATCAGTGATGAGGATGGGCATCTTGCCTGTTCTGGCCAGTTTTAGCGCCTCCGACGTGTTCCTGTATGTTTGGATCCGGTTACTATACTCAGGATAGGTAAATGTATTAATGCAGGTGCTCAGGATATTGCCGTATAAACCCACGAATACTATTGTTGCCAGGATATTTGCAAGCTTTGACCGATGGTATTTACCCTTTAGATCTTCAAAAAAGGAAATTATCAGCATAGAAATTGATGGCACCGTAAATGCCGTCAATCTCGCTACACCACCCATTAATTTGCCAGAGAATATCAGGCACAGCGTAAGCAGCAATAAAACAACAGCATATAGCCGGAGATAATCCGCTCTCGCATAGTCCTGTCTTTTTGTTTTGAAAACTTTGTGTATCCCGTATGAGAAGGCGGAAATGCCAAGCGCACCGAAAATTATTTCAAACATTAGCCCTGATCCCAGCAGTGAAAACAGCTTCCAGAAATTCTCAATTGAATGGTTTTCATTTTTTTCATGTCCCAGCATTCTCTGGTAAGACGTGTACATCCTGCTATCGGCCATAAGCTGCCGCACATCAACAATGTAGAAGATAACAATGGCCGAGCATACAACGACGAGAGGAACGATCAACCCAAGCATCTTCGTCTTGTTGCGGCCCGGTTGCCCCTCTAAGGAGGCAGCGTAAAATAGAATTATTGGGATAACCGGTGCAACTGCGATAGGGTAGGTGTAGCTAAAAAATGGTGCTACGGCGAAGCTAAAGCAGAGTAAAAGATATTTGTACGTCTTTCCTGGCCTGCCTTTTTCAGCCATCTCCATGAGTGTTACCAGTTGCCACAACGCCAGCAGGCTCATGAAAATCTCTACTTCATATTGCTTCACCTGCACCAGGTAGTCGGTGAAGGTCTGGGACGAGATTATGATAAGAATGAAGAGGTAGGTAAATACAGAGTTGCCCGGTACCACTTTCTTTTTCAAATGGAACAGCAGGAAAATGCTGGCGATCGCTGTGACCAGTGCTGGCAGGCGCAAAGCGGTATAGCTGTAATCAAAAAAGGAAGTGATCTTTTTGAGCAGGGTTAAATATACCCTGGGACATTGCTGAAGGAGATCCAGTGTGCCCCAAAGCTGGTGTACATTTTTGAACTTAAGATTATAGATCAGCCGCCATTCATCATTCCAGAATGGCCGGATAGGAAAGAACGCCATGGCTACGCCAAAGCACAACAGGTAGATGATAATACCGATGGTTGCCGCTTTAACGATCTTTTCGGGGTTCCTGAGGTTCACATTGTAAAAATGGGGAAACAATTTCTAATTTTTTGAATAGGGTGAAAAATAAAATTACGGAAGTTTCAGAGGCGAAATTGTGACATATAATGGTTGCCGGAACCGAATGTCCCAACCTGATTATATTTTTCGGGGGCTTATATGGGGCATTTTGGTTGGAAGGTAAATCTGGTGTAATCCTTAGCATGACTTGCTCTTGGCGATGTTATTATATTTATTCTGCATTTCCCATTTTGTAACAGGGTGGGGCATTGTCTGCACCTCGATTCTATTTATTAAAAGATTTCTTAATGCAATATTGGTTATGAAAATGCCCCGTTTTATGCCCCATTTGACCCCATGTGGTAGCTGGAAAATTTCACGCAATCCCGATAGTTATCGGGACGCAAATTTAAAAAATCGCAAAGGACGCAAAGCTAATGAAGACGCCAAAAAATGATAGAAAGCGACACAAAGATCTTAAGAAAAATGATACAGCCCAAGACGATTTGTTTATGGAGGAGTTGGGATTGATTATAGTCTTGCAGTACATGATAAACGTTCTCATAAGTGAAATTTTGTGAGTAAATTTGTTTCTGAAATTAATTGGTCATGTTCACTGAAACGCAGAAGCTTCATCTTATTGAGGAGGTGTTGAAAACGGAAAATGCTGAAATACTTGCGGAGTTAGAGACCGTATTGAAACGCCCTAGGAATGAGGCGAAAGCAAAGCCATTTTCGGCGCATGAGCTAACTGGAAGTTGGAGCAAAAAAGACGCCGGTCTGATAGAAAAAGCGATTAAAGAAGGTTGTGAACAAATAAACATAAATGACTGGAAATAAGTTCCTGCTGGATACAAACATAATTTCGGCATGGCTGAAAGGAGAATCGGCGATAGCCGATAAAATAGACAAGGCGAGTGAAATCCTTATTCCTGTTGTTGTTATTGGTGAACTTTATTATGATGCCTTATTCTCTACGCAAACTGAAAAGAATATTTCTGACATTCAAAGCATCACAAGACACTACAACCTTTTGCCGACTGATGAGTTTACAGCTTTCGCGTACGGGGATATAAAAGCTGCACTGAGGAAGAAAGGGAAGCCAATTCCTGAAAACGATATTTGGATAGCTGCTATTGCTCGGCAACATGGCCTAACGGTTGTTACGCGAGACAAACACTTTGGTGAGATTGAGGGATTGAAGATAAAAAAGTGGTAGAGTACGCAACCATTGTGGCCCATCACCTTTAATTTGAAACGATGTATAAGGCGTTTTTTAGCTGCATTTTAAAACTATAGCATGAAATCGTTTTTTGTTTTGCTTGTATTTACGTTGTTTGCTATCGTTAATGCCTATTGTCAGGCAAGCCCAAAAGTTAAGCGAAATAATGACTTGACTTATTTTGATACAACAATCAATTTATTCGGAGATTCTTCTTATAAACTGGCGTTACACTATTGGGGGCTGACAGACTTTGGCCAATATTCGGGGGATAAGGAAAATGCTACTTTTACTGTATATAACAGTACAGGTGGACATAAAAAAATACTTCTTTCAGATTCTCTGAATTGTCTCGACCCTATGATAATGTTTGATGATTTCAACAACGATAAAATAAAGGACCTAATGATATTTCATTCAACGGGAGGAAGAGCTAACCCAACCTATTATCTTTACCTTGTTGATCCTAGAAATAAAACATTGACTTCAATTAGAGGGTTTGAAGACATACCCAATCCTTCTTTAGATACCGCAGAAAATATTATTACGGGAAGCGCTTTATACAGCGATAAAATTTTCTTCACTTTCTATACCATTAATAATGAGAACAAACTCATCGATCTGAAGCATGGGTTTGAAGAAGAATTAAATGATTCGCTGACATATGAAAACGCTATTAAGCAAATTCATAAAGAGTACGGGAAATTTTCACATTAAAAACTATGTATTTCTTAGTGCTCAGTTATTCAACTCGAACAGGGCAGACATATAGGTCCGCCCCTACGATATTAATACCCTCTCCCTTCCTGCTTCTCCATATAATTCATAAATGCCCGGTTGGCAACGCGGTTGCCGCCGGGGGTGGGGTAGTTGCCCGTGAAGTACCAGTCGCCCTTATTGTGAGGGCACGCGGCGTTGAGGCCCTCTATTGATTGGTAGATCACATCCACTTCTGCCGTCACGTCTTTGTGGCGGAGCATGGAGGCTATTTTCTTGCTGATCTCCTCGGGTGTAAAGGGGGCATAAACACCTTTTACAAAATTCTGTTCGTGCAGCTTGCCTTGTGCTTCTGCTTCTTTGCACTGGTTGTATATGTTGCGCAGGGTTTCTTCGTGGCCAGGTGTTTCAAAAAGAAGGCCCACGGCAGCCTGGAAGGCGATGAAATCGCCCATGCGGCTCATGTCTATGCCATAACAATCGGGGTAACGTATCTGTGGCGCGGAGGATACAACGATGATGCGCTTGGGGCCAAGGCGGTCCAGCATTTTAATGATGCTTTCGCGCAGGGTGGTGCCGCGCACTATAGAGTCGTCTATGACCACGAGGGTGTCCACATCTTTCTGCACGGTGCCGTAGGTGATGTCATACACATGCTGCACCATCTCGTTGCGGCTTGCATCTTCTGTAATGAAGGTGCGCATCTTCACGTCCTTGATGGCGATCTTCTCAATGCGTACACGGCGGCCAACGAGCTCCCGCATTTCTTCCTCGGTCATAGTATCGCGGCGGGAGAGGATGCGCTGTATCTTTATTTCCTGCAGATAGTCTTCCAGGCCCTTGATGAGCCCATAGAAAGCAATTTCAGCCGTGTTGGGTATAAAGGAAACAATGGTATGCTTGAGGTGGTAGTCGAGCGCTTTAAGGACTGTTCCGGCGAGATTGCGGCCCAGTTCCATACGCTCACGGTAAATATCCGGATCGCTGCCGCGGCTGAAGTAGATACGCTCAAAACTACAGGCCGTATGCTCGCGGGGAGCTAGTATTTCAGCGTCCTTGAATTCGCCCTTGGCAGAAACAATAATGGCATGCCCGGGAGTTAATTTTTTCACTTGCTGCTGGGTAACGTTGAATGCGGTCATGATAGCTGCGCGCTCTGAAGCGGCAACCACTATTTCATCATCCTCGTAATAGTAACATGGGCGTATACCATTGGGGTCGCGCATCACGAAACTATCGCCGTTACCTATGAGCCCGCTGAAAACGTAGCCACCGTCAAAATGAGTAGTTGCTTGCTTCAGTATGCCCTCTATATTCAGTTGTTCAGGATTGGTATCATCTGCCAGGCAGAGGTAGTAATGAATCGTCTCTATCATAGCGCCCAGGTCGCTCTCCCGCATGGTGCCGTCGGGGTGCTGGTCCAGCATAGCAAACAACTCATCGGTATTAACGAGGTTGAAATTGCCCGCCATGGTGAGGTTGCGGGTAGGGTTAATGCTGGACTTCAAAAAGGGGTGACAAAATTCCACATTATTTTTTCCTTGTGTGCCGTAGCGCAAATGCCCCAGCAGCACCTCTCCTACAAAACGCATATACCCCTTCATCAACCCCGGATGTTGTAAGATTTCCGGGTACATTTTTTCCATGTCGCCCACTTCCGCATTTATGTTCTGGAATATTTGCGAGATGGCCTGAGCCCCACTCACCCGCAGCCTGTGCATGAACTGGTGTCCCGGTTCGGTATTAAGCTTCAGGGTAGCTATGCCCGCGCCGTCCTGGCCGCGGTTGTGCTGTTTTTCCATCAGCAGGTATAGCTTGTTGAGCCCGTAGAAGGCAGTGCCGTATTTAACGTGGTAGTAAGAGAGTGGTTTGAGCAGCCTGATATATGCGAGGCCACATTCGTGCTTTAATGCGTCGGACATGTGGGTGCAAAGGTAAGCTGAATGGGTGGAATTTGGAATTTGTCTGTTTTGGAATCAGGAATTGGGTATTTGCATAGCTGTTTAGGAATTGGTCGTTTCTGGAATTAGGAATTTGGATAATGCGGGTAGAACATTAGAAAGACCTGACGATACATTACAATCCAAATTCCAGCGGACAAATTCCTAATTCCAATTATTTAGACAGTATCTTATTTATCTCGCTGCCTTCCTTATTTTTCTTGAATTGTATATTAAAAGTTGTACTAATAAACAAAGATAGGCCAATGAACAATATGCAGGCGGCGGAGAATTTCTGCACATAGAGTATGCGGCGGAGGGTAAGTACCCGCTTGATACGGTCGGCCAGGAAAACCTTGGAGAAATCAACACTCAAAATAATAACAAGAGCCACACCAAATAATATGAACCTGTAAAATCCCGAAGTATTAGCCGTAAGGGTAACCGCACCCAGCCAGCTTATAAGTGCGCCGGGATTGAGGGTATTGATCAGGAACCCACTCAACCATATTTTCATGTATTGTCCCCCCGAAACCGCAAGTGGAGTGGCAGAGGGTCGTTTGGGTTTATGTTTACGGATGAGGCCGCTGAGGCCAATTGCCATCAGGGCTATTGCGCCTCCAAACGCAATATGTTTTTCGTAAGGTTTGAGGCCTTCGAGCCAGGAGGCGGCTAAATTAGCCACGGCAACATAAAGTATATCGCTCACCGAAACACCCAGCACAAAAGCCAGTCCCGCTTTGTAACTATAGTTGAGGCTGTACTTAATTACGGCGAAAAGCGTGGGCCCCACCGAGATAGCCATGAACAAGCCTACCAGGATCCCTTTTACTGCTGCATCTATAATATTTATATGCATAATATATTTTCCAAATCCCTAACCCGCCTGCTGGCAGGAGGGCCATTCCCCTATTATTTTACCGGGTATTATTAATCACCGGGGCTATAATACAGTCTGGTGGCTTTAGTTTTTTATCGCCTGCGTCATTTGTAGTAAAAAACGTACCGCCGTAAAGATAGTAAAGTGGTATTAGCGTAATATTAAAAAATATCGGTACCGGTATATAAACTTCCTGCATCTCTTATCTCATTCTCTTATCTTTGCACTCCTATTTTTAATTTTTAAACTGGATAAAAATGCAATTACCCGGCCAAACAAACTTCTATAAAGGCAAAGTTCGTGATGTATACACCATAAACGATAAGTACATGGTGATGATGGTAAGCGACCGCATATCGGCATTTGATGTGGTGCTGCCACGTCCTATTCCCTACAAGGGACAGGTGCTTAACCAGATAGCTGCACAAATGCTGGACGCTACAAAAGATATAATCCCCAACTGGATGATCAGTATGCCACTGCCAAATGCGACTATCGGGTATAAATGTGAGACCTTTCCTGTGGAAATGGTGGTAAGGGGCAACCTTACGGGCCACGCATGGCGTACTTATAAAAGCGGTAAGCGTGAGCTATGCGGCGTCACTATGCCGGATGGCATGAAGGAGAATGATTTTTTCGAGAAACCGATCCTCACACCGACCACCAAGGCGCATGAAGGGCATGATGAAGACATTTCCCGCGAAGAGATCATCAGGACCGGGTTGGTTTCCAAGGAAGAATATGAGCAGCTTGAAAAATATACGCTGGCACTGTTTGAGCGCGGCAGGGAAATAGCGAAGGGCCGTGGGCTGATACTAGTCGATACAAAGTATGAGTTCGGGAAGATAGGCAATACCATTTACCTCATTGATGAGATACATACGCCTGATTCTTCCAGGTATTTTTATAGCGAAGGATATGAAGAGCGCCAGAGAAAAGGCGAGCAGCAGCGCCAGCTATCTAAGGAGTTTGTGCGCGAGTGGCTAATGGAAAATGGGTTCCAGGGTAAGGAGGGCCAGCAGGTACCCGATATGACAGAAGAAGTCGTGGGCCAAATATCTGAGCGCTACATAGAGCTGTACGAAGTGGTTACTGGCAAGACCTTTGTGAAACATGATGTGAATCATGGAGAAGAAGAAAGGAAACTAGTGGAGGCGCTGAAACAGTTACCATCGTAGCGTTAATCATAAGATAATACAATAGTAATCTGCCGGTAAACCGGCAGATTTTTTTTCAGGATACCTTGCGCGCTCAAGTCAAAGGCCTCCATGAAAAAGCTATTGTTACTTTCCGTTTTCGTTTTTATTTTCCAGGGCGCCAACGCGGGTAATAAGATCAAGTGCTACTTCAATAAACCGGTTGATACTACAGCATCTACCGGGGTGAATGCTGTTTATCTCAATAACTGTATTGCGGATACACTCGCGGCTTACATCAGCCGGTCGCGGTATTCACTTGATATTTGTATTTATAGCTTCGAAAAATACGTTACTTTTTCCAGCAGTGTGCTGGACACTGCGTTTGCACCCAAGGTGGCAGCGGCGATTGACTGTGCCTATGCAAGGGGGGTAAGAGTGCGCCTTATTTACGATTCGAGCAATGCAAACACCGGACTCACCCTGCTGGATACCGGCATACATACCATGGGCAGCCCGCAAGGCTCTGCATACACCATCATGCACAACAAATTTCTCATCATTGATGCACAGTCGCCAGACGCCGCCGACCCCATCGTGTGGACCGGCTGCCTCAACTGGTACCAGGAGCAGTTCAACTGGGACTATAATAATGTGATCATCTTCCAGGATTCCGCATTGTCCGCTGCTTACACCGCAGAATTCAATATGATGTGGGGAGACACCGGGATAAATAAAAATTGGGCGGCTTCTAAATTCGGGCAATTTAAGACCGACCTGGGGATGCACAATTTTTACATCGATGGGAATCTAGTAGAGTTATACTTCAGCCCATCTGATGGTACCGACTCGCATATACAATCAACCATAGAATCTGCTAATAAAGACCTGTATTTTGGTGAGTATACCTTTACCGAAACGACCGATGCCAATGACATAATTGCCAAGTACAACGCCGGGCTAACGGTCTATGGGATAGACGATAGTTATAGCAACAGTTATTATCCTACAACACATTTCACACCTGACCTGACAACGCATTTCAAGATTTATACAGAATCAACCGATACGCTCTATCACAATAAAATGCTGATAATTGATCCGTCAGACACCTGCTCAGACCCGATGGTGTTAACGGGTTCGCACAACTGGAGCACAAGCGCTAATACAAAAAACGATGAAAATACAGTGATCGTCCACAACGCTTCCATCGCCAATCAGTATCTTCAGTATTTTAAGGGGTCCTTTGATAATTTAACCGGCAGTAAACTAACCTTGCCTACTTATGACTGCAATCCCGCTGTTGCGCCCACACAGGTTGTTTCAAACGTTGCATTGAAGGATAACTTTACAGTGTTTCCCAATCCTTCGGGGGGAGAAATTTACATGACCTATCAACTGGCATCTACCCAAGCGGTTAGCATTGAAATATACAATGTCACTGGATTGAAAGTTGCTTCGGTATTTAATAACGAGCTGCAGGATGCAGGAAGGCATACCGGCTCATATACGCTTAGTACACCCGGAATGTATTTTATAAAAATTATTGCCGGTAACGAATCTCTTATTACTAAAGTATTGATAACCGAATAGCTAATATTGTCTGAAAATAGTTTTCTATTTTGTAGCGGTCTAAACTAAGTGAAATGAATATCAAACACATCTTCTGGTCGTTGCTCACACCAGCCTTTTTCTCATTAACAACGCGGGCACAAACACAGGATTCAGTAGCCGAATTTAAGCCTCATGGCACCCTTTGGGGGCTGACCTTTGGAGATTATGCCTTCAAGGGAAATGCGGACACGGTGAACAATGGTCTTGGCCGTGGCAGCAACCAGTATAGTAAAATTCCTGTGGACGCCAAATTTTTTCAATTCCGTCGTGTATACCTCGGTTATGTTTACGACATCAGCCCCAGGCTTACCGCAGAAGTGCTTTTAGCTGCAGAGGATGATTATTATCCCGGTTCTGTTGGTAATCAAAGTTCTTACGGCGATGTGCTGGCAAATAACAAATTCGCTCCGTACTTAAAGCTCGCAAACGTTCGCTGGAAAAATATTTTTAAAGGCACAGACCTTGTGCTTGGCGAAATGACTACTCCTGCTTTCCCGATGTTGTCTGAGGTGGTTTGGGGATATCGTTCGGTAGAAAGGACTGTGGCGGATATGCGCGGGACGCCTTCATTTGACCAGGGAATCGCATTGCAGGGGCATTTCGGTAAAAAAGCAAATTTCGGATACAACCTGATGGTGGGAAATGGCGCGGGCGCGAAGGCGGAAAATGATATGTTTCCATGGTATTACGGAGATGTCTGGGCTAAATTCTTTAACCAGCACCTGATCGTTGATCTTTACCAGGATTATACTAAGATCGACTGGACAAATGCTGTTGATACTAACACCAATCCTTATCATCATGACCGGAATATGACCAAATTATTTGTGGCGTACACAACGCCTAAATTTACTGTTGGGGTAGAGGCCTTCCGGAATACATTGATGGGCGACGTTACAGCTTATGCGATAGTAAACAACGTTAATAAAACGTATTACCGTACCACTTCTATCACCGCATTTTCAGTCTATGCAAGGGGCCGCATCTATAAAGACGTGCTTGGTTTCTTTGCCCGTTACGATAACTATGATCCCGGACATAAGGTCAACGACATAACGGATATCCCTAAGATAGTATCTTACAACCAGGCTGTAAACAATGCTACTTACGACCCTACTACCAAGGAGCAATTAGTGACATTCGGTGTGGATTATACCCCATTCCCTAATTTGCACCTGATGCCCAATTTTTATATGAATACCTACCAGTCTACGCTTGCTTCAAAATACTACAGTCTTAATCCAAATGTGAGCGGTGTATTGGGTACTGATGTCGTTTACCGGGTTACCCTTTACTATATTTTCGGTAAAAAAGACCCGGTGAGATACTAAAATGTCCTCAGATGAAAATAATAGTACGGTTTTGCGGTGTTCTCTATCTAGCAGTTTTCAGTACAGGATCGCATGCCCAGGTGATAACCACATTTGCGGGAAGCTTTGGAACAGGAACCGCTGCACATGCAGAACTAAATGCGCCTTTGGGGGTTGCGTTGGATCATTCCGGAAATATTTATGTTTCTGAAGGTGGAAATAATATCATAAGGAAGATAGCTGGCGGCACTGCAACGATAGTTGGCGGGAATGGCTGTAATGAATATTACGGTGATGGCGGACCGGCTGTGGCTGCAGCGCTTTGCTTACCTTCCGGGCTTGCTGTTGACGGAGCAGGCAATGTCTATATTGCCGATGATGAAAATAATGTTATCCGTAAAGTGAGTACCGTTGGTATTATTACAACAGTTGCCGGCAATGGAACGTTTGGGTTTAGCGGGGATAATGGACCTGCCGTAGATGCGCAGTTGAATGTACCAGCTGCGGTAGCGGTCGATGACTCCGGCAACATTTATATTGCTGATGAAAATAATAACCGCATCCGGAAAGTGAATACCGCTGGCATTATTACGACGATCGCCGGAAATGGTTCACCGGGTTTTTCGGGTGATGGTGGCGCTGCTACTGCTGCAAAACTTCACAATCCGCTTGGCGTAGCAATTGACCCAGGGGGTAATGTCTATGTAGCCGACATGTACAACAGTGCCATTCGTAAAATAACCGCCGCAGGAACAATATCAACTATAGCCGGAAACGGAACTGCAGGTTATAGCGGTAATGGCGGGGCAGCGATTTCCGCGCAGCTATTTTTTCCGACGTCTGTCTGCGTAGACGGCGGCGGAACAGTGTTCATAGCCGACAATCAAAACAATGTTATCCGCAAAGTGGATAATTCGGGAATCATTACCACCATAGCTGGCAACGGCACGAATGGTTTTAACGGTGATGGAGGGGCTGCAGTCTCCGCTTCGCTGGCTTTGCCATACGGTGTTACGGTTGACGATGCAGGCAATGTATATATAGCAGACCAGGGCAATAACAGGGTACGCACAGTGAATAGTGCTGGGAACATCAGCACATTTGCAGGACCCGGATATTACTCAGGCGACGGCGGCCCGGCTGGTGCCGCCACGATGCATAGGCCACAGGGAGTGGCGACAGATGGAAACGGTAATTTTTATATAGCAGATACCTATAACCGTGTGGTCAGAAAAGTCGATTCTTCGAGTACAATCACTACGATCGCAGGTACGGGTACAGCAGGTAATACAGGCAATGGTGGGCCTGCTGTTACAGCTACTTTCTACCTTCCATCTGCTGTTGCTGCCGATGGCTTTGGCAATGTTTACGTTCTGGATTCAAATAGCACAATAAGGAAGATCAATACATCGGGGATTATTAATGCTTTTGCCGGCACTGGCATCGCCGGTTATAATGGCGACAGCCGGCCTGCTGCATCGGCACAACTGAATCGCCCCGTTGGTATCGCCGCCGATCAGGTTGGCAATGTGTATATCGCAGACTTTGGGAACAACCGCATTCGTATGGTAGATACTATGGGCACCATCACAACATTTGCGGGTAACGGATCGCCTGGTTTTTCTGGTAACGGCGGCCCGGCAGCGGCAGCGCAGATAAACGGCCCTGAAGGTGTTGCAGTGGATAACTATGGCAACGTCTTTATCGCTGACTTTAATAACTACATGATCCGGAAGGTGGACACTTCGGGAACAATTTCTACCATAGCCGGCACCGGAACTGGTGGCAGCGACTACAGCGGGCCGGCGCTGTCCACCAACATTATCCCAACCGGGGTTGGAACTGACAACGCGGGCAACGTATTTATCCTGAATAATTCGGATGATTTTGTACAGGAAATAAATCCATCCGGTTTTATCAATAAAATTGCCGGTCTATCCAGCGAGGATTATGGTATTTGCGGGGAGAACGGCATAGATTCGGCCGCTGATCTCAGCAATCCTTTGGGCATAGCCACGGACAATAATGGGAATATCTACATTGCCGACGAATTCAATAACCGCATACGCATCATCTACGTTTCGGTGGTTGCGGCCGCGCCTACGCTCTCCAGGGACGCAGACAATATTACGGTGTTCCCAAATCCGGCAAACGACTTATTTACGGTTAAGCTACCGGCAACATGCCGAGAATGCATCATGACTATTTACAACGCTGTGGGGCAGGTGGTAACTACCAGGACATTTGAACCGGGCTCCGACGAATTTACTTACAACCTCAATGGCATATCCGCCGGGAGTTATTTTGTGAAAGTTAATACCTCCACAAATACGTACAGGCAGAAGATAGTCATAGTCAAATAGGTTTCCCGCTCACGTGCAAGCCGGATCGACTATTCCGGGTCTTTTATCCTTTTGTTGGCAGAGGCCTTTATAGACATTGCACTGACCATTTGTCGTATATTTCCAGCAGTTGGACTAGCATCAGTAAGGCTTACAACCGTCTGATGCTTTTAAGTGCAATTAAGACGGCCTGTTAAGTCCAGCCTGTTTTTTTTAAGTGCACAGAGCATTTTCTACAGGTGCCAAAATAAATAAAGCCGGCATTTTCAGCCGGCTTTATTCCCTAACAAGAAAGTATTTTTTAATTGTGGCTGATGACGAACTTACCACCTCCAAGTACTCCACGATTGGTTGCCACTTTGTAATAATAAACGCCGGCGGCAAAAGCCGATGTATTCACAGACAAGTCAGTTCCATTAACGGCGTATTTCCCAATGAAATGTCCAACAGCGTCGGTGATAGTAAGACTGGCTGATTCATTCACGGCCTGGTTACTTTGGAATGTGATCATTTGTGAAGCAGGATTGGGAACGACCTTGAAAGAATAATCGATAGCTGCCACGTTATTTATTCCGGTGCTTACGACCACTGCTGTGTCATTCTGCCAGCAATCTGTAATTGTGGTTGAGGTGGCTGCGCTGCCTGCATAGCCGAGGCCATACATATCTTCTATCGTGCGGAGGAGGTTGTATAAGTTCACGTTTTCAGTGTACATCCCGCCTTTTACCATTGGCCCGAAAAATATGGTCAGTATCTGGTTTGCCGGATCGAAGTCATAAGATTCATCAAATGTTACGATATAGAGGGTATTGTGTGCAAGCGCCCATTGCCTGAGCGAATCGAGGTGATTATACATCCATGTATCGCCATTTACTATGGTTGAAGGGTCTGTGCCATCATGCATATCATCCAGATCGTTTGGCACTACATACGAAACAGTTGGTAGCGAAGAATAGTTTGATGCGTATGGAAAGGCGGTTAATGGCTGGTTCACAGATGGACCGTATTGATTTGCGCCGATCGTGCCAGTACTTACCCAGTTAGTACATGGGTTATGTTTGCGTACATAATAGCCTACTGCTGTTCCATCATAACCTACGCTGGGAAGGTCTTCAGAATACGTGATAAAAGTTTTTCCGGCGTTGATAAGTTGAGCCCCCATATTTGCTGTGGTGTAGGGATATGTGCCAGCACCTGGAGGATTATCGGTGGTCAGCCCCTGGTTGCTGCCAGAGTAAAGTTGCAAATAGTTTGGTTGGCTGGGATGTGTAATCGCATGGAAATTTGAAAAAACAGCAGCGTTTGGCAATGCTGCCAACGCATTGATATGTGGCGCTGAAGAAGAACCGTAAATCGAAGAATAGGAATGGTTTTCTTCAATAAGGACCACGATATGGGTTGGCGGTATCGTTGGTAACTGCGCAAAAGCGGGTGTGGCCAGAGTGCCGGATAATAGTAAGGCGCCGCCGATAATATTTGAAAAACGTAAAGATTGCTTCATAAATTATGTTTTGAAATGTAAAAATAGTTCTCGTGCATAACCATTAGGCATCAGGAACATTATCATTAGATTAAATAAATAAGGGGAGCGCCTCAGCCAAAAGACGCGGCACGAGTCATGGGCTAATTGAAAAAGAAATGAGTGACAGAAAAAAGAAGATACAAAGGCAACAAGACCGAACGATGTTGCCAAAATGATTCCACAATAATTCCGAAGTCTGAAAGGCGGGTAACCTTGGAACTAATTAAATTTTATGCAAATTTGCATACCTTTGTTTGAGATAAATTAACAGTCGATCTGATATGGATATTTCAGCGGAAAAGGAAGAGATAATCAGGCAATTTAAACTCATTCAGGATATTGACCTCATCAAAGCAATAAAAAGCCTTTTAGAATTTGGATTGGGGAAAGAAAAAGGTGACGATGCGGCTTTGAACGCATCGATAGACCGGGCGATGAGCGATTCGAAGAATGGTTTAGTTCGACCTTACGAGGAGTTTATGAGTGAGGTTAGAAACCGGTATCGTGCATGAGTTACAAGATCATTGTTACTTCCGAATCCGAAAAGACTTTTAATCAAAACCTGGAATATTTGTCAAAGGAATGGAATGATAACGTTACCATCCAATTTATTGATCGGGTTGATGAGGTGATTCAAACAATCAGAGAAAATCCTTTGTTGTTTTCCCTGCACAATTATGAAACAAACGTGCGAAAAGCAATTATCAATAAACGGATCATTCTGTATTATAGGATTATTGATGACCTTGTCATCGAGCTTTTGAGTTTTTGGAATACATCACGTGACCCAAAGGATTTGAAATTTTAATACCAATCCAAGTTTTACAAATAGTTATGTCAGACACACTTTCAACAAAAAGAATAATACGCTCCCCGCGCGGCTCGCAGCTCACCTGCAAAAACTGGGTAACAGAAGCGGCTTACCGCATGATTCAAAACAACCTGGACCCCGAAGTGGCAGAACGCCCGGAAGACCTGGTGGTATATGGTGGCATTGGCAAAGCAGCACGCAACTGGGAGAGCTTTGATAAAATTCTCGATTGCCTCAGGAATCTGAATGAGGATGAGACACTGATGGTGCAAAGCGGCAAACCTGTTGGTGTGCTGCGTTCCCATAAAAATGCACCACGTGTGCTGATCGCTAATTCCAACCTAGTGGGCCGCTGGGCTACCTGGGAGGTTTTCCGGGAGCTGGAAGCGAAAGGGCTGATGATGTATGGGCAAATGACTGCGGGTAGCTGGATATACATAGGCTCGCAGGGCATAGTACAAGGCACTTACGAAACCTATTTGTCGCTGGCTAACATTCACTATAACGGATCACTGAAAGGAACGCTGAATGTCACAGCCGGGCTTGGCGGTATGGGCGGCGCACAGCCGCTTGCCATAACCATGAACGAGGGTGTATGCCTGGCCGCCGAGATGGAGGAATGGCGCATAAAGAAGCGTGTGGAAACACGCTACCTGGATAAATGGACATCAGATATTGATGAGAGTATAGACTGGGCGCTGGATGCGAAAGCCAAAGGCGAACGTATATCGATAGGGGTATGCTGCAATGTGGTAGACCTGCTGCAGCGCCTCATAGACCGCAACATAACACCGGATACGCTTACAGACCAGACATCGGCACATGATGAGCTGATAGGCTATTTCCCCGAGGGGCTGAGCGTAGCTGAGGCAAATACACTGCGTGAAAGCGATCCTAAAGAATATGCGAGCCGTTCGCTGGACACCATGGCGCGGCATGTGCGGCAGATGCTCACACTGATGCGTCGTGGTGCTATAACCTTTGACTATGGCAACAACCTTCGTGGGCAGGCGCACGATAAGCGCGATGTGAAAGATGCTTTCGATTTTCCGGGTTTTGTGCCTGCTTATATCAGGCCGCTGTTTTGTGAGGGTAAGGGGCCGTTTCGCTGGGTAGCGCTGAGTGGCGATCCGGAAGATATTTATACTACAGATAAGGCCATGAAGGAGCTGTTCCCGGACAACAAAGGGCTACACCGCTGGCTGGATATGGCGAGGGAGCGCATTGCTTTCCAGGGGCTGCCGGCGCGTATCTGCTGGCTGGGCATGGGAGAACGTGAGAAAGCAGGACTAATGTTCAATGAGCTGGTGCGCACTGGCAAGGTAAAAGCACCAATAGTGATAGGCCGTGACCATCTGGATACCGGCTCTGTAGCATCTCCGAACCGCGAAACAGAAGCAATGAAGGACGGCAGCGATGCGATTGCCGACTGGCCGATATTGAATGCACTTATCAATACCGCAGGCGGTGCAAGCTGGGTGTCGTTCCATCATGGTGGTGGGGTAGGCATGGGTTATTCACTTCATGCCGGTATGGTGATCGTGGCTGATGGTACACGGGATGCGGACGAAAGGTTGAAGCGTGTGCTATTCAATGATCCGGCGATGGGCGTTATCCGTCATGCGGATGCGGGTTATGATATTGCGATCGAGACGGGTGAGAAGTTTGGTTTGAACTTATAAACCCCTGACCCCTAAAGGGGAACCAGGTATTTAGCAACATTGCAAAACGGAGCTTTAGGTCTCCGTTCAGCATATATTTTTTACCACCGTTCTTTTATATAAGGACAGTTAACAAGGAGAAGCCCCTTTAGGGGTTTGGGGTTTATGTATCGTATCGGTCAAGGAATAGATTTTCATAAGCTGGTGGAAGGGCGAGAGTTCTGGTTGGGTGGTGTATTGATACCCCACAGCAAGGGTGCGCTGGGTCATTCCGATGCGGATGTGCTGCTTCATGCCATCTGTGATGCACTGCTTGGCGCGCTGAGCCTGGGCGACATAGGGCAGCACTTCCCGGATACAGATGCTGCGTATAAAGGCATAGACAGCAAAATATTACTCCAGAAGTCTTACCAGCTTATCGGTGAGAAAGGGTACAGTCTTGTAAATATTGACAGCACTATTTTGCTGCAGGCACCAAAGATCAGAAAGTATGTAGATAGTATGAGGGCGGCTATAGCAGGGATACTTAATGTTTCTGTTGACGATGTATCGATAAAGGCTACTACTACGGAGCAGCTTAGTTTCATAGGAAGGGAAGAGGGGATAGTGGCGACTGCGAACGTACTGCTTCAAAAGAAATCATAATCCGGCATAATAATCATAACCCTGTTCCGCCCAATAGTCCTTTGGCTTGTCATTACTGAAGTACACTACGCCAATTCGCTTTAGATGCTTGATGCCGTACTTCACCGGGATAATAAGCCTTAGCGGATATCCCTGATCCTGCGGCAATGGTTTGCCATTCATTTCATAGCAAAGAAGCGTTTGCGGTTGCAGCATGCTGGGCATATCGTTGCCCACATAGTAAGCCTCGTCCGGTGTTATCATGCCCACATACTTCGTGGCCATTTGTGGAGCAAGATTATATTTTTCCATAAAATCACTGAAACGTACACCGCCCCACCACGTAACCTGGCTCCAGCCTTCCACGCACTTGAAGTCAAATACAATTTCTGTTTTGGGCAGGGCTTTGATATCGTCAAGTGTCAGCACAAGGGTGTCCCCTGGCTTGCGGGCTACTTTCAGCCGCCAGGTTGTATCAAGTTCGCCATCCATGCCTACATCGCCATTCACACGCACGTTTTTTACCGCATTTTCTTTTTTAAATGATCTTGCTTCGTTCTTCTTACTGAAGAGCAGGCTGAATATTTTATCATCGGCATTCAATGCCTTTCTTAGCGTTGGCTGCACGCCACTGGCAGACTGCGGCTGGTTATAAAGTTTATAGAAAAGTATACCGCCAATAGTGAGGCAAACAAAGAATATAGAAAACGAAACGACTGTACGCCGCCTGATCTCTTTGTCTATGGGCTGTTGTCCCCCTGGTGCTGTGTTTGGCGTTTTCATGCTGCTGGCGATACGGTTATTTCATTTGTTTCTGTTGCTTCATTTGAATCGATAGGTGCTGTACTCTCAGCTCGCGGTATAATCACTGCTGTTTCCGGCAACAGTTCGGTAGTAGGCTCACTCAGTGGCTCAGGATCGGGTTCCACTTGTGGTTCAAGGATAGGATCATCGTATTTCTCCACTTCGAATCCGGTAACCATTGCCTGGAAATTATTCCAACCCGCCAGTATGACCTGCCCTACATGCACCAGGAAAAAAAGTGCATAACCCAGCGTAAGAATAAAATGCTCTATACGGGCTGCTTCGTAGCCACCAAACAAGTTACACAGCCATTGAAACTGTATGGGCTTATAGATAGCCAGGCCGGTGATCACCGAGCCCATACCCATCACCACGATTGACGAATAAGCTATGCGCTGCGCGGCATTATACTTATTCTGCGGTGGCGCAGTTTTCCGTATATGCAGGTCATGGAGCACAACAAGCCACGCTTCTTTAAACGAATGCTTGTTGGGCAGCAGGTATCTCCATTCACCCGAGAAAATCGTGTACAGTACGTAGAGCAGCCCATTGAGAAAAAAGAACCACATGAAGAAGAAATGGAAGGCCATTCCGGTAGAAAGCTTGAATGGTATATGCAGCGCATCGTAGAAGGACTGAGGGAAAAACTTCAGTAATGTCTTATCATTCCAGCCGAGTTTATAAACATCGTTGGCCCAATAGATAAGCAAGCCACTCCAGATCATGATGGTGAGCACCGGGAAGTTGATCCAGTGAAACCAGCGAATGGCGAGTGGGTGTTTTTTTACGATGCGTTTCTTCATGTTTCGACAATAAAGATACGTAACCAGGGTTTAGATAGTTTGCAGCGACTATTATCTTATTATTTCCAGTGCGCCCCCATTGTTGTTGACTACGAGCTTGTGAGCGGCACCAAGGGTAAGCGTATGGTTTATATCCTGATGGCCGGCAGGGAAATTGAAGCATACCGGGTAGTCGTATTCTTTAACTTTGTCGAAGATTATTTCCTCGATGGTTTGTCCGAATGGGCGTTCAGTGTCCTCCATTTCCGTGAACCCGCCTACGATGAGCGCACTTAGGCCGTCCAACTTTCCTGCACGCTTCAGTGTAAGCATCATGCGGTCGACCTTGTAAAGGTGCTCTCCTATATCTTCTATAAACAGGATCTTTCCTGTAGTATCCACCTCTGACACCGAACCGACAAGATGGGTGAGCAAAGAAAGATTGCCCCCTGTAAGTTCGGCCGTAACTTCGCCACTGCGATTAAAGGAAGAGGGTGGTGCTTCGTATCGCAATTCCGTGCCGGTTAGTGCCGAAAGCAAGGTCTTTAGATAGGGTTCGTTTTCCGTTTCTGGTTTGAATGCGCCGCACATAGGGCTGTGCAGAGAAGCTGTGCCACCGCAAGCCTGCAAATGGTTGTGCAGTACAGTAATGTCACTGAAGCCGCACACCCATTTTGGTTTTTTCAGAAAAGCCCTCAGATCAATATCGTCTATTATCCTGCTCATGCCATAACCACCGCGGCCCATAAGTATTGCGTCTACTTCAGGGTCGTTCATCATACTTTGCAGGTCGGCGAGGCGCTCGGCATCTGTGCCGGAAAAATAAAAATGCTCTGTACCGATCGTTTTTCCCTTCTTTACTTTAAAGCCCCATTTTTCAAGTACAACAATGGCATACGCAACCCGCTCAGTGGAAACGTAGCCGGAAGGGCATGTAATACCTATTACAGAACCTTGCTTCAAAAATGGTGGTTGTTTCATAGCGGTGCTCATAAATTTGTTTGATCTAAGATACCAACAAAAATTTCATCGTCCCTCACTTCAACAGGGTAGGTAAAGAGTTTGTACTCTTCACCAGTTGTATTACGGCCATTGACCGGGTCAAAGCGGTATTTGTGGTCAGGGCAAACAATACGGCCCAGGCCATCTATCCAGCCGGCGCACAGCGGCGCACCCGCATGCGGACACAATGCTGAAAACGCATAGAGCTTACCACTCCTTTTCAGCAAACCGATTCGTTTGATAGAAACAGTCACTTCAGTAAGTTTATTTTCTTCTAGTGAAGAAAACAGCAGGTGATCAACTTTATGCCACGTTGGACCGATCTTATATTCCAAGCTTAATAGTATTTATTAGTTGAGAATGGGTGCCATGGCTGTATGCATGGTTCCCCTTTAGGGGTCAGGGGTTTATCTGCGGGCTTTAAAAAAGTCTTTCATTAACTGCGCACATTCCTCGGCCATCACTCCTTTCGTCACCTCTGCTTTTGCATGAAACGGAAAGTTTTCACCAGTGGTTTTCCGGTACCCGTTTTTCACATCCTCCGCGCCGTACACGATACGTTTTACTTGCGACCAGTACAATGCGCCACAGCACATAAGGCACGGCTCGACGGTAACATATAAAACGGCTTCCGGAAGGTACTTACTCCCCAGTGTATTGAAAGCGGAAGTCAGCGCTATCATCTCCGCATGTGCCGTGCTATCATTCAGTCGTTCCACCTGGTTGTGCCCGCGGGCAATGATCTTGTTGTCCCATACCACCACTGCACCCACAGGCACCTCGCCGGCATCATAGGCTTCCCTGGCTTGTTTCAGGGCTTCCTTCATAAAGTGTGTATCATCAAGTTCCATAAACCACGTTTTACCACGCCAGCGCGCTGGCCCCCAATATCGCTGCATCCGCGTCCGGCAAGGCAGACTGTAACAGCGCTACTTTATTTTGAAAGATGTTCAGCATATTTTCTTCCATATACCTATGCACTGGCCCTAGCAGTAGATCTCCGGCTTGTGCCAGGCCACCAAAGAAAATGATCGCCTCAGGTGAAGTGATCGCCACCATGTCCGCCAACGTTTGTCCCAATATCTTTCCGGTATAGTCAAATAGTTCCAGGGCAAAAGAATCTCCCTGGTCAGCGGCTTCCTGGATCATCTTCGCAGTTAGCGAGCCTTTGTTTTTCCGGAGCGAAGTTTCCGTGTTTCTCTGTTCCAGCCATTCGTTGGCGGTGCGCACGATGCCAGTGGCGGAGGCGTAAGCTTCCAGGCAGCCTAGACGCCCGCAGCCGCATTTGCGGCCATCCCGCACAGCTATCACATGGCCCAGCTCGCCAGCAAAGCCATCATGACCATATATCATTTGTCCATTGGCCACAAAGCCGCTGCCCACACCCGTGCCCAGTGTAACGAGAATAAAGTCCTTCATCCCCTTTGCGGCACCATACATCATCTCACCTATTGCCGCGGCATTTGCATCATTAGTAAGTGTAGCTTTTATGCCCAGCATGTCGGTTACTGTCTTCGCAATAGGAATAACGCCGCGCCAGGGAAGGTTAGGCGCGAAAACGATCTCCCCGGTAAAGAAGTTGCCGTTTGGCGCACCTATGCCAATGCCGTTGATATTTTCTTTCCCGAATTCGTCTATCAATGGTGTCAACACCTGTTTCATTGCCGCGAAGTAGTCCGTTGTACTGGGATGTCCTGTCGTCGACATACTACCTTTCGTGACAATTTCGCCACGCCTGTTTACGATGCCAAAAGAAGTGTTTGTGCCGCCGATGTCAATGCCCAGCACCAATGGTTGCGTCATAGTCAATGCCTTGTTTTTGTAAGATGCGTTTTGCGGAGAAACCAAACCATGCGAGGTATGCGAACCCTATTACCGGTACCCAATAAGACTGATGAATACCGATTGCTTTAAGATCGGCCAACTTGCCCTGCAACGGTGGGATAATAGCACCACCCAGTATCATCATGACCAGGAATGCAGAGCCTTGTGCCATGTACTTGCCAAGTCCGGCGATGGACAATGCAAAGATGCAAGGCCACATGATGGAGCAGAACAAGCCGCCACTGAGAAATGCATAAGTTGCGATCTTGCCGGTTGTAAATATACCTACCAGCATAAAGACGCCCCCAAGCACTGAAAATACCTGCAATGTTTTTGCCGGCTTGTCCTGCGTGGCGTAAAATGCAATCGCCTGTATCACTATGCAAACAATGTAGCCATAGAAAGGCTTAATATCATTTTGCGCGATGGCATTTACACCGAGTACTACAAGGAACGCAATGACCGGCACTATAAACAACAGGATGGTTTTGACGCTTCCCTTCGGCTCGAAAATTTTAATGGAGCCGGTCCAGCGGCCGATCATAAGGCTCCCCCAGTAAACGGAAATGAAGGGCGCCACCTGCGATGAGCTAAAACCACCGAAGTCAGGCTGCTCCAGCAATGCGCCCATATTGCTTTGTATGGTTACCTCAACGCCCACATAGGTGAAAATGGCCAGCATGCCCAATATCAGTTGTGGATACTGCATAGCGCCCCATCCAGACGAATTTTTTCTCGCACTAAGCAGGGATACGAGCAACACACCAACAATGGAAATGAGGCCACCCACCAGCCAGCGGAACCGCTCCGTTTGAATAGATTCCAATACGGCAGGGTCTTTTGTCTCCACCATATAACTTCTGAAAACGGGGACAAAAACGCAGACCAGCAGCAGGGTCATGATGCCGAGTGCTGCCAAAGCTTTTGGTGATTGCTCCGATTGTGTTTCATATTTTCCTGCGGGTAGTTTTTTAGAAAAGAAGAAGAGTGCAGCGGCCAATAGGAACAGTGCGCCTACACAAGCATACAGTATGGTGACCTTGTCCAGCCCCAGGGAATTGATCTGGTCATCTTTTGCAATGGTAGTGCCAAACAAGGCAAGCGCTACAATTATCGGCCCTATCATTGTTCCAAACGAGTTGATACCCCCACCAAGGGTAATACGGTGTGTGCCTGTCTCTTCCGGGCCAAGCAAAGTAGCGAATGGATTGGCTGCTGTCTGCTGTAAAGAAAAGCCCAGTGCAACCGTAAACAGGCCTGCCAGCATTCCCGGGAAGGTGTTGGCATTAACTGCAAGGATCATTACCATCGCTCCGATCGCCGAAAACATCAAACCATATACAATGCTATTTTTAAATCCCCAGCGGGCAACCACATCTTTTTTGAACACCGACGCGACAAAGTATAAGGCCAGCGCACCGAGGTAATAAGCGAGATAGAACGCAAAGTCAATGAGTTGCGACTGGAACTGGTCTAGCTTAAAATAGTGTTTACAAAAAGGGATAAAGACGCCGTTGCCGGCGGCAATGAAACCCCAGAAAAAAAATACGGTTACCAGCGTAGAAAGTGCTCCTGAATTCGATGACCGCTTTTGTAGTTCGCTCATGCTTGATAAGTTGATAAGTTAAACGTTGATATGTTGATAGTTTAAAAGGTTAAAAAGTGTTTCCGATATTCGCGAACAGCGTGGTAACTCATTCCACCTCACCTCTCCCTCGGAGAGGCCGGGAGAGGTCCCTCATCCTCCAGTTTCGTGCCGGTTTGCGTGAAGCTTACCAGCCTTTTCTTGTACAACGCTCCCAATGTCATTTTAAACGTCTTCTTGCTCATCCCAAACGTTGCATGAATATCCTCCGGGCTCGATTTGTCGTTGAAGGGCATATAGCCGCTGTTGTTTCTTAGGTAAGAAAGTATGTGTTCTTCCTCGCCTTGCACCTTAGTGTAGCCCTTTACACCAGGCGATACGTCTATCTTATTATCGGGCCTGATGTGCTTTACAAACCCCTTTAATTTTTCGCCCACTTCCAGCTCGCGGAATACTTCATTGAAATGCAGTACGCCCATGTGCTTACTGTTCACGATCACTTTATAGCCGATGTCTGTTTTCTGATAAACTACAAGGTCCACGGGTTCATGCTCTGCAACAGTGAGTTCATAATTGCTCAGGTATTTATCTATTTTTTCTGTGCCGGTAACGCGGCCGGTCTGCTCATCAATGAACAGCCGGATCAGTCGCCTGTCGCCCGGCCGCATTTTGCGCTCCTGCAGGGAGATGGGCACAAACACATCTTTCATTATGCCCCACTTCACGAAGGCCCCTGTGGAGTTTACATCAGCCACTTCCATCATCGCTATTTCCCCTACTGTGGCAATAGGTTTATCGGTAGTGGCGATCAGCCGGCCATCATTATCGTGGTACACGAATACACTGATCTCATCATCCACCTTCAGGTCTTTGGGTACGTATCTCTTGGGCAGCAGGATTTCATCAGCACCACCATCGAGGTACATGCCAAAATCAACAGCCTTGATCACTTTAAGTGTATTGTATTCGCCTACTTTCACCATTATTCGACAATATACGGCGAATGATTGGATTTGGGAATTAGGGATGAGGAATTGAGATTGACGTATAAAACATTGTGAGTGTATTTTCAATAGCCTTCAAGGTGATAGCCGTGTTGCTGCAGTTCGTTCTTGTATGCATTGTATTTCGCATTGTATTCTTCGGCGGTTTTCGGATCGCTTTTTTTCCCGAAATAAGCCGCTGAATTCTTGTAAAAGTCCAGGATATCCATATACGCGCGCCTTGTATCCTGCATAGCGTCACTATTTACCATGGCATTATTTTCACCAAATACAGCTTCTGCATCGTGAAGATTATTTTGGGAGGTATAAACACGCAGCATTATATTGTTGGCGTTGAAAATGCGGCTGGTGTCGCTTTTGGTATCAGACATCCAGATATTTTTCGCATGGACAATGCTGGCGATGCAGGAATCCGGTTTGTGCTCCTCGTCGTAGATCAGGGCGAGGTCGTGGTAGCTGACCGCCGCGCCAGCCATAGATTTTTTAAGTGTGTACATTCTCACCGCCTCGGCGACATCTTTCTTCGCAATTGTAAAATCATGCAGTTTACCCTCAAGGTATCCGGCATACTTTAGCATATTCGCCATGCTCAGCGTATCTTTTAATTCCGTCCGGGCTTGTATGGCGAGTTTGGTATATTTTAATGCTTCGGGCGTATTGCTCTTCTGCTCTTCGTAGGCAAATGCAATATTATGCAGGCATTGCGCCGACCTCATTTTGATCCCTGCTTCATTGAACAGGTCATATGCCGCTAGATAATACTTTATGCATTTATCCGCGTCCTTCAGGTAATAGCAAAAACCCATGCCCTCATTGATGACCGCCCTGGCTGGAATGTTGCCCGTCGCGCGTGCCAGCGAATCAGCCGCAGTGTATAGCGGCAGCGGGTCCTTTCTAGCGGTGAGCCCCATATAATATGGCTTTTTGCTTTGCTCACTGGCTTTAGTCACAATACTTGCGGGCGTATCGTCCGTTTGCGCGCTTACTCGAAGAGAGCCAGTTAGTAACAACAGGACAACATAGATCTTTATGGAGTTCATCAACAGTGATTTTTAGTTGGGAAATTATTTGAGCACTTGTGGTTTTATGTCACTGAAAAAGTAGTCGTTCCAGACGCGCCCGGCAATGGTGTTGTTAGGGTGGTACTGTTCGTATTCGGCAATTATGCTCTTTACGTCTTCATAGCGCATCCAAAACATCGTTTTGTTCGAGCGCACGCTACCATTGGAGTTGAATTCCTCTTTCACTGGGCCTATTCCGGTGATGGATACATTTGTTTTTCCGGTCAACGGGTCAAATGTCCAATCTTCCAGTATCCGATATTTGTAAAACCAATCCATATATGCATCCGATACGATCTTGGTTTCCAACTTTCCTGAGATTGGGTCAACAATCTCCATAGTATCCTTGCCTCGTGCCCGCATTTCCATCAGTTCGTACTTTGTCATTATTTTAGTGAAACTATCGGTCGTCCAGGCATTAATGCTTTGTTTATTTGCAGCAAAAAACAGCATGTCAAATAGGGACCACAGGCTGTCCGGGTTTTCAACCGAGAGGTGATGGACAATGGTGTCTTGTTGTTCTGCCATGTCTATGAGCCGCTCAACCCGGTGATGCATTACCCTTGTTTGTGCCTCGACGGTGTGGCTAATCAAGCAGGCGACAACACAAATAAGGGCTTTGAAATTCATATTGCTATTTCTTATCCGTAGGTTTCACATCACTCAAAAAGTAATCGTCCCATATCAGCGATGATAATGTATGATTAGGGTGCGCCTGCTCATACCGGGATAATATCGGGCGCACATCATTATACTTCGCCCAAAACATGGGCTTGCTGCCACGATACACACCATCCTCTCCGTATACTTCCAGCATTGGTGAGAGGCCGGTTATCTGTATGTCCGTTTTGCCTGTATTTGGATTGAAGGTCCACTCTTCGAGAAAACGGTATTTATGGATGGCATAAGGGTCGAAATCCCTGCGGATGATCTTTAGTATTTCCTTATTAGTTATTGGGTCTACAATGATCTGTGTATCCGTTTTTGATGCTGTCATTTCCTTTAATTCGGCAACGGACATCTTTGAAGTAAAACTATGATCAAATGCGCTATAGGCGGTTAACTTCCCGGCCTTGATAGCGCCTATCATCATTTCCAGCAGTGTAGAATCATCGCTCGCGTCGGAAAGGTGGTGCCTCACAGTGTCTTCCTTTTCCGCAATATCTATAGTGCGGCTCACGGTCTTCTTCCATACACCTGTTTGAGCAAATGTGGAACCGGCGACAAACAACACAACAGTAAATAGAATGAGTGGTTTCTTCATAAGATTGATTTTATTAAATGTAAATAAAAAAATAACTGCGAGTACTTAAAAGGGGCAAAAAGGTAAACAGTTGTTGCGGACATTACTAGGAATCGATACTATAGTGAAACAAATGTGCCCAATCAAGGCACGCAGAACAGAATCTTGAAATAGCCAGATGCCTGGTCCCCCTTTAGGGGTCAGGGGTTTAGGAACAAGGTTCAGACCAACCTCACCCTCGGGTCTATCCACGCATACAGCATATCGGTAAACAGGTTGATGACAATAAAAATGAACGAAGTAAGCAGCACAGCGCCCATCACCAGCGGGAAGTCAAATTTATCCAGGCCATCAACGGTTATCTTTCCCACGCCCTTCCAGCCGAAAATGTACTCCACAAAAAAGGAGCCGGCCAGTAGTTCTGCCAGCCATCCGGATACAGCAGTGATAACCGGGTTGAGCGCATTGGGCAGGGCGTGACGGAAAATGGTTTTCGTTTTCGATAACCCCTTTGCATAAGCGGTCCGAATGTAGTCCTGCGAAAGCGCATCCAGCAATGCGCTTCTGGTGAGTTGTGTAATGATCGCCAGTGGCCTTATCCCCAATGCGAATGCTGGTAAGATTAGGTTCTTTAGTGCAAGGTGCCTGCCGGCAATAGGATCATATTCCCATAGGCTGCCCGTCATGTTGAGGCCGGTGTAATTGTGGAGCAAGTAGCCGAACACGAACGCAATAAGCAATCCAGCAAAGAAAGATGGCATGGAGATACCTGCCACACTTGCTGCAACTGCGCCGGTGTCTAGCCAGGTACTTTTTTTCAGTGCAGCAAGCACGCCAAGCAATATGCCGAAAATGGTGGCAAATGTCATAGCCGTAAGTGCAAGTACTATAGTGCCCGGCAATGCCTCTGTAAGTATCGCATTCACCTCCCTCCGGGTTCGGTAGGAGCGGCCCAGGTAGGGCCATTTTAACACAAGTGCTTTATTTATTGAAAACGGTATCAGTTGCTGATAGTGATACAACTGTTTGGAAGTAGCGTCCCGGTTATTAATGCTTATCGGCAGAAGGTCGTTGATGTACAGCAGGTAGCGGGCGGGGAGCGGCTTATCCAGGTTCAGGTCGTGGCGGGCAGCAGCAATAGATGCCAGGTCACTGCGCTGGCCCATGGTTAGGCGGGCAGGGTCGCCGGGCAATACATTGAACAGGAAGAATACCAACGTGACTACTCCCCACAGCACCAGCAGGCTATAACGTGCGCGGTTAAGGAAGTAGCGGAGACCCATGTTGAAAATTCAAAAGTTAAAATTCAAAAATCAAAAACGATCTGGTCAAAGTAGTAAATTTATGACATTGGGCATATCTTAACGTTCTTATTTTAAGCGAATGGACAAAATCAGCATTGCCGATTATACACGTGGCGACCGGATAGAACTGATACGGCTCCTGTTAGCACTTCATCGCGATTACTTCGCGGATAATGCGGCGCCGAAGTTCCAGGAGTTGAGGCGGGAAAAAGACGTTGTGCGATCATATGAAAAATACGTTGACCAAATCGCAGAAGAAAAAGATAACTGGAAGGTATTGCTGGCAAAAAACCGGACTGATAAACTGGTTGGAATGATCATAGGCAGCATCTTTGAAGATGAAGGACTTGTACTGGGTAAAATGGGGCAGTTCGAAGATTGGTACGTTGTGCCGGATGCGCGAGGCAACGGCATTGGGATGCGACTTTACCAGGAGCTTGAAAAATGGTTCAAAGAAAAAGGCTGCCAGCAAGTTTGCTCCGATACATGGGAAGGGAACGAATTAAGCATTAAGGCACATAAGAAAATGGGCTTCTTTGTTTCCGGGGTTAAATTCAGTAAGAAGCTCTGACCTACTTCAACTCCAGGTTGCCATTATCCAGGGTCATATCCTTCGGATAGTCGAGGTAGCTCCATTTCTTCACTACAGTGCCGTCTTTTAGCAGCATAAGTCCAGGATTGGTACGTAGCGCTGTTTTACTCACCGTGCCATCTATGATCATAAATGGTACATCTTTCATACCCCACGCTTCCTGGAATGCCTTGCAAATATCACGGTCGGCAGAACAAGCCACATAGAATGGAATGTGCATAGCGGCGGCTTTTGCGATAAGGCTTTTTAGCCTTGCCATGTTATTGGTATGCGCTTCAGAGGGCACACGGAGGAACCAAAGGAAGGTATATCCTTTTGCAGTGAGTATGGCTTCGGTTTGGTCGTTCTCATTGGCGTCCGTGAGCGAAAAATCGTGGATCTCTGGTAATCCCGAGCCTTCCTTGATCGTTACCGTCTTGCTGGTCACATAGTGCCAGGTAGTATCCTGCCAGGGATAATTTTTGTCTGTAAATTCTTTCTTCACACCATCTTTTTCATACACCATGGTAGTGGCATATACCGGTGCAACAGCGTCTTTATCGGCATGCATTTTTTCCCAGATGTTGTTGCCGGGTTTGTATGCCAGGCAATCGTGGAACAAAGACAACGGCGCCGACGGAATATTGAGCGGCAAATGCGTAAGCGTGTACCACTGGATCCCAAACGCAAACACTATCGATGCACCAACAATCGACGCATTGATAATAGGCTTGTGAGTGATAGGGAAGACCCGGTAACGGAACACATATAATAGTATGCTCATCGCGGACAACACTACATCCTTATAGAAGGTGACGGTATTGGTCAATTTGATGCAGTCGCCAAAGCAGCCGCACTCTTTTATTTTCCCCGAGTATAGCGCATAGCCCGTGAGGAAGGTATAGAAAATATTCAGGAGCAGCAGCAGCGTGATGTAGAACCTGAAGTAGTTACCCACCAGCATAGCCACACCGGTTATGATCTCAACGGCGATCATGCATACGGAAAGGAACTCGGTATACTTCACCATATAGTTCATATTCCATACCTCGAAGAATTCATTCATCTTGTAGGTGAGGCCAAGAGGGTCGTTAGCTTTAATAAGCCCGGAGAAAATGAACAGAAGCCCTATTACGATCCTGAATAACCAGATTATGTATTTCATGCAGCAGATTTATTAATAAGTTTTATGCGATTGGCAATAATTTTCAACGCGGGTAAAATTACTATACCCATTCAAAAGTGAATCTGAAAATACTAATTTTTCGTTTCTCTTAACATCCTTCCATCTTTACCAATTAACTTTATGCCGTAAAGAGCACAATATTAAACAGTTCTTTATAAATAAATCAAAAATAATTTGTCTGTTCTGCATAGCAAAGGGAGGGTTCTCGATATATCGCGCCCCATGATAATGGGTATTCTCAATGCCACGCCCGATAGTTTCTTCAATAAAGGACAATATAGTAATGCCGATAGTTTGCTGAGGGTTGCAGAGCAGATGCTAAAAGATAATGCTGCAATTCTGGATATTGGTGGCGCCAGCACGAAACCGGGACAAGAACTGCTTACCGCCGATGTGGAATTGGCGCGGATCATTCCGGTGGTTGAAGCCATTCATAAGAATTTCCCCGATGCATGGCTTTCCGTAGATACCTACAACGCCCGTACTGCAAAAGAGGCAGTAGAGGCAGGTGTATCTATTGTGAACGATGTGAGCAGCGGCAGTATCGATAAAGACATGCTGAAGACGGTGGGGCAGCTCGGTGTACCATATATTGCTATGCATATGCAGGGCACTCCGAAAACCATGCAACTCAACCCGGAATATGATGATGTGATAAAAGAAGTCATTGCCTACCTCCGCAATATTTGCGACGATTGCGAGAGCGCCGGAATCAAGGAGGTGATCATCGATCCCGGTTTCGGTTTTGGGAAAACGGTGGCACATAATTTCGCTTTGCTAAGATCACTGAACAGTTTCCGTATTTTGGGTAAACCCATACTTGCGGGCCTCTCCAGAAAATCAATGATCTGCAAGCCGCTAAAAGTAAACCCCGAGCATGCGCTTAATGGCACCACGGCGCTGAATATGGTGGCGCTACAACAGGGGGCAAACATACTCAGGGTGCACGATGTGAAGGAAGCAATGGAAGTAGTGAAGTTGTATGAACAGTTATCCATGAGTGCCTAAACATCCAGGCATTTCCTGGTGAGCGTAGAGGCGTTGCATTGCAACGTCTCTACGTACCATGTGTACATACATGAGGTCTGTGCAACCTACTCAAGACGGTAAACGGGATACCGCAAATACGACTGCTCAAAATAAGGCGAGCGTTTATACACAAAATCTAGTTGGGCGCCGGCATCGGCAGCAAATACCGGGTCACTCTTTCTTTTCTCGTCTAGCTGTTTTTTTAGCACAGAGTCTTCCTTTAGCAGTTTAGCGGCAATATCCTCAAACACATAGGCACTGTAACCCTCTTTCTGTTGCAGTATGCCGTCAAAATAATTCCACGCAAAAAACGCATCCGGTGCCGTCGGCTCCAGGGTTTCAACGATGTAGCGTTTGGCGGCCTGGTTTAGTGGTATATAGTAGTCGCCCGCATAGAAGCGAATAGATATGTTGCCAGGTGTTACCTGCACGTTTTTATGCAGGTAGTGTTTCTCGTATGGGTGTTGCACTGTTTCATAATTGTCTATGTGGTAGGCTGTCACACTCATTGTTGTGTCCTTGTTGAAGCGTCGAATGTTCACACCATTGTTGCGCATCTGGCTGATGACCGATACCCATGTTTTGGGAATGATGTATGCTGTAGGGGCAGTCACAGTTTTTGAAGGCACGAAGTGATCATAAAAAGGCACTTTTTTAGTAAATGGCTTAGCGTGATCATAGTACAGCCGCGGAAGGCCCGATACCTCGCTGGGCTTGTATGCACCCTCATACCCTTTGAATAAAATGCTGTCGTAACGAGTTGTGTCTGCCTGCCAGTCCAGTACAAATTTATTTTGATTTGCGAGCGCTGCAAGATCGTTTGCGCGCACTTTTTTTATTTCTCCGGCATGTTCAGCGCCTTCTTTAATAATGCTTTGCATCAGCGCATAGGTGGCTTTCACGCGGTCTTTAAACGGCTTCAGCATATGCGTTTCCGGTACATAGGCCATGATGTGAAATAATGCCGCATACCCGCTGGAGAATCGAGGTGACTCATAAAATTCCCGCCAGCCTGATTCCGGGGTTTTGTCAAAATCGTTTACATAGGGCACCATATCGTAGCCCCGTTTTTTCATGTCTGTATATAATGATGGGGTGAAGGTGTTGTACATATATGCCCCTGTTTCCCCGCCCAACTTATCGTGCTGTGTAGCCAGTAGTGTCATCACATGCTGGTAGTCGGCGCCATCGCTTACGTGATTATCAATAAAAATATCGGGGCTTATTTTGGTAAACATATCTTCGAGGCCTATAGTTTCCGCCGCGTCGCACTTGATGAAATCGCGGTTCAGGTCCAGGTTTCGGGAATTGCCACGAAATCCATAGCTCTTCGGGCCATTCTGGTTCGGGCGGCTTCTGCCCCGGTTCAGCGCTCCTCCTAGGTTATACATAGGGATCACTACAAGCACTACATTCGCGGGCACTTTTATTTTCCGTTTGGCCGCATCACGAAGCAGCATCATGCAGGCATCCACACCATCCGGTTCGCCCGGGTGAATGTCATTATTGATCAGGATCACCAGCCGCCCCTCTTTTTTTATGTTGTCTTTGTCAAAATCGGAATCGCTGCTATAACAAACGTAGGGCAATGGGAATCCCGCATCCGACAGTCCTGCATCCCCCATAGATATCGTTGCAAAAGAATCCCGGAGTTTTTTATAGAAGTCAAGTGTCTCCACGAAGGTGGCCGTCTTCGTTCCATTTGACCGCTCGAATGGAGTGATGAACGAAGTATCTGCAGCTCCGGCCTTTGCCTGCGGTCTGGCCTTTGCCATTACGCCTGAAAACAAGAGGAATATGAAAAACAAAAGCTGGCGTTTCATGGAGCAAAATATTTATGTAGTGACCGGGCTAAAACTGTATCCCAAAATGGAAATTGAAATCTGCAATAGAACCGGGGCCGCTGAGATAGAACAGGTGCTCATTATACACGTGCGGCTGCCCTATGACCTGGGCGAACTTGAGGCCCGCATTGAGCTCGATAAAGAACCAGTTGAAATTAATATGCCTGCCGATGCCGCCTCCGCCTAATACATAAGTGCCGGGAGCCACATCATCGCTCCTGTTGTCGCCGAAGATGGTTAACTGGTTGTAGTCTGTTTTTGACATATAGCCGGAATAGCCAAGTCCGGCTTTAGCGTAAATAAAATTTTCAGAATTGCTTTTACGGGTTTCAAAATAAATGCGGTATTCGACATTGCCCTGGTAACCCGGAAAGTATCCCCAGTACTGTGTGTAGCCCAATAAAAGCGCATGCTGCAGATTGATCCGGTATTCCGCCTTTATTCCTCCTTTGGATAAGATGCCGGTAGGGCTTGTTAAATAAATAGCGAAATGAGGGTCTAGATATTGTGCGCGCGATTCAGTCCACACAAATAGTGAGGAAAGTATTATCAGAATGAACGATACTTTTTTCTTCATAAAAACTCCACACATCGGATAGGCCAAGAAACAATTTCAGTCAAAGCTATAATAATATTTCAATTGGGCGATGACCTAAAATCTATCCATACAAATAAAAAAGTATACTGGGCATTAACTTTATACTTACATCATTTCAGATTGTTTGTAATACATTTGTAAATTAATAGTATTTAAAAATCACAATCGTTGCCGTTGATGAAAAACGAAACCGTGCCAATACTGAAATCTGAGGAGGTGTCTGATGTGGTGATCAACAGTTTACCGGGCGTTTTTTATGTTCAGGACCAGGACGGCCGTTATCTCAGGTGGAACAAAAATTTCGAAATAACGTCCGGTTACTCGGCCAACGAGATTGCGGCACTTAACCCGTTAAATTTTTTCGAAGAGAAAGATCATGAACGGATGATCAATATCATCGGAAAGGTATTTGAAGAAGGTTCCGCAGAAATAGAAATTGACACAATAAATAAGTTCGGTAAAAGGATCCCTTTCTATCTCAATGGCAGGGCGGTAATTTACGAAGGTAAGCCATGCCTCATAGGTATGGGCATCGATATTACCGAGCGGATAAATGCCGAGAAGGAGATCAAAACAAAAGAGTCTCACCTGATTGCTCTTTTTGAAAATATGGGTGGCGCCATCTTCCTTCTGGACACGGAGAAAAAGTTGGTCATTTTCAATGGCGAGCTTGCGCGGTATTATAAGATACTTACGGGCAAAGACCCCGAACCTGGCGAACAGGCTTATAATTTTCTGCCGCCTGATGAACTTAAAGCTCGTTACGAAATACTCGACCGCGTTCTCGCAGGGAGTAAGGAAGTAATAGAAGTGGATTACGAGCGCGGCGGCGAACGGTATTTTTTCCGGTCGGGCTACAACCCCATTATTACTGATGGTAAGATCACGGGGATATCCTGCTATACGGTTGATATTTCGTCGTTAAAAAAGGCAGAGCAGGCGACACAAAAGGCGCAGAAGCGTCTCAATTACCACATCAACAATGGCCCGCTCGCCGTTATCGAATACGATAAGGACATGAGAATCACTTTCTGGAGCAAGCGTGCGAATGACATATATGGCTGGAAAGAGGAAGAAGTTATTGGTAAGAAGCTATCTGAATTCCTGATTTATAAGGAGGATATAACAAAAGTAAATGAGGGCCTGCAGGAGCAGGAGGTTCGCCAGGAAAAGGGCCCACTGGCAAACAGAAACTATTCAAAAGATGGTAGGGTACTCTACACTCGCTGGTATAACTCGTTCCTAACTGACGACCAGGGTAATATAGAGACGATCATGTCCATTATTCGGGACGTCACTGACTTGTGGAAGGCTGAGCTGCAAAAGGAAGAGATGGCTAACGACCTCGTAAAGAGAAATAATGAACTGGAACAATTCACGTACATCGTTTCGCACAATCTCCGGTCGCCGGTCGCCAGCTTGATTGGACTCACCCAGGTACTTTCGGAATTCGAGCTACGTGAAGACGAAAAACAAGACATAATAAACGGCATATCACAATCAGCCGGCCGGCTAGATGAAGTGATACGGGATCTTAATGATATCCTGCACCTGAAAAGCAACATAGAGGACAAAAAAGAAAGGGTCGTTTTTTCAACGCTGGTTAGCGAGATCGAGCGCGGGATGGCGCAGGACTTCAACCGTGGTAAGTATTTTATTGAAACGGACTTTTCATCGGTCGATGAGCATTATACCGTGAAAAACTATATGGTGAGCATTTTCGGCAACCTGATATCAAACAGCATAAAGTACCGCAAGGAGCACGAAATACCGGTAATAAAAATAAAAAGCGAAGTTGATGGCCCCAAAATGGTGCTGACATTTATTGACAATGGAATCGGGATCGATGTGAATAAAAACAACAATGAGCTTTTTGGGCTATATAAGCGATTCCATCATCATGTAGAAGGAAAGGGCCTGGGACTATATATGGTAAAAAGTCAGGTAGAAACGCTGGGAGGAAAGATCACTGTGGTAAGCGAGCTGAACAAAGGCACCGAGTTCAAAATTGAATTCAGCCTATAGGTCAGTCGGCCTTGGTCCAAACTGTTGTGCGGCCGATAAATGAAAAGCCAATGTAGCCGCGTACGTCCAGCAGGTCTCCCTTATTCGTTATTTTGCAGCTGTAAGTCTTGCCATTCTTGGGGTCGTATATAGTACCATCCTCGTACCCTTTTTCTCCATCCTTCTTAAATCCTTTTAGGAGTACCAGCCCCAGCAGTGGGTCATTCACATGGTTTTTGTCGGGGTTGTTTTTATCAACTTTGGGTTTGCCGTCTTCTGCATTAGGTACCCTGAGCCATACTATCTTGCCGTAAAATTTTCCATCGGTGGCCTTGTATATCTGTATCTTGGCTGTTTTTTCTTCATTGTACCAAAGATTACGTTCCAACGGGTCCGTCTGGGCCAGCGAGTAGAGGCGTGTTCCGAAAATGAGAGCTAATAAAAGAAGTATCCGCAGCGAATATTTTCCTGGCATAGAGATCTATTTACCAATAAATATACCAAAATCTTGCCAGCAAAAAAAGTGTTAATTGGCATCAGTGATCGATCCAACGCCGGACACTTCCTGTGAGATGGATGGATGGCCCTTGTATTTAATGCTGCCTGCTCCGCTAATGCTCGCAGATAGTTTAGTAAGCGCAGTTACCTCACTGGTTCCAGCGCCTGAGATGGAAGCACTGGTTTCTGATGCCTGCAAAGGGAAAGCTTTGACCTTTCCTGCGCCACTTATCTCGTAGGCTGCACTTTTCACTGTTCCGCCCTTTACGGTAATATCAGCCGCTCCTGAAACATCAGAGGAGAAAGCATCTGCATGAATATCGTCAATAACGACATTAGCTGCGCCCGATATACTTAGTTTGAAATTTCCACCGGTAACACTACCATGTATATCGGCATCGGGCGCACCTGAAAGCGTGAGTGCGGTGAGGGAGGGTAGTGTGATCTGGGTAGTGAGCCCATCACAGTCAATTGTCCACATTTCGCCGAGGTCACTGCTGATGTACAGCGTATTATTTTTTACCGTTGTTTTTATATGCTTCAGTATGTTTTCATAACCATTCATTGTTATTCCTGGCTGGGAGCCGGTTTGCACGGTGATATTGGCTTTTAGCGGAACCTCGATCTCGACGGCGTCAAACGAGGGGAGGGAGGGTGCAGCAGTTGTCTTATTTCCCTCACCCTTCAGCGTATTCATTCTGCAGGAAGAAACAAACAGGGTTACCGACAAAACCGCGCAAACAAGTATAAGGTGCTTCTTCATAGAGGCAATTTAAAAAGGCGGAGAAATGAATGTTTTACTTTGCCTGCGGCGGTCTATTATACCGCCACCAGATGAAACCCAACGTACCCATAAAAACAAGTGGCAGAAACGCAAGGTAGATAATACCACCGTTAAGGCCTCGTGCGCTTTTGTCATCCATTCCGGCCGCGGCCTTGGTACATACGGCACACCCCTGTCCAATTGAAACCCCGACGAGCGTCACTAATAACGAAACTGTGAGCACAATCCTTTTCATAATATAAAATTAGCAGGAATAGACGAGAAAGCAAAATGCGCCCGACTTATAAATGCGGCACGTAATACGGGCTGATCATGATATATACCAGCACGCCCGTTACGCTCACATACAACCATAAAGGCCAGGTATACTTGGCCAGCTTTTTGTGCTTTTCATATTCTCCGATCAGTGACCTGTATGCAGTGAAAAGAATGAATGGCAAAATAATTGTAGCTAGAAAAATGTGGGTGATAAGGATAAAAAGATAGATGTAGTATTTGGCATCGTGCGCCCCGCCATACTTTGTCTCATCTGCCAGTAAGTGGTGCCCTATATACGATACCAGGAACAGCACCGACAACACGATCGCGGCCATCATTAGCCGCTTATGCAACAGGTATTGCTTATTCTTCACCGCCAGCAGCGCCCACACCAATAGCACAGAGACGGTACCATTAATAACGGCATTGCACAACGCCAGCACATGTACGTTAAAGCCGAGGTCAATACCCTTAAATAGCTTGAAATTCACGAGGAACGCAACCGCAGCGAATACTACGAACGATACAGCCCATATAAAAAGCTTTGCCTGTTTGTCATTTTTCTTGAAAGACGGAGTCAGCATAAAATCATTTTAAACCTATCAACTTATCACCTCAACTTATTATTTTTTCTTCTTCCTTTCCAGGGTCAGCAGCACTATGTCGTCAGCGCATTTGCGTACGTCAGTATCATTTAGCCCGTTATAATAGCCGCGTATAAAACGGTCTTTATCCAGCAGCACAAATTTTTCAGTATGTATAAAATCATCTGCGCCGCCATCTCCCGGGCCGGTAGGTATGCCTAATTCATTGCGTATGAAGTTATAGATCGTCTTCTTGTCCCCGGTCAGGAACCACCACCTATCATGGTTGGCGCCAAAACGGTCAGCATAGGTGCGCAATACCTGGAAGGAGTCATGCGAAGGGTCAACAGTGATGGAAATAAACTGGACAATGGTATCCAGAGAAGCTTCTTTCTTAGGGTCCTTCTTGAAGCTGATCTGCAGTTGTCGCATATTCTTCGACAATTGGGGGCAAATGGACGGACAATTCGTAAAAAAGAAATCCAGCACCACCGACTTCCCGGCAAGCGATTTGTTAAGCGATACTTTTTCACCCAGTTGGTTGGTAAGTTCAATGTCGCCCACCTGGTGGTAAACAGTGTCCGCAGGAGCTCCGTTTACAGCTGGCTCTACTTTATCAGCAAAGTAGTACCGCGGCATTTTTACCTTTCCCTTCGACAGCTGCACCGTAATCAAATAAAAAGAAAGTGGCAGCAAAAATGCCACCACTAATCCTAAAAAGAATTTTTTATTTGACCTTTTCTGAGCCATTACTTAGCCACGTGTTCTATTGTATGTCTTGCTGGTGATGATTCATTCATGCGAAGCCAGAACCCGCCATCGGCAAGGAACGCTATGATAAACCAAACAAACAATACCAGCGGTATCAATACAGTAATTATGAAGCCCTTGAATTCATCGCCAAGGTGCATGAAAACAGAAACAATATAGCCCGCTTTTAAAACCGTGAGTGCCAGGAAGAAGAACGCCTTTACGGCTGGGTTCATATGATGGCTGTAAAACATGCCCACGATCACTTCTGCTATCGTGATCACCAGGAGTATCCAGAATATCTTCCATATCCTTTTTACTTGTGCCTTGCTCTCATCTGAATTTACATCAGCATGATGCTGCATAACACCGGAATACAATTTAGACTGGTCTCCCTCGTACAAATGTTGGATACTATTGCTGTGGTGTGCTGACATTTTTAAGTCTTATTAAGTTGATAAAATGTATTAGTTACTTTAAGCTAAACGCCTTTAGCGCTTTGCGGTTATAGCAGGTAGAAGCAAGTGAACACGAACACCCATACCAGGTCTACAAAGTGCCAGTAAAGGCCTATCTTTTCTACCATCTCATAGTGCCCGCGACGCTCATAAACACCATTAACGGTATTCACCAGTATCAGTATGTTGAAGATAACTCCCGATGTAACGTGGCCGCCATGGAAACCGGTAATGGTAAAGAAATAGTTGAAAAAGCCATGCGCGCTCTGCATCGCTACCAGCGGATGTGCATCCACATATGGCAGCGATTTTTCCCCAAAGAAATGCCTGAACTGGTCTACCGGTGTGTTCACATCGGTAAACGCGCCCCACAAACCTCCGCACTCAGCGTGCAGGTGTGTCCATTCCCATGCCTGGCAGCTCAGGAAGCAGATACCGCCTACGATGGTCCACTGTAGCCATTTTGCAACATTCTTCTTATCACCGTAGTGCCCTGCATGTACTGCAAGTACCATGGTTACAGAACTCATGATCAGTATGAAGGTCATAAGGCTCACAAACAATAACGGCAGGTTGCGTTCGCCCGCGAACGGGAAAGACTTGAACACCTGGTTGGCATCTGGCCATACTGCGCTGAAAAAGCGCGTCGTGCCGTAAGCTATCAGAAATGCACCAAATGTAAGGGCATCCGACAAAAGGAAGAACCAGGTCATCATTTTGCCATAGCTAACATTATACGGTGATCGCCCGCCGGCCCAAAGGCTTGGTTCTTTTGCTGCAGTTACTACTGTTGTTTGTGACATAGACTAGTTTAGTGTTGTGTTATTCCGTGCCCGCCTACCGGTAGGCAGGTGCGAATTTCTAAATAATTTTATAGATTTACCAGAAAGAATACAAATAAATATATCCACAATGCATCAAGGAAGTGCCAATAACTGGCTACAATCTCCAGCCCTGTTGCATTGTAGGTCTTTACCTTAGTTCTAAATGCCCGGAAAAATACAAATAATAATGCAATTAATCCACCTACAAGATGTGCAAGATGCAATCCCGCGATAACAAACAGGAAAGACTCGCTGGGGTTACCGGTGAGGCGCACGGTAGCGGCCTCATTCAGTACCTGCCCGTTTATGCGTACCTGCTGGGCCTGGTGGTATAACTGGTAAAAACCGGTGAACTGCAATAACCCGAATACAATTCCCAAAATAAGTGTCACGGAAATAAGCATTCTATAGCGCGGCATTTGCCTTGACTTAAAGGCCCGCACACCCATTATCATCGTAATGCTGCTGATAAAAATCGCGACTGTAGAATAAGTAAACACCTGCGGCAAATGATATAGGCGCCAGTTGCCTTGCGCTTCGCGCACCATAAATCCGCTGGTGAGCCCCGCAAATGCCATGCTGATACTGGCCATTGCCAGCCACATCATGAATTTTTGTGGATGTATTCTTTTCCTTTCCCCCTGCTGCACTGCTGTATTCATTTTACTATTGTTTAATCACTTTTATCACGAAACACAAGTCATTGTCAAATTGCCAAATCGTCAAATTAGATTTTATCGATCACCAGCGCCAATAATATCGTTGGCAGATAAATAAATGACGCGAACATCACCCTCCGTGCCGATTTATGATCGTTCTTGATATAAAACACTACTGACGCAGCAAAATACATCATTCCGCACAATACGCATACCCACATCCCAATATTTCCCGTAAGGCCTATTGCATGTGGCACCATAGCCATTGGTATCAGCACCAGGCTGTATAGCATGCACTGTACGCCTGTGAACCGGGTCTCTTTCTCACGGGTGGGCAACATACGTATGCCGGCCCGGTTATAATCGTCAAATGCCACCCAGGCTATTGCCCAGAAGTGTGGGAACTGCCAGAAAAACTGGAGTGTGAACAGTATCCATCCTCCTATGCTAAGGCTGCCGGTAGCAGCCACCCAGCCTATCAGCGGAGGCAATGCACCCGGCACAGCCCCGATAAGTACAGCCACCGGATGCACTTTTTTCATGGGTGTATAGGCGAATGCATACAATAACAGCGATAAAAAACTAAGCGCACCAGCCAGTGGATTGAAATAATAACCAAGAAGCAAAGCCCCGCCTATTCCTGTGAATGCAGCAAATATCCAGGCTTCCGTGCGGCCCATTCGGCCTTCCGGAAGTGGGCGTGTGCGGGTGCGCTTCATCAGCGAATCGCTCTCATGTTCCAGTATTTGGTTGATGGTATTGGCGCCGCCGGTAACCAGCATACCGCCCAGGAAAAGGGTGATGATCTGCCGCCACACACCCATATTATTCCAGATAAAATGAACATTGGGCGCCATCAGGTAGCCAATAACGCTGCTGAACACCACCATGCCGCTGAGATTAGGCTTCAATAACTGGTTGTAGTCCTTCGCGCGCGCTGCTATTTGCCATCTGGCTTTGATCGGCTCTTCCCGCAACATTAATAAAGAAATAATAGATAAAACAGGCTGCGAAAGTACGATTATTTATGATTTTTTCCGGAAGGAATTATCCCTCTATTTAGCGCTATCAAAGAATTACCTCGTTTTAATTATTTTTGCATAGAACGAAAGGTGTCGTGACAAAACAAGATCACATTGATTATTGGGTAAAGACAGCCGCTAAAGATTGGAAAGCGATACAGGATTTGTATAAGACCAAAAACTATGTACATGCGCTGTTTTGGTCGCATCTTGTTTTGGAAAAACTGCTTAAGGCGCATTGGGTGAAAGATAATGAAGGAAACACACCTCCTAAGATCCATCGTCTTGTGACTATACTTGACAATACAAAACTGGAACTTTCGGATAGTGATAAGCAATTTTTAAGTGAAATGAACCAGTTTCAGTTAGAAGGCCGCTATCCGGATTATAAAAACGAACTTTATAAAAAATATAAGTCGGTCAACACAAAGAAAATTCTCGACGAGGTAAATAGGCTAAGAACATGCTTACTCAAAAAACTGTAATAAAAAACCTCGAAAAGCTGGCTGATGAAATAAGACAGTCGGGAATACACTTGCGTAAAGTAATATTGTATGGTTCATACTCCAGGAACGAGCAGCATAAATGGAGTGACATAGATGTTGCCTTTGTTGCTGACGAATTTCAGAACATTGGTTTCGAAGACGTAAAATTATTTTCGCAGTTATTGATAAAGCGGCCGAACACAGACATCCAGCCACGCACATACAATACCAAAGACTTTACCCCAGATAAAGACCCCTTTGTCGAAGAAATACTGAGGACAGGAATAGAAATCAAATAGCAAGTTTCCTACGGATTATACTGATAAGTAGGTATTGTATCACTAACCACTTCTGCCGAGCCGGAAACAACAAATGATTTGCCGCCCTTCACATTTGGGGGAGAATACGCGCCGTGATAGCCCACCGCGAGTACATAGTAATTGCCCTGGGTAAGACTGGTAAAAGAGGCAACCGGTACACCACCGCTTATCGCTACGTTTTGAGAATCATCATACACCCCATTTGCAGGCGCATCCAGTGTCGCATACTTTATGTACATCTTGCAGGTATCCAGCAAGCCGCCGTGATGCTCACCAGTAACATTGATCGTATAAGTTCCTCCTTTGCCGCCCCCGGTAATTGTGTTACCAGATTTAGGTTTGCAGCTTTCGCCAACTATTATCGCGGTGAGAAAAATTGTGATAATGGTAATCAGGGCTTTCATAGTAACAAAATTAATCACTTTTAGCGGAAATACGCTTCTTAAAGAAAAAATACCGTTGCAGCCCGATATAATAGATTGGATATTCATGAAGGAAGGAGGAGTTGATAAGTGGGAAACCAACGGAAACATCAATGCGCAGTGATGACTTAATGATCCATTGTATGCCGGGATTTATATCCATGTAATTGTCTGCTTTCAGGAAGGCCGTATTCGGGATATGATCGGTTATCACACCATCCTTTTGGGTCACCTGTGCTGCTCCGTAACTCTTGCCAAGGAATTCGAGGTACAGGTTTATATTCGATTGCTCATAACTCTTATAATGCCGTGGGAAAAGCAGGTACCCAAGTGCCAGGTTGTAGTCAATCGCATTTCCATACTTTATCGCCGTAGGGAATACACCCCCATATTTATCAAACGCATTCCCCTGGTATTCCGTCGGGATCACACAACCTAGTGTGACTGTGCCGGCGAAGTGTGACTTCAGGTAAGTGGAAATAATCCCTGCGCCAAATCCAGTGTTGTGTGTCAATAACTCCGGCTCGCCGAGATGCGAAGCGATGCGGATGTACGACCCTTCTCCATAGGCTGCCATTCTGAAGTGGGTATTCTGACCATCGGATGAAAGGAAGCGGTATTGAGCGTAAAGGTCTCCACCAGCGAAAATATAAGGATTGGGCGTAGACTGCGGTAAATTAGCCGACGGTGGCGCACCACCACCTGAATGATCATGCAGAATAAAATCGACTGGCAGATAAAGCGAATGATAATCAGAAGCTACACCGGAAAGCGTAACGGTTAATTTTGGTGTCACACCGTACATCACTTTCAGTACCGTTATCTTTCTTATCAGTCCCTGCTCGCTGTAGCTTTCATCAAACAGGCGGACACCCATCGCACCCTTAGGTATTGTACTGGCGGGTAAAGTTAGGTTGTATAATTCCTGCGCTTTAACTAAAAGTGAAAGAAAGACAAGAAACAGCAGGGAGCAGGCCTTTTTCATATAGTACCGGTGAGTAAATTTAGGAAATAATAGCAGTTGTCTGTAACTTTAACGCCGAAAACTGATCACAATCAGTAAGCATTGAAAAAACTAGTGGCCATATTTGCCCTTGTGGGCATATTGTTACAAACCTTTAGCCAGGTTGTGATATTAGGTCAGTATTATGCCAATAAAAACTACATAGCGAAAAACCTTTGCGAGAACAGGAACAAACCTTCCATGCATTGCGATGGTAAATGCTGCCTGAAAAAGAAGCTGGCAAAAGAAGGCAAAGAGCAGGCGCCAAATCCGCGCAACCAGAAGAGCGAGCAGGTAGTAAATTTGTTTTGTGCGGATACTAAATTTGAAGTAAATCATTTTGCTATCACTGACGTTCCCAACAAGTATTTTAGCTACAATGATCTCGGAACATCTTCATTTCATCATTCCGTTTTCCATCCACCATCTGCATAACGTTTTTTAGTTGATAGGCTTCCTGCAGCGTTCTGCGGGAAGCGTTTATTTAATTAAACTTTAAAACGTTTAGCATGAAATTTCTAAAAATATTCCTGCTGCTGTCTTGTTCCGTAATTGCGATTTGTGGCTATGCGCAACAGGCAACTGATGAGCAGGGAATAAAAATTGATAATGCCAAAAGTGATGAGTCGTGCAGCAGCTTCTGCGGCTGCGCAGGCAATACACAGGCGCCGTTGGGCGTCATGACCGATCATATTCATCAAAAAGGGACATGGATGTTGTCTTATACTTTTATGAATACCATGATGAGCGGCAACAATGTAGGCGCTGAAAAAGTAAGCGACAATACCGTTTATAAGAACTACATGATGGCCCCGGAGACCATGAGCATGCAGATGCACATGCTGATGGCCATGTACGGTGTTACCGACAGGCTAACAGTTATGGCCATGGGCGGATATATGGTGAACAACATGAGCATGAACATGGACTCAAAAGGAGGATATATGTTTATGAACGGTTCGTGGATGTATATGCCTGCCGGTACAAACATGGGTATGCAGACTACATCTTCCGGCATTACAGACACAAAAGTCTCCGCGCTCTATAACTTTTCAGGTATAGCTGCTCAGCGCATCATTGGCAGTATCGGAATCAGCCTGCCCACTGGCAGCATAAAGGAAACCGGTACAACTATACTTGGCGATAACCAGCGCCTAGCCTACGATATGCAGACAGGTACGGGGTCAATAAGCATAGACCCGGACATTACTTATGCCCGCAAATACGGCCAGTTTTACTGGGGGGCAAATGCGGGGGCGGATGTAAAGCTCAATTATAATTCATTGGGGTATAAAGATGGGAATGTGTACCACGCAACAGCATGGGCTGGGTACCAGGTTCTGCCCTTCCTGAGCGCGACACTCAGGGCCGAAGATGTTCATGCAGATGTCATCTCTGGTGCAGACCCTGTTGTTGCAAATGCGATCTACCAGGAAAATGACCCCACCACAAAAACGAGCAATTACGGTGGTACCTGGATGAATGTGTATGCAGGCCTCAACTTTTACTTAATGAAACCAGTGCTGGAGCATTTTCGCCTAATGGCCGAGTATGGCGTGCCTGTTTATCAAAACCTGAATGGCACGCAGATGGCCTTAAAATCTAATTTACTCGCAGGATTACAATATTCATTCTGATGGTGTGGCGCACGTCCATAGTGTGCCTCACCTGCTGATGCTCAGCACCCCAAAGGTGTGGGATATCTAACTTATCAAACTAATTTCTCAAACAAACTTCAATAAAAAAACTTATGAAAAAACATACAATAGCAGTTCTCTCCCTTATGGTTATTATTGGTTCGCTTATGTCAGTAGGCATGACCTCTTGCAAGCACAAAAACAGCAACAATCCAGATTCCGCGACCTTCTTTTTTCATTTTCATACCCAGATCATAGATAGCACTATTGGCGGTAATGTAGATGGGTATGACAGTAATACTACAGGATCCTTCAATTACAGCCCGTGGTGCTTTGACTCACTGGGCAGGCGAATAAAGTTATTAGTGCCCCAATTTTTCGTTTCTAACATTATGCTGGTAAATGCAAACGGGAACATGCTTAGCCTCAACAATGTGGTATTGCTGAAAGGCCTGGACAGTGAAGACTATTACTTGTGTAAAGTACCGGTAGGCACTTATGTTTCTGCAATGTTCACCGTTGGCCTCAGTAATGCTGACGATGTGACGCCGCCTGCTACAAACTTTATTACCGATGGAGTTCCGTATCCTTTGCAGTCAAGCATGTGGAATGGCACAAATTATTACGGCATGGTAGTCACCGGTGCATATGATCCGGTAGCAACAGATACTGCCGTAAATCCGTCTGGCGCGATTCCTTTTAGTTTTCAGATACCAAACAGCCTCACTGCAGCAACACAGGTGTCATTGCCAACCAGAGGGTCTGCCGCGTATCCGGTATATATAGCCAGCGCAGGTAGCACGAACTATATTCACGTTTTTTGTGACTATGGTAAGCTGCTTTCCGGGATAAACCTTGCAACAAGCAACCAGACTTCTGTAAATCCGCTTATAGCTGATACACTTGCAGCCAGAATCCCCAACATGTTCCGTTATGAGGAGTAAAAAAAATGTGGCCGTTTTCATCTGCATCGTGCTGTTCTGCATGGTGCAGATGATCTCTTGTACACATAGCGCACAGATACCGCGGATAAGTTTCAGTAAGGATATCATCCCTATTCTTAATGCTAGTTGTGTACTTAACAGCGGCTGCCACTTAGGTGGTAATGGCATTAATCAAAATGTAAATCTTGACAGTGCAGACGCCTACCATACTATTATCGTAAAAGAGTTGGTGTCAACAGCTAATCCGCAGGCGAGCTTGCTATACTCAGAAGTGCGCTCAAATGAAATGCCACCGCCGCCAGCCCCTGCTTTATCTGCAACCCAGCAGGCGATTATACTTTATTGGATTGAGCAAGGAGCATTGAATAACTGATTATGAATCGGGCTACATGATCACATGGTATACTTTTCCGATAGCGTTGCCGCATTTGTCGTTCATATGCGCTTCTACTTTTTTGAAGTCGTTTTTCGACATGTACTTTTTTCCGATGAATTTTAATTTTATCTCGCCCTTTAGTGGCGTCTTGGGCGGCTCAGAAAGGATATATTGGTCACCGCTAAAGCTAAAGCAAGAGCCGGTAGTCACGATGGGGTTGTCGGTGTGCAGCTCTGCCTGCAGATAACGAACGGAGAAGCCGGCATTGACTACGGCCTGGGCGATTTTATCCATATCTGCCTTCTTATTTTTCTTAAGAACTATTTTACCTTCGGTATGCTCCAGGTTCATGTCCACATCGGCTACGAAATCCAGCTTGCGGATACTCATTTCTACCGTGCGCGAACATTGCGAACAAGTAAGCCCATTCACGCCTATGTATACATTCTCAAACTGCGCGCTTGCGTTACCCGTAAAGCAAAAAACAAACAGAAGCGCAGCTAAAGCCTTAAATAACATCGGTTTCATAACGGTTTATTGTGTTATAAAATTAAGCATTGCAAACCAAACGGTATCACAAAGAATCCTAAAAACGGTACCTTCATCCTTTGATTATTTAGTACAATATGGAAAATCTGCCTACGCCTGTCCTGGGCGAAATTACCGCTTTTACGATCACAGCTCCTGATCTCGATCAGTCGCTCGCTTATTACCAGGTATTGGGGTTCAAAGAGCTCTACCGGGCCGACTGGCCGTTTCCGTGGATACAAATAACCGATGGCGTTTTACTCATCATGCTGCGGAAAGACCCTCAGCCCTATATTGCGCTCACCTATTACGTAAAAGATATAAATAGGGTTGTCGCTGATCTGGAAAAAAAGGGAATCCAGTTCACCTATCGCGCTAAGGATTCGGACCCCGTAAAACGCTTTGTCTTTCAGTCGCCCGATAAGCTCACTATAAGCCTGGTAAATATCATAGAAGGTTTTTCTCAGCCTCCCGGCCCCGGCATGCTTACTATGCCCCAGCAAGATTATTTTAACCCCGAAAAATATGTGAACAAGGTATGCGGTCTGTTCGGTGAGTTTGCGCACCCAGTCGCCGACCTCGAAAAATCAATTTCGTTCTGGGAAACACTTGGTTTTAGAGCCATTTCAAAGTTCACAGCGCCGTACCCATGGGCTATCATTTCTGATGGACTGAGTATTGTGGGCCTGCACCAGACGGATAGTTTTAATTATCCCGTGATCACCTTTTTTGCAGCAGATATGAAAGCTAAGATCGAAAAACTGAAAGCCGGCGGAATTACCGATTATGTCGAAAAAGGAGCGTCCAGTATGGTGCTCACTACACCGGAGCAACAGCATATTAACCTGTTCAAATTGGGGATGTAATGGAGCTGGGTGCAACAAAACGAGCGATCCTGGAGACCGGAAGGCTGTTGCTGAAAGAGTTTGGCCCGGAAGTGCAGCGTGTGATGTTTACCACGTGGTCAGATGACGACATAATGGCCGAAATGGGCTTAATTACTGTCGAAGAATTGGATGCGGAAAAAGAAAAATTCCGGCTGGGAATGACCACCTACAGGATGTCGTTCAAATCCTTCTTGCTGGTGGAAAAGGAAACCGGTAAGACAATTGGCAGATGCGGTTTTCATGACTGGTATGCGATGCACTCGAGGTCTGAGCTGGGTTATAGGATGTCTGATGAAACTGCGAAAGGCAAGGGCTTTATGACAGAGGCGCTGCGTGCAGTCGTTAGATATGGTTTTGAAGAAATGAAACTGAACCGAATGCAGGCATTTGTCAGCCCGGAGAATATTCCTTCGCTGAAGCTGATAAAGCGCGCCGGGTTTACAGAAGAAGCCAGGTTGCGGTCTCACTATTTTTATAATGGTAAAATGGAAGATTCGATTTGCTTTGCGTTTTTAAAGGGTGAATATAAAGGGTATTAATGGCCGGGAAACATATACCAGGACTGGCAAGATTTTTGTGATTTTTTTTAAACGAATTATGAAGAAACAATTACTTTTTATTGCTTATGTACTGTTTCTTTTTTCCTGCAAAAAAGAAAACAACACCAATCCGGAAACTTTACCCAACAGCTACAGCGATCAGGCTCTTGGTAAGTCAGCTAATGACTTGCTTAGTGATGCTAAGTACACTACCTTGAACATACAGGTGCAGTATATGCCGGGGTATGAGCTGGAAACAGCAACGATCACTAATCTTACCAACTACCTTAATGGTATCTGCAATAAGCCGGGCGGTATAAATATCACGCAAACACAGATCGCAGCTAATGGCAATACATTCACCGTAGACTCAGCGGCGATTACGGAACGGATAAACCGTACTGCATATACCAGCGGCAACGCTATCGCCGTTTACATCTTAGTTACAGACGGCTATGATACCTCGCAGGCTACCTTGGGCTTTGCTTACCGCAACACTTCTATTTGCCTTTTCGGAAAGGATATTTTCACCAACTCGGGTGGGCTTTTGCAGGTGTCCCGTGTGGCCCTGGAAACAAGCGTGCTGGAGCATGAGTTTGGCCACATCCTGGGGCTGGTAAATCTGGGCACGCCCATGCAGGTCTTTCACCAGGATACCGTGCATGGCAACCATTGTAACAACACACACTGCCTCATGTATTACTCCATAGATACACACGTCGGGCTGTCTGGTATGAACACTGTGCCGGTGCTGGACAGTAACTGCCTCAATGATCTTCGAGCCAACGGTGGGAAATAAAAACACGCCTAATTTAGGTCCAGCCCCAGCGTAAAACCAGCGGCTGGCTTACCCTGGTATATCCACCGGTTGTTATACTTGTCCAGCAGGAAGTCAGGACCAAATGAAATGCCGAACGTAAAATTCTGTACGGCCAGGTTTGCTGCTACTCCGGTTATCAGTATCATCCCTTCGTACTGGAGGTCGGTCTGCGGTATTCTCAGTGAGTTTTCATCTACCAGTGTATTGCCTATGCCGGCACACAGGCCTGCACTGTAACCAATGTGTTTTACTTTCTGTTTATAGAGGTTGAGTGGCGTCCGTTTATAGTTTACCTTGTAGGCGTCTATGCGGTACCCGCCGAAAACTGCTCCATTGAAGTTTGTGGTAAGCTGGTTGGGCAGTAAATATTGCGCCGGCCTGAATTTCAACGGTATCGTCATTACGTCCACATCGAACGAAGGCCTGTAGAAAATGTGCGAGACCTTATTGTCCTTAAACTTTTTCTGCATGGGTGTGTAGTTCGTCCGCTGGCTGGATATTATGGCCGTTGAGTCTTTGAACTGTTTCACAGGGAATACAGCGATCGTGTCATCATCTACCTTAAGTACATAAACCCGGTGCTGCGAAAAACGTTTTGTCTGGTAGATCCCGTCATTAAATTCGTATTTTGAATTTTCGTGCATCATGGTGCAGCTACCCAGGGCAACTAACACACAGATCAGTAAAATAAAAGAAGGTATTTTATTCATCATTATACAAATGGTTTTTCTGCTGGTGGCCAATGGTTTATTCAAACATAATAAAAACAGTGCCAATTAGTATCATTGCGATCTTCTTGTTAATTTTGGGGCAACAATAAATCATCATAATGTCGCAAAGTAAGTTAATCACCATGGATGAGTTTACCATCCAGGAGACCCGGAAATTCCCACAGGCAACGGGTGACTTGTCTGCCATACTCAGGGACCTTGGCCTTGCGGGCAAGGTGATCAATAACCAGGTGCGCCGGGCCGGCCTCGTGGACATACTGGGCAAGCAGGGCGCTACCAATGTGCAGGGCGAGGAGCAGATGAAACTGGATGTGTTTGCCAATGATACGCTGATCAATATCCTGCAAAACTGCACCGAATGTGCCGGTATAGGCTCTGAAGAGAACGATGACCACATTTCTTATATGGATACTTTTTCGGCCAACTCCAAGTATGTTGTCCTTTTCGATCCCCTCGATGGCTCATCAAATATCGATGTTAATGCACCCATAGGTACCATCTTCGCTATATACCGCCGCGTGAGTGAGCTGGGCAAACCCTGCACGGAAGCCGATTTTCTGCAGGCGGGCAAAAACCTCATGGCTGCCGGCTATATTATTTACGGCTCCAGTACCATGATGGTATATGCTACACGCCTGGGCGTAAATGGTTTCACGCTCGAACCATCTATCGGTGAGTTCTGTCTCTCTCACCCCAATATGAAGTGCCCGGAAAACGGCAAAATATACTCACTGAACCAAGGCAACAGCGTAAAGTATTCCGGTGGTATGCAGGCCTACCTTAACTACTGCATGGAGCACAACAAGGAGGATGGGCGGCCGCTCACCCAGCGCTACATAGGCTCTATGGTGGCCGATATGCACCGTACCCTGATAAAGGGCGGCATATTCATCTATCCTGCCGATAAGAGTAACCCCAACGGCAAGCTGCGCCTGCAATATGAATGCAACCCAATGGCTTTTATTGTAGAGGCTGCAGGCGGCAAGGCTACCAGCGGCACCGAAAATATACTCGACATTATCCCCACAGAACTTCATCAGCGCGTACCCATTTTCATCGGGTCAAAGAACATGGTGAATAAAGTGATGGAGTACGTGAAGGAGCATGAGGCTTCAGCAATTTGACAATTCGGCAACCTACCTGCCGGCAGGCAGGTTCGGCAATTTGCATATTTTATATAGTGCCCCGTATCCGTTGATATGGGGTATTTTTTTTGTTTAATGCAATATTCGTATTTTTGTTTAAAATCAACAGAAATGTTATTGAGCATTGCGAACAATTATAAAACACTCGTCCAGTTTTTACCGGAGCTTATTGATGTCAGTGGTTATAGGAATGACTATCTGAGTAAAAAGATGGGATTGACCCCGGCTACATTTTCTGCTAAAAAACAGCGCGGCAACTGGAGCACAGACGATGTAGTGAAACTTATGAGCATTATAGAAAATGAAGACGTGGAAGACTATCTGATGCTGCAGTTACTACGCGCGGATAAGGACAGCGACACTATTTCTGCCGATGAATTCAGAAAAGAAATAAAGAAATGGAAGTAATCATTACCCGGTCTTTTCTGAAGGATCTGAAGACGAAACCAAAGGCTGTGGTGCAGGCCGTGGAAAAACTTATTTCACAACTCGAAGCCGCAAAGAATTTAGAGCAATCGGGTGCTGACTATCGTAAAATGGAAGCGCAGAAGAAAGGGGAAGGCTATTACCGCATCCGATTGGGTGATTGGCGTGTAGGCGTTGAGTATATCCATCCTAAGATCATTGTTATCCGCATTCTTGCAAGGGGAGAGGTGTATAAGTATTTTCCCTCCGCAGTGATTTAACGTGTAATGTATACTGGAATCATGGTCGATTTTCTAAGTTATAGCTACACACCATTTTTCTTTTACCTTTGACCACTTATAAAATAACTATGCTTCAATTTGAGCGGTTTACGCTGGATAATGGATTACGGGTGCTGGTACATGAAGATAAGGCTACGCCTATGGCGGCCATGAATATACTCTATGATGTGGGCGCACGTGACGAGGAGCCGCAGCGCACGGGCTTCGCGCATTTGTTTGAGCACCTCATGTTTGGCGGCAGTGTGAACATACCGGAGTATGATGAGCCGCTGCAGATGGCGGGGGGCGAGAACAATGCCTATACCACCAACGACATCACCAACTACTACATACAACTGCCGCTGAAAAACCTGGAAACGGCCTTCTGGCTGGAGAGCGATAGGATGCTGTCGCTGGCATTCAGCGAGAAGAGCCTGGATGTGCAGCGCAAGGTGGTGAGCGAGGAATTTAAAGAGCACTACCTGAACAAGCCCTATGGCGATGCATGGCATATACTGCGTGTGCTGGCGTATAAAACGCACCCATACATGTGGCCCACCATAGGCAAAGACCTGAAGCAGATAGAAGACGCCCACCTGGACGAGGTGAAGGGGTTCTTTTTCCAGCATTACCGGCCGTTGAATGCGGTGATGTGCGTAGCTGGAAATGTTACTGTAGAGCAGGTAAGGGAGTTATCACAGAAATGGTTTGGCGGTATAGAGGCAGGTGAAAAATATGTGCGCCACTTGCCCGCGGAGCCACGGCAGGAGGAGAACCGGGAGCAAACGGTTTATGCCGATGTGCCGCTGGATGCGCTATACAAAGCATGGCATATTGCAGGCCGCCTCACGCCTACTTATTATGCTTCAGATCTTATTACGGAGATCATGGGCAGTGGACTTTCATCGCGCTTATACCAGCGGTTAGTGAAGGAAGAACAATTGTTCAGCAACATTAATTGTTATCATACTGGCAGCCTGGATCCGGGCCTACTGGTGGTGGAAGGGAAGATAAGGGAAGGAAAAGATATTGCAGATGCTAACGCTGCGGTGGAGCGGGAGATGAAGAAACTGGTAGCCGAAGGTGTATCAGACAGTGAACTGCAGAAATCGAAAAACAAAATAGAGGCCATGATAGCCTTTGAAGATATGAGCCTGCTGAGCCGCGCCAATAACCTGGCGTTTTATGAGCTTATGGGCAATGCAGAGCTGATCAATCATGAATGGGGCAAGTACCAGGCGGTGACCACACACTTCCTGCAGGAAACGGCTAAAGAGATATTCAGGGATGGGAATTGCAACACCCTTTTCTATAGAAAAAAAGTATCTTAATTCGACAATTTGATAATTAGACAATTCGGCAATTTGATCCCGATAGCGATCGGGAGAAAATGTGCAAATTTGAAAATTTTCCTTCGTTTCACACTTTTCGGTTTTCACTTTTCACTTTTGACTTCAATTTGAAATGGCTTCATTTACAGAAAATGGTTTTGACAACCGGGTAACCCGGCTTTTTGGTATCCGTTACCCAATTATCCAGGCAGGAATGATCTGGGCTTCCGGCTGGCGGCTGGCCTCTGCGGTGAGCAATGCCGGTGGGCTGGGCATAATAGGGGCGGGGAGCATGTATCCCGAAGTGCTGCGGGAGCATATACAAAAATGCAAGCAGGCCACCGACCAGCCTTTTGCGGTGAACGTGCCGCTCTTATACCCGGATATAGATAAGCACATAGCAATTATCATAGAGGAGAAAGTCCCTATTGTCTTCACCTCAGCAGGTAACCCGAAAACATGGACCGCAAAGCTTAAGGAGCAGGGCATCGTGGTAGCGCATGTGGTATCCAGCGCTAAGTTTGCCAGGAAATGCCAGGACGCTGGTGTGGATGCGGTGGTCGCAGAAGGTTTTGAGGCTGGCGGCCACAATGGCCGGGAAGAGACCACTACACTGTGCCTGATACCCGCCGTAAGAGACGCTATTACTATTCCACTCATAGCCGCCGGCGGCATCGCTACCGGCAGGGCCATGTATGCTATGATGGCCTTGGGGGCCGAAGGTGTGCAAATGGGCAGCCGCTTCGTAGCCACGCCCGAGGCCTCAAGCAATATGGCTTTTAAAGAAGCAGTTGTAGCAGCCGGTGAAGGCGACACGATCGTAACCCTGAAAAAACTTACCCCGGTAAGGCTCATCAAAAATCATTTTTACCAGGCGGTGCAGGACGCAGAAAACAGGGGCGCTTCTACTGAAGAACTGGAACATCTTCTTGGTCGGGCCCGTGCAAAGCAGGGCATGTTTGAAGGTGATCTCACAGAAGGCGAGCTGGAAATAGGGCAGGTGAGTGCAATTATAAGAGAAATTAAGCCGGCCGGTGAAGTAGTCAACGATGTTTGGGATGAATTTGTAAGAACATACAAGGCGCCGCTGATGCCTTAACACCGAAACCCGCCAACCAATTGGTATTGTATTGCTGTCTTATTAGTTGGTGGAAACAGAAAAGATAAAGAAGATTTTTAGCGTATGTGTAATGTCAATGTGTTCAAATTGAATTAAAAAAATAAAGATAAATCGTTTCGTTTTAAAATGATATATTTGTATTGTATTTTTATACCACATCCTAAAGTGGGCGTGGAAATAATTGCTGCGAGTTTATGAAAAAATTATTACCCGTATTTATACTTATCCTTATCACTAATACTGTTTTTGCACAACTACCGCTTACCGGCCTGGTGGCTTGGTACCCGTTTTGCAACGATTACACAGACCACAGCGGCAACGGTTTCGACCTTACGAGCGGTGGCGGCATTATAGATACAACCGACCGTTTTGGCAATGCCGCGGATGCCTACTATTTCAACGACGGCACCACGAGTGAATTAAGTTATACAGCTATTTTTCCGGCAACCGGCGATTTCACTTATTCCTGCTGGATAAATGCGACTACCGCGCAAAGTTCCGTTATCTGGTATGATGGGGACCCGGCGGCTAACGGATTTGGCATTTACATGAACAACGGAACCTTGGGTACTGCCGGAACTAATGTGGAGATTGTATTTGGCGGTGGTATTGGGCAGTTTCTGAGTACACCGATTACGCTGAACGCATGGCATCATTTGTATTTTTCAAAGAACGGTGGCGCTTTCCGTTTTACTATTGACGGCGCACCTGCCGGCCTTGGCTTCTTTACCGCTCCTCCTACTTATGCCACACCCACGGGCCAGTTTACAATAGGCCAGGATTATAACAATCTGGGCACAAGTGGCTTCAACGGATTTATTGATGACATGGCTATTTACAGCCGATATGTCAGCGGTGCAGACCTAACCGCTCTAAATAATTTCAACCCCGATATTGCCGCATTCACTCTTGGAATTTTGTCTTCTGATACTGCCATTTGCGGAAATTCAATTACGCTTACACCTCACCCTTATTTTGACACCAGCATTTATCATTATTCCTGGAACACAGGCGATACAACGATCTCTATCACTGAATCCGTTTCTCCGGAGCCAGGTGATTATTATACTTTGACACTTTCCAAGCCATATGGTTGCATTTTGGCCGCTACAGCTCATATCCACAGAACAGTAGTTGGTATCAATCTTGGCGGGCCGAACGTGACTTTTTGCGACGTTGCGGGAGCTGCATATGCGGGTACATTAAACCCAACTCCGGTTGCGGGGGAAACATACCTGTGGAATACAGGCGCCACTACGGGATACCTGGATATAACTTCTTCCGGCACTTATTCGGTAACTGTCGACAGTGCCGGATGCACGGGCTCCGCTTCTATCATTGTTGCGGTTCACCCCCAGATTTTGGTCAACATTGGTCCCGATACCATCTCCTGTGATGGCACGCCCATTACATTACACTCCACCTACACGTACCCGGGCAGCGCCACTTACCAGTGGTTCGGATCATTGCCGCTGGTTGGTGCCACTACAGTACCCGTGTATACAACTTCGGTATCCGGAACTTTCTGGTTAACTGTTAGCGACAGCGGTTGTGTAGGGGTGGATACTGCTGTGATAGGTGTCGTTTTTGATTCATTGATTTTGAATACCCCAGATACGGCAATATGTAAGGGAGGGTCAGTCCAGATAAGGGCCCATGGAAATCCGCTTGCCACTGACGCCTGGACCCCTACTGCAGGTATTGCTTCCGGCTTTAGTGTTAATCCGTTTATTACACCCGATACTTCAGCTTGGTATAAAGTTGTGGCCTCCCTTGATGGATGCCACGTTGCAGACTCATTATTTATTACGGTTCAGCCTGTCCCGACAGTGTACATAGGTGGAAATAAAAATATATGTCGAGGGGATACATTGCACATTACAGCCTTGGTCACGCCCAGTTGGTACACCCATTATATTTATAACTGGACACCGGGAACCAACCTCGATCATTCGGTCACCACAGCAACTGATTCGACTTTGGGCACAGTGATATTTACGGCCGGCGATACGACTGACCTGATACTTACTGTCTCCACTTCAGCCGGTTGTTTCGGGGTAGATTCTGCGGAGTTGATGGTGCATACCCCAGCCCGAACCAAATTCACAGACTCCTTCCTATGTCCCGGCGATTCGCTCGTGTTGAATCCCTTTGCTATTGCCGGCGATAGTTATGTTTGGCACCCAGGTACTTACCTGAGCGATTCGACTGCCGCACAGCCGGTGGTAAAGCCGATCAATGGTGAGCAATATTGGATACAAAGCACAGACAGGTTTGGATGCCATGATACCATGTTCTACAATGTCAGGGTATTCCCGAATGCGGTAATTTACCTCGGTGATTCTGTAACGCTTTATCCGGGGCAGACCTACCAGATTTCCCCGCAGACTAACTGTGTGGCTTTTTCGTGGAGCCCGCCGCTTGGCCTTAGCGATACGTCTATTGCCAACCCGATAGCTTCGCCATCCGTCAGCACTAAATTTATTGTTAAGGCAAGTACGGAATGGGGATGTAAGACTGCTGATTCTATTAATTTCCATGTTGATGCGTCTGCATTGGTGGCACTTCCAAATGCGTTTACGCCCGGTACCGGAATCAATAATTACTTAACGATTCTTACACGGGGGGCTGTGGAGTTACATTATTTCCGTATCTTCAATCGTTGGGGAAATAAAGTGTTCGAAACAAATAATATCAGTTCGGGATGGGATGGAACTTTCAACGGGAAGCCTCAGCCATTTGATGTATATGTATACGACGTGGAAGCCGTGACGAATGAAGGCGTGATCTTTCACAATACCGGAAATGTAACGTTGATTAGATAGGAGGGAAGTTTTAAATGATTCCGTGCCATGAAGTATTTATTTCTATTAGTGTTAACGGTGTCCTGTTATTCGGCCAGATCTCAATGTCTTACCAATTCGCTTATCATCAATACAGGTTACAACCCCATTACCACAATGGCTATACCGGGTGGCGCTAACGGAGCACCTGCTGTTATTGACCCCCATTGGACACTTACTGCTGTTTCTCCCGGTGTGGCAACTGCTATTGCCGCCACGCCAATACCCGGCCTTGTCGAAGTGGTGCCCGCTGCCAACGCCAACGTAGTCACTCGTGTGGGTGCCTGGGCCTTAAATCCCGCAGGCAACCCCGGAGGCTGGATAAGCTGTCTTAATTCAAATACGTATTATACTTCTGGCACGGGTACGGTTCCCTACAACATGACACTGGGCCGCTCCTTCCGGATGTGCTCTGACGACAGTATCACTATCTCATTTTATGTAGCTAATGATAACTACATTCCCGCTACAAATATTGATGGTGTGCCGCTTGGCTTTTCGCAGCCCGCAATAGCATCAACTACGTTTTATTCCACTTATGCGTTCTATACCCAGACCGTGTTTCTTACCGCCGGTACCCATACTTTTAATGTAGAGGTAGCTGACTTTGACGATGCCTCCACTGATGGCTCCAACCCAACAGGCCTTGATCTTTATGGGACGGTATCCTCAGCTTCGGGGCTAAATTCGCTTGTATCTGAAAGTTCGGCGAGCTGTGCAACCTATGTTTGCGAAATGACCTGCAATACGCTTACCATGCCAGACTCTGTGCATCTTTGCCCGGGAGATACATCTACTCTTTTTGCCGTGATGAGCGGACCGGATTCTATTATTTCGTATGCGTGGTCTCCGGCAACAGGCCTATCCAGTACCACGATATTGGATCCTGTAGTTACGGCAATTACTTCCGGCTGGTACTACCTCACGGTTCAGTCTGTATTGCCATTTAATCTAGTTGTAAATGGTGATTTCAGTGCTGGTAATACTGGATTTACCAGTTCTTATACTTATTCGCCCCCGCCGAGTACTACGCTCGTTGAAGGAGATTATTCGGTGTACACTAATCCGTTTGGAGTGCATACCGGGTTCACTCCTATGGGCGACCATACTACCGGCACCGGCAACATGATGATCATAAACGGCGGCCCTACCGCATCCTCTGTTTGGTGCGAGACCGTTCCGGTTTCGCCCAATACGAGCTATGATTTCTCCGCCTGGTTTGCTAACTGTTCGGCAGTAACCGTCGGCGCGGATGTGCCGATTCTCCAGTTTATGGTGAATGGTGTTTTGCTCGGCACACCCACTTCTGTAACCGCAGCTCCGGGGACTTGGGTCAATTTCTTTTCCACCTGGAACAGCGGGCCAAGTACCACTGCAACGATCTGCATATACGATGAAACCACCGCTGCTTCGGGTAATGACTTTGTGATTGACGATATTTCCTTCAAACAGATATGCGTTGCCCTGGATAGTGAGTATGTGAAGATCAACACACCCGACACAACCTATGGAGTTCGAGACACAAGTGTATGTGCTACTGTGGGACCGATAGTCCTTAACGGACCTGGCGGTTATGTCGGCCACACCTGGAGTACCGGTGCTACAACAACGACAATTACGGTGGACACGAGCGGTACGTACTGGGTGGTTGACTCAAATTCCTGTGCGATATTTATCGATACCTTCCACGTGACATTCATTGTCCCCGATACCAGCACTACTCACGCTTACGACACGGTGTGCGCTTCAACGGGAAGTGCAACGCTGACTGCCCCTGCGGGCTATGTTACTCCT
>CAIVEW010000094.1 GCA_903905065.1 uncultured Bacteroidota bacterium | reverse complement strand
GTTTTTATTGTGTTCTAAATTACAACCTCATCTCTCAAACACATTCTAAGCTTGAAAAGAATCTTTTCTGACAATGGCTTTTCGAAGAAAAAACGTACGGAAGGATATGCATTTATTCTGTTGAAATCATCAGGGGAATTAGTGCTCGAGATCATTATTACACTACACAGTTTTTGCACGGAAGAAGGCAATCTCTGATAATTATCCAAAAAATCAAATCCATCCATCACTGGCATATTGATATCGAGAAATATGATCTCGGGAAATGCAGGCAGGAATTCTACTTCCCATATTGCAAATACAAATTTTCTGTTTGATTTTGATTGATTTTGCAAGGTCTGTTTCATGTTATCCTCCTATGGATTATTGGTTATGCAAAACTGAAAACACGGGACAAGGCAACGAACTGGCAAATAATTTTGGTTGGGCGATTGAATTTTTCTGCAAGAAAAAGAAGAAAATTTTTGTTAGTGAAGGAGCGACCGTGTTATTGAAGCATGAAAACCAGTAAGATATAGCTAAGAGGTATTGCTTGAATCAGATTGTATAAAAAGAAAGGAAGATTTCTTTTTCAAGGTTCCAGGGTTTATAGGCTGGCAAAAAAGGTTGAAGCAGAGCCGAAAACATGCTATTGGGTGGTTTAAATAAAATCGCCCCCCATGAAAACAAACAAGAAAATTGTTCAAAAATTTGCCAAGGCAATAACTCTCCTTAGCTTTAGTATTCAGAAAAAGTACCAACTTCGCATTAATTAGTATAGTTTCAAGACAGTTATACCACTATGGATAAGAAAAATAAGAACCATTATAGGAAAAAGAAAAACTCAGCCAAAGTTTCTAATCCCATAGAAAACAAGACAGAGGCAAAAGATAAAAATAAGCCAACGATAGGAACATTTAGTGGCATCTCTGATGGATTGGGCATTGTTGATTATTCCTTACGTATTCCCTCAAATATTGAAGGTATTTTGAAAGCAAATCAACAGGTAAGCAGTCTTTTCGACATGAATGATAAATTTGCTGGCATGTCAAAGTTCAGCACTATTTTGAATGCTCATGATAACTATAGTAGCATTTTTCAGACAAATAATCTCTTAAGTGGGCTAATTTTTCCCTTTGCTCCCTTATTTTCTCGCCAAATTTGGCTTTTAACAACTCATTGTCTTGGTCGAGAAATTCATCAAGAGATGTTTTCTTTCCATTAAAAACGGAATCCATTATGTCATCCATGCGCACATTTTCAAGCACATCTTGAATTACATCATAAACTCTGTCGTCACCCATCCCTTCTCGAATAATATCCATTTTTCGCAATAGCCTTTCTAACACCTGACCTTCTCTGGTGTTACTTGCTACCATATTGAAAACTAAAACATCTTGTTTTTGCCCATAACGATGAATACGACCCATGCGCTGCTCCAACCGATTAGGATTCCATGGGATGTCCCAATTAATCAGCAATCTGCAAAATTGCAAGTTGATACCTTCACCTGCTGCATCAGTGGCAATAAGAATTTGTGTTTCTGGTTTGGCAAAATCCCATTGAGATTGCCTTCTTTCATCAACCGTCTTTCCTCCATGGATAGTAGCTACTTTATAGCCTCCACTGGTCTTGAGTCTTTCTTCAAGATAGAGAAGTGTATCTTTATGTTCAGTAAAAATTACAAGCTTCTCAGATTTATCTAAAACACCTTGTGATTTAAGTAACTTTTGAAGTTCAATAAATTTCTGTTCTTCCTGATACCTTTTATACAAAGAATCTGCCATTTCAAACAAGCGTTTAACCTCTTTTGCTTCATCTTGAATTTCTTGCAGACTTTTTGCTGTAGTAAAGAGCTTAAATTTCTTAGGGTCTGACAAGATGTTTTCAAGAGCATCACGCTCGTCATCTTCTAATTCTTCATAGTCCTCTATATCATTTACATCAAACCCTTCTAATTTCTGGCGTTGATTCCATATATTTGGGTTTTTATTAATTTCATCTACAATTCCTTGTAGTGCGTTCCATCGCCTTTGCAGTGTATTTTTAATAGCAAAAATAGAACTGGTTAGCCTCCGCTGCATAACTGCAAGCGCGAGAGAAACATGTATATTCCTGCTTTCAGAAGCCTCTTCTTTCTTTTTAGTTAGGTAGTTGGTTACTGCATCATATAATGCCTTTTCTTCCTTGGTAAGCTCGTAAGAAGCTGTTTTTGTAAAGCGCTCTTTATACAACGGCTTTCCCTTCCAATCTTTCATGTCTTCTTTCAAACGGCGAATAAAGAACTTATTGATGCCGTTGTGTTCCAATTCCTTTATTCGAGCACTTGCTATTTCATCCGTCGCAAAAATATCTTCATCCAAAAGTTGAAGTAACTTTTTGAAAGTATCTGTTCTTCCTCGATGCGGCGTTGCTGTGAGTAATAAAATATGTTCACACTGTTGAGCAAGCGTCTGGGCAGCTTTATACCTTTGAGATAAGTACTGTTTGCTTCCGTAATCATAAGCAGAGAGCTTATGTGACTCATCAAAGATTATCAAATCCCAATGAGAATTACTTGCCACATTTAATATTTCTTCTCTTGAAATGAAATCTATTGAAGTGACAATTTTTGATGCCGTGTGAAAAATATTTGGGTCTGCTGAAAACAAACTACGATTAACCAATGTAAACGGTATATTGAATTTGACCGCCATTTCATCTTCTTGCCATTGTTTAGTAAGTCCACCAGGAGTGACAATTAGGACTCTTTCTATCATACCTCGCATTATCAATTCTTTGATAAGCAGGCCAGCCATGATAGTCTTTCCTGCACCAGTATCATCAGCTAATAGAAATCTGATTTTAGGCAGGGGTAGTAGAAATTTATAAACCGCCTCTACTTGATGAGGCAATGGGTCAACAATACTACAGTTTACTGCGAATAGTGGGTCAAATTGATATGCGGAATTAATCCTTTCTGCTTCAGCAAAAAGAGCGAATTTCAAGGGGTCTCCCTGAAAGTTAAAAGTACCTTCTTTTGTAAGCACTTCAAGAGCTTCAAATTCTTCTTTTGAAACAACCTTTGTATTTGAGCGGTTTGTATTTACACCTACAAAGGATAAGGAAACCATCTTTCCGAGCGGTTGAATTTTATTAATTACAACTGGCTCAGTTGCAATTAGGTTCTTTATTATTTGTCCTTGTTCTATTGGCATTTATTCTTTCTAAAGTGACGGTTACTGAAATTCTGAAAATATAACTTGCATAACAATACTGATTTAAAGGGAAAATACAACTACCATTAGATAATGGCGTTGGCGACATATTGTTTTGCAATGTAAGTAGCAAAATGTCTTAATCCGTCCTGGTCTAAAAAGGTTTGAAAATTATAATCGCCATTTTTTTCATCTGATTGATTTTTGTAGTTTTTCACTATAATCCCCTTCCAATGAACACCCGAATCATCTGAAACTGGTGTAATATTTGAATGTGCAATCCCATGTCGAAACAAGCTGACAAGCTCCCCTACATTTGTATCATTAATAGTTCTTGCACCATTTTTATCTTTAAAGAAAAATTTTGGCTGTTTGTATTTCGTTCCAGCTTCATCAATTAACTCTTCTTCGCCATCAAAAAGAGCGCAAATTTCGGGGCAATCTGCAATATTTATTTTTAAAAAATCAACTTTATACTTTCGCGCTTTTGTTAGGTTAAACTGCCTCGGAATAATAATCAAACCAATAAGGCTGTTAATCAAATGAGTAAACGAATTTGTATGTTCGAAATTTTCTACATTGGCAAGTGTTCTTGACGCGAACTCTTTGTCAAACTTTGCAATCTTTGGGTAACCCATGATATTGTTTTTAAGGTTTAAATATTATTTTTCTTTGCTTTTGTCTTCTTTTGACGGAGTGATATTTCGAGATATTCCCTTCAGCCGCCCTTTTACCTTCTCCATTTCATACTCTTGCTTACCAGAAATAAGGCCGTCAAAGTAGTCGTTACCCTCGTTGGTATTACCAGAGGTTAACTTCTTAGAAAGTTCTGGCTCATGCTTTGCAATGAGATAGCCATTGTTGAACCCTTCCGTATATAGCTTTTCGTTCTTCTCCATATTAAAAAGTTTCGTTTACATGTTTACCCAAATACTCATTGATTGAGTCATTATCGTAAAGAATAATTTTCTTCTCAGGCTGTGAGAAACGAAGCTTTCCTTCATCCCTAAGTTTCTGAAGCGTGGTTTTGCTAGAAATTCTTAGAATTTTCATAGCTTCTTCACCTGAAATCCACTTATCCTGCTTCACGCCCTGTTTTTCTTTAATACGTGCGACAACCTTTTCTATAAGGGCATAAAAGGCTTCGTCTTGTAAGCAAATTACTTCCATAAAATTGCAGAATTAAACGGCGGTAAAGTAGCGATTAATTTTAACCTGTGGTACGGGTAAAACACCCATTTTTAGAGGCTTTTGAAAATAAATTTCTGCAATGTGATGTGCGGGTTTGAAAGTGAACCACCGTTTTCATGCTAAAGCTGGCTGTTGTACCTATTGAATTGTTGTACCTATGTTGTACCTAAAAAGAAAAAAGCAGCTAGATTTTCATCTAACTGCTTGATTTTCAATGTAGCGAGAAGGAGATTTGAACTCCCGACCTCAGGGTTATGAATCCTGTGCTCTAACCACCTGAGCTACCTCGCCAAAATTCGAGGTGCAAAGGTAGGGAAAAACATGGAAATTGTCTGGTTCTTTTCATTTTTTCAATAAGACAGTCGACCTCAGTCCAAAATAGTTCAAATCCTACCCTTCTATTCCTTCACCAACTTCCTCACATCTGCATTATTGACCTTCACAAAATAAAGCCCCGCCGGCAAGGTCGAGACATCAATTAATACATGGTGCACCCCACCATTATATTCACGACTGTAAACCGACTGACCAAGGATGTTATTTATGGTTACTTTGGTGATATTGTCGTTACTGGCTATGGTAATTCCGGTGTGTGCCGGGTTAGGGAATAATCCAATCATTTCACGCTGCAAAAGATTTGGAACACTGTTCGTGCTCGCTGGCGAACCCAGGATATTCATGGTAGTATTAGTGACTACAGGAGCATTATAATCAAAATAAATACTTGCCCGATTGAAAATGGTATCGCCGATCATAGCTGAAGATCTCGCCTTAATAGAATAGGTAAACTTGCCGACACTGCCGGCGGGAGCCGCAGAGCTGTCAGGAAGATTTATACCTATGAACTCAAAGTAAATATGGGAGCCGGAAAACCACGAGATCACGGGAACCGCCGGGTTGGCAGTGATAAAACGAAACGATGATGGGTCCATCCCGGTGTCGAGGGTATCTACTACCACCACATTCCTCGCCACATTAGTACCCGTATTCTGAAACTCCACGGTATATATCATCGTATTGTTACGGTGAAAATACTCCGGCTGGTTCACAGACATGGAGTTCGGATCAAACGAGCCGGTAACAACCTTGGTATATACGGCCGAATCATCTGTAGCAACGACATTATCCGGAAATTGTGAAGTCGCAGTGAACACAAGAGTATCACCTGTCGATGCAGATGTGTTGACGTAAACCTGCATATCGAAAAATGCAAAGCTGTCACTAAGCAGGTTGATATGATAGGTTATACTGTCACCCGAAACCAACATAGGCGCGGGCACCGAAGAAACAAACGATGTGCGGCTGTCGAGGACTACCACAAAGGTCGTATCTGCTGTCTCGCTGCCATTGTTGGTTGCTCCTATAAACAGGTCGGAAGTATAGCCGGGAACCAGGCACATGCTGCTAACCCAGAACTGCAGATCACGGATGCCAGGTATAAGCGTATCAGCAAAGTTTGTATTGGCGATTGTCGTATCACTAGTTATATTGTAAGAATAAGCCCCGCATTCGTTCACTTCAAATCCGGTTGGCGTGTGGGAAACTGCATAATTGCCGTAAGGTACATTACTGCTGTAGAACCCTGTTGGGGCCTGGCTATAACCATAATAATTTGTACCGCTTATAGCATCGTGCAGTGTTACCACGGCTCCGGCTATATTCAGATCACCGGTATTGTCGGTACAATCATGATTGTTGTCCTGGTAAACAGTCCCCGTAACGAACGATGGATACGCATGGAAGTTACTATCGAAGTTCACCGCCCCCATATGCCAGGTTGAAGGATAACTTGGACTACCTGCGGCAAAAGGAAAGAACGCCCCGCCATACTGGTTGGCTACAAGCCCGGAAAGTAACATCGCGCCGGGTTCAAACGGGCTCGGCATGGAATACAGATAATTGAGGTGTTTGTCAAAAATGGAGAACTCATTGCCTGGATCGTCAAGCAGCAATATTTTGCCTGTCGACAGCGCCACGCAGTTGGCCACCTGCATCACGCTGTCATGATCTAAATGGGTGGAGTCTGTTATCATGCCCGCCTCGTTTATTTTAATAAAGTGTACGGTATTTACTACCGCCGAATCATAGCCATAAACCACAAGTACTACCCCCGTATCGTTTGTGGGAAAACAGGTACCATAGCCTGCCACTTCGCCAACCGTGGCGTCCACGTCCAGTTGCCACGCGAAGCTGCCATCGGCGTTTAACTTACGGAAGTATTGTTTAGACACCCACCCACTGGAAATGCTGTCTGCCATCCCATCATATATTTCGCCAAATGCAACACCGCCGTCAGTAGTCAGGAGTGCATTCTGTATATCTACGGCGCCCTGTCCCGGTAGCGGAGTAACGCTTACCCCGTTGTGATTGCTATGCAGGTAGGAGTTTGCCCACAGCTCAGCATAAACGTTGTTCAGTTTTTTCACATAGCTATATGCGATCGTGCTATCCCGGCCGCTCGCTGTATCCGCCAAAAATGTAGAATCAACTTCGTAAAGGCAATAGAAATTATTCCCTCCGCAGGCTATCAGTTTTACATACGGAAACGTATATACGCCGGGAACTGTATCTGTAAAAAAATAACCCGAAACAAAATTCCCCAATGAATCAAACTGCTTAATCAAATACCCCGCATCACCATTATCAGTCCCGCCCACTACATAGTTACCATTCTGCAGTTGTATTACCGAAGATGTCTGTCCTTTGAACGAGTATGTGCCCCCTATCAACGAATCCAGGCAATTGCGCCTCGTCCATACAGTATCGCCATTGTTATTTACACAAATAAGGTAGTTATAGTTGTAACTGGCAGCAATCATCTGCCCGGAAGAAAATACCGCACTGTGACCCGAATAGGTCGCAGTGCTTGGGATATTCTGCAAAGAAGTATCATATAGATCCGTATAATCCTTTGTATACAACTGAGATTTTACGGTGGTGCATGCAAATAGCATGGCAGTTGCAATTAACAATGACTTCATAGGGGTAATTCTGTTTAGTGTGCGTGATTAAGGAATGCCGATTTAACATTTTATTTTGAGCAAATATTGTGCCAAAGATATATGTCCTGTTTGTTATTCTTTATACCTTCTGCGCTTTCATCTCCGCATTTTTTTACCATATATAGGCCATGCAAAGGAAAATCATCAAGCTAAAAGACAATTCAGATAATTTCATTATATTCGATATAACAAACCACTGGCCTCATGAACAAATTATACATGGTCATAGCGATAGCATTGTTAACGTATAGTGCCTCCGCACAATCTTTCAAAAAAGGGTCTTTCCTCATCAGCCTCTCCGAAGGCACCACCTACTCTACTTTTTCTACAACCACGAATAACACCGGCAATAGCGATGTGCTGCACACCGGCAACATTACTGGCAACCGCGATCCCATCACCATAGAGTATGGCCTTACCAACCACTGGGGCCTGGGCATAAATATGGGTGGCGATATCTATCATGCCGATCCTTCAAAATACTATGGTTTCCAGACCGCAACCAACGACATTAAAGTAATAACCAGCGAGCTTACGCTCGATGCCAACTACCACTTTTTCGTCACTCGCCATTTTGATCTCGCGGCATTCGCATCCCTCGGTTTTTCCTCCGTCTCTTTTAACGGCAACGATGGAGACCATTCGTACCAATATAAATCAGGCGGGCTGTTGGTGCGCACCGGAACAAAGGCAAGGTATTATATCACGAAACGCTTTGGCGTGATGGGCATGGTGAGCACTTTTGCCACACAGAATGGTACCGATGGGGTAAAAGGAAACACGGTAGGCAATGGCTACACCACCTCGCTCAAAGGCTCTGCCATAGAATTCGGGCTTGTTTACAGGGTTTTTAGATAGAGATAGCTGGAAGAGGTAAGCTGCCCCTTTGCGGCCTTTGCGGATGCGCATTATTTGTGCTTTGCGATCCCTGCCTGCCGGCAGGCAGGTTTGAGTGAAAGTTTTACCTTGCAGATCTATATTATGGCTCAAAGGCGCGGAAGAAAAACAAAAAAAACGAACGGTTACAGTCACCACAATAAAGTAAAGATCGTCCGCGGTGGCGCCGATTATTTCCATTATATAGAGGAGATCGCGGCAAACGCTCAATACTCACTACACCTCCAGACTTACATCTTCGACGAAAACGAGACGGGCAACAGGGTAGCCGAAGCATTAATGTCCGCAGCCAAAAGAAACGTATTTGTCTATGTGCTCCTCGATGGCTATGCTTCCAAAAATCTCTCCGCTTCATTCATTGCAAGGCTAAAAGACGCGGGTGTGCATTTTGAGTTTTTCAGGCCGCTTGTTTTAAGCAACGTATTCTACCTTGGGCGCAGACTACACCATAAAGTAATTGTAGCGGACGCAAATGTGTGCATGGTCGCGGGCATAAATATCAGCGATCGCTATAACGATATTGGAGATACTGCTGCCTGGCTCGACTGGGCAATTCATGCAGAAGGGAAGGTTGCGCGGACTCTGAACGACATTTGTGTAAACATCTGGAACCGATCTGCACTGCGCGAAAAATGCAAGGCTACTTCCCCACCCGTAACTCCTCTACCAGAAGAAGAATGCCTCGTGCGCATTCGCCGCAACGACTGGGTGTATCAGCACACGCAGATCACCCGCAGCTACCGTGAGCTGTTTAATGCGTCGCACCAGCACGTTACACTCATGACCAGCTATTTCTGGCCTCCGTTTAAATTGCTGAAACGGATGGCAGCAGCCTCCCGCAGAGGAGTTAAGATAAGGCTGGTACTCACCGCACGTGCCGACGTGCCATTCGCGAAATATTCCGAAAGATATTTGTATCCCTGGCTGTTCCGGCACAAAATAGACGTGTATGAATACAACAAAAATATCCTCCACGGCAAAGTAGCCACCCGGGACAATGAATGGCTCACCGCTGGCTCTTACAATGTAAATAACATCAGTGCCTTTGCCAGTGTGGAACTCAACCTCGACATCAGCAACGCTGCACTCGCAACTGAACTCAATGAAAAAATAGAAGCGATCATTAACAATGATTGCGCACAGATCACCTCCGAAAGTTTTGTGGCATCAAGCAACATCATGAAACGATTAGGATACTATTTATCCTATCGCATCACCCACATCATATTTTACCTGTTCACTTTCTATTTCACGCAAAGGCGGGACAGAAATTAAATACCCCTCATCCGCCTGAAAAACGCGGTTAAAGTGACCTTATTCCACCCTGCAAAACGCCCCCGTTGAACGATCAGCTTGTTGCCAGATGGCTGGGTCAAAAAATAATGGAATACAAAGCGTGGCTGAGAGCCTGTCCAGCCCAACATTTCGCCGAAGTAAAGATCATTGAACACCAGTGTATCATGCCATTTATCAACAGTATAATATCCTCGCGAAAAACGCAATAATTGGCCCACATCTTTCTGGCCCGCATCGGGCTTTAACAGGGAATCATTCCGGCGCACATAATAGAGATCGATATTACTCCTTGAATCAAAAACAGAACGGTAACCTGTATTATAGCCACTATCAGTCTTGACAACTACATACCAAAGTAGATTGTTCAGCGGTGTTGGAGTAGTAAAATAGCCTTCGGCCGCAATACATTTATCGCGAATTTCCCGATGAACGGCATTGTCAATAAATAATTTAAACCCAATCCCTGCGACGAGATATAACCCGCTAAGCCCCAATCCGGCTTTCACCCAGGACATTCTCTTTTTACTGGTTACTTTTAGTATCAGAAGAGCAGCCATTGCCAGCGCAGGCCACAAAGTGAACAATGGATCGGCGACAAACATGGTATTGAAGGAAACACGGTAGTGACTGAACGGCTCAAACCAGCCGGTACCGTAGGCATTGAAAGCATCAATAAAAATATGTATCAGTATCTGTAAGGCCCAAAACAAAGCCCACTTCCGGAAACTGATCTCGTTTTGCCGGAACAACTTAACGGAGCACCATGCCAGGATAGGAGTCACCAGGATCGCAAACAGGATAGAATGCGTAAAACCCCGGTGCGCAAGTACGTCGGCGCTCACAGGCAGCGAAAAAGAGGCCAAAATATCTATATCAGGTATATTCTGGGCAAGAGCGCCGATAACGAGCGCCTTTTTCCCAAGTTGCTTACCTGCAATCGCCTCTCCTATGCACGCTCCCAACACGATATGAGTAAATGTATCCATCGCCTTCAAAAAAAAATAAAAAATTCACACACAAACGCTTGAATTTTTATTATTTATTCAATATTTTACACGCAAATTACAACATCATTACCTGACAAAAACAAAAAAAGACCGCTTATGAAACTGAACATCGTTACAATTTTACTGTTTACAGTGCTGTTATCCACTGGCTTTAGCACTAAGTCTGACGCTCAATGCTGGAGGTGTCATAGATATGGCTACTGGGCTCCGGAACACGCAACGGACAAAGCCTGTTGCTCTGATCATTGGGGTTGCCGTCCATGGCGTTGGGGACGCTGTGCTGCTCATTCTTGCCCTGCTATGGCAGAGCGCTGGAAAGAGGACAGCACAAATTGCGCCAAATTTCATGAAGATATGAAGGCTGCTCATGCGAAGTACGAAGAAGGCGATGCTATTTTGCGCAACAGCAATCACGGATACTGGGGTCATGGCTATTGGGGTCGTGGCTGGTGGGGTGGCTGGCGCGGCGACCGCTACTACTATCGCGGTGCTGGTTATTAATAACATTACATTTTATAACGTTAAAGGCTACTCTCGGGAGTAGCCTTTATTATTCTAGTCGGTAGCCTGGGTGCCTTATCGCCCCATTCTCCGCAATACCTTGGCCACATCTTCGGGTGTATCTATACAGTGGCTTTCAAAACGCGTAGGCACACACTTTATTTTAAAACCGCTCTGCAACCAGCGCAGTTGCTCCAGCGATTCAGCCAGTTCGAGGGACGATACAGGTATTTGTGATATTTTCTCCAGCACATCTCTTCGGTAGGCATACATGCCCACATGTCGGTAATATGGGAAATGCAGGTGCCATTCTCTTTCGTCCACACCCTTAATGAAAGGTATCACCATCCGGCTGAAATAAAGCGCCTCCAGCTTATCATTCAGTACTATTTTCACTTCCCCCTGGTCAAAGAGTTCTTCGTGGGTACTCACAGGTATCATCTGGGTAGCCAACTCCGTTGTACCGTCCTGCAGTACCGCGGCGAGCTCGTCCAGTTGTTGCGGCTCTATAAATGGCTCATCGCCCTGCACGTTGATGACATAAGTATATTCCGGCCCTAGCTGTTGCAATGCTTCCCAGCACCGGTCGGTTCCGTTAGCATGATCGGGAGAGGTCATCAACACTTCACCACCAAAGGCCCGCACATGTTGCAGTATTCTATCGTCATCGGTGGCTACCACAAGTTTATCCAGCAGCCTGCTTTGTGCAGCCTGCTCATATACCCGTTGTATCATGCTCTTCCCCTGGATATCAATAAGCGGCTTTCCCGGAAACCGGGACGAAGCATACCGCGCGGGAATAATACCTGCTATCATTATGGCTTTATATAATAGCCCCGGTTTTTAGGCCGGGGCATGAAAAATAAATCTTTCGTTTTAAAATTAGTATCTCTTCAGGTCCTGTATGTCCAGCATCCCGAAAGGCTTACCATTCTCAACTACCAGTATGGTATCCACATTCATTTTCTTAAATATCGCCTCCGCTTCGTTCAGCAGCGCATTCGCATCAACGCTTATCGGCGCTTTATATTCAAGATCACCTATCTTCTTACTCAGTATGTTCTCTCCATCCTTCTGCAACAACCTGCGCAGGTCACCATCTGTGAATATTCCTTTCAGGCTGCCGTCGTCGTTCGTCACAGTAATACAGCCGAAGCCATATTCAGTCATCTTCACAATAGCGTCCTTCATATTGGTATCTGCCGTCACAAGCGGGTTAGTACCATTTATCGCCTCTTTCACGCGCACCGTCATCAGCCTGGTATCACTCAGGAACTGCTCTGTACCAACCGTAGTAAAGTTATTATCAGTGAGCGATTTCAATACTTTCAGCGGCACAGTGATCGTATGCACGCCGATGTTAATGGCATTGCGCACGTGCTCTGAATTGCGTACCGAACTAAACATGATCTTGGTGTCATATCCGTAATGGTGCACTGCACTTACACACTGCTCCACCAGCGCCAGGGCATCATGCCCCTGGTCCTGCAGGCGGCCCACCAGCGGGCATACATAGCTCGCGCCTGCGTGCATAGCCATGTAGGCTTGCTGCAAAGTATATACCAGGTGCACATTCACCAGCAAACCTTCATTACGCAGTAATTTACACGCACGTACCCCTTCCAGCGAAACAGGTATCTTGAAAACGGTTTTCTTTGGATCAAGGCCCAGATCCAACTGGCGGCGCGCCTCCTTTACTACATCTTCTGCAGTATTTCCCAGCGCTTCTATCTGCAGCACAGGCACCATTTTAGACAGCTTCACAATAGTGCCGTCTATATCTGCTATGCCTTCGCGCTGCATAAAAGTAGGAGTGGTCGTCAACCCATCCAGAAATCCTAACTTAAAGCCTTCTTCAATTTCTTTGAGGTTGGCTGAATCGAGATATAATTCCATTTTGTGTGTTTGCTTTTATTTTTCGAACGGCTAATATACTTTAAATCCGGTTACCTGTATTTAACCTCTATCGCATGTAACTCAATAAGCGGCTTCAAAAATTCCTCCAATTTATATACGCTGAGCTGGCTGGCGGCATCACAAAGCGCCTTTTCTGGTTCGGGATGGGTCTCAATAAAGATACCATCCACTCCGGCAGCAACACCTGCATAGCTCAATACCGGCAAAAACTCCTTGGCCCCACCCTTTGCATCCGCACTTGGGATTCCGTACTTGCGTATAGAATGTGTGATATCAAACACGACGGGGTACCCCAGTTGAGCCATATGATAAAAACTTCGTGGATCAACTACCAGGTCATTATACCCCATGGTATAACCACGCTCGGTAAGAATGATCTGGCTGTTTCCGGCCTCCTCGCACTTAGCAACCGGGTGCTTCATATTCTCCGGAGCAAGGAACTGACCATGCTTGATATTAATAACCTTTCCCGTCGTCGCGGCGGCAACCATCAGGCCAGACTGCATGCACAGGTAGGCTGGTATCTGGAGTATATCACAAACCTCAGCCACAGGCGCCGCATGCTCGGGATAATGTATATCCGTCAAAAGCGAAAACCCGAATTGCTCCTTTATTTTCGCCAATACTTTTAACCCTTTGTCCAGGCCTGGCCCATCGTAGTACTTCAGGCTACTGCGGTTATCTTTTAAGAACGAAGATTTGTAGATGATGGGGATATTCAGCTTTTGGCTTACCTCGCGGAGCTTCTCGGCTGTTTTCATCATTATGCTTTCTTCCTCTATCACACACGGACCAGATATGAGAAACAACTCATCAGCCCCGCAGCTTATATTCCCAACTTGTATTTTTTTACTGCTCATAATTTTGCTTTTATCGCTTAGTAGGGTGTGGCACACCTGTTCTCGCTACATTCTTTTATACAATTCCTTAATAGTATCAATCGTCACCTTCTCTTTCCAGTCCGCACCAATGGCATGGTTCCACATATGCGGCAAGTTATAAGCCACTTCGGCCATAGCTGTGATAGTTTCATCGCTCCAGCCTTTGCTTAAACCTTGTGGCAAGGTAACATTATGCATCTTCAGCATTTGCTTCAATTCTGCTACCCCCTCACCATAATAATCCTCCAGGTGCTGGAAGGCAAGGCAATTCGCATAGCAATGTTTCTCACCAAGTATCTTCGACAATCCGTAAGATAGCGCATGACATACACCCACCTCAGAATACGTAAGACTGAGGCCACCCATCATGGAGGCCACCATCAGTTTGTCATCATTATCCGGCGTCTGGCCAGCGCTTTCGCCAAGGTATATTTCCCGACACAGTTTCAGCGATTGCTCTGCATAGGCATGACTATATGCATTATTTAGCGTTCCATTCTCCGACTCAATACAATGAATATAAGTATCCATACCCGTGTACAACCACTTGTCAACCGGCACACTGGCAATAAGTTCGGGGTCCAGTATCACCTGGTTAAACACCGTCCAGTCGCACTTAAGGCCCAGCTTCTTTACCGGCCCTGTAAGCACAGCGGTCATAGACACCTCTGCACCCGTGCCGGAAATAGTAGGTACCCCAAGGTGGTAAATCCCTGGTTTTTTGATCAGGTTAAGTCCCTGGTATAAAACCGACGAACCCTCATTAGTGAACATTAAGGAGATCGCCTTGGCAATATCCATTATACTGCCGCCTCCAATACCCACAACCCCCGCTGGCAATCCCTTTGATGCCAATATTTCATCACGCAAATTATCGATCTGATCGGTCGTTGGCTCATGTGGGTCTACATCAATAAAACGTATAACGTCTTCAGCCGCCGCAGGTATACGCTTTTCGAGGTCCTTTCCTTTAAAATAATTATCAACAACAAAAAGGAAGAACTTACTGTTCTCGTTACGCCGTTCAGCAAGTATGCCTTCCATATTAGCAAAGCTGCCCCTGCCAAAAACTACCTTATCTATGTTCTTAAAATTCTTGTGCATTTTGCAAAAAATCGAAATTCAAAAAAATTGGTATTGCCGAAGTACTCGACCTCACCCTCTCCTTAGGAGAGGGCCGGGGAGAGGTCCATCGCTTTCTTTGCACACATTGAAATATTGTTTGCCAGTGTCTTTATCTCCTCTTCAGTCCAGGTGCAGCGGATGCCAAACGAAATAAGACGCCCCATGACTTCCTTCGACTTTGGCAAATCTACTGTACTATAGTCTTGGGGCATACCCAACATCTGGGCAGGCAACTTCGACGCCGTCCGCATTTCTTTCAAATGATCCCATTGATTCAAAAAATGGTACATATTAGTATTCCAATAGTTGAATCCGCCTACGCCTGCCTTGTTGAGCTCATCAACGGTGCGCTTCGCAGTCTCGGTATCTGCCAACATTATATTTAAGAAGGTAGCAGAATCGCCCGCTGGGTCAGTCAGTTTTGAAAATGAAACACCTTCCGTCTTAGATAGCATATCTACAAGCATTTTTTTATGCTTCCTGTTGACCTCCCGGATGTGCGGTACTTTGCGCGTCTGCGCAACGCCGACCGCCGCATGTAGTTCGCTGATGCGGTAATTAAATCCTAAGATCGGGTGCTGTTCCATGCCGCGGTTGTTGCCCACGTGGTCATGCCCATGATCCGAGTAGGAATCGGCAAGCTTGTATATCGCTTCCTCGTCGGTGATAATGGCTCCGCCTTCACCAGCTGTAGCTATCTTAAAAAAGTCAAAAGAAAAACTACCCGCTTTGCCAAATAAGCCCACGGACTTCCCTTTATAAGATGCCCCGAACGCTTGCCCGGCATCTTCTACCAATATTAGATTATGCTCCCGCACCACCTGCATAATGCCATCCATATCGGCCATTCCACCGCACATATGTACCAGGCAGATACCCTTTGTTTTTGGTGTGATTGCTTTTCTGATCCCCTCAGCGCTCAGGCACAAGGTTTCGTCTATCTCGGCAAAGACCGGTATGGCACCGATAAACAAAACCGCCTCGACACTAGCAATGTAAGTGAACGGAGGCACGATCACCTCGTCTCCAGCCCCTATTCCCGATGCAGCCATAGCTATAGCTATCGCGGCAGAACCGTTCGATACGGTATGTGCATATTTCGCTCCGGTCACATTTCTTACTTCCGCTTCAAATTCACGCGCCTTCCATACACCATTGCGCTGCTGGTCGTGATTATAACGGAATAGAATCCCGGTTTCCAATACATCGTTTATTTCCTTGCGCTCTTCCGCGCCGAATAATTCTGTTCCTGGCATACTATCAAGATTTTTGGTGTGCAAAAATACGGCTTATCCCTATCTGGAGTAGATATATAACTTTATCAAAATTGACCATACAACAAAAATCAACAAATAACCCTTGTAAAAAGCTACTTCTGCCGCTACGGACAACGATCTCAGGCAATTCGATAAAGAAAGTTAAAATTCACTGATCCAGCCACCCTTCACTCATTATCTCCCCCATTATCAACGCCGCAGCCCCTGTATGGTTTTTCATAAACTCCTTAAGTGCATAACTTATTGCACCGCGATATTCTTCATCGGTTATCAATTTCTTGAGTATCTCGTTACATTCGGTTGCATTGGCCACAGGGAAAACATATTTCAACGAAGCAAGCTCATTAGCCTCCACAAACTTTTCATAAACAGGCCCAAAAATTACCGGCGCACCAAACACGGCCGGTTCCAGTATATTGTGTATGCCCCCCTTCTGAAAACCGCCCCCTATAAACGCAATATCGGCATAGGCAAACAGTCGGGATAACATGCCTACATTGTTTACGATCAATATCTTTTTGTCAGCGCCAGTATTTTCTGCATCCAACTTTGAAAACAAAATAGCTCCACTGAAAAGTTGCGTTACTTTTCGGATGTGCGCGTCATCTATCTCATGCGGAACAACGATCAGCTTCCAATTTGCAGGCAAGCTACCAATACATTCCTTCAGCACTTCTTCATCGCCCGGCCAGGTACTGCCCGCTATAAGTAGCTTATGTCCGTTCTTAAAATTATCGATGGCTGTAATGGGTGTGACCTTTCCTGCAATGGCTGCAACCCGGTCATATCGGGTATCTCCGGAGATCAATACATTTTTCTCGATACCCACTTTACTCAATACGCTTTGCGACGCCGCATCCTGCAAGAAGAAAAAACTGAAACAATGCAGCATTTCTCTGAACATTCCGCCATACCACTTAAAGAATACCTGCCCCTCCCGGAAGGCACCAGAAACCAGCAGTGCCGGAATACTTTCTTTTTTTAGCTGTACCAGGTAGTAATACCAAAACTCGTACTTCACAAACACAGCCAAAGTGGG
>CAIVEW010000093.1 GCA_903905065.1 uncultured Bacteroidota bacterium | reverse complement strand
ATAATTACGATACTGATGCGGATCATTGATGCAGTTAGTGTAGCCAGAGTGTTCAAAAGTAAGCAGTAATCACAGGAAATGCCACAATGAATAGGCTTGCAAGTACCGCGGAAGAGAATTTATGATTTATTTATGAGAGCAGTTTTTGGCGCAAAAGAAATTCAAGCTGGTCGTTGGAGAGGCTGAGCTTGTAGGTCATCTCTTTTTCGTCCATTTTCTGTTTATAAACGTCAAATGCCCTGTTGATCGTCAGGTCCAGTTCTTCCTCATTCCAGGGTTTGCTCAGGTAATGAAATATCTTGCCTTTATTTACAGCGTCTATTACCGCATTCATATCGGCATAGCCGGTAAGCAATATCCTTATGGGGTCTGGAAATTCGTCCAGTATGGATTCGAGGAATTCCACTCCCGTCATCTGCGGCATCCGCTGGTCGGTGATAATAATATTGATGTTGTTCTTCCTAAGTATCTGAACGGCCTCTTCTCCACTGAGGGCAGTAATTACATTATACTTTATCCGAAATACTGCCTTAAAAGAAACAAGATTATTTAACTCATCATCAACATATAATATATTGATCCCATCCTGTTTTGCCATGTTTGTTATAATATTATGCCGATTAATATTATTCGCAAGATAACAAAATATTGAGAAAATAAATAGTAATTGCAGTATATTTAACCACCTGTTTACGATTGGCCCAATCTTCGGCGCAAAAAAATTTTAATGCTATGTTAAACGAAAAGGTGCATGCTACTAAAAAACTAAATGAAAGTTACAAACCTGCTTTCTATCGGCTCTCTAATACCGAAGACAAGAAATCTTTTGACGACCTGCTTCAATCAACTAACATATTTCTTTATGATGAAATATACGACCAACTCAAAGAACTGGTAAAAAGCAGGCATCCAAGTGTAAAACTCAAAGACGCTGATTACAAGGTATTAATACCGCAGCACGTTGGCGACTGCCCAATGGAAGAGTATGGCGTATGGGTTTATTATCCGTGGTCCCAGCGATTGGTACACGTTCTGGATGAGCAGGAGTTTGTGGACATCAGGACTAATAGGAACAAGTATAAAATAACCGTTGAAGAGCAGGCGCTGCTGGCTAAAAAAAAGATAGGTATTATTGGGCTCTCCGTTGGGCAATCGATAGCGCTTACCCTGGCGATGGAGCGCACCTGCGGGCAGATAAGGCTGGCCGATTTTGACACCGCAGAATTAAGCAACCTGAATCGTTTGCGTACCGGTGTTCACAACCTCGGTTTGCTAAAAACCATAATAGCTGCCCGCGAGATTGCTGAAATAGACCCATTCCTTGATGTAAAAATATTTAATGATGGCCTGACGGATCAGAATATCAATGACTTCTTCATAAAGGATGGCAAACTGGACATATTGGTTGAGGTTTGCGATGGGTTGGACATAAAAATAGTCAGCCGCTTCAAGGCCCGTGAGTTTGGAGTACCGGTGGTAATGGATACCAATGACCGTGGTATGCTCGACGTGGAGCGCTTTGACCTGGAACCAAACCGGCCTATATTTCACGGGCTTGCCGGAGACCTGGACCCCGACAAGATAAAGGGACTGACCAACGAGGAGAAAGTGCCATACATTCTGAAAATGATTGGTGCAGAAACTATTTCCACGCGGCTGAAAGCATCGATGATGGAAGTGGAGCAGTCAATAAACACATGGCCACAGCTCGCATCCTCTGTTACACTGGGTGGCGCGCTAACTACCGACGTTTGCCGCAGAATATTGCTCGATCAGTATCACGAGTCGGGCAGGTACTACGTTGACCTCGATCAGCTCGTTGCCGATAAAAATACAAAAGAGAAAAAAGCGCCCAATTATGTAAACCCATACACACCGCTTGATAAGGCATACATGGAGCAGGCTGTGGAACAATTTTTCCAGGCAGGAAAACCAGGTGACTATCCGCTTACTGACGCGCAACTATCTGACATCAGCAAAGCAGCCGTAGCCGCGCCGTCCGCAGGCAATAACCAGCCATGGAAATGGATGTACCGAAATGGCGTGCTGTTCCTGTTTCACGACCAATACAGATCCTGGTCATGGGGCGATTATGCATCTATGGGTTCTTTTATGGGCTTAGGCACAGGCATCGAAAATGTACACCTGCAGGCAGCGGCGATAGGACTGGAGGATACTGTAACCTTGTTTCCAGCCGGTGAAAGCTCCAAAATAGTTGCTGCCATCCGTTTCCGGCCGGCAGCTCAGACGTCAGATGCCCTGGCCATGTCGCTAGCCCAAAACATGTATACACGTTATACGAACAGGAAATTGGGGGCCAGGCAAAAATTGGCAGACAGTTTTTATTCAGGAATGAAGGCAGCAATAGGCGAAGAACGGGGGATAAAAATATTCTATACAGATGACGATCAGAAGCTAAACGAATTAGGGAAAATAATAGCTGCATGTGATAAAGTGAGATTGCTGCATGAGCAAGGGCATGAAGAGTTTTACAGTGAAATAAGGTGGAATAAGGAACATGCAATGGAACACCACGATGGCATTGAACTGGCCGCGGTCGATCTCACACAAAGTGAACTGGCCGGGTTCCAGGTAGCCCGTGACTGGAGTGCAGTAGAGTTATTATCCAGGTGGGATAAAGGCGATGGGTTTATGAAATTATCTACGAAGGCCGTGGAAGCCGCGTCTTCTATACTGATCTTTGCTGTACCGGAGTTTAACAGTAAAGAACTCCTGGCGGCTGGCAGGGCGGTGGAACGCGCATGGATATATGCAAACGCCAATGGGATATCGGTGCACCCGGTTCTTTCATCCGCTTTCTTTTTTAACAGGCTGATACATGGCAACGGAGTTGATATTCCTCCACACGTTGTGGATAAATTAAAAACCCTCCGGGAGAAATTCATTAGTATTTTTAAACAGGATTTGGATAAAATGCCCGGTTATTCCGAGGTATTTTTGATGAAACTCGCCATTGCCGATGATATTGGAGTTAGATCGTTAAGAAAACCAAAAGAAGAAGTATTTTATTAGGAGATAAATGATAAGAATCAGGGCTTTCAGGGCTGTTGAAGATCCGGAATCGTGCAAATCCTTCGCCGAAGGTCATGCTAATGTTTTGCGTGATTATGGCGTGAGTAAAGTCACATCTTCCAGCACAGACTGGTTTTATAATCCGGCGGCTTATGTAATGATCGCAGAAAATAAGGAGACGGGAGAAACGGTGGGCGGGATCAGGATACACATTGCCGATGGCATTACCCATCTTCCCATGGAAGATGCGATATCTATTGTGGACACGAAAGTCTATGACCTGATCAAAAAATATATTCCTATAGGTACCGGCGAACTCTGCGGCCTTTGGAACGCCAAGTCAGTGGCAGGTTATGGTTTGGGAAGCTACTTTCTGATGAGAGTGGGTATCAGTGTTACCAATCAACTGAACCTGCCTACCCTATTTGCATTATGCGCCCCTCATACGCTGCAGATCAGCGTGGAGAAGGGCTTTGAAAAGGAAACTTCCATTGGCAACGAGGGCACTTTTATTTATCCAAAACTGGATCTTGTGGCCACCAGTATTATCATTAAAGACACCAGGAATTTGCCCGGTGCTTTGCCGTCAGAGCGAGACCTTGTTTTTGAATTGCGCGACAACCCGAATATTACCAGGATGGAGCATGGCCCTAAAGGAAGTATTGAAATATCGTATAACCTTAATTTTTAAGATCACAGAAAAAAAATGATTCGGAAGGTACTCACACTTTTACTCCTGTTATCTTTTCAACAACTTGCTTTTTCGCAGCAAATCGTCACATACTCGGGATTATTCGGCACCGTTGGGAACAAAGTGGAAATTCTCACTGACAGCAATTCGAATATTTCGTTGAAGGCAGCAATGAAATCACCTGATTTTAAGCTATCCACCAGCCAGGTACCCAATCTATCCATAACGCCGAACTCATTTTGGGTAAGGATAACTGTAGTAAATAAAACACCTGATGAAAATCTGGCCATGCAATTGGCGCAGCCTATCATCGATTATGTTGACTTTTATGAATTCCACCACGACTCGCTTGTCGTTGAGAACCATAGTGGCGACAGAAGGCCTTTTAATGACAGGGTAGTAAAGAACCAGACGTTTATCTATCCGATAAGCATTAAGCAGAACGATTCCCTCACCCTTTATTTGTATTTAAAAAGTGGTAAGCAGCTAATGGTGCCGATTTATGTGGGCAGTGAAATACAGACCTTTGAAAATGCCCTAACAAAAGACATTTTATTTGGCATCTACCTGGGGATCATTTTCGTTATGATCTTTTACAACTTGTTTATCTATACCACGGTAAAAGATAGAAGCTACATTTATTATGTACTTTACCTTGCCGTTAACCTGATCACGCAAACCACCCTTGAAGGATACACATTCCGGATGCTTTTCCCGCACAACCCCGACGTGGTGGATATGTGCATTTATCTATCGAGCGCCGCGATAGGACTGGCAGCGATCGAGTTTTCTAAGAACTTCCTGTCATCCAGAACAAATACTCCGGGCTTACACAAAATATCCTACGCCTTCTGGGTAATATATGCTGCGGCCTGCGTACTAGCCCTTACGCGACATTATAACCAAAGCTACCAGATCATTCTTGGCGCGGCAATGGTTAGTTCCGTATACGTACTGGTCATGGCGATACGTATATTGATGAAGGGCTCGCGTTCCGCCCGGTTCTTTCTCATTGCGTGGTCAGTATTTATTGTTTGTGTCGTTGTCTATGTATTGAAAGATTTTGGGGTTCTTCCTTATAACAACCTGACCAGTTCTGCCCTGCTGTTTGGTTCAGCGTTCGAGGCCGTAACACTGTCGTTCGCACTTGCGGATAAGATCAACACTTATAAGAAAGAAAAAGAACAATCGCAGGCGCAGGCAATGGACGCCCTGCAGGAGAATGAACGAATCGTGCGCGAACAGAACGTAATTCTGGAGGCTAAAGTTGACGAACGCACACACGAACTGCAAGTCTCAAACGATGGACTGAACAAGGCCATGAAAGAACTGAAAGATGCGGAAACACAACTTGTAGAGTCTGAGAAAATGGCATCTCTCGGTCAGCTTACCGCCGGTATCGCCCATGAGATCAACAACCCGATCAACTTTGTGACTTCCAACGTGAAGCCGCTAAACAGGGACGTTCGCATACTACTGGATGCTGTAGACGCCATTGAACAAATAGCCAATGTTGATTCTTCCGTAGCAGAAAAGCAGAAAAAGATAAACGCGTACAAGGAAGAGATAGACTATGAATACCTTAAGGAGGAAATTGATCAGCTGCTAAGCGGGATAGGCGAAGGTGCATCAAGAACAGCGGAAATAGTGAAAGGGCTGCGCATATTCTCCCGCCTGGACGAGGATGACCTGAAAAAGGCAAACATCAATGAAGGACTGGAGTCTACATTGGTCATTACCAATAATCTTTTGAACAACATTATTAAGATCGAAAAACATTATGCCGATCTTCCGCTTATAGAGTGTTATCCTGGCAAGCTGAACCAGGTATTTTTAAATATCATTTCAAACGGGATATATGCCGTGAGAAAAAAATTTGGGGATGCAGATGGAGGATTGCTTACCATCTCCACTAGTTTTGATGACACCAGTGTTTTTATTAAAATTGCTGACAATGGCACAGGAATGGATGAAAACACGAAAAAGAAACTTTTTGAGCCATTCTTCACAACGAAAGACGTGGGCGAGGGTACTGGCTTAGGACTCTCAATCGCCTATAATACCATAAATAAGCATAACGGACAGATACAAGTTAATTCAGAAATTGGAAAAGGAACAGAATTTGTACTTATTTTGCCATTAATTCAGAAATAGAAACAGAATTGGACACACCTAAAAAAATAAAAGTTCTATACATTGACGACGAACAGAACAATCTGAACGGATTTAAAGCCACGTTCAGGTTCGACTACACTGTATTGATCGCGTCAAATATACCACAGGCTTATGCGCATTTGGAAGGTCACCCGGATATCAGTGTGATATTGTGTGACCAACGTATGCCAGACAAGACAGGAGTACAGTTTTTTGAAGAAATGCGTGATACCTATGAGAATCCGGTGCGCATGCTCATTACTGGCTATACCGATATTGAGTCAGTGATAGATGCGGTCAACAGAGGCCATATCTTCAGGTACATTAAGAAACCCTGGACCGACTCAGATATCCGGTCGGCGATCGAAGAGGCTAGCAAATTCTATCTGACTAACACTATGCTGGTTGCTAAAAATAAAGAATTGCAATCTGCATATGATGAGTTGGGAAAATTCGCTTATAGTGTTACCCATGATGTAAGAGGCCCGTTGCTGAGCATTCTTGGCGCGCTCGATCTGGCAAAAAACATGGAAGACCCTGCAGAACTCAGGGACATCCTGGAAATGATGGAAGATGCAATTCACAAACTGGATGAGTATATCAAGAATACACACGAGTACTATAAGTTGAAGAGAGGGTTGTTGCAGTTTGAAGTGATCGACTTTAATAACCTGGTAAAGGATATAGCAGCACTCTTCAGGATAGCCGGAAGGATGGATAACATCCGGTTCATTTCGAATGTAGTTCAAAATGATGAATTCCTGTCGGATGAAATATCGATAAAGATGGTAATGAACAACTTATTATCTAATGCGTTCAATTACCAGAGAAAAGATGCACCGGACAAATATGTGGATGTAAGTATTGTTGTTGCAGACAATGTTGCCACCATTACCGTAAAAGATAACGGCATAGGCATACATGACAGCCATATAAATAATATCTTCACCATGTTCTACCGGGCGACGTCCGAGGAAACAGGATCTGGATTAGGACTTTATAATGTAAAGGATGCGCTTACAAAATTAAATGGAACAATAGAAGTGGCATCAGTAGTAAATGAAGGAACAACTTTTAAAGTAATTATTCCGGGCAAGGCACATGGTACAAACTAAGAAGCTGAATTTTATAGTAGTTGACGACAGTAAGCTGGACTGCTTTATCGCGGAAAAGATCATCCGGAATACCGGGATCAGCGAGTCGATAAAGTCGTTTCTGCAGGCCACGGAGGCCCTGGAATACATTAAAGCTATTCCCGCCGGGGAGCACCAGCGCACCATAATGCTGGTGGATATCCAGATGCCGGTGATGAATGGTTTTGAGTTTGTGGAGGCTTTTGAGAAACTTCCTAAGGAAGTCACTGATAACTACACCATTTACATCATTTCATCGTCGATCAACGAAAATGACCTGGTGAGGGTGCACACCTACGCTACTGTAAAGCAGTTCCTGAATAAACCCCTCACAAGCAATAACCTCGCAGTATTGTTGGCATAGCAGCCTTACTGGAGTTATCACGAATTTGGTGTTTGGAATTTGGTGTTTGGATTGACCTCGAGTTATTATTATAGCTTTTTGAATTTTGAATTTTGGCTTTTGAACTAATAGAGTGTCCACGCGATGCCATGCAGGGCTGGGCTCATTTCATTCCTACTGCGGATAAAATAGCATACCTGAACAAACTATTGAAGGTAGGTTTCGATGTGTTGGATTTCGGTTCTTTTGTATCTGCAAAAGCTATTCCTCAGCTTGCCGATACAAAAGACGTCATACCCAGGCTGGATATGAGCAGCACCACCACAAAACTGCTCGCGATAATTGCGAACACCCGAGGTGCCGAAGAAGCGGTGCAATATGACGAGATCACCTACCTTGGCTTTCCTTTTTCGATTTCCGAAACATTCCAACTGCGCAATACCAACAAGACGATAGCACAGTCGTTGACCCAGGTAGAAGAAATGCAAAAGTTATGTGTGCAGCGCAATAAAGAGCTGGTCATCTATATTTCTATGGGTTTTGGCAATCCGTATGGCGACGATTATAATGCGGAAGTGGCAATTAACTGGGTTAGAAAACTCACAACGCTTGGTGTAAAAACCATTGCCATGGCAGATACGGTAGGTGTAGCCGATCCTGTGAACATCAGCTACATATACAACCATCTCATTCCTGAATTTAAAGACATAAACATAGGTGCACATTTCCACTCTGCCCCTGATAAATGGGAGGAGAAGATACAGGCTGCTTACAATGCCGGCTGCCTGCGCTACGATAGTGCAATCAAAGGCATAGGTGGTTGCCCGATGGCCGAAGATGAACTTGTAGGCAACATTGCCACCGAGAACATCATAGACTGGTGCGAGCGCAATAACGTCCCGCTAAATCTAAACAAAGCGGCCTTCTCCGAAGCATGGGAAATGGCAGGGAGGATTTTTATTTGAACAAATCAATTTTCTGGTATTAATTAGTTGGTCAGCGTAATAGTTCGTGCCATTTTTCAAATTTAACTTTGGGCCAAACATGAACGATAAGGATATCCTCAAATATCGGCTCAACAACCAGCAACTCATCAAACCGGAATTTACTGACCCCGCAGATGTCGTTAGGTTGATGGGGGCCGTGCAGGCACAGGATTTTGCTGCCGCCAAGTGGGCACTTGGCCTTCGCCTCAAACACTCCTCAGATCATCTTATCGAAGCCGCTTATAATAAGGGTACTATTCTACGCACCCATCTTATGAGGCCAACATGGCATTTTGTTACGGCGGAGGATATCCGCTGGCTGCTCGCATTAACTGCACCCAGGGTCAAGGCGCAGTGTGCTTCTGCGTACCGTTATTATTCCGTCACCGATGCGGTTATAAAAAAAAGCCAAAAGGCAATGGAAAAGGCGCTCCTTGCAGGCAAGCATCTTACAAGGACAGAGCTTGCAGCGGTACTAAACAAAGCGGGAATCGCCGCCGATGACAATCGCTTCATCCACCTCATGATGCGGGCGGAACTTGACGGCATTGTATGTAGCGGCCCTGTGCAGGGAAAACAACTCACCTATGCGTTACTTGATGAGCGGGCACCACAGATCAAACCCTTGAAACGAGACGAAGCGCTGGCTGGGCTGATAAAACGATATTTTACCAGCCATGGACCAGCTACCCTGAACGATTTTGCCTGGTGGTCGGGCCTCACAGTAGCGGATGCTAAGGCGGGTATGGCGGTGGTAAGCAAAGATTTTGTTTCCGAAAGTATAAACGGTCAGTCTTATTGGTTTTCACCCACAGCAGCAGCGCCAAAACTAGCTCCCGGCCTCGTACGTCTATTGCCAAACTACGACGAATACATTATCAGTTATAAAGACCGCGGCAACCTGATGCATCCTAACGGCACCGCCATTCTTGACGCGCGGGGCAGCATTATATTTAATCACACAATTCTGGTAGACGGTCAGATCGCGGGTACCTGGAAGCGCGTGATAAAAAAGGGCACGGTTCCGGTAACAACAACTCCATTCATGAAATTGAACAAGAAACAGGAACTTGCTCTTGCTGGCGCCATAGAAGAATACGGCAGGTTCATCGATAATACACTCGTCTAGGAAACATACAGATCCTTCTGCAAGGGCTCTCCCGGCTTTACCGCGTAGTGGTCAAGGTCAGTGATTCCAGCCGTTTTCAGCACGTCCTCGTCAAGGAATAAGTGCCCCGTGCATTCTTTGGAAGACTGCTTCAATATTAGCGCGGCACAGTCGGCGAGGATCTCCGGCGTACGGCTCCGGTTCATCAGCCAGTCGCCGCCCAATAAGTTCTTTACCGCCGCCGTAGCGATCGTAGTTACTGGCCACAAGGAATTCGCCGCGATGCCATATTTCTTAAACTCCAGCGACCAGCCCAGCGTCATCATGCTCATGTTGTACTTACTGATGGTATAGGCCACATAAGGCTCCATCCACTGCGGGTTCAGGTCTATTGGCGGGGAAAGCGTGAGGATATGCGGGTTATCGCTCTTTTTTAAAAATGGTACACAGTGCTTGGTAACAACATACGTGCCCCGGACATTAATATCATGTATCAGGTCGAACCGTTTCATCTCCGTCTCTTCGGTATTGCTAAGTGTAATAGCCGAAGCATTATTTATCAGTATATCTATACCGCCAAAAATGGTTACCGCCTGCTGCACAGCCGCTATCACCTGGTCCTCGTCACGTATGTCGCACTGCACGGCAAGCCCTTTGCCGCCGGCAGCATTTACCTTTTCCACAGTAGCGTAAATAGTGCCTCCCAGGCGCGGATCCTCTTTCACAGACTTCGCCGCCACAACAATATTGGCGCCCTCACTGGCCAGCCGCAATGCAATAGCCTCACCTATTCCCCGGCTCGCACCGGTAATGAACACTGTTTTCCCTTTGAATGACATAGCAGATTTTATTAGCAATACAAGATAGGCAAAACCAAATTATAAAAACCGAAAATCAAAAAAACAAAATCCAAAATCGCAAGCTTGGATTTTGGATTTTCATCTTTGGAATTCTCAGGATCACTCCCCGTCTACCATGCCAAAGTGCATCGGCTCAGTATTGCCTATCCATTTTTGGCCGCTGTATATGCCATGTTTTTGCATGACGCTTATTAGTTCATCACTCCATGCGCCTGCTGTCCCTCTGTGATTGTCTTCTGCGTTCAAGTCAATTGCAGCCCCCCAGCTATGCACGGAAAGAACAGGGCTATCCTGCAGGTGCATCAGTTTATAACAGCAATGAAAGGTCTTTATTTCGTTATGTACGCCTAATTTTTCCAGTTCCAGGAAAGCATCCCGCAGCAGCGGCCAGAAATGCTTGTGTATTCTTAATTCTTCCACGGGGAACCACGGGTGCAATTGTTGTACATGCCAATTTGTAAGCCACTTATTTTCCCACCCTGGCTTACGCGGATCGTCGTAACGGGTGTACAAAACCAACTGCGCACTCCCCGAAAATGCAGCGGGTATCTTAATATTATCCTTTCCGTCAAACATATCCTTTCCCTCCTTTTCAAACACACATAATAACAGCATAATAATAGCATAATAACCCTGCCATTACCGCCTGTTTAACAATACTTTAGTTCGTTTTTATGGAATTAGGAATCGGGTAATTACCATTATTACAATTGCAACACAGCAATGCAGATTAGGTGGCAATCCAAATTCCCTTTTTAAACAAGTTCCTAATTCCGACCCGCTATGCGTTGCCTCAAGGCCTCATACAGTATCATCCCCGCTGCAACCGATACGTTAAGGGAATCAAAATTATTTACCATTGGTATGCGTATCAACTGATCTGCGCGCTTTAGCACGTCTTTGCTGATGCCTGTGTCTTCAGCACCCATTACTATCACCGATGGTATGGTCAGGTCACTTTCATACACGGGTACACTACCCTTCATTTGGGTTCCAAGTATCTGTATACCGTTCAGCCGTAGCACATCTATAGCCTGCTGAACAGATGGCGTGCGGCACAATAATATCTTGCGCAACGCACCTGCCGAGGTTTTGATCGCATCTTCCGTCAATGACGCAGCATGAGAAGTGGGGAGAATTATCCCCTGCGCACCACAGCATAAAGCACTTCGTGCTATGGCACCCACATTCCGCACATCCGTGATGCCATCAAGCAGCAAAAACAATGGAGTCTCCCCCTTTTCCACCACATATGATATTCCCGCCTGCAGGTCCACATATTGCAGCAGCGATGTCCAGGCTACAATGCCCTGGTGTTGCACCTTGGTGAGATAGTCCAGTTTCTCTACGGGCACCTGGCTCACGGGAATATTGTATTCTTTGGCCTTCAGCTTTATCTTGCTGATGTCCTCGCCGGTAGCAGTGCGCAACAAAAAAATCTTTTCAATAGTTACACCCTGCTCCAGTGCTTCCAGCATGGGCTTACGCCCCACCAGCAGCGGCAATGATGATCGTGCGGATTTCATGGGTTAAACGTACGATAAAAATGGATACGGTTGCGATAATGGAAACTTCCTGTCTGATAATTGGAAACGGGCTAAATATAAATTACACACTACTGTTATGAAGAATGGTTAAGTACAGACCGAAATAATCCTAACGCCAAATTGATTTTCAGTAGTAGCTATCTTTCCTTAGTTTTGCGCAATGCACATCGGGTTGTATTTCGGCAGCTTTAATCCCATCCATACCGGCCATCTTATAGTGGCAAATCATGTTGTGGCACATACAGAGATAGACAAAATATGGTTTGTGGTTTCCCCGCACAATCCGCTTAAAGACTCACATTCCTTGTTGAATGAATACGACCGAATGCACCTTGTGAACCTCGCTATTGAAGATAATCCTAAGTTCAGGGCCAGCAATGTGGAGTTCAGCCTGCCAAAGCCTTCTTACACCATTGACACGCTGACCTACCTTACCGAAAAATTTCCTTTGGAACGTTTCTCCGTAATTATGGGCGCCGATAGCTTTCAGAACATACACCGCTGGAAAAATTTTGAGCAATTGGTTGCCCGCTATTCTTTCGTCGTTTATAATAGGCCTGGATTTGAAATTGAAGATACTTATGGCGCCGATATCACTATGCTTGACGCACCTTTGCTGCATATATCCTCAACTTATATCCGCAGGCAAATCAAGGAAAAAAAATCGATAAAGTACATTGTTCCTGACGCCGTGGAAAAGTACATTGAGGCGCACAGGTACTATGCTGAGCTGAAGAAATAATATTTTTGACAGGCTGTTTCGTTAAAACCAGCTAAAATTGACGAAAATCATATTTCACTGCAGCCGGATTTATTACCTTTGGCATGATTTTTAACTACTTAGTTACAAACTTTAAAATCTAGATCACATGGCAAAGATTGGAAACACCATTGCAACATTATTGATTGGTGCAGCAGCAGGCGTGGCTGTAGGTTACTTATTGGCAACCGATAAAGAGACCCGCGAGCAAGACATGGAAAAGCTCAAAAAAGGCCTGAACAACCTAAAAGGTAAACTCGCGAAAAAGGGGATGGACATGGAAGAAGAAATTTACCATTCTTAATCTCCCGATATAAATGATGAGCATATTCAGCGATTTAAAGGAGAAAGTAACACAGTATGTTGACGTGCACGTAAGATTGTTCAAGATCAATCTTATCGGGCGTAGTGCAAACCTATTTAGTTATTTCCTGTTTTCGCTGATATGCCTTTTCATTTTTTTCTGTGTGATCCTGTTCATCGGGTTCGGGCTTACCGAAGTGTTTATTAGTGCCGGACTTTCTAAAATGGCTTCTTTTTTCGTAGTAATCGGTATTTATTTTCTATTACTGCTCATTGTTCTGGGGCTTCGCAAAAAAATCACGCGCTTTTTTGCCAGCGGATTTATCCGTGTCTTGACCGAAGGCGACAATGAAGATGAAGAAGAAAAACAGAAATAATCAGACACAGTACTAAATTGTCGTTTATTATTCGCACGCACGACTCCATTCAAATATTGCAATGAGGCTTTATCCTAAAAAATTGCGCAACATCGAAGACCTGGAACAGGAGAAAAAACTCCTGCGAAAGGAGAGTAGTAATTTGGATATTGACACCGTGCTTTCATTCGACGGCATCCTGGGTAAAAAGAAGAAGGGTAAAGAAACAAATGGCGACAGTTCCCTGCTCGATTTTTTGCCTGTTTCAAATCCCTTGGTGAGCTTGTTGGTAAAGTTCGTGCAGCAAAAACTAGCAAAAGGAGGTAATAATCCAAAGGCCACCTACACTCCGCAGGCCGAACAAAAGAAGCAAGGCAAAAATCCAATAAAATCTATTGCTATTGAATTTATTGGCGGGTATCTGAAATGGAAGGCAATAGAACTTTCCTACAAAGGATTACGACATCTTATCAAAAAGCGGAAAAAGAAAAACACAGCTTAGCGGTAAAGTCTCTGCTTGTCTGGCATCTGGCACTGCTCCAATTCATATTTTGCTCGCACGTTTTTACCAGCTTTATATTAAGGTATTAGCCATGACAAAATCTGCGAAAATACTACTTGGTATAATTTCATTTCTGCCGTTGGTCTTCAGCATCTGCTGCCTCGTCTATTATTTATTAGCGATACGGGATATGATCATGTTATTGCCGGTAAGCCCTGATAATTCGCGGCGTTTTGCTCAGTCCTATATTTCCCACATTTTTTCCGGCCCGTTGGTCTTGTTTACCATACTATCGTTTGTTACACATGTCGGACTCATGATCTTTTACATTGTTCACGTCGTTGCGTACAACGTAAAATCCGAAGGTGAAAAAGTAATGTGGATATTGTTGTTCATATTTGTCGGTACGATAGCGTTTATCATTTATTTCTTTATGAGAGTAGTACCGCTGCCCGCCCGCAGCGCATTAAATGATCCGGGTACCAGACTTAGCCATGAGTGATGCGGGGCTTTATTTTATGATAGCAGGCTACTCCATATCGGGTATGACCTACTTTGTATACCCGCGAGCTTACAGGAAAATAATACCACGCTGGTTGCCGCAGCCCATATTTATTGTGTATTTCAGCGGTGTACTCGAGATTATGTTTGCACTGCTACTGCTCCCTGGGGCTACAATTCACGTTGCCGCATGGCTGATAATCCTGCTGCTTATCGCCGTTTTCCCAGCAAACATTCAAATGGCTCTCAACTTCAGGCGAAAACGAAATAAATATCTGTGGCTTGCAATAGCCCGACTTGCGTTGCAACCACTTTTGATCTGCTGGGCGTGGCTATATACTATTTGGCGAGGCACACTGCATTCACGATCAAAGAGAAGGCCGCACCGTCCTAATGGCTTCGTATATCTCCGCTACACTGTTTTCCCAGGTGTGCGAGGATGCAAAGATCTTTCTCTTTTCCCGCAGCGCCGCTGAATCTTCTGCAAGGGCTTTTTCGATAAGTCCAGGATATTGCTCTTTTTTGGCAGCAAGGTAAGTGTGATCCGCAAAAATACTCATTGCCTCTGTTGTCGTGGCTACAACCGGCTTGCCCATTGCCAGGTACTCATCTATTTTCCTGGGGTAGTTGCCTATGGTCACCTGGTTCACTATTTGAGGGTTTAAACACAGATCAAATGCATTTATATAGCTCGGCAGCTCAGATGGGTGTTTTGGACCCGTGAAATGAATATTCTTAAAACCATGCAGGCTGCTTATTTTAAATGCTTCATCTTCAGGGCCAACAAGCACGATACTCCATTCAGGCCGTTGCGCTGCAACGTATTCAATTAGCTCAATGTCCAGCCTGATGCTCTGTAGTGCGCCGACATAGCCAATAACTGGTTTTGCCAGTCCGGTAATATCCCTGGGAACCGCACTTCCTATAACATTGGTGAATACATCCAGCTCACAACCCTGGCCCACATCCCATGAGTTTGGGTTGTACTTTCTGCAGTAGTTGGCCAGATAAGTAGAATTGGCAACACACAAATCGCTTTTAGCAATGAGCTTGGGCTCCAGAATTTCACCGTGATATTTCCAGTAGTCCACTGCCAACATATAATCGCGTGAGTAATAAATGCTGACGGTGGGTTGCAGCAGTTCCTTAAGGAAAAATGACCGGAACATGTCGTTATCATTGAATAGGATAATATCCTTGAAACCCAGCGTGTCTAACGCCTTTTTTATCGAAGTGGCAAAACGCTGGTTATTTATCTTGTTGAACGCATTGAAGAGCGGTCGGCTTTTTATCCAGGTTATTGATTCAATGAGACGGTCTGGATACAGGTTCCAGAGGTTGTTGCTTACCAATTCCAGGCCATTGATTTTTCCTTTAATGACCAAGGCCCGCTTTTGAACTTTTTGATCTGCTTTGTTTCTCATCAGAGTAATGCGGTCAAGCGGAGCGTTAACGTACAGCACACGATTATGTTTACTGAATTCTATGGCAATGTTTTTACAATTGCTGCCGATTTCAGTATCCCAGGGCTGCTGGCCCACGATCACAATATCCCGCCCCTGAATGATCTCATTTTGCATTGTCAGGAAGTCCATTTTGCTGGTTATCAAGGCGCTTCGTAATGCCAATTAATGCGAGCACGAGGTAAAAATAAACATTCGACGGGTACTGCACCAGGGCTTCTTGCGGGAAGTTCGCGATATGAAAGGCAAATACAATAAGGATCATTGCAAAGCACCAGGAGCGAAGCTCTGGGTCTTTAATTGTATAATAATTATTAATACCGGTTTTGAGTACTATAAACATCAGCGTACATAGTAACAGCAGACCTATCCAGCCCATTTCCACGGCCACACGTACATAACCGCTATCGGGCGGGAAATTAGCGAGCATGGTGCCTGGCGAGAACTTCTGCCCCCAAACGCCGGTAGAGCCAAGCCCGCCGCCCATTGGGTGCGACAGTATAAAAGGCTGGATCCGCTTCTGGTTTATTTTCCTCACTTTGTAAGATGCATCTTCAGACGGCTTAAAGGCGCTCTGGAAACGGTAGAGAGTGCCGTTGCTGGTGGGTATGACAATAAGCACGGTCATCAATGCTGCGGCAACCAGGCCGACAACAAGGATCTTTTTGGAGAATTTCAAGATGCCATATAGCAACATAGCTGCGGGCACCAGCACGAAAGCGCCACGTGTGCCGGAGTACAACATAGCGCTGAGATAAAAACACATAAGGAAGAAGAGTATTCTTTTTTTGTTCCGGGGCAGTGGACCGGTCATTAACCCGATGCAGAGCAGGCTCGTAACGGCCATCGTATATGCAAACACCACCGGGTCTGAGAAGATCGAGAACTTACGCCACACGCCGCCAATGAACAGGAGCAATTGAATGTTGGGATCCGAATGAAGATAAGCTTCTTCGAACGGGAAAAAACCAAAGTATTGTTGTTTCGTGGCATAGATAGCGCCAAACAATGCCAGCGCCAGCCACAGCTTAAGTATAAAGCGGATAAATTCTTTGGTGCGGATATTATACAGGAAGACAAAATACATCACCATTACGAGCGCTACCGTACGCACAGTATATGCCCAGGCAGTTACAGATGCAGCGCTGGGATTTACCATCTCCAATAGGTTATAAAGGATCCAGATGATGATAATGGCCGTAACGGGACCTTTAAAAATCGTCCAGTCCCTTTTCTTTTTTTGCTGAATAAATAAATTGAGTACCAGCAATACTTCCATACCGTCCATGAGCGTGCCTAGCGGAAAATTTACAACGTTCATACGCAGTATCCACATGATCAGGTAGGCCATAGTGAGTATTATGGTCATCCCCACTTTCGGGTATACGACCAGGCAATACAGGATCGGTATTGCGATGATCAGCGCTAAAACCAATGCGCTTACAATGATGCCTGCCTTGGCTGTAGCCACAGCAATGAGCATGGAGACCGCCAGTATTAGAAAATAACCGAGCGGGGTATTCATTTTCTTTATCAAGAAAAAATCACGTACCCGGCTGCGAAGCGAAGGCTTCACCGTTTCAATTATTACAACCGGGACTAGCTGAGTTTTACTCATTATAAAAACAGCAACTTAATAAAGAAAAAAAATACGCCCACAAATGCCACTATCAACGCAATTATGCGTGTGACCTTATCTGTCTTCTGTTGCTTCAACCGTAGTTTTTCAGCAGCCTGTTCCCGTTTTCTATAAGGATAGCTATAACTCATTTTTTAATTTCATTAATGGTTTTGTCACTAAAATGATTGGTGGCAACTGATAGTTTATTTGCATTCCTGCTGCGCAGCAACGAAAGTACCTGGTAAAATACAAACACCGGGATGCTAACCAGGGAGCGTACTATACGTTTATCGGGCTTTGCATGAATCATGGCTATCAGGAAGCCGCCAATAAAACAAGCAAACCCACACAGCCACAAAACGAAGGCAAGTTTGCTTACCCAAATACTGATGATCGTAAAGAACATGGATAAAATAAGGAAAATAAAAAGTGGTGGACGTAGCAAAATGATCCCAAACAGAAAACGGTTGAAGTCGAACTTTTTAACACCGGCCGCGACTAATGAAAAACCAAACTTAAAATAGCGAAACCATGTGTTTATCCAGCGGGCACGCTGCTTTACCAGTTGGTCTGACTTAGTCGTCTTTTCATCGTACACAATAGCATTTGCGTTAAACGAAATGCGATAGCCCCGCCTCACGATCTCCATCTGCAGCACTTTGTCAAAGCCTGCGCCAGTTATGTCCTGGTGCTCCAGGCATTCGCGGTAAAGGCTGGTTTTGAAGGCCATCCCAGAGCCGGCCAGTGTAGCTGACGAACCAATATTGAACAAGACCTCACCGTCATAAAAGTGGTAATAAATGTCGCGCGATGCATCGAGGCAGGCAAAGGTGGTATCCAGGTTCTTTGCCATTCTCTGCCCCTGTACCGCGGAAAAACCTGCATCGAAATAACGGTTCAGCTCATCCAGGTATGAAGGCTCAGCCAGGTTATCGGAGTCAATAATAGTAAGTACATCATGGTGCCTAATAAAATTGCGGATAGCATAAAAATGCGAGCGGGTATTGCTGGCGAGTGTTTCAGGCGGTCGTAAAACGATAACGCGGCTATCTTCAAACTTCAGGCCGGAAATATCGCATTTATCCGCTACAACATAGATAACGAAGTTACTATAATTCAGTTTCAGCAATGAATCAACAACTGCATGAAGTGAGCCGGTTTGTTCATAAGCGGTAACGATGATTGCGTAATCATATTTGCCGGATTTATCATCGACGGGTTGTCTCTTTCTTTTTACGGCCCACACCAGGAAAAGGATAAAGGGTACAACCAAATTATACCCTATAATAAACTGGAGCACTATCCATATCCCATAAAGAATTTTTGCGGACATAGCAGGCTATTTTTTCGGGTTATCGTTCTCATCCACTTTGTTCAACACCCATCCTATGAATTTCCCGTTCACCGATTTCAGATATTCCACCTGGTCACTTTTTTCGTAAGTGATGTTGGTGTTGGCTTCAAACACACACAGCATTCGGTCTGCCACAACTACCCATTCCTTTGACTGGTTTAGCGTATTCAGTGCGGATGCTTCTATAATGATCATTTCGAAAATATCTTTCAGCTCCAGCAGCTTTTGTTCAATGTTATACAGGTTATTGATCTCAAACAGTGAAATGTCGTTACCTCTGTTACCAAGCACGCTAATGTTGCCCGCATCTATGATGTCATCAACAGTTGTGTTACCAGTAAGGTAATCCTCGATAAAAAACTGTGGTTGCGTAATAGATGTGATACCGGGATTTAGGAAATTGCCATCAATCAGCAATACCTTTTTATTCATCATCTGGTATGCACTTACCAGGCTTAGTGCCAGTAATGTCTTGCCTTCCCCGCGCGTCATGCTGGTAATAACGAGGCTTCGGGCTCCGGCCATTGCCATGTTTACTTCAAAGCGGGTGGAGCGCAGCAATTTCTTGAATGCAATATTGGAGAGGCTTATTGATTTTTTACGGGTTATTTTCTGAATATCCATTTTGGTTGAGCGCAGCAGTTTTCTGAACTCGCTGTTCATTGGATCTATATTCCATAGTTTCTGAATGTCCAGGAACGAGCTTTTTACAATGGGCAAATACCCCAGCACCGGAACGTCCGTACGGGTTACCAGGTCATTTGAGTTCTTTATCGTGTTATCCAAATAATATAGTATAAAGAGGATGAAAAAGTACAGTACCGCAGAAACCATACCGCCCGCAACCACCAGCACGAGCTTCATTGAGCCCTGCTTTTTGCCTGGCACCCCCGGCTCAATTACCTTTATGTGAACGTTAGTATTATAATCAATGTTCGACTGGTTATATTTTTTCAACATCTCAATGTACTCCTGTGCGTCAACACTTATCTCGTTTTCAGATGCCTGTATCACAGCCTCGTTGGGCACCATACCATTGAGCCGTTTGTTTAGGCCGGATATTACATCTTCCAAGGAGGTAATACTGCTCTTTGCCAGACCTAATTCTACTTCAAGACGAAGTTTTTCGCTTATCAGTTCGGCTTTGGCAGAATTTGGGTTGGAAGAATTTTTGTCGACCGCCTGATTGATCTTTTGATTTATCTGGTTTCTAAGAGCGGTGATCTTCTGTTTAATATTTTCGTCGTAGTTGCTCCTGATGTACTTGTCGTTATACGATTTCAGCAATTCCTGGTCGGCAACAATATCCCGGTTCACGAGATTTTCTTTTACCTCGCTGAGCTGTTTTTCATTTTCGGTAAACTTCGAGTCAATGGTTTCAATTGCACCCATGTTTGCCGCCACTTGTTTATGGGCGATCCCCAATTGTGTTTCAAAGTCGGCTATTTCACCATAGAGCACTTTGGCCTGGTCGCTGATGTTGAGTACCTTGTTTTGTATTTTGTATTCTTTGAGCCGCTCATTCCGCGCATCCAGCGAATCCTTCTTTTGCCGCATCACCTGGCCAAGGTATTCTATGTTTTTGCGCTCATTGTCTTGCGTGAAGTAGCCGTAGTAGCTGATGAACTCCGAGCACATCGCATTGACCACGAACGCTGAAAGCAGCGGATTCTCGGAGTCATAATCTACATCAATAAAGTCACTGTTCTCAACACGGTAGATATGTATTTTCTTTTTCAACGCGTCATAGTCATAGCCCATGGATACAAGCACCTGGTACAGGCCGTTCTGATCTTTGTCGAAAAGAGAAAGCGGCAGACGTTCTTTGTAAAGCCGCGTATAGACCTCTATGGCATGTTTTCTTGCGTCTGGGTTTAGATAACTGAGGAGCTTGCTGGGTTGCCGGAAAGGCGTCGCTGAAGTGAGGTCGTGGATGATAAGCTGATAAGACACCTCGTCCGACACAGCTTTGAGTTGCATCGTCTGGATAAGGTTGCTGAAGTTCTGGTTTATCTTTAGCTCTCCAAGATCCTGCGTGTTTTGCAGCAACTGTTGTGATTTTTCGGTAATGCCTGACGATAATCTCGCTTTCGACGCATAGGTGTCTGGTAGCTTACGCACCAGGAAGTAGGTAAGTATCATCATAAGAATGGGGATGATGATGATCCCAAACTTATGCTTCTTTACAATGTTGAAATACTTAATTACCTCCATTACTTTATGTCCTCAAGTTTTGTCCCGATTATTTCTTCAAGATTACTTTTCGCTATCAACAATTGTGTTTCAGATTGAATTTTTGCCTGCACACTTGTTCCATAGCTCTGGAAGGTGCCGTTATACACATCGAAAGGTACCTCCCCTTTTTCGAATTTGTGTTTTGATTCCTGGTAAATGCGGTCAGCACTTTCTACATTTCTCGTGGTCCAGTTAACGAGTGCCAGCTGCTGCACGTAGATGTAGTATCGCTGTTTTACGATAGCAGCTATGTTCAGAAAATATTCTTCCTCATTTAGTTTTGCGATATCATATTCTTGTCTCGCTATCTTCACCTGTGCCGGTTTTTGAAGTATGTTACCTACACTGGTGCTAAAACCAACGGAATAACCACCCAGAAAGGATTGGCCGCCTCCCGTAACAACCAGCGAGCCCCCGCCAGCCTGGGCGGGGCTATAGAGGTAATTAAGCGAGAATATATTGTACCAGTCCTCCTTTGCTTTCTGAATGTTCAACTGTGCAATATTTACCCGGTCTTCAAAAGTTTTGGCTTTTGGGTAATGCAATTTTGCCGAGGAGATAAGTTTTTCGATAAAGGTGTCGGAGATATTTGGCAGAATTGACTCTTGTGTCGATTCCTGTGCCCTGGAGATATGTACTACAAACAGAAACAGTATAAAAATAATATACCTTGAATTCATTAAAATAATTTATCTGTATAGAAAAAGCGCAAAATGCCCTAAAAAATTATTAGAGATTCCAAGTACGGCAAAAATATGCAGTAAAATTAAGACATTTAACAGGTAAAGGGCGCTTTTACAGAAGGACCAATATTTTTTTAATAACATGTTTTCCCCATTTAGAATATGGGGGATTTTTATTAAAATTAAAATACATACATTAAAATTTTATTGAATATAAAATGTTACTTTTATTATACACTTTCTTTACACAACGTAAATTATTATGTAATAATACTTTTATTTCACCTTTGCTTCATCCATGATCGCGAGGATCCGATCAATGATCTCTTTATTCATACCATCGCATAGAAATTCGTCCTCCACGACTACGTCATTATTTTTCATGACCGGGTGTTGAACACGGAATTTCCAGGTACCATCATCCAGCATCAGGTGCGGACGGTGCGGCAAATCGCTTTCGAAGTCAGCATGTATTTTTATTTCGCTCGCCGATGCAGAGTTGTCGTGATCATTAAAATGGAGCATAAAACTCACCTCGACTGTTCCTTTACCCGGTACTTCAATCTTAAATTCTCTTAATTCCATTTGGCAACTTTTTGCTAATGCAATATAGCCAGTAACAATTACATTTTCAAACAAACGAGTTGATTTTGGTTCATAAAACCCGGCATGATTTTAGGTGTCTATTGAGGAGGTGTCCAAATCTGGTTTGTAAAGTAATTTACATATCAGTGCGGCAGTGGATGACATGCAATAAATCTGGTGGATTTCATGTGGATGAAAACATTACTATTATTTGATTTGTCTTTTGCGGGTAACTATATTTTTCATTAAATTTGCTACCAAAGTGTGCTTATTATAAAGCATAGCTGGAACTGCCGGCTATTGCTGAAATAATGTGTTTTTCTTCGGCGGCAGGAAAGTGGGAGATGAGAATATTTTTTGGAAGGTCTTATTAATTTATTTTTTTTGAAAAACCGGGTTATGAATAAAATTTATCTGCTGCTTGTTTGCTGTTTCATGAGTATGGCTGCATCTGCGGTTGTAACGATATACCCTATTAGTATTTCCACTCCTTATGGGGGGACGACCCAGACTATTTGTCAGAATAAGCCGAACATAGGTACGTCAGTTTTTTACTCGGTTTGTGGTACATCAACAGCAGGAGCCCCACTGACTATAACCCCCAATTGGTATTTTAATGGAGCTATTGTTTACACCGGCGCACCAGTTACTATTTCGGCATCTGGCGGAACGATAGTATTGCCTGCCGGCGCTTTCACTTATACAACATCGGGAACTTTTTCCGGGGCCGCCGGCCTTTACTGCGAACTGGACTGGGTAGGCGCTTCGCCATGTGGGGCTATCACCACAGTGCAAAGCATTGCAACTACCGTAAATGTAGACCCATCACCCACAGCTATTACCGGCGCGCCGGCTGTCTGTACCGGGCAGGCAACAACTTTAAACGCCACGCCTGCATCTGGCGTATGGACCAGTAACAACGCAAGTGTGGCAGGTATAGCATCCATCACCGGCGTTGCCACCGGCAATACCGCAGGTACGGCAGTTATTAGCTATACACTTGGCTCCGGATGCGCCTCTACGTTGGTGCTTACCGTCAACCAGACACCGGCTGGCATTACGGGTTTGATAAATCTCTGTACGAATACGATCAATAACATGCATGATGTTACGCCGGCTGGCGTATGGACGAGTAGCGACGTCACGGTAGCTGCGATTGGCTCCACTACGGGCACCATGAGTGATTTTACACCTGGGGTCACAACAATTAGCTATACGCTGATCACTGGTTGTCAATCCACAATTACAGTCACTGTGAACCAGGCGCCTTCCATCATAACAGGCACCAGGTCTATTTGCCTTGGTGACCAAACCACTTTAACCGATACTTTAGGTGGTGGAGACTGGACAAGTGGTTCTCCTGCCATAGCCAGTGTGATATTTAGCTCTGGCATGGTTACGGCCAATGCGGCTGGCACAGCAAGTATTACTTACACGCTTAGCTCAGGCTGCAACACGTCTGCTGTCGTTACCGTAAACCCGTTGCCGGCTCCTATATCGGGCGTGGCCACGGTCTGTGTGAACGGGCTCACTATTTTAACTGATGCGACATCAGGAGGGTTCTGGAGCTCTAGCAATAGTGCGGTGGTGAACATAGGTACGGGTTCAGCTTTTGCTGCCTCTGGCACCACATACGGATATGATACCATTGTATATCGGTTGAGCGTAACGGGATGTTCACAAAGCAGAGTGGTCACCGTAAACCCATTGCCTGCAATTATAAGCGGCAACCTTTTGGTTTGTGTTGGGTTAACAACGGCGCTTACCGACAGTGCGGCCGGAGGAGCGTGGTCGAGCAGTACAGGAAGCGTTGCAGTCATCGTTCCGTCAACTGGTATTGCTACCGGCGTCGCTGCAGGTACCAGTGTAATCAGTTACAAATTGCCCACAACCTGTGCAGTTTCGGCAATTTTGACGGTAAATCCGCTTCCCGCAACCATCACGGGAGCGGCTTCAGTCTGTGTAGGGTCAACCGCAACCCTTACTGATGCCAGCACCGGAGGAACCTGGGCTAGCGGCAATCCGCTTGTAGCTACGGTGTCTGGCTCAGGCGATGTAACCGGGATAAGCCCGGGAACAGCTCAGATAACTTACACAATCGCTACGGGCTGCATTAAAACTTTTTTGATTACGGTATACGCTACGCCGGTTGGTATTACTGGCCCCACGAACGTATGTGTAGCAGCAAGCATCACATTAAGCGACCCAACTTCAGGCGGCACATGGTCCAGTAACACACCTGCTGTAGCCAGTATCCTCGGCACAGGAGTAGTCACCGGCCTTACGCCTGGGACCACGACAATCAGCTATAAAATTAGCTCTACGGGATGTTATGCTACTTATTCCGTCACTGTAAACCCCAATCCGCTTACCATTACAGGAATTCCGCGTATGTGCCTGGGACAGGGCACATCGTTAACAGACGCGACTGTTGATGGTACCTGGAGCAGCACTACCCTGGGAGTGGCTACTATAGATGCAACCGGGAATGTATCCGGTGTAGGCGCTGGCACATCAGTGATCAGCTATATTTTGCCGACTGGATGCCACACAACCGACTTAGTAACAGTGAATCCTCTGCCAGCTGCTATTTCCGGTCTGTCGAGTGTGTGTTCGGGCTTAGTTATCAGTGTGAGCGATGCAACCTCCGGAGGCAGTTGGAGCAGCACGAATACTACCATAGCAACAATTTCCGGTTCTGGTTTCATAACGGGAGGCCTTACAGCCGGCACAGACACGATCGTTTATACTTTGACAACCGGGTGCACCGGGTATAAGACGATCACTGTAAACCCCTTGCCCTCGTCAATAACGGGCACCACAAGTGTGTGCGTTGGATTGACAACGCAACTGAGCGATGTCACCGGGGGCGGGTTATGGACAAGCAGCAGCACACCGAAAGCAACAGTTGATGGAACTGGCCTGGTAACCGGAGTGGGAGCTGGCACCGTAACGATCACTTACGCTTTGGGCACTGGCTGTTTAAAAACTATTATTGTAACTGTGAACCCTGCGCCTGCAGCCATAAGCGGCACTACTTTCGTATGTGCCGGTTCTACGACCAGCCTCAATGACGCGGCTGGCGGAGGTGGGTGGACAAGCAGCAATACCTCTGTTGCTACAATTGTTCCCTCCGGTTTAGGTGTGGTAACAGGGGTGTCAGCAGGAACTACTACGATCAGCTATGCGTTGTCTACAACCTGCGCCACATCTACTGTCGTAACAGTGAACCCATTGCCGGCAGTGATTACAGGCACGGAAACGGTGTGCGCGGGGCTAACCACAACTTTATCAGACGCGACAGCTGGTGGGCTTTGGACAAGCAGCAATACACTTGCGGCGACAATAGGTCTGAGCACGGGGCTTGTTACCGGCATAGCGGCGGGTACGACAAACATTACCTATACGCTCGGGACGAATTGCAAAATCTGGTCTACAGTGACCGTGGATGCTTTACCGAATGCCATCACCGGGCCAACCCAGGTCTGCATAGGATTTTCGATTACTTTGGGAAATACAACCACTGGAGGCACATGGACTAGCAGCGATCCTACAATTGCGACAATAGCGCCAGGCTCTGGCATCGTAGTGGGCGTTTCAAGTGGCGTGGCTACCATGACTTATACATTAGCATCGAGTTGTATACGTACCATCAACATACTCGTCAACCCAGTACCCTCTACTGTCCTTGGGGCAGGCAATGTTTGCCAGGGAACTACCGTTACTTTGTCTGATATAGACCTCGGTGGTACGTGGACAAGCGGAAGCACGAGTATTGCTACCGCCGGTGCCGGTACAGGAGTCATAACCGGCGTAAATCCGGGAACTGTGAACATTACTTATACATTGAGCACAGGCTGTTATACAACGAGCAATATGGTTGTTAATCCTGCACCGCCTTTCATTACCGGTGTCCCGTACGTTTGCCCCGGGCTTACCACTACTTTGAGCGATGGCTTGTTTGTCGGCACATGGAGCAGTGCTAATCTGCTGGTTGCCACAATCGATGCCAGCGGCGTGGTCACAGGAGTAGCTGCGGGCACCGCTATAATTAGCTATACGTCAAGTTTCGGCTGCTTCAAAACAATTACTATCACGGTACATCCGCTGCCATCTCCGATTACCGGCAGCCGGTATGTTTGTGCCGGATCAACTTCTGTATTGGGTGATGGCACTCCATTGGGTACCTGGAGCAGCAGCAATACCGGCGTCGCTACAATTGCAGGCACAGGACTTGTAACTGGTATCGCGGCAGGCACAACCACGATGAGTTATACCTTGACAACAAGCTGTTATCTCACCACTACCGTGACGGTAAACCCGATACCGACGACAATATTGGGTAATAATAACGTTTGTATAGCTGACACCACGACATTAAGTGATCTTACAGGCGGTGGAACATGGACCACTAACAATGCTTCCATCGCCTCTGTCGATTCGCTTACCGGCATTGTGACTGGCGTTGCAAGCGGTGCAACCACGATCACATATACGCTGCCCACAGGTTGCCGGCAAACTTTCGCCTTTACTGTCAATGCTCCGCCACCGCCCATAACCGGGACTCCATTCTTGTGCCAGGGTTTAACGACAACTTTGCATGATGCTGGCGCAGGAGTTTGGAGTAGTGGTAGTCCCTCTTATGCTTCAATTACCAGCGCTGGCGTGGTAACGGGGATAAATATTGGAACGGCAACTATTTCTTACACTTCTGCCGCCGGCTGTGCGTCAACAACTACGGTAACCGTTAACCCCTTCCCTACCGCGATCCTCGGAACGCTGACGGCCTGTACCGGTACATCTGTTACTTTAAGTAATGTGGTAACCGGCGGTGAATGGACCAGCAGCAATCTTACGAAAGCTACTGTCGGTCTCCTTACGGGCATCGTAACCGGTGTCAGCGCGGGCACCGCTACGATCACATATACGATGGGCACAGGTTGCAACTCAACAGCTACCATTACGATTAACCAGACGCCTGCGGCAATTGTCGGCCTCGCAAACGTTTGTGTCAGCTCTACAATATTCCTAACTGATATCAATACAGGTGGTACCTGGAACAGCGCAGACAATTCCATTGCCACTGCAGGAATTGGTACCGGGCACGTTACCGGTGTCGATACTGGCAGTGTAACTATCAGTTATACCGTGGGGCTGTGCACCACAACGACGGTGGTGATGGTCAATCAGCGGCCTTCTCTTATTTACAACAGCTTAACTCCGGGCTCCCTTGTTTTATGCTCCGGTACATCCACTATTCTCGCTGATACAGTCGGTGGAGGCACGTGGAGCAGCAGCAATTCATCTGTTGCCACAGCAGGTCTCAGCACCGGGCTCGTTAACGGCATAACACCGGGAACTGCTATTATTTCTTATACGCTGGGTTCCGGCTGTACTACGAATGTTACCATCACCATAAACTCCAATCCAGGTGTAATAATGGGACCAAGCAACGTTTGCCCTAATGCTTCTATCACCTTGAGCGACGCGGTGCCAACCGGTACCTGGATCAGTGGCGACCCCACGATTGCCAGCGTTACGTCCGGTACAGGTGTTGTTACCGGGGAGTCCGCCGGTAGTGTCGCCATCACTTATTCTCTTGGCATTGGATGTACCGTGACTACTACAATCAATGTAAACCCTGCACCAGGTCCCGTAAGTGGCGTACTGGCCATGTGCCAGGGTGTAACGACAACATTAACCGACTCTACTGCGGGCGGTGTTTGGACCAGCAGCCACCCGGCAGTAGCAGCTATAGGCTTAACCACGGGCGTACTGTCAGGCATATTACCGGACACGGCAATGATCACTTACAAAATACTGGCCACAGGTTGTTTCGCAACCGCTATTGTGACCATTAATCAAAACCCAACCGCTATTATTGGTGTTACGAATACGTGCTTGGGTGCTACCGCGACACTTTCTGACGCGATTCCGCTCGGTTCGTGGAGCAGCAATGATATTTCTATTGCTACGATCGGCGCAGCTACAGGAGTTGCCAGTGGCGTGGATACGGGAATTACAACCATCACTTATACATTGTCTACCGGCTGTTACACCACTACATTATTCCGGGTGGACAATACGCCCACCTTGATCACCGGGGCAGCTGCCATATGCGCCGGTACTATTACTACTTTAAGCGACATAACACCATTCGGCACTTGGAGTAGCAGTGATCCTGCAATTGCCGCTGTCAATTCTGTTTCCGGAGATGTTACCGGGGTATCTGGTGGAACTGCGACAATAACCTATCAGCTTGGCACAGGCTGTAATGCAACATTCCAGATCACCATCAATGCATTACCAGCACCGATAATCGGTCCTTCATACTTATGTATCGGCTCTACTATTTTTATGAGCGATGCCACACCTGGTGGCAACTGGAGCAGTAGTGATCCCTCAGTAGCTACGGTTTCGGGACCCATAGGCGACGTGACCGGGGTATCTGCCGGTATTACTTCCGTCACGTACATGCTTTCTACTGGTTGCTTCCTGAGTCAGTTAATAACCGTGAATGCTGATCCGACTCCGGTAGTTGGAAATGGCATAATATGCGTTTTGTATACAGACACCTTTACGTCAACTCCATTAGGTGGCGTATGGACCAGCAGTAATTCCGTAATCGCTACAGTTGACTCTTTCACCGGTGTTGTTACAGGACAAACGCCGGGTTTAGCTACTATCACCTACACAACATTGGCGGGATGTAATGCAACATTGGAAGTGACGATCAATGCGATACCCAGCCCCATTCTCGGTCTTAATCATCTGTGCGCGGGCACTTCAACCAATTTGTTTGATGCAACAGGTGGCGGCACATGGGGCAGCAGCAACACCGCGGTCGCAACAATAGATATGAGCGGTACAGTGACGGCGATACTGTCTGGTGGCACAACGGTTATTTCTTACGCTTTTATTACAACTGGCTGTGCGGCCACCATGGTATTCTCGGTAGATCCGGTCCCATACATCGGACTTGTTCACGGACCCTCTGCCGTTTGTGTTGGTTCTACCATCGCGCTAACCGATTCTGTGTCGGGTGGTATATGGAGCAGTTCTGATGCAGCCATCGGAAGTGTTAGTGCGTCCGGCGGAATCGTGGCCGGCTTAGGAGGAGGAACAACCACAATTATGTATAAAGTAACCCAGCAGTGCGGGCTTGATTCAACGACTGTAGTAGTAACGGTGAACCCGCTGCCATACGCCGGCCCCATACATGGCTTTACACAAGTATGTGCTAATTACTCAGCAGCGTTATCTGATTCAATAGCCGGTGGCATCTGGACAAGTGGCAACCCAGCCATTGCTACTATTGATTCTTTCACCGGTATTGTGAATGGAGTAACAGGAGGTGAGGCATTCATTACATATACTGTTACCAATTCATGTGGATCAGCCTATGCAGTTGACTCGATTACCGTCAACGAGGCGTTTGCATTCGGACGCATAATCACGTTCCCGGATACGCCTATGTGTTCCAATACTTTGTTCCAGAATTTCGGCGCAATGGCCGCTGCCCCTTCCGGTATATATTATCATTGGAGCGCCACTAACGCACAGATATTTGATACATCACTTAATGGGCAATATGCACTGGTTAGTTTTCATACCCCCGGGCTGGCTGTAGTAAGATTGTCTGCTGAGATACTGAGCTCGGGCTGTTCTATCTCCGATAGTTTTGTTACCACTATAGGCTCGGGCGTTTCGCTCAGCCCTCATGTACAGTATTATCTCTCTGAATTTGTATGTACAGATAATACCGCAGATGCATATCAATGGGGCTATGATAATATTACTACGTTGGACTCTACGATCATTCATGGCGCAAACAGCCAGGACTATTACAATCCAACACCTGATACATTGGGAAGAAATTATTGGGTGATCACTACTAAAAATGGCTGCTCGCAAAAATCTTATTACTCTTTCAATACTGTTACTTCTGTGGGTGCCGTGAACCAAAATTACAACGTACTGTTATTCCCAAACCCGGCAGAATCGACGGTTAACATTGAAGTGGATGGCGTGAACTGGTCGGACGAAGTAGTTATGAAATTGACGGACATGCTTGGAAAGGATATCCAGCAAGCTGATATTATTCACGGCAAGGGAAGTGTAGATGTTTCCACATTGCCGTCAGGTGTGTATACGGTGGTCGTTACAAGAAATGGTGCGCGTATCGCTTCAAAAATGTTTGTAAAAAACTAATTGCAGTAGGCAAAATTGTGATTGAGCAGCGACGTCATGGATGGCGTTGCTGCTTGTTTTTGAGAGGTGTTACAATAATGCCCCATACCCATTCTCCGTGAAATTTCCCCAAAGATTTCCTAAAGTGGCTGGATAGTTGAGGCAGAATCATTTACTTTACCCCGTGAAATATTTCCATTTTACACAAGTCCTTATTGGCACTTTCCTGGTGTTCAAAGCCGGTGCACAGACAGAGCGCTGGGATACCTATATGGCAAAATTTGGCGATAAGCCTGGCTCTGTGCTGGTGGACATGGGATATAAAGATATGGCACCCGACAGCAGATATCCTTTCCTTGTAGTGACCGGCCCAAAAGCGCAGGACTGCAACAAACAAAAATTACCGAACAGCGAAGAAATAGACCGAATGGAAGAGATACTGGACGCCACTACCAACTTTATTACCGGCGTGACGGCAAAAGTGCTCGTCGGCACTTTCACCTATAACTGCGAACGGTTAAACTACTATTATGTAAAAGATACCATGGGCGTGCGGTATGCCATTATGCGGATGTATAACCGGAACTACACCAACTACGAATATGCGATAAACATGAAGGCCGACCGGGAATGGAGTGCGTATCGCGCATTTTTGTATCCCAATGAAGAGACGCTGAACTGGATGGAAAATGATAAGACCATCGCTAAAATGTTGCAACAGGGAGACAGCCTTACAGCGTCAAGGGATATAAACTTTGAGCTTTATTTTAAGACAGACACCGGCCGCCGGTCCTTCATTGGCTTTGCGAACCAGAAAGGATATCGAACAGATACTACTCAGGTCTCACAGAGTGCTAATGTCCCCTTTGAGCTCGTGCTTACAAAACATGCCCGTGTGAGCATGGATGCTATTAATGATATGACAGGAGCGATAAAGGCCGAACTGAAGAAATATAACTCCATTTATGTAGGCTGGAACGCGCCATTGAAACAACCGCTGAAGAAATAGCTATTAAAGAGTGTAGTCGGTTTTCCTAATCCATTTTTCTTGCGCACCATTCCATTACTCCATTATTTCTTTCTCTATATTTGCTTTCCGCTATGAATAATATTGAACAGCTAAGGAAGTGGTGCAGTGGCACGTGGCTTGCAAAAGAGCAACCAGATGTGACGATAGGCGAACTGGCAATAGACAGCCGTAGTATAGCGCAGCCCGCCGATGCCTTATTCATAGCCTTGAAAACGCCGTTGCGGGATGGCCACACTTTTATTGCCGACGCCTGGCAAAAAGGTGTACGGAACTTCCTGGTGTCGCAGCCTGTGGAAGAAACCAGCATAGTTGGCTCCAACGTAATACAGGTAAAAGACACACTTGCCGCACTGCAAAAGATAGCCGCTGCACACCGTAAACAGTTTGATATCCCCGTGATAGGCATTACGGGCAGCAACGGAAAAACTGTAGTAAAGGAATGGTTGTACCAGCTGCTTGGCGGCATTTATAATACGGTGCGCAGCCCCAAGAGCTATAATTCCCAGGTCGGTGTGCCGCTGTCGGTATGGCTGATGAATGAAAGCCAACAGCTTGCCATTTTTGAAGCGGGCATTTCGCAGCCGGGTGAGATGGAAAACCTGGAGCGCATTATCAATCCCACCATTGGATTGTTTACCAACATTGGCGAAGCCCATAGCGAAGGGTTCATGAACCAGCGGCAAAAAATAAATGAGAAGCTCATATTGTTCCGTCACGCGAAACAACTTGTGTATTGCCACGATCATATGGAGTTGAACCAATGCCTGGTGCAATATATGCACCAGGTGAAAGGCGGAAGATCAGAAGAACCACTTCAGTTATTTACCTGGTCACAAAAGCAAGATGCAGACTTAAGGATCACTAATATCGGTAAATCAGGTACCAGGAGCACTATTACCGGTATATACAAAGCAAAAGAGGCCAGCATAACCATTCCTTTTTCCGACGATGCATCTATAGAGAATGCCATACACTGCTGGTGTATAATGCTACTGCTGAATGTGAGCCAGGAAGATATACGCACGCAAATGACCCAATTGCAACAGGTATCCATGCGCCTGGAGCTAAAACACGGAATCAACGATTGTACCGTGATCAACGATTCATACAATTCTGATCTTACATCGCTGCAACTGGCGCTCAATTACCTCGATCAGCAAAAGCAGCACAGTCATCATACAGTGATCATGTCGGATATATTGCAGATAGGCCGTCGTGATATAGACCTTTACGATGAAGTGGCTGCACTTATTAGCCGTCGAAATATACAACGATTCATAGGCATAGGGCCCGCGCTATATAAGCACAAAGCTTCCTTCAGAAAATACAAAAGGGTGCGCAGCATATTTTTCAAGACCACGGACGACTTGCTGAAAAATTTTCACCTCATCACGTTTGACAAGGAAGCAATATTGCTGAAAGGCGCACGTGTATTTGCATTTGAGAAAATCGGCCTGTTGCTGGAACAGCAAGTGCACCAGACGGTAATGTCTATAGACTTGTCGGCGCTTACACATAATCTAAATGTTTTCAGGGCAGAACTAAGGCCAGGTGTGAAAACCATGGCCATGGTGAAGGCGTTCGCTTACGGCAGCGGCAGCTATGAGATCGCCAACCTGCTGCAATACGCAGGTGTGGACTACCTGACAGTGGCGTATACGGACGAAGGTATCGGGCTGAGAAAAGCCGGCATAAAAATGCCTATAATGGTGATGAGCCCGGATGCTACTTCGTTTGACCGGATGATCGTGTGGAAGCTGGAGCCGGAATTGTTCAATTTTCAGTCGCTATCTGCATTTCTAAGTATCGCCCAAACCCTGGCAGTAAGCAAGTATCCGGTTCACATAAAACTGGATACGGGCATGCACCGACTGGGCTTTGACCCGGAAGACATCGAAGAGCTTGGCAACAAAATAGCGGAAAATCCCGCAATAGAAGTGATGAGTATTTTCAGCCATCTTGCAGCCAGCGACGATCCCAAAGAAGATGCATTTACCCGCCGACAGGGGCAGCTTTTTGAGCGAATGAGTAGTGCGCTGATGAGCAAGTTACCGAACAAGCCCATGCGCCACCTCTGCAATTCGGCAGGTATTGTGCGGCATCCAGACCTTCAGCATGATATGGTAAGACTGGGGCTAGGGCTATATGGCGTGGACGCCAGCCATGTGCTGCAAAATAAACTCAGGCAAACCAGCACTTTAAAAACCAGCATAGCCCAGGTACGGAATGTACCTGCAGGTGACAATATAGGTTACGGGCACCATACTATCGCGCCACATGACATGCGCATAGCTACTATTTGCATTGGCTATGCAGATGGCTATCCAAGGGCTTTAGGAAACGGACACGCCTATGTGCTGATACATAGCAAACCGGCAAAAACGATCGGATCGATCTGTATGGATATGTGCATGGTGGACATTACCGATATACCGGAGGCAAAGGAGGGTGACGATGTGGTTATATTCGGCAAGGGGCTGACCGTAATTGAATTGGCCCAATGGGCTGGTACCATATCCTACGAGATCATGACCAGCATTTCGCAACGGGTGAAAAGGGTGTACGTGAATGAGGAGTAAATGGCGTAAAGAGTAACAAATGGTCCGGTAGAAGCCGAAAACCTCAAAAGAGATAACTTGCAAATAAACCTATACTGAAACTGAAATCGGAGTTTTCATAATCAGCCTTGTTCGTTTTCAGTAAATCAGTGAAGAATACAAGGAATGGAAAATCCAGGCCGGCGGCTATTCTTTTTAATTGTACTTTAATGCCCGGATAAGTTGCTATACCCGCATACAGCATATGAGCAATAGGGCCGCTCTTGTCCGTAATAATGGTCATATTGCCGTAGTATGGACGAGGGATCATATTGTCGGGCATCGTTACCTCTATAGTAGAGTCTATTTTACTGCTGCCATACCCTACCCTCACATCTATAGCGGCAAACATATACACATACCTGTATAAAGGATGCTGACCCTCTATGCCAACGCCTATTATGGGCATCGTTACATTCAGGTTGGTGTACTTACGCACGCTCGTATCAGGCGACCGAATAGGAAGATAATCAACCGAATTACCCGATGTGCTTACCCCTCCCACCCCTGCAAATATTTTGTATCCAATGTTCTTTTTGCCAAAATGCTTATACTGCAAACCCGTTAAAAAGTTCTGCCCGATGCTAGCAGCAGAAAATTCTACAAGCACACCTGCCTCATTTCTTCTTTCGCCCTGTAATTGTTTTTCGCCGACTGCATCCTGGGCGAACAATGTTGTAAATGGAGGCAGCATCAATAACGCTAAAAGAAACGACTTCATATATTCAAAAAACGTCCGTGTCTGAATATTATTGCATATACCGGACCACGATAACCCAGATAAAAGAAAATTAATCCCGGTAGTTGTCTGGATAATTCATAGCCACTCACCGCCTGGTAACCACAGTTTACCGATTACAATTATCTCATAAAAAGCGGATTGCTGACCTTTATCGAAAAATTAGATCCTCATTATGACACCTCAACTCACTGCTAATAAAAAAATAGCCATCATCGGCGGTGGCCCCGGCGGCCTAACCCTTGCAAAACTCCTGCAAATGAACGGCGCAGATGTAACCGTGTATGAACGGGATGAGCACAAGGATGCACGGTCACAAGGCGCTACTCTGGACCTGCACCATGAATCTGGCCTGGCTGCATTGCAGGCGGCTGGGCTGATGGATGCCTTCAAAGCCAACTACCGGCCGGAGGCGGGATATATGCGCATACTTGACAAGGCCGCCAAGATACAATTTGACGAAAACATAAACGGCGACGATGGATTCAACCGCCCGGAAATAGACCGCGGGCCCTTGAATACCATTTTACTCGAGTCACTTGCGCCCGGCACTGTTGTGTGGGACCAGCAATTCAGCTCCCTTGCCCATGAGGGCAACCGCATCAGGCTGATGTTTAAGAATGGTACTGCAGTTCATGCCGACCTGGTGATTGGTGCTGACGGTGCAAACTCAAAGGTCCGTCCTTACATTACGGATCTGAGACCTGTGTATTCGGGCAATATGGTGTTGGAGGGTACGGTCTATGATTCGGCAAACATTATTCCGAAGACGCACGAATTACTCAATGGCGGAAAAATATTTGCATTGGGCGATTCCAAAACGCTGGTCGTAAGTTCCAAAGGAGATGGTAGCCTGGTGTTCTATACCGGGTCTAGCCTGCCTGAGAACTGGCCGCGGGAGTCGGGGCTCAACTTTTCAGACAAGGAAGAGGTGACTGCCTGGTTCAAAACAGAATTTGCGGGCTGGGGTGATACCTGGCTGGAATTGTTTGAAAATGCAAGTGGGCCGTTCATACCCCGCCCTCAATACTGCATGCCCCTGGATAAAAGCTGGCCAACATTGCCAAACCTTACCCTCGTAGGCGATGCCGCACACGTAATGCCACCCTATGCGGGGGAAGGAGTAAACATGGCCATGCTGGACGCACTGGAATTAAGCCAATGCCTGCTCAATGGTGCATTTAAAGATATTCCGACAGCCCTGGCGGCATATGAAAAGCAGATGCACGAACGTTTTGCGGAAGTAGGCAAAGAAACCCTTGAAAATACCCGGTGGATGCACAGCCCCGAGGCACTCTCCATAATGGTCGATTTCTTTAGCCAGGCAAAAAAACATCAGGGAAGTGCATAAGTTTAAAAGTAATAAGGATGGCTGAACACCAGGAAGGAACTGCGGGCCCAATCGAATGACGCGTATCAGCATGCGCCAGGTTCATATCAAGAGATCGGCAATACTTTAGCTGCCGGTCTTTTTTGTTGCTGTGTGCTCCTAACCTAGTTATCTAGCTTTAACATTTTATTTAACAACTAATTTAAATTTGATTACCAGTATTTTATGAGTTTTACATTAACTATTAAATTAGTTATGTATTTTATCGGGTGAAGGGGCCGTTTGCCCCTTAAAGAGATAAAGGCTATCTTCGCAGGCCATTAAATATGCTCAATGCGAATACATATACTTTTTTTTACGGTAATATGCTTTCTTTTGAGTATGGTCCTATCTGGTTGTCACACCAGCCATGAGGCTGTTGCGCATAAAACCTCCCGGCAGCCAAAATTCATTGATGATGTGTATATTAACGGGCACAATAAAAGCAATGCTACAGCAAATGCGATAGACCCCTCAAAGCCCAAACCTAAGACAAAAGCCTCCGAACCGACAGCCCACAAAGAAGAGACCGACCAATCAGAGGTGTCGGTACCAATGGAAAAATGCGCTATCGAGCCAATCTTTAAAAAAGAGTCTTTCACGGCTAAACAGGAAAAAGAAATAAAGAAGAAATATGCCGATATGATCGGCATAAAGCCAAAAGAAATAACAAACAATACCTTATACGAATTTATTGATGAATGGTATGGCGCCAATTACCACTTGGGTGGCTGCAGCAAGTCGGGTATAGATTGCTCCGGTTTTGCCCAGAAGTTATATGGCGAGGTTTATGGCGTCGATCTTCTGCGCACTGCCATGGAACAGTACAAAAAATGTAAACGCATAAAGCACTCAAAAGACGCGGAAGAAGGTGACCTGGTTTTTTTCCACATACACAGTCGCCATATCACGCATGTTGGTATATATCTTGCCAATGACTTCTTTATCCATGCCTCGACATCTGGCGGCGTTATGATCAGCAATCTCAATGAGGATTACTGGCACAAATACTTTGCCGGGGCCGGCCGGGTACCCAAGGGAAACTAGCCGCTACTATTTCGTCCAAGACGTTAACAAGATAAATCCAGAGATCACAGTCCGGACGGGCGGCACGATTTTACCTTGTGGTAAGTCATGAGTAAGTCGAAACGACACACTGCATTAAAAATTATCCTTTGCTCGGTTGTGGGGCTTTTCATCATAGCAGGGGGCACCGCATGGTGGTTCTCCTATCACTACAAGCAAATATTAATGGCCCGGTTGCCGGAAATGGTTATCCGTTCCTCCGATAGCATTTACCATATTTCTTTCAAGGACATCAGCGTTAGCTTAAGGCACCACGACGTTACGCTTACCAGGGTAAAACTGTGGCCGGACGAGAAACAGGCAGCACAACTTAGGTCCCGGCACCGGTCTGTTCCCGCTACTTTGTCCACCGTATCGATTCCTTACCTGGTGGCGACCGGCATCTCATGGGGTGATATTATTGACAAAAAATCAATTGATTTTAAGCATGTTGTAGTACACAATCTAAACTGGACAATGAAATGCTCTCCGCATCCTGAAGACTCCCTTTTTACTCGTGATGAAAAGAAAAAACCTACGATCAGCCGGATAACTTCGATGCTCGTGGACTTTATCAATCCAGAGGTCGATTATCACTATAAGGGGGCAAAGGAAAATTTTGATTGCACCATGAAAGGAGGAACTGTCCCACTGCAAAATTTCGTCTATAATTATGATCACGAAATAGATACCAGCTTGTTTTTATACGCCCGTTCTGGAAAGGTACGATTCGGGCATTTTGTTTTTAGTAAGCCTGCCGGGCGCTACGTTATAAAAAGACCGCTCCTTGATTTTGAAACGACCGCAAACAGTGTAACGCTTAAGTCAGTGAAAATTAAGGAAATGGCAGACAATGATCCGCAAACCGGCAAAACTAAAGAAATGTATGATCTTGATTTTCAGCGCATTGAACTATATGATTTCAACTGGAGTAAACTTATTTACGACGGCGTATTGCGGATACCCAAAGCCATTGCTATGGCGCCATCTATAAGTATCAGGTATATCCGGGAAAACAATAAAGCTAAAGGGCGCAAAGACAGCTACCCCAATCAACTATTGCTCCAGGTAGGATTAAAAACCAGCATACATGAAATGGACATAAATAGTGGGCATTTTAAGTATACGGAAGTAACACCCAAGGGAGATGAGGGAACAATTGAGTTTTCCGGCATACATGGAAGTTTCGACAATATCACCAATATTCCCAGGGCGATCGCAAAGCGGAAGGAATGTATAGTGAAGCTGGCGGGCAAGTTCATGAACAAAAGTGATATGAATGTTACTTTCACTCTGCCACTAACCGATACCACCGGGCGTTATACGGTGGATGGTTATGTAACCAACCTGGATGGCGACGAAGTGACTCCCCAGGCGCAGGTTTTCACCATTGTCAAAGTAACTTCCTTCCATCTGAATAGGATGGATATGCATATAGAAGGAGATCAGTCTTATGGTAAAGGTAATTTTACTGTCCTATACAAGGACCTGAAAATATCGCTTTTTAAGTTCGATACGAAGATGAGAGAGGGTAAAAAAGGCGCGCTTGCATTTCTAGGCAGCGCACTTTTATTATACCCCAGCAACCCAATGCCAAACAAGGAGGCCAGGAAAGTAACCACCTCATTTGCTCGTGATACAACCAAGGGCTTCATCGGCGGCATATGGCAGCATATGTTCCGCGCTGCAAAGAAGACCGCCGTTAGGGAAAAGGCGATTGTAACCTTGACCGACGGCCCCGAAACCAATAAGGGAGACAAACCTAAAAAGGGATTTTTCACACGGTTGTTCGGCAAAAAAAAGAACAAAGCCTGATCATAGATGATGTCGCTTCTTCTTTTCATCGTGAAGAAATGACGGCGCAAAATGAAACACGGCCCCGAATGAAGCATATACGGGAAAATCGCCGGTGATTGCCGGATTGTGATCTACCT
>CAIVEW010000092.1 GCA_903905065.1 uncultured Bacteroidota bacterium | reverse complement strand
GACATGTCTCAAATTTACGCCGAAACTATTGCCTGTATTGACTTATGCCTTATTTTATTTATGCACACCAAATGTGGAAAAACGCACCTGACATTTAGTTTTTAAACAAAATAGGAGGGTGCCCTTTTGAGACACCCTCTACTCGTTTACAGCTATACTCTTGGCGTAGAGATGTAGCCATGCTACATCTCTACGTAACAATAATAACGCTGCTAACAGGAAATAGTTACTTGATAATGATCTCTTCCACCACCCGCTCTTCAAAATATTCATTGATGCGGGCGATGAGCTGTTCTTTGCCCAGCAAAAGCTCCTGTTTCAGCGGGGCCACATCTGTGTAAATGGTGAGCGTTTTGTTGTACAAAGCCAGGCTGCGGGTATAGCGGGATATGGTTTTACCTACTATAGCCTCCCATTCATCCCGCATACGCAGCTCCGTTACCTTGGGTTTCCAGTGCGATTTCTCCAGGAGCTGTTTCAATGCCTCGGCCATACTATACGAGCCCATATGCTAAGTGTAAATTCTACTCAAAAATACGCGATAAATAACTGCTGCCTATTCCCTTTTTTTTAGGCTACTTGTTCTTTTGCAGCGGCCTGGCTTCGGGAGTCAATTTTGTCAGGGTGAAGGAACCGTCAGGAATTGGCACGATCAGTGTTTCCGGCTTGCCCAGCGACCGTAGTTCATTACGACTAAGCGTCTGCTGATGGTCAACAGGGAAACCGTTTGCAGAGACTTTGTAGCCATATGCCCTGAAAAAATCGTTCAATGGCCGCACAAAATCGCTCTTGTCCAGTATTTGCCCGGCAAGCACATGATCATACCTCAATTCTACCAGCTCATTACCATCAGATAACGTGTCAGCAACCAGCATGTTGCCTGCTTTTTTAATGTAGTCATTCCATTCAGGTGAGGTGGAATATATATCTGCCAGTTTGCTCCCAAGGTCGTGGTATTGGCCAAGGTTACATGCGAAACGGTAAAAGTCATATTTCTTTCTATACTTCAACGCTTCATCCAGCATAGTTTTCACATGGGTAAGTTCATTGGTAAAATCCAGGTAAAGTGTATCGGGTTCCACTCCATAATCCCCGCTGTTGGGATCGTAAACAATGTGATTGCACTTCCCCCGTTTCTCAACAAAAGTCGTATAGATGCTGAGGCTCTTAATGATCTTACCCGCTTTTTCTTTAACGATAACATTACCATTGCTTGTGTCCACAGATACCTGGGCGTAGCTGGTAGAAAAGGCCAACAAGAAAATCAGGGCCAACAATTTTTTCATCGGGCAAATTTACCCTATTTGCAAATGACCACGTACATCGTCTTGCATTTCTTGCCCTCATCGTGCAGTTGCACATTCACGACACCTACGCCGGGCTTTTTGAAGTTCGCGGTTCCGTCCAGTAAGCCACGGGTGTAGCTGCCGGTATTTTCGGTCCGGTAGCGGGAAATCTCTGTTGTTTCTTTTTCATTCGCATTATCAAAGACACGCGCCGAAATATTGAATGACTTCGCAGCATCAGTTCCGGTGCCTTCCAGTACCATCACGCGGATCGTATAGGTTTGGGCCTCTGCGTCAAAATTGAAAAAGTAGTTACCACAGTCTGATGGGAAGGTTTTCACCACGGTCACCCCCCTTTTTTTCATTTCCCGCACTTCCTGCTCGCACTGCTCGGTAAATGCTGCCACAGGGTCTATCGATTTGGTGGTGATGGCCGCTATGCTTCCCCTCGCCAGGTCATATTCTCGTGGGTTCTTGCCCTCCTTTGTATCCGCTACGGTCACATGTACTTTTGTGCCCACTTCACCTCTTATCATACCCACTACCTCTACCAGTGTTTTATCCAGGCAGCTCGTCCCGTTTACGTTTATGATATAGTCCGTCGCCTTCAGAAACTGGTCGGCGGCAGTGCCGGGCACCAGGCCAGATACCATCGGCATGGTATGTCCGCCCGTGGTGTCCATCAAGAGCTGGGCACCTATACCCCCGACATTTTGGGCCAGTGCATGATGCAACACAGAAATAATGATAAAAAGAAAGAGGGCGGCTTTTTTCATAGAACAAAAGTAGAATGGAATAGGATAATATTTTTCTGTTTTTATTGATAATGGGAAAAACAAGAAATAACAACGATGGAGCTATCTGTCACCTTGTAGTCAATCTGTGCTCTTGATCTATTCGCCTGCTCCAATATCCTTTGAATTGATGTTTCAACGCTTCGGGTTTGCCGATACCTTCAAACGGAGAACGAAGAATATCTTTAAGCAAATCACTGATGCGCAGCGCTGTTCTTCGGTCCGTTTCAATCCATTGTCTATATTGGAGCAATGCCTTGGGCGTAAATTCGAAATTCCTCATAGCAGATCACTGGCTTTAACCGAAATGGTTTCCTTTTTGGTTTCATATGCCGCGATCCTTTCTTCCAGTTCCTTTGCATAAGCAGGATTACTAAGAATATATTCGGTCTCGTCCGAAAGCTGTATAATAATATGCTATTAAGCGCAATTCCGCGGCCTTTGGCTAGCAAGTTACAGAAGCGGGAAGGATCACGCTGAAAACCGCCCCATCGTTCACGTTCCCCTCTGCGTAGATATCCCCCCGGTGGTTTTGAACGATCTTTTTGCACATGGCCAGGCCTATGCCGGTGCCCGCGTACTCCGAGTTCCCGTGAAGGCGCTGGAAGATATTGAATATCTGCGCGGCATACTCCTGGCTAAAACCGATTCCATTATCCCGTATGGCTATTCTGTAATACCTGGTCCCGTTGGTATTTACCGGAAACGCGGAGACGTCATCCTTCGTTAAAAGTGAAGTGGTTATGCGTAAATGCGGCTTAACATCCGGCTTGCTGAATTTCAGGGAGTTGGAAATCAGGTTGCCAAAAAGCTGCGACATCTGCAGGGGAATTGCCTCAATAACGGGCAGCTCATTATATTCAATAATTGCCCCTTTCTGTTCTATCAGCAGCTCAAAATCACTCTCTATATTTCGCACTATCTCCCTCAGGTCCACAGGCTCAAAGACTTCTTTCTCCCGCGATAGCTGGGAGTAAGACAGAACATCCCTGATAAGTGTCGTCATGCGCGACGAAGCGCTATTTATCTTTGCGAGGTATTTCACAGCGCGCTCATCCACATTCGTGCCCAGGGTTTGCTCCAGCATTTGCGCAAACGTGCTCACCTTTCTTACCGGCTCCTGCAGGTCGTGCGAGGCTATGTAAGCAAACTGGGCCAGTTCAGCATTGGACTTCTGCAGATTACTGTTGGCTTCTGCGAGTTCCTTGGTGCGCTCGGCTACAACTTCCTCTATTTTTTGCCGCGCTATCACTTGCGAGGTCACATCTGTTGCCACTGCTATAACGCCGGTTATGTAGCGGTCTGCTTCATAAAAAGGTGCATAAACAAAGTTCACAAACACCTGCTCCAGCCTCCCATTTCGGGGCAGCATTACCGGCACAGCTTCCGCCACCACCGTCTCGCCCGTACTGAATACTTTGTCCAACAGTTGCTCAAAGCCCTGATCCTTTGCTTCCGGAAGCCCATCAAATATTGGTCTGTTGATCATATTTGCGGCGGTTTTCCCCCACAGTTCCAGCATGCGTTCATTGGCTATTTCCACAACATGGTGGCCTCCCCTGAAAATACACATGGCCACTGGCGCCTTGAGAATGGTGTTGCGCATATTCATTTCATTCTCTTCCACCTTCATCTTGGCCAGCATCAGGTCCGTATTGTCCACCCCGGTATTCATAACACCATACACATTACCCTCAGTGTCGAAGAGCGGGGTGAAACTATAGTTGAACCAATAAGGCCGCGACCTGCCATTGACTACAAGGTCCAGCCGTTGATTGCGTGTGTGAAAAGACTGGCCGGTAGCAAGCACCTGGGCTATCTGGTCAAACACGTCCTGGTTGCCTAGTTCCGGCAATACTTCCGTAAACTGTTTTCCCACCACGTCATTGCCTTTCCCCCATATATCCATTATCGCCTGGTTGGCCAGCTCCACCCGCATTTCTTTGCCCACGTATACTGCTATCGGGAACGGAGCATTCTCCACTATGGCTCTCACTTTCTGCTCACTTTCTTCGGTTTTTTTACGGGCCATTACTTGTTCGGTCACGTCTATGGCAGCATGGTGTATGCCGTATATCGTGCCGTCGTCCCTGCGCAGTGGTTTGTAAGTGAAGTTGTAATAACCCGGCTGCAGTTTCCCGTTCACCTCCAGGTAAGCTTTTTCTTCTGTCCCCACATAGGTTTCTCCCGTCGCAAAAACGCGCTCCAGCAGGGCGGGGAACGTTTGTTTTTCCAGCTCCGGCAGTGCCTCTCTGAATGTTTTGCCAAATACCGAATAGTCCTTGCCCCAGTATTTGAGCATAGTATCGTTCACATATTGTATCCGTATGTCGGGTCCGGTATACAATGCGGTTGCAACTGTACTCTCTTCTATCAACGTTCGGTAGCGTTCTTCGCTTTGCATCAGTCGTTGCTTCGCCACCACATTTTCGGTTACATCTACCACCATGGCCAATACACTCGTTATCTCGCCTTTCTCATTCCGTAATGGTTTGTAGCTGAAATCGCGATACAGGGATTCCAGCTTGCCGTTTTTTTCAATTTTTACAAGCGCTGCCTCTTCACTTATCACCTCACCCGTAACAAGGGTACGGCGCAGCAGATCCAGGTATCGCTGGCTTCGCTGCTCTGGCATCACCTCGGTCAGGGTTTTACCTATCACCGATTCATCCCTGTGCCATAATTTCAATATGGCTGCATTAGCCAGTTCTATTACCAGGTCAGGGCCCGTGATCAGTGTTATGGCCACAGTAGATTCGGCGATAAGGTTTCTGAATCTTTGTTCGCTTTCTCCCAGTTTCCTGAGGTTATTAACCTTTTCGGTCGTTTCACTGCACACCACCAATACCCCTTCCGCTTTCTCCGACTCGCCCCAGATAGGGCTATAGCTGAATGTCCAGTACACGTCTTCTATTTTCCAGTTCCGGTAGATGGGAATCAATTGATCTTCGCTCCAGGTAGCCACACCGGTGGTCAGCACCTGCTCTATAAGTGGATAGATAACATGCCATATTTCCGGCCAGCAGTCTTTTCCTTTTTGCCCCAGTGCTTTGGGGTGTTTTCCTTCATTGCCCAGGCTGGGCCGGTAGGCATCATTATAAAACTGGATCAGGTCCTGGCCCCACCATATGAACATAGGGAACCGGGACGAAAGTACAGTAGACACCGTAGTACGCAGGCTCTGGGGCCACTGATCTGGTGTACCTATGCTCGTTTTCGCCCAATCAAATTGCCGCGTCAACTCGCCCATTTCTCCCCCACCCTGCAGAAAATGATAGTCTTTGGCGTCCATCTTAAAGGTTAGAAGAGAAAAAATAAGTAAAATCGTGCCACCAACAGCCGCACATCAACACCCCAAAAATGACTTAAGTATACGGATCAATTCATCAAACTTATCCGGTTTCGTGATAAAGTCCATAGCGCCCATGTCTTTAGTGAGCTGTATGGTAGCGGGATGCGATGAAGTAGAAAATATGACTACGGGTATGTCTTTCAGGTTCAACCTCTTCTTGATCTCATGTAAAAATTGCTGCCCGTTCATGATGGGCATGTTCAGGTCCAGGAAAATCACGTCAGTGGCTATGCGCCCCTGCTCAAGTTCATGCAACGCCTTGCTGGCATCTGTGTAACCAGTGCATACCACTGCTGGAGATACCTTGGCCAGCGCTGCCATAAATATCTCATGATCATCCCCGTCGTCGTCTATCAGCAGTATGTTTCTGTAATTCATGCAGTTACTACAAATATATCACAGCACTTCATTTTGCACAAGAATATGTTTAGAAATTTTGCTTTATTGATTCGTTAATGTTGGACATCGAAGATCACAGGCAACTCCAGGAAAAGCAAAATTAATAAAATGTTATCCTGAGCCCTGCCGAAGGATGACATGCTGAATATAGTACCTGGTTGAAAAATGATCTACTGGACGCGTGCAGACTACGGAAAGCAAATTGTCGCGACACTGTCGCGACAATTGACAAACAGCTATGGGAAAGGATTTGAAGAGAAAAATCTTCGCCGGATAATGCAGTTTGCACAGGTATTTCCCGATGAGCAGATTGTCGTATCAGTGATACGACAATTGACATGGACGCACTTTATTGCTTTGCTCCCTATAAAGGACGACCTCCAACGCGAATTCTATACCGTGATGTGCCGGATGGAGAAATGGAGTGTGCGCACACTCCGTGAGAAGATAGACAGCCTGTTGTTTGAACGCACTGCTATCAGCAAAAAACCGGATGCCTTAATAAAAAAGGAATTAAAGGCACTGCGGGACACCGATGTGCTAACGCCCGATCTTGTTTTCCGGGATACCTACATGCTTGGTTTTTTAGGATTGACTTATGCCTATAGTGAGAAAAATCTGGAAGAAGCCATTTTGAGAGAAATGGAACAGTTTATCTTAGAAATGGGTCAGGGTTTCGCTTTTGTAGAACGCCAGAAGCGAATGATCATTGATGGTGAAGACTTTAATCTCGACCTGTTGTTTTATCACCGTAAGCTGAAACGGCTGATTGCCATAGACCTAAAACTGGGGAAATTCAAGGCAGGTTACAAATCTCAAATGGAACTATACCTGCGCTGGCTGGAAAAAAATGAAATGCAGCCAGGTGAAGAAGTGCCGCTCGGCTTGTTACTTTGCACAGAAGGTAACAAAGAACAAATAGAATTGCTACAATTAGACAAAGTTGGTATCAAAGTAGCAGAATATCTTACAGACTTACCCAGCAAAAAATTACTGCAGCAAAAGCTGCACAAGACACTGGAGATGGCAAAGGAACGGTTGGAGAAGAAGGAATGAGTAGCTACATAATAGATAGCATACAAAATATTTTACTGTGTTCCGGCGCGCTGCCCAATCCAAATTACAAATTCCTAATACCTAATTCCAATTTTCCACATTTTTTCCTATCTTTGCACTCGCTAAAAATAAATTATAAACATTCCGCATGGGGCGGAATAAAAAAATTGATGCAAATGTCTCATTTTACAGCTGAAAAGAAGGCGAATATCTTCAAAACATTCGGGGGCAACGAAACCAACACCGGCTCTATCGAATCACAGATCGCAATGCTCACAGAGCGTATTAACCACATCTCCGGCCACCTGAAGACCAACAGAAAGGACTTCTCCACAAACCGCGGATTAATGTCGATGGTAGGACGCCGCAAGCGCCTGCTTACTTACCTGAGCCACAACAACCTCGAGTCATATCGCGGCCTGATAGAAAAGCTTGGATTACGCAAATAAGCGAAACCCACCTTTCCATTCCCAACTGTTTCGGTTGGGAATTGTTTTTTAGTTATGCTCCGTGAAGCCTGAAGTGTGATTTTCCCAAAATGGCCGTTGCCGTATTTGTGAAATCTCTTGTGCCCTGCACACAGGCCCGCCTTGAGTAAGATTATACAACAATTCCCCCACAGCACACATTGCAGCACCATCGAATCTGCAAGACCCAAAAAACATTCTGATGAACCCCATGAGTTGCGGGGACGTAAAGCAACTATATTTTTTACGCTGACTAAATAACATGATGTTATGATTCCAAATCCGATTTCCGCCTCGCTGAAACTAGCTGATGGCCGCGAAATAACCATCGAAACGGGCAAGATGGCCCGCCAGGCCGATGGTTCAGTTGTTGTCCGTATGGGCGACTGTATGATACTCGCTACTGTTGTAGCTACAAAAGAGCCCAAACCAGGGCAATCTTTCTTTCCACTGAGTGTTGACTACCAGGAAAAATTCGCTTCCGCAGGCCGCATTCCCGGTTCCTTCTTCAAGCGCGAAGCACGCCTTAACGATCACGAAATCCTTACTTCACGCCTCATCGACCGCGCACTGCGCCCTTTGTTCCCTGATGATTACCTGTGCGAAGTACAGGTGCTGGTATCCCTTATTTCATCTGATGCAGAGGTTATGCCCGACTCGCTTGCGTGTCTCGCAGCATCTGCAGCCCTTGCAGTAAGCGATATTCCGATCCAGGAAGTGATCTCTGAAGTTCGTGTTTGCCGTATCAATGGCGAATACGTTGTTAATCCGGGCCGCAGCCAGATAAAAGAAGCTGACATCAATATTATAGTAGCCTCTACCGATAAGAACATTATGATGGTAGAAGGTGAAGGCAAGGAGTTTGAAGAAGCCGGCCTCATCAAAGCTATCGAAGTAGGCCACGATGCTATCCGCGCGCAGATAAAACTGCAGCATGAGCTTCGTGAGAAAGCCGGTGTAACCACTAAGCGTGAATACACTAAGCCATACACTAATCCTGCATTCGAAGCCAGGATCGCTGAATTCGGTACAAAACGTATCTACGATATCGCTAAGGGCGCACTCGGCAAGCATGACCGCAGTGATGCTTTCAAGAAAGTAAAAGAAGACTTCAAGGCGCAGTTCAACGAGGAGAACCCACTCCCGGCTGAAGATGCAGCCCTTATCGGCACTTACTTCCACGACCTGGAAAAGAAGGTGATCCGCGAAATGATGCTGAATGAAAAGGTGCGCCTCGATGGCCGTACCCTGGAAATAGTGCGCCCGCTGACCATGGAAGTAAATCCATTGCCTGGCCCGCACGGTTCTTCACTGTTTACCCGTGGCGAAACACAGTCGCTCACATCCGTAACTTTTGGTACCTCTGAAGATGAGTTGCTGGCCGAAACCGCTGCTACATCTGATTATGTTTCTTTCTTCCTGCATTACAACTTCCCGCCATTCTCTACGGGCGAGGTGAAGATGATGCGCGGCCAGAGCCGTCGCGAAGTAGGCCATGGTAACCTGGCTATGCGTTCGCTGAAGCAGATGATGCCTGCTGAATATCCTTATACAGTGCGCGTAGTATCTGATATCCTGGAGAGCAATGGTTCTTCATCAATGGCTACGGTGTGCGCAGGCTCACTGGCGCTCATGGATGCCGGTGTACCGGTGCCAAAACACGTAAGTGGCGTGGCTATGGGCCTTATAGCACAGGATGGCAAGTTTGCTGTGCTTACGGATATCCTCGGCGATGAAGATCACCTGGGTGATATGGACTTTAAAGTAACCGGTACCCGCGATGGTATCTGTGGTATCCAGATGGACATCAAGTGCGATGGCCTGAGCATGGAGATCATGTTCCAGGCGCTGGAGCAGGCTAAACGCGGCCGTCTGCATATCCTTGATGCAATGTATAATTGCATACCGGCAGCACGCCCTGAATTGAAACCACATGCACCACGCATAGAGCAGCTCACTATCGACCGTGAGTTCATTGGTGCTGTTATCGGGCCAGGCGGCAAGATCATTCAGGAAATACAGCGCGAGACCGGCGCCAAGATCAATATCGAAGAAGTAGGCGACCAGGGTGTCATCAAGATATTCTCTAACAACAAGGAGAGCATCGATAAGGCGCTTGCATGGATACGCAGCATAGTGGCTATTCCGGAAATAGGCGCTACTTATGAAGGTACCGTGAAGAGCATTATGCCTTTCGGTGCATTCGTAGAGTTCATGCCCGGCAAGCAAGGTTTGCTCCATATCTCAGAAGTGAGCTGGAAGCGCCTGGACAGCCTGGATGGCGTGCTTAAAGAAGGCGACAAGGTGAAGATACAGCTCGTAGGTACAGACCCTAAGACCGGTAAGCTGCGCCTGAGCCGCAAAGTGCTGATGCCAAAACCCGAAGGCTATGTAGAACCAGCACCACGCGAAGGTGGTGACCGTGGCGAACGCCGTGGTGGTGGTGATCGTGATCGTAACCGCGGTGGTGGCGACCGCAACCGTGGTGGCAATGACCGTGGCCCGCGCGAAGACCGCCCACGCCGCGAAAACAATGATAACAAACCACAAGCTTCCGAGCAATCAGCGCCACAAGTGACTGAAAGTGATGATGCTGATATGGCACTCTAAGATTGCCTTTATTTGAATTGAATTGCAGCCCATCTGAAAGGATGGGCTGTTCTTTGTTTTGGGCGTTATTATTTTTATGTTTGAATACTTCGAACCATAAGTCAACGGCAATGAAGACACTGAACGATAAAAATTTCATGAAAGAGATTGATAGAAGAAATAAAGAACTTGAAAGTGGCAAGGTGAAGGGTTATTCCTGGGAGGAAGTGAAGAAAATAACCAGGCTGGCTTTATCAAAAGTTAAAACGATCAAACGGTCCAAATAGCACCTCTAAAATATCCCCATCAACTCCTCTAAATGTTTCACCTCATAAGTAGGCTTGCGGTTGTGAGGCACATTGTGTGGATTGTAGTAGGCGGTATCCCAACCGGCATTTATGGCGCCGAGGATATCAATATCTATGGCATCACCTATCATAATGCTGTGTTCGGCTTCGGCTTTTGAAATGTTCAATGCAAAATCAAAGATGTCGCGGTGGGGCTTCATGCTGTTGCTCTTCTCTGAGGTAATGAGATGCGTAAAATAGCGCGCTATGCCGGAGTATTGCAGCTTCAGCCGCTGCGTGGTCTCGAAGCCATTGGTGATCAGGTGCATTTCATACCTGCCTTTGCAGTGGTCCAGCAATTCCTTGGCATGTGGCACCAGCAGGGTTTGGGTGGGCAGTATCTCCAGGTAGGCTGTGCTTATTTCGTGGGCCAGCGAGGTATCCGCAACTTTAAAATCCAGCAGCATGTGCCACATCCTTTTCCAGCGCAGTTCTTCCCGCTTTATAAAGCCGTTGCGGTAGCGCTCCCATAGCCGGTCGTTGTGTACCACATACACTTTGTACATCTCATCAAAATCGGGAATACCCCTTTTGTCAAGCTCATACTCGCGATACAACTGTCTTAGGGTAGCCTCGGAGTTTTTATCAAAATCCCAAAGCGTATGATCGAGGTCGAAGAAAAGGTGCTTGTATGTTTTAGTCGTAGGTCGTAAGTCGTTAGTCATAAGTCCGGGAGCATTGTAAAAGTACAAAAAGAAACCCTGATAAACGCGCAGAGCCGGGGATGCTTCCCGGCTCCAGATATCACAAAAGCAAACCTTACATTACCTCTTCTTAGCGAAAAAATCTTTCAGGTCACGGCTCATCTGCTCGCCGCGGCGTTTCAGGTCCTGCAGTTCAGTCTCTACATTACGGCTGAATTCGTGAAAGGTGATGGGGTTGCCATTGTTCATATTGAACAGCTCTTCCCGGCTGCGGGCAGCGGGTATCACGATCCACGCAATAATATAAGCAACAAACCCTATCCCGAACGTAAGGAATAATGCCACCATTATAATACGGATGATCACCGGGTCTATATCGAAGTAATGCCCCACGCCGCTGCATACACCACCTATTACTTTATCATACGGATCGCGTAAGAGGCGGTCGTGTGTGTACGGGTATGGGCGCGTAGGTCCTCGCTGGTTACTATAAGTATTGTAAGTAGATGATCCGCTATTCGCCTGGCTGCGATTTGTGGTAGGTCCATCGTGCAGATCGGCAGCAGAGCCCAGTGTATCTATTACTTTTTGCACGTCGGCGCGGTCTATGGCTGGTACGCCACCATCCAGGCGTATGCTGAACAGCTCGGCTATCCTGTTTTCTATATCCTCAATTATTTCCTTACCATCATCGCCCGTAAACTGCCGGCCAAGGGTGTTGATGTATTCTTTTAAAACAATGTACGCATCCTCTTCTATCGGCAGAATGCGACCGGCTATGTTTATCTGAATGATACGCTGCATATGTGTGGTTTTTATAATGAAACAGTTAAATTATTTACGGCATTGCTTAATTCGTCCCAGGTGGTGCGGAGCTGTTCATAAAACTTTACGCCCTCATCTGTGATACAGTAATACTTCCTTGGCGGCCCGGATAGTGACTCTTCCCAACGGTAGCTCAGAAAGCCCCCATTCTTAAGCCGGGTGAGCAAAGGGTATAATGTGCCTTCCAGCACCACCAGCTTCGACCCCTTTAGTTGCTCCAGTATATCGCTGGGGTATGCTTCGTGTTGTCTTTGAATAATACCGAGGATACAGAGCTCCAACAATCCTTTCCTCATCTGCGATTCTGTGTTATCTATAGCCATTTCCTTCGTTTCTGATACAAAGGTAGGTAAAAAAAGGTATTATGCAATACATAGTACCTTGTTAAAGAAAAAATAAAAAAGCCCTTCGGGATCGAGGGGCTAAGTTGAGGGTCTACAGGCCAGGGTTATAGGGTAGGGTTATAGGGCGCTGGGTCTATAGTTAGGGTTTATTCGGATTTATTTGCATGTTATAGATTGCGTTTATAAATTACTTAGTTGCGTTTTTATATAATCACGGCTGGCCGCTGATAGCTCGGCATAGATGAACATATTGTCTGTGGTGCTTACACCTGTATCACTGTAATAATAGTAAACGCCATGTTTATTCGTCGCCACTACTATATCCACCGGTATCCCTACGGGTAGATAATACCCGTAGGGCAGATCGAAGGTGTGCGTGGCCGCATCGTACTGGCTCATATGGGCGGCGGCGTTAATGGTAGGGAACACAATGAACACTTCCGTATTCGACTGATTAAATGAAGTATCGGGCACCATGACCCGAACATCGGTAAGCTGAGCTGACGTGCCATAGAAATAATCGCAATTGATCCACCCGAAACTGGCACAACTATCGAATTGATAATAGGTCGTTATTACTGTATGGGTTGTGACAGTATCGGGGCCGGAACTGGTAAATACCACAACAATACCTGTGTCTGAACTATTAACTGTGCCGGCTGCAAATGCACCCGGTTGCGGAGTCGCAGGGATAGACCAGCTAACTACGGAATCGGGCGTATTGGCGCTACCGTAAAGGAGTATCATCGGCTGCTGCGAAGGAGTTGCCCGGAAACCTATACCATATTTGTTCGCGAAAACTTCTTCGCCATTCATCGTTGCTGTGATCAGTACCTCGCCGCCGCTAGTCAATAACCGGCCATCGACGGCTGCCGTTGCCGCCCTGTTCGCGATCATATCCCCTATCGTATATATTTCGGTGAGCTGGATATTGATAATACCTTTCCTGATCACATTGCCGTTGGCGTCCTTGAAAGAATTAGGATAAAAGGTAAGTTTCGTCCCGTTGCCCGCATAAACAGTTTGTGTGAACCCCGCAGTAACAGCCATATTCTGCGGCGTACTACGCAGGCCTGAAAAAAGCGCGTTCAGTTTTGTTTCATCACTATTTGCCGTGGTTATAACCTGGCTGTTATATCCGCCTTTTTTACAGGAGGCGGTAAACAGCATTGCAGCCAGGCAAAATAACAACAAGGATCTATAAGCACTCTTCATAAATAAAACATCCATTCAGCTATATAGACGTGAAGACAAGAGAAAGTGTTAGACATAACGACAAAATATATTTATTGTAAAAATGAACTTTCATTGTTTAAGGGCATCTACCAAGTGATAATTTAAAATTCCGGCAACCATAGCGTTATATTTGTAGCTGTTAATATTTACAGATGTTAGTAAAAGTTTTTGGCAGTGCGGTATATGGCGTAGAGGCACTCACTATCACTATGGAAGTGGACCTGGCGCAGGGCACCACCGGTTATTTTATCGTGGGCCTGCCAGACAATGCGGTGAAAGAAAGTATAGAGCGAATACTATCTGCCATAAAAAATACGGGGTTCGAGCGGCCACGCACCAAGGTGGTGGTGAACATGGCTCCGGCAGATATTAAGAAAGCCGGCAGTGCATACGACCTCCCGATTGCCATCGGGATGCTGGCAGCTACCGGCCAAATCCCCGCAGAGGAACTTGGCCAATACATCATAATGGGTGAGCTCTCGTTGGATGGCGGTGTGCAACCAATAAAGGGCGCACTGCCCATTGCCATACAGGCCCGCAAAGAAAAATACAAGGGCTTGATATTGCCCAAAGCCAATGCCCGCGAAGCTGGCATGGTGAACAACCTTGAAGTATATGGCGTAGAGAATATATCAGAAGTAATAGGTTTCTTCAATAAAACGCAGGAGTTAAAACCAACGGTAGTAAACACCCGCGAAGAATTTTACGATGCCCAGAGCAATTTCGACATTGACTTTAACGACGTAAAAGGCCAGGAAAATGTGAAACGTGCCCTGGAGATAGCGGCAGCCGGTGGCCACAACGCCATACTCATAGGCCCGCCCGGCGCAGGGAAGACCATGCTGGCCAAGCGACTACCCACCATACTACCCCCGCTCTCCCTGCATGAAGCGCTGGAAACAACCAAGATACACTCCGTAGCTGGCAAGCTGGCGGCCAATACATCGCTCATCGCACAACGGCCCTTCCGCAGTCCACACCACACCATTTCAGACGCGGCCTTGGTCGGCGGCGGCGGAGTGCCGCAGCCCGGCGAAATATCGCTGGCGCATACTGGTGTATTGTTTCTTGATGAACTGCCTGAATTCAAACGCAGCGCACTGGAAGTGATGCGCCAGCCCATGGAAGAACGCAAGGTGTGCATATCACGCGCCAAGATGAGCATCGATTTCCCAGCCTCATTCATGCTCATTGCTTCTATGAACCCCTGCCCTTGCGGCTATTTTAACCATCCAGAAAAAGAATGTACCTGCTCACCCATTATGGTGCAGAAATACCTAAACAAAATAAGCGGGCCCCTGCTGGACCGCATAGACCTGCATGTGGAAGTAACCCCGGTACCATTCAGCGAGCTCTCCAGCACCAAGATGTCTGAGCACAGCGGCGATGTGCGCGAGCGCGTAATGAAAGCACGCGACATACAGGCCAAACGCTTTGAAGGTAACGAAGGAGTCTATTGCAATGCCCAGATGAGCAGCAAAAAACTAAAAGAGATCTGCATCATCAGCCCAGTAGGCCAGAACCTCCTCAAGACTGCCATGGACCGCCTGAACCTCAGCGCCCGCGCATACGACCGCATACTTAAGGTAAGCCGCACAATAGCCGACCTTGCCGGCAGCGATGATATAAGGCCGGAGCATCTGGCTGAGGCGATACAGTATCGGAGTCTCGATAGAGAAGGATGGGCGGGGTAGATTTGAGAGCGGCGGGTAAAAGACTACTATCAACTAAAATTAATTCATTAGGATGTATTTCGGAACTCATTTAAGAATGGACTTTGTTGACAGGTCACTTAATACTGCTCAAACCAATTGAACTTGCTGTGGATGATGTTGTCTTTTTCCTTCTTCACATAATCCAGGTAGGCTTTTGCGGCAGAGGAGAATTTTTTATTCTTCAGCCAGATCATGTGCCAGTTCGTCTTTATGGGAAATTTTTTTACAGGCACTATCTGAAGCTCACCATTACCCAGCTCGTTCTTTATCCCGATCAGCGGCATGATAGATGAGCCCAGGCCCGCTATTACTGCTTGTTTCACCGCTTCGTTAGATGTCAGCTCCATCTTTTTCAGTACAGGCAGATTGTTCTGCCTGATGAATCGCTCCATCACCAGCCGGGTGCCGCTACCCTGCTCCCGGTAGATAAGTGGCAGCTGCTCAAATATCTTGTAGTCATGAATTCCCTTTTTTATCTTGTGGTCTGTGTTAGATACCAGGTAAAGTTTATTCTGCATCAGCTTTATGCTGTCTACCGCAATCGATTCAGGGAGTACAGACACCAGCGAAAAATCCACCTCATTATTTTCCAGGCTCTCTATCACCTTTGCCTTATTAGTTACATCCATGGCAAGTTCTATTCCTGGGTTCAGCTTCAGGAAGTCGGTAAGGAAGTAAGGCATTACATACTTACCCGTAGACACGATAGATATCTTCAGCCTCCCGGTTAGCTGTCCTTTATGGGCCTGCGTTTTATAATTCAGTTCATATACGCCCTCCAGTATCAGCTCGGCAGCCGCGGCTATTTCGAGGCCGAATTCCGTGATGTACAGTTGCCGACCCACCACTTCCGTCAGTGGAATTTCAAACTGGTCCTGGAAATTCTTTAGCTGTATTGATACCGCGGGCTGCGTTAGGTGCAATGCTTCCGCAGCCTTGGTGATGCTTTTTGTCTGCGTGATCTTCAGAAATACTTTCAACTGGTTCAGTGTGTAGTTCATAAATATATTTTATGATATTCATAGCAAAGTTAAATAAAAACTAATGCACTTTATAGCCCACTTTTGTGTCGGGAAGCAAATCAATACCCCGTTAAGCACAAACAACTCACTAATGCTGGAAGATCTGAAAATAGGAATACTCGGAGGTGGGCAACTGGGCGCTATGCTGCTCAGGTACGCTATAGATTTCGGGCTGCAGGTCTCTGTGATGGACAAAAACAGCGATGCCCCCTGTGCTCGGCATACACATTCTTTCATCACCGGAGACCCTATGAATTATGATGATGTCATCCGCTTTGGCAAAGACCTCGATATCATTACCATCGAGAAAGAAGCCGTAAATATACGCGCGCTGAAATTCCTGCAGCATGCCGGGGTAAATGTATACCCCTCGCCAGAGGTAATAGGCATCATCCAGGATAAGTTCATTCAGAAACAATTTCTGATCGCAAATCATATACCGGTAGTGCCGGGCGTGCCGGTACTGAATAGAGCGGACCTGCACAACTACACGGACATGCTGCCTGCATGCCTCAAGAAATGTACTAACGGCTATGATGGCAAGGGCGTGACCATTTTAAATACAGCAGCAGAGATAGAAAGCGCATTCGACGAGCCGTGCGTGCTGGAGGAGTTAATAGACATTAAACATGAAATATCTGTCATCGTTTCCCGCAACCAGGATGGCGCGATAGAGTGCTATGATCCTGTGCTGATGGTCTTCAACCAGGAGCGTATGATACTCGACTTCCAGATGTGCCCCGCAAATATAGATCGCGATATTGCCCTGCAAGCTTGCAACCTGGCCGTGAAGACCGCAGAGGCACTGAAGCTGGTAGGAATTATGGCGGTAGAGCTTTTCCTTGCAGCCGACGGCAAACTATATGTAAACGAGCTGGCGCCCCGGCCCCACAACAGTGGCCATCACACCATCGAAGCCAATATAACCTCGCAGTTCGAGCAGCAGATCAGGCTCATACTCGGCTTGCCTATGGGTGATACCAAACTCAATAAGCCCGCCGTGATGATCAATATCCTGGAGCCGGCAGCACACCGCAAAAGCGCCATTACCGAGGCGCTCAAAACAATTCTCTGTACTAATGATGTACACCTGCATTGGTACGGCAAGAAGGCCGGTATAGAAGGGCGAAAAATGGGCCACGTCACCATTCTGGAAAACAATATGGACAATGCGCTGTCAAAAGCAGTAATGATCCGTCATTTATTAAAAGGTACGAACAATGAAAAATAAAGTAGGTATCATCATGGGCAGCAGTTCTGACGCAGCCATTATGAAGGCAGCCGCCGATGTGTTGTCGCAATTTGGTATACCCCATGAGTTTTCGGTGGTCTCTGCCCACCGCAGCCCGGAGTGGATGTTTGAGTATGCCCGCACTGCCGATGAGCGTGGGCTGAAGGTGATCATTGCCGGTGCCGGTGGCTCGGCGCATTTACCCGGGATGGTGGCTGCGCTTACGGTGCTGCCGGTCATTGGGGTTCCGATAAAGTCATCTAATTCGCTGGATGGCTGGGACTCATTGCTGTCCATCGTGCAGATGCCCAATGATGTGCCCGTAGCCACAGTAGCGGTTAATGGCGCGCACAATGCGGGCATCCTTGCGGCACAAATGCTGTCCATAGACGACAAAAAACTGAGGGCAAAACTCGTCGCGCTCAAGGAAAAAAACAAGGAAAAAGTAAAACAGCAAAACGAAACACTAGCTAACAAAAAATAAACCAACCAGCGCAATATGACAACAACAACAACAATGAAACAGAGCGCACCGAAGCAGGAGCGCACACAGCACACACCCGTACCGGTAACCGTAGCCTACGGCGATGGCATTGGCCCGGAGATCATGCGCGCCACGCTGAAAGTACTGGATGCCGCGGGCGCAAAGCTGGACATAGAAGAGATAGAGATAGGCGAGAAAGTATATCTGAAGGGCAACTCAGCAGGCATAGATGCCAGCGCATGGGATTCGCTCCGGAAAACAAAGGTGTTTCTCAAGGCGCCCATCACCACGCCGCAGGGTGGGGGCTTTAAAAGCCTCAATGTGACTACCCGCAAGGTGCTGGGCCTGTATGCCAACGTAAGGCCCTGCGTTTCTTATCATCCCTACATCGGCACCAAGCACCCGGTAATGGATGTAGTGATCGTGCGCGAAAATGAAGAAGATCTTTATGCAGGTATAGAGCACCAGCAGACGGATGAGGTGGTACAGTGCCTCAAGCTCATCTCGAAGCCCGGCACGGAGAAGATCATCCGTTATGCATTTGAGTATGCAAAAGCATACAACCGTAAAAAGGTCACCTGCTTCACTAAAGATAACATCATGAAGATGACCGATGGCCTGTTTCATAAAACCTTCAATGAAGTAGGTGCGGAGTACCCTAGTATTGAAAAAGAACATTACATAGTAGATATCGGCGCGGCCCGCCTCGCTGATACGCCCGAGCTTTTTGATGTGATTGTGATGCCCAATCTTTACGGAGATATACTCAGCGATGTGGCGGCACAGATCACCGGGTCTGTGGGCCTGGGTGGCAGCGCAAATATCGGTCAGGGCTTTGCGATGTTCGAGGCCATACATGGCTCTGCACCGGACATTGCCGGGCTCAACAAGGCCAATCCCTCCGGCCTGCTCCTTGCTGCTGTTCAGATGCTGGTACACATAGGCCAGCACGACGTTGCAGCGCAAATACATAATGCCTGGCTTAGGACCATTGAAGATGGCATCCATACTTACGATATTTACAATGCCTTGCTCTCAAAAGCAGTAGTAGGCACCGCAGACTTTGCTGATGCGGTGATAGAACGTTTAAGCCAGCAACCTAAGAGATTTAAGCCCGCAGACTACTCAAATTCGGTGGCCAACTTCAATATAAAAGTTACGCCCGCGATGCCCGCAATTAAAGAGCTGGTGGGTGTAGATGTTTTCCTGCACTACAAAGACCGCGATCCTAACGCACTGGCGCAGCTCATCAGCGACCTGGATATCAGCGGCCTTAAACTCACCATGATCACCAACAGAGGTACTAAAGTCTGGCCGGACGGCTTTCCGGAAACCTTTTGCACCGATCATTGGCGGTGCCGGTTTAAGAATGATATGAAAAGCGGCGTAAGCTACCAGGCCGCTATTGATCTGCTACAGAAAATTCACAATAGGAAACTCAATATCATCAAGACCGAAAATCTTTACTTAATGGATGGCCAGCCTATGTTCACTGCCGGCCAGGGACAATAACCAAAAACAAAAAAACCAAAATGAGCGCAATGAAACTGATACAGGGCACCTTCTCGCAGCAGGATGCGCAAAACCTGCTCACCAGCTTAACAAAGGCAAAAATTGCCTTCCACGAAAACAAGATAAGAACAGTTCATCTTTCGGAGGAAGACATTAAGCACTCTGAACAAAAGATCATCCAGCTTGGCAACAACCTACGCAAAATGATAGACGACATTAAGTCGCACCCCGGTTGCCGTATAGCTATCGATACCGACATCGCCATGACCATTGTGAATAACTAAGGCGTTGCGGCAGGCGTACTTTTACATACTATACCTACGAGACCGGGAAGCGGATACATAAAAATCAAAATTCCACAATAACCCCAACAGTAGGTATCACTACTGCACTGCTATTGTTAATGATGTACGGCACGCCGTTACTGCCATCTGCGCGAAGCGGTTTGCCATCGGTGGTAACAAATGACTTGTTATCTGGTGTGCGCTCAAACGTGAATGTGGGTACTGCTGGTTCTACTGCTGCATAAGCATTGGTCATATCGCAATAAACGTCGAGGCTCCATTTATGGAAATTCCATTTTTTATCAATGCGTATATCCATAGAATTAAAAGATGCCAGGCGCTGGGAATTGAATTTGGAATAATCGATCACTCCGGTACCCAGCACAGTATAGTTGGCCTGCGAAGCAGCCATATTGAATGGCGAATACGGCGCTCCGCCCTGATACCTGAACTTTATGCCCAGTTCTATATTGCGCCTGAATTTGTACCCGCCTATGAAGGACACCAGGTTGCCATTATCCCAAGAGGCTGGATAGTAAAGGCCATTAAGATTGGTGAATTCACTTTTGTATAGTGTATAAGCGAGTATCACAAAGAAATTTTTTGTGAGTTTTTGCTGCAGTTGCAGTTCCAGCCCATAGCTTTTACCTAACCCTGTCGCCGATACCGGCTCATCGCCCAGCACATTAAAGTCGCCGCCCTCATTGGCCAGCGATACGCCGTCCGCGAGAGAAACAGGGTAGTTATGATACTGTTTATAGAATCCTTCAAGGGTCACCCTTGATCCTTGCCACTTAGGTAAGTATTCAAAACCTGCCACGTAATGGTCGCACCGGATGTAAGGCTCGTTTTTGTTCACATAATTACCTGCGCTGTCAGTATATCCCAGCAGTGTATAAGCGGGCATCTTGTAGTACCGCCCCACAGATGCATTGAACCGCAGCGGCTCTATAATCTTATAGGATGCTGCAAAGCGCGGCGATACCTGGTTGCCCACATTATTGCCACCGGTGGTAAATGTATTACCATCTGTACGTATACCCAGTGATAAGGTCAGTTTATCCTGCCAAAGCTTTACGGCAAATTGCGCAAAGGCCCCATACTTTACAAAACCAAGATTTGTCTTGCTCTTTACTATAGTGGCAGGTCTGGTCACCGTACCATTAGAGTCTGTCACAGCATTGGTAAGCTGGTCGTAAAAGTCATTAGTGTACTCATCATATTGCGCCATAGCCCCGTAACTGTAGCTCCACTTGCCCACATATTTATTCGCCTGGAAGCGCAGGATATTCTGCGCTTCGGTGGAGTGTATTCTCATGAGCTCCGTTGCTGCGCCAGGGTTTTGGTTATCCGTGTATTTATCCAGCTGGTTGATGAGCATGCTGCGGCTGAAAGTAAGCGCCCAGGAGCCATTAGCTACCAGCTTTTTCAGTCCGTAGCCATTGGTATAACTCCATTGCTTTATGAGCGGGTTGGAGTGGAGTATGTATTCATTTTCCGGTGTCAGGTTGTTGGGCGTGAGGAACGAGAAATGGTCTATGGCCCCTACGCCCAGTGTATAAAAAGTGAGCTTCTTATTGATCTTATAATTCACCTTATACTGGAAGTCCCAGTAAGAAGGCTGTATGGGTAGTTGCAAAGCCTGGAACAACAACTGGAGGTACGACCGCCGGGCAGAAACTTCAAAAGAGACTTTATCATTGACTGGTCCATCGGCCGATACAGCAGCCTCCGTAGCGCTTGTGCGAAAGTTATACTGCACTTTGTCCGGATTGGCATCACGCGACTTTAGTTGCAATATCCCCGAGAGCGGATTATCGTACTGTGCCGGGAAAGCGCTTGTATACAGGTTCACATCGCCGATGAAGGAAATGTTGAGAATGCCTGTGGGGCCGCCCGCCGATCCTTGCGTAGCAAAGTGATTGATCACCGGTATTTCTATACCATCCAGGTAGTATACATTCTCATTAGGCGCCCCACCCCTGATGATCAGATCATTCCGGTAGCCACCCACCGAACCCGATGTGCCGCCAACGCCCGGGAATGCCTGTATCACCCGCGATATATCAAAGTTGCCGCCCGGGTTACTTTTAATTTCCTGTGCCGACAGGTTGACAATAGACAAGGGCGTTTCGGCATTGTGTGTATACGGGTTCTTTTTGATCACCACTTCCGACAGTTGCGTGGCCCCAGCCCCTTCCATATCCACAGAGAGCAACTGTTCATTTCCCGAAGACACTACTACGTTGTAAATCAATTTTGTTTCATAGCCCAGCGCCTGCACCTTTACATTGTATGATTGGGTGGGTATCTCACGAATGGTAAACTTACCGTCTGTATCTGCCACGGCGCCAAGCGTTGTACCTTCTATGGTTATGGAAGCGCCTATTACCGGGAGCTCACTCTTTTTATCTTTTACTACTCCGCTGATCACGCCGGTCTGTGTACCCTTCTTATTGCGTTGTACCACTACAGTTGTATCTTTCAGCAGCTCATCGGTATCTAGCTTTTTTACAGCTACCTGTGCAGGTCTGCTTTCCTGTGATAATGCATGTGTGCTAATAAATAAAACAATCAATGCAAGAAGGAAACTGTTCTTGAGTAAATTAGTACAGACTATCATGTTTATATATTTTAGTAGGGGTTAACCGAACTTTAGAAATATTGGTGGAATGGTTTATATTTACGTTGACGGATGTTTTTATCACTGCAAATTAGATTCTTTGTAAAACTATTGGCCTCCACTATTGAAAAGCACTTTAAAGAGTTATTACAATTTTTCCCTTCATATGTCCACCGTTTATCATGTCATGAGCTTCTTTCATTTGTTCCAATTTAAATTTATTAGAAATGTAGGGGGTTATCTTTCTTTCGACCGCCAATTTTGCCAGAAGGTCAAGGTCTGCTCTTTTAGCCTTTACTAAAATATATTTAAAGTAAGGGCGTGCAAACAAACTCTTGAAAAGAAACCGAGGGTCCGGTATTAAGCATGTATATATTCCCATATGTTTTAAGATGCCTTTGGCCTTATCGTAAAAAGACCCTTGTTTTGAAAAGACCTGGAAAAACACATCATACTTATCGGAAGATGAGAAAATGTCGGTTTTATCGTATGCAACAAAGCTATTTGCACCCTGACTTAAACAAAAATTCTCATTTGAAGAATTTGAGACAGCTGTTACTACCGCTCCAAAGTATTTTGCCAGTTGTATTGCAGCCACTCCCACGCCTCCCGACGCTCCATATATAGCTACTTTGCTGCCCGGCATTACCTTGCATTTATCTCTCAGTGTTTGCAATGCAGTAAGATATGTACACCCTAATGTAGCAGCGGTATCAAAACTTATTTCTTTTGGTTTTAACGCTAGATACTGCACAGGGAGAACGACATACTCAGCCGAACCACCGCTTTTTACATCTTCAATATAACCAAATACCTCATCACCGGCTTTAAAGTTCGTAACACCTGCTCCGCAATCTACAATAATACCGGACAAGTCTGAGCCAGTTAGCTTTGGAAAAGCTTTTCCGGAAATGATTTTCAAGTCACCATTCCTTATATTACAATCCCTGGGGTTAAGGCCTATCGCTTTCACTTCTATTAGCACCTGTCCTTTTTGTGGAATAGGCTTTTCCATGTCAGTTAATTTTAGAAATTCACTTCCACCGTAGCTGTTGTATACTATTGCTCTCATTTTGTATGTTTACTTTATGATAATAATTATTTATGTGATTATTTTATTTTACATGTATTTGACCCAATAATACATTTATCATGGTCATGCATCTGTCCATAATTTCCTTTAATTTAATAAAATCATCCTCCATCATAACAACTATTTAGTACAAAAATGTATTAATAATGGCAAATTTAGTAATTATTTTGGAATAAAAAACTAAATTAGAACAATATTGTACTAAAAATTTAATTTTGTAAAAACATATGAATAGTCGGTACGAAATATTGAAGCGGTTGATGGATTCTTTTTCTGATTACGATAATTCAGTCGCAAGCCCGGAGCAAATGACATTTGAAGGCTTTATTGAGTTTGTAAGCCATCCCAATGATCCTTCTGTTGGCATTAATCGGAAACTGAATGGAAAGAATGAACCGGACTTGCAAAAGCGTGGTGGAGCAAAGGAAACTTCTATAGCTATTTTGGTCACTTATTTGTACCGCTATGCAAAATTGTATACCAAAAAGGCATTGCATGGCTCCGAAATAGAATCGCCCGATGAGTTCTCTTTTCTTATCATACTGCTCACTCATGATAGCCTCTCAAAAACTGAGCTAATCAATAAGAATGTGCATGAAAAAACCACTGGTATGGAGATCATTAAACGACTGCTTCGTATGGGCCTTATCACCCAATTTGATGATGATATTGACAAACGCAGCCAGCGAATTGCCATTACCGACCATGGCAGACGAACGATCTTTTCTGTTTTAGATAAGATGGAAGTTGTTTCTAAACTAGTCTCCGGTAATTTAAGCGAACTGGAAAAACACACATTAAAACAACTCCTTGAAAAACTGGACCATTTTCACCACGATATTTTCATAAACGATCGGCAGACAGACCTCGCAGAAATTATTGCCTCGCGGATGAAAAAAGACGACCTGTAACTACCTCCCCAGTTCAGCGTAGGCTGTGTTTGAGTTCTAGCGGATGCCAATCTTGAGAGTGGCAAAATTAAAACGCACTTTCTCAAAGGAGATTTGGTAGGCTGGCCACAAGCCGAAAAGACTTGCGCCAACTGCGCCTTCCCGAATCCAATTTCAAAAACATTTCCGTAAGTTAGTATTAGCTCTTGCATTAAATAGAGCGGGCTGAATGAGTACTTCAGAAAACAAAAAAGATGCGCCTACCAAATCATTTGCGTCTATAGGTGCGTGGGAGAAATGGCTTGCTGCCAATCATGCAAAGTCCGATGGTATCTGGCTGCGCATTTTCAATAAAGAGTCGGGGGAAAAAACCGTTACCTATGCAGAAGCGCTCGATGAAGCGCTCTGTTATGGTTGGATCGACGGACAAAGGAAAAAGTTTGATAGTGATTCCTGGATCCAGAAATTCACCCCCCGCCGGGCGCGAAGTATATGGTCGACACGAAACATAGAACATATAGAGCGGCTTACTAACGAAAAGAGAATGAAAACCGCCGGATTGAAGGCCTTTGAAGACGCAAAGAAAGACGGGCGACTGGCGGCCGCATATGATTCACCTTCCAATTCCACCGCCCCCGAAGATTTTCTCCAACTCCTTGATAAAAACAAAAGAGCAAAAGCGTTTTTCGACTCGCTGAACAAAGCCAACAAATATGCCATCACCTGGCGGCTTCAGACTGCCAAAAAACCGGAGACCCGCGAAAAGCGAATGAAGATTATCCTGGAAATGCTGGCTAAGGGCGAGAAGTTTCACTGAGTAAAACAAACCGAAAGCAGCACCAGAGGCGCTGGTGTTCGATGGTAAATGCTCACCGCAAAAAGTGTAAGCATCGGACTAACCCGTGATTTTCAGATGATTTCACCATATTTATCCACTCAAATTTCTTCTACGCTCAACCTTTAATTACCCATTTGCTTGCCCTCTCTTTTCTTATCGCTATGCACAGCCTCTCCGCATGAAGACGGCACTAGGTTACTCCACCGTCTAATGTCATTTACCGCTGTAATTCAAGTCCAGGTAGTCGGATACGGTAAGCTGAGCGGGAAGGTTGAATTTTTTTACTGTATCTTTTGAATCCCACCTGGGTTGAAAGGCAGCCACAAAGCCCATCATCGCGAAAATATTTGCTGCAGATGGTGAGAATGGTTTGATGATAAACCGATTGAACCTCGCCAGCCATGCCGGAATTGGAATAAGTTTAATCTTTTTTTTGCCTGTTTTTTTAGCTATTATATTGCCTATCTCGCGCCAGGTTAGCCACTGCGGCCCTCCCGCTTCTATCAGCAGATTTTCTGGGCCACTGTACAGCGCTCCTCCAACGATCATTTCAGCCACATCCCTTGTCGCTATTGTAGGCGTACCGTGTTTGGCCCCTCCCGGGGCCAGCATCCAACCCCTTTTCACTACAAAGTTGCCCACTATCTTCATGTACATTTTAGTAAAACCAAACTCCCGTTTTGTGGTCGCGTGCGCAGACTTATCAGCAGCCTGTGCAAATCCACCCATCACGATAAACACATCCATAAAAGCAGGGTTGCGGATAATGACTGATTGCATGGACGATGCCAATAGTCTTTTTTCTATTAGTCTTTTCCCCAGAAGTTCAGGCACATCGTTGTCGTGTTGGTAGGTGGGGGTAGAAGATTGTACAAACCTTTTGACACCGGCATTTTCGCATATGGATATGAGCTTTACAGCGCCTTCGTTCACACCGTTTACACTGTCTCCTTTTTTTTGTGGCAGCAATCCATTGGCAGTATTTATTACCACATCCATTCCTTTTACGGCATCAGCGATAGACTGTTCATCACCCAGGTCACCCACCACATACTTAATGGTGCCGGTATAGGTGTCCCGGATCATTGTGCCTTTTTGCCGTACCAGTGCGGTAACATCGTGGCCTTTACCGGCTAAGAGTATAGCAATTTTAGAGCCTACATGCCCTGTCGCGCCTATTACCAGGTATTTCTTGTTATTCATTTGTAAGATTTTATCAGCCATTGAGCATTTGCTGCTGCTTTCTACCGGGTGGCGTTACGAATAGCAGTTTCATGAATTTTTTCATCGCCGTCATTTTGTTGGCGAAGTTGCGTTCCTTGTACGGCGAGGTTTCTATAAAATGGCGCGCTATGGTTTCAAAATCTTCCGGCTCGCGTCCGGTGAGCTCCCTTACCACCTGAGTAGGGCCGCCCACGTCAAACCGGTTCTTTCTGAATTCCTGCATGTAGAAAACGGTTTGGACCGCCATGAAGGCATCGTAACCGAATTCATCGGCAGCCGCCATTACGGCTTTCAGAAACATTTTATCGGATATCGGCATCAGCTTCACTTTCCTTCCCAGTATTTTTGAGTAGGTGTCTGCCATTTCCTTTGCTGTGACTGACCTTGGCCCCGTAGGGTGTACTTTCTTGCCATAGTAAGGTTGCGGGTTTTTCAACAGCGCTGCTATCACCCGTCCCTGGTCGGCGGCAGATATCCAGGGGCATTTTCCATCGCCAAATGGTGAGGGCATCATACCCATCTGTATGACACCTTCTGTAAGTGCCACAATATTTTCTGCAAAGAAGCCAGGATTATAATACACCACATTCAGGCCTGACTGCTCCAGTAGTTTATAAGATTTCTTAACATCGTTGGTCAGTATGCTCTCCTGGTCGGGGAATTCTGCCAGCCATTGACCCATAAATATTACTGACGCTATATTCTGTTGTTTCGCGGCCGTGATGAACAGCGATACACACTCCGGCATACCCTTTGCTATCGGGTAGCAATAATATACGCCGTCTATGCCTGCCAGCGCCGCCACTATCTGCTCGTAATTGCTGAGGTTACCTACTGCTATTTCAGCGCCCAGCTTTTCAAGCGCCAGCGCTTTTTCGTTTCTTGAGCGCACTAATATCCTTACCTGGTATCCTTCCTGTAGCAGCTGCCTCGCAGCTGCAGCACTTGTTTTGCCGGTGGCCGATGTGACCAGTATTTTTTGTTTCATTTTTGTTTCATTTGTGGATTAAGTAACGATGAATCCAATGGTAGTCGTCAGACGCCGAATTGGGACAAGTGATGCTCGAACTGGCGCACCAGGAATTTATCCCACAATTCAGGAGACATTTTGCCAAATACTGAAAGTGACTTTTTAGTGAACTGAGACGGCTTACAATTCAAAAGAGACCCAACCAGCAGCCCCTTCTCTGTTTCAAAGTCGGCAGCTGCCGGCAGTGGCGCATTACCAATGCCTTTGGGAAAAGGCTTTTTACTGTGGATGATCCTTTTCTTAAAAACACCACCAACCACGATCGATAGCATCTTCACACCGACACTATCTTTTACTGCTTTTTGCCCGGTGGCCGTCAGGAACAGTTCGTTCAGGTGATTGAGCATTTGCTGTACATTCATTTTGCCCCAACGGGCTTGTGAAGCAGGCGTAAGCAGGTTCAGCCTTTGCAGGTATCCTTCTTTTGTTTGTATTTCGTTGAAGCTGTTCATTTTCTATCCTTTAGAAGTTTTCAGTAAGGTGAACGGCGTAAGGCCGCCCACCCTGATTTCCTGTTTGATGTTTTCCTGTTTTTATTTTGTGGCCTCAAATACCAATGCCAGCAATGGGCTCCGGAGCGGACTATCGCCTAACTTTTCGCCCAGCTCTTTCACCAGTTTTCTATACATTTCATCATACAGCTCTTTCTTTTCCCTGAGAGATGGCTGTGTCATTAAAAAGCCTTTTGCCACTATTGCAGCACTTTCCACCTCTGTTATTTTGCGCACCTCTGTGCCGCTTGCATCGGTAAAACCGGCTTCCGTCATCAAAGCAACCACAGGGGTAATAACCGGCAGAGAGAACGGACTCATATCTTTGGGCATGGGCATTTCGCCAAATGTTTGGCGGAAGAGTTGCAGGCTGATGTGCCATACCGGGTTTTCCTCCATATTACCCCAGGTGTTGAACAGCAGCTGGCCGCCGGGCTTCAGCACACGGCGCATCTCCGCCACCGCCTTAGCCTTATCCGGCACAAATATGAGCCCGAACTGGCAGATGACGAGATCAAATTCATTGTCCGGGTAAGGTATTTCCATCATGTTCACATTCTGCCATTTTACCTGCGCGGAGGTAATCTGCTCCTTGCCAATCTCCATCATATCTTCGCTGATGTCTGTAGCGGTAATGTTTGCTTCCGGCATCGCCGCTAGCAATGGCTTTGTGACCCTGCCCGTGCCCGCGGCAAGCTCCAGTATGGCTAGCGGTCCTTTTGCTTTTACGCGGCTTACCAAGTCTTGCGCATAAGGGTTAAGCAATACCGGGCCCATGAACGTATCATAATTTCGGGGCACGGAACCGGTAAAAAAATTCTCTTGTGTACCTTCTTTTGCTGGCTGATCAACGCTGATGTTTTCCATTTTTTTTAGTTTTAGTTTTTGTGTTTGATTATTATGTGTATTTTTGTACTTGCAAATTACAAGTGCAAATATAAAGCTGTTTACTTGCAATATGCAAGTGCTAGAAAAATATTTTTTTATGGGCCAGAAAACAGAGCGGGTTGCCTATTGCCCCATTAGCCAGTCGCTGGATGTATATGGAGATAAATGGTCGTTGCTGATCATTCGGGAGATGATGCTTTTTAAAAGGAATACCTACGGCGACTTCCTGAAGATGGAAGAAAAGATAGCCACAAACATACTTGCTGACAGGCTGGTGAACCTGGAGCAAGCTGGCATAATAACCAAGCAGGTGAACGCAGGCAGCAAATCAAAATTCCTGTATCACCTCACAGCAAAGGGTATTGACCTGGCGCCTGTTATAGTTGAGCTGTTTAGCTGGGGTGAAAAATATTACACAGTGCACCCACAGCTCAACGAACTTAGGGCGGAAATAAAAAAAGATAAGACGGGGTTTAAAAACAAGTTGACAAAAGAACTGGCAAAAATAGATACCAATCCGGTTTAAATAAATTTTAGTCACAGGTTTGCACACCCTTTTTTTCGAATCCAGGGCTTGTTCATCGCTCTATTCATATCCTTGCCTGCCACATGGCGGCCCAAGAATTAAGCCCTGATCGAAATCATTTTTTATCCTGATACCGAACAGGTATGTCCTATTGCGTATACACCATTTTTGCTAAAAGAGTAGCGCTATGAAGAACTACATTGTGCATTTTAAGGATAACCGGGCTTTTTCTGCCGCAGAAGTGGATGTTATTGCCAGCATGGAAATAAAGAAAATAGAAGGCACTAAAATAGAATGGGTCATCGTTCCGGCAGACAACGAAGCCGATGCTTTGGCAGCCGCAGATAATTTCATCGATAACCTGATCGGCGACATAATAGATCAGGCGGAGAAACGGCGTTTAGGTAAATGACGATGTGAATGTCTGCTTAAAATGTAAAGGAGTCTCAACTCCCGCTGAAACTCCTTTATTTGGAGCGCGATATGTGTCTTGCCATTATCTCGTAAATTGAATTCGGTTAACATTAGATATTTCCCACGGGGTATACGAACGCACGCCCTTTTTGCCAATATAGAGCGGGTGTGGCCCCCGCATAGCTCCTGCAAGCGCTGAATTGTACACCAGCTGGCCGGTGATGCTCACAAAAACGGGGTTCTGCATTACATTTCCGCTACGGCTTGGAGTATTGCCACTCAGTAATTGCTCACGTACAAATTGGCGGGCATTGTCTGTAAGCTTTTTCCTTGCGTCGCCCGCAAACCGGTCGGCAGTAATGCGGATGTTCAGGCAGGAGTCCTTCTTGTAAGGATTTACCACCAGCTGCAAGTAGTAGGTTTCACTTTTTGTACCCGAATCTTCTATTGCTATCAGGCTAATATATCCGTGGGTTGTGATCACGTCACCTTCCTTAAAGCCAGAATAGACGTCGGTAGGTATGTGGCCAGCCGTACGCACACCGTTGTCATACGACCGCTCGAGAAGGGGGAACTGCATCAGGTAACCCAGGCTTACCTTTTTGTTCTTCCTGGCCAGCATGCCTGTTTCTATAGCTACAGACATTGACGATCTTGCTGCATTGGTGATCCTGGAACCATGAGTTTTTTTGCCGTTGGTATGATTTGCGGCGGCGGTCACTGGCTTCGCCCCAACGATGACGATCGGAGCCATTGTGGCTTGCGATGTCTTTGTATGTAAGCCAGCTAGCTTTGCCGGAAAGGCTGCCGGTGAGGCACCTAATGCCTGTGGCTTTACTGATGCTATTGCAGCAGACGTTTTAAGATTATTCACATTTTTTGCCGGAATCGGGTTAGCTGGAAGATTTGCGTGCTTGATTGTGCCCGGCAGTACACTCGCCAGGGGCATCGTGGTGCTGGCTTTTGGTGTAATCGCTTTGGGTGATTGTGCAATTGCGGCAACTTTTGCCGGCGTCGGGTTTACAGGAAGATTGGTCAACTTTGGAGCCCTTGTCATCGCACTGGCCAGGGGTATTTTTGCTGCGGCCACGGGTGCCGTTATTTTTGGTGCCTGTGGTTTTACTGTATTACTTGCGATCGGTGTGCCAGGTTTTTTTGCGGAATTTGCTGTTATTGCCTTTGTGGCCAGGTTTTGATAGACGTCTGCTTTAACAATGGTATTTGTTAGTGGCTTCGGTGTTGCCGGAGTCGTGGCTATTGCTTTGGCAACCCGTGGTTTTGTAGCAACATTGGCAGCCAGTGCTTTAGGGTTGGTTATATTTTTTATGGGTGTTGCTGCGGGGATCTGGTTTTGTATTGATGTTTTTGCCGCTGCTTTGGCTATCGGCATTTTGGCTACGGCTGCCGGTTGTGCTTTCGGAGCGTGCGTTTTCACGGAAGTGTTAACTGCGAATGGCTTCTGTTCTGCCGGAGCTAGGGTCACAGATGCCAGCGTTACGTCCATTTCGGGTGCATCTGAAGCACCGTTTAAGTAACAGATATGTGGTTTTGCGGCAATTTTTGTAGTAACTGCAGGAACATCCATAGATTTTTCTGTAGTATTCAATAAGACATTTACAGCCCGTGTAGGTGTTTTTTCAATTTTTGCCGGTACGGCAGATAAAGCGTTAGGCTTTGTGACGTTGTCATTTGCTGGCATTTTTTTAGCAAGTTCGATAGGAGCAACCATTGTTTTGTCAGCAGCAGACATTGGCATCGGGCTTGCGCTCGCCAAGTAGACCTCTGGTTTTGAAATAGTTTCTGGTGCAGCTATTTTAGCTGGTGCACCGGAAAATAGGGGAAATTGAGACCCCGGCTTACCGGACATTGCCAGAGCAGATTCATAGCGCTGTTCACTGGTCTGTTGCCCTGCGTAAGAGCCCACATGGTGGTATTTCCCGGAAAGCAGGAGCGCACGCATCATTTCCGTATTTTCTTTTAATGCTTTTGTATTTTCCTCCAGCGCCCTGGTATTATCCTGCAGCGCTTTTGCGTTGGCCCACATAGCTTTAGCGTCTTCCAGGCTCTTTTCCGTCGCCCCGCTTTTTGGGTGCAGACTCCCCGGAGTTTCTGTTTTTGCCGGCAGGCTATGCGGGTCTATGTCCGCCATAATTTGCCTGTTGATAAGTGCATTGGAATGCCGGTTAGATACCAACCTTGCATCTCCCTGGGAATATCCTTCTAAATTAACAGACTGGCTGTGCGCATTTTGAGAGAATATCCATAACGTTAGAACAATCATTGCTTGTTTCATATACCACATTTTTAGAGCGTGAACAATCAATATTCAAATTAACTTTTGTTTGTTAATCTATTGTAAATAGCGCAATAACCTTGCCAATTCGATAAATTATTTTGTTTTTAATTTTCTTTAACATTTCCATAAAACACAGTACCAGCAAAGCATGCAGCTAATATAACAGATACAAATAGTAAATAAACTAATTAATCATTATCTTATTTGAAAAGTTAAATGAAAATATTTTGTATCAGTTTATTATCTATTTAATGACGAATATAAGAAAGTATTAATAAAATAGTGGGGAATCCGCTACGGCCAGTTTTTGCGTAATCTGGACATATAATAGTGTACCCGAACCAAAATTTGGAGTGAGTAGAGTTATTTATTTTAATTGTAAACAAAAATGTTTACACATATTTGTTTATTTTTGTGCTGTGAAGGACATCTTGCTATTGAAAGGACTTCATCCGGGTTTAATGCTTGAGCGCGAACTTAAAAAAAGAAAGCTCTCAAAGGGACGGTTTGCGCTGTCGATAAATGAATTTCCGCAAACGTTAAGCGCTATTTCCGCAGGAAAAAGAAGCATGAATACGCCCCTTGCCATGCGTATAGAAGAAGCCCTTAAAATAGAAGAAGGGTACTTTATGACGTTACAAATATTTTACGAAATACGAGAAGGGCGGCAAAAACAAGATAAAAACTACCACCCTGACCTCGCCAAATTGAGATCGGTATTGTTTTGGGACACCAAAATGGAAAAAATAGACTGGCGGCAGCAACGAGTTGCCGTAATAAACAGGGTATTCGAAAGGGGAAACTCAGCGGAAAAGGATGAAATTTTACGATTTTACGGAAGCGCCGCTGTTGAACTGGCCCTTAGAGTTAAGATTTAAAACCGGGTATGCCTACAAAAAAGCTATACTGGAATACTGTTAGCCCATTGCTCAGATCCGTCCTCGATGAATTGATGGCCAGCGATCTGTTCCATCCTTTCAGGTTGGCGGGCAGCACATCGCTGTGCCTGCAGCTCGGCCACCGCAGAACGGCTGCTATTAATCTATACACCGACGCGGTATACGGTTCCATTGATCTCCTTGCGCTGGGTAAATATCTGAGAAAAATATACGCATATATAGATGAGCATGGGCCGACGGGCACGGGTGCGTCTTACTTTATTGGTGACAGCGCTGCCGAAAGTGTAAAACTCGATCTCTTTTATACCGATACTTTCATACAGCCGGCTGTGGAAACGGAATCGGTGCGATTGGCGACAATACCTGATGTTCTGGCCATGAAGATGGACAAAATACAAAAGGGCGCCCGTAAAAAGGATTTTTGGGATATATCGGAGCTACTCGGCAAATACCCGGTAGCGGAAATGCTGGCCGTGCATAAAAAACGCTATCCGTATGACCACAACGAAGAGCTTTTGATATCGAACTTCACGAATTTTGCAAAAGCCGATAACGATTTTGAGCCGGACTGTCTGAGGTCAAAACACTGGGAACTGATAAAGCTGGATATAATGGAGGCGGCTAGTAAGGTATATATATAGTGGTGCCCACCCACGTTGCAGGCAGCATTTATATCAATTCGCAGCAGGGTTATTCAGCCGTTGTCGGGTCGATGATCGTAGACACCTTACTTACTGAGTTGGCCGGGAACCCACCTTGCATAGCGTGCTCGCGAACCATTTCTTCGTTTGGTGCATTATAAATACAATAAATTTTGTCGGCAGTAACATAGCTCTGCACCCACTGGATCTGCGGGCCCATTTTATTGAGTACCCCACAGGAGGTCTGCGAAATACCTTTCAACTGCTCGGCAGTTAAACTACCCGCTCCGGGGATTTCTCTTTCAATTACATATTTTGGCATAGTTGGATATTTTACATCGACAGACAGGATAATGCCTGCTGGAAATAAAGTTACTAATTTTATTCAGACCAAAGTTTAATATTAAGGACTACTCCATGGACCACAAATCGATAAAGTTAGTAATCGTACTCGAAAGTCTGGGAAAGTAAATTGGCTGTACCCATCAGATCAGTTGCCCGCATTCCAGATCAGCTTTTCGAGGTCTTTTCCGGATACAATAATGCTAGCCCGATACAACCCCTGATCTTCCCAAGTGTTTGTACTCAAATTGAGTTTTTCAGCAACGGCGCTCCACAGTATTTCCTTATTCTTGTTGACAATAAACATTTTGCTATAAGGTTCGCCCATTGAAACAAAAAGCGATTCATCGGGAAGCTCCGTTACATTCCCACCCTTATTAAATCGCATTGCGCGTCCATTAAATCTCTCTGGATTTTCTATGGTACATTCGTATTCCCATATTTTTTTTAATTCCCCTTGTCCATTTTTGGGCTCCTCCACCAGTATTATTTTTGGCACGAATGGTGCCTGGCAAATGTTGTTGTTGAATAAGTACAAAAAACCTTTTTTTGATCTTCTGACACTATGTTCGTTGCAAAACAATTCACCTGCCATTCTAATTGATTTGCCGGGAACGTAAACTGGGCCATAGGAGTTCAGTACTTTTCCTTCCGGATATTTAATTTTTACGATGCGGCTAATAACCCGAAAATTCACATAGATGTTTTTATTCTTTTCATCGAAATAAAAGGAGTTTTCATGAAGGTCAATATCAAACTTGCCATCGGCAGTTTTACTATCTATTATATCAGAATTCTTTATGTATTTAGAGGAGTTCCATGACCAAACCTTATCTCCGTGCTCATTGTATTCTCCTATATTCCCAAAAAGCATCGACTGATAATAGCGCTCGCTATCGGCCGCACTGTGGGCCACCTGGTTCTTTGCAGCGGGCAGTTTCCAGTACTCCCTGGTGTTACCCAGGGCCATATAGTGTCCGTTGTTCATGCGGGTAAATTCGTGATGAAAACCCTCTGCCGTAGTCGGGGCGTCATGATGCCACAGAATATGGCCATTATAATCCACTTCATATAGCTTGTTGGCGTCAATAAACGTAATTGTACCTGACGTAGATAATTTCAAGTCAATAGGCACTTCATCGGTATTCGGCAAATACCATATAGGCTCGCCCTTCATGTCGTATAAAGCTTTATTCGATTCTATAAAAATATAGCCGTCCTTATACTTCGTGGCCTCAGTAATAATTCTTAAACGGGCTCTTGCGGTATCTATATCTGGTATTGTGCCGATGCCAAAATGATATAACGGGCTCGTTGCTTTTACTACTTCCCCTGCGAGCGAAGTAATACGCCAGGTATAATTACTACTGAAGGAAGAGACTTCGGCAATGATCCTGCTCTTATCTCCGGTTTGCGCAACGGTGACATTTCTTTTAAAATCGTCCTCAGAAGTAAAGTTGCCTTTAGCTACTTCAAGTTTGTAAGCACTCGCTGAAGCTACGGAAGGAACTGAAAAGCCAATGATTCTATAGTTTAGCATACTACCTTCTTTCGGGACACTCTGGGCAACTGATGCATACGAAATGAAAAGAAAGAACAAATATCTGTGCATATTCTATTGATCAATAAATGTTTGCAAATAATGCCAAAGATACGAACCGTGTTAATCTTCACCTTTCTCCGATTATATTAATTGCCATTGCCGGCTAAGCGGGGATAGGTTGATTATCGAATCTGATGCTTATCCGCCTAAACCGGTGATAATTATTTTTGTGGTTCGCCTTCAAATCAATGTATTTCTAAAATGTATCTTTTGGCTACTTTTATATACACGAACTATCTCCACAATGACCGACTACAATTTTCTAAAATCGCAGTTCCTGCTGCGCCCGGATATTACTTACCTCAACTTTGGCTCTTTTGGGGCATGCCCGAAGCCTGTGTTTAAAAATTACCAGGACTGGCAGCTGCTGCTGGAAAGTGAGCCGGTACAATTTATAGCTGATCTGGGCCCCAGCCGGTTGAAAACTTCGCGGGAGGCACTGGCGGGGTATATTAATTGCGACGCAGATGATGTGGTATATGTCACCAACCCTACCTATGCCATAAATATAATTGCCAAAAGCCTGGACCTGAAGGAAGGCGATGAGATACTCTCTACCGAACTCGAATACGGCGCACTGGACCGCACCTGGAATTACTATTGCCGGCAAAAGAAAGCAAGATATGTGCGCCAGCCCATCAGCCTGCCCGTGATCTCAAAAGACGCCATTATAGAGCAATTCTGGAAAGGGTTTTCCGGAAAGACAAAGGCGATCTTTATATCGCAGATCACCAGCAGCACATCGCTGCGGTTGCCGGTGGAGGAGATCTGCGAGATGGCGAAAGCCAAGGGGCTCCTCACCATAGTGGATGGCGCACATGTGCCAGGCCATATACCATTGGACCTGTCGAAGCTGAAAGCAGATATATATACCGGAGCCTGCCATAAATGGATGATGACCCCTAAGGGCAATACCTTTTTATATGTGAAGAAAGAATTCCAGGACCGCTTTGATCCGGTGATCGTGAGCTGGGGGTATGAGGCTGCCGTGCCATCGCAGTCCCGTTTTCTCGACTATCACCAGATGCAGGGCACCCGCGATTTCTCTGCCTTCCTTACCACGCCCGCTGCAATAGCCTTTATGAAGGAGCACAACTGGGAGCAGGTAGCCGAGCGCTGCCGGGAGTTGGCGCAGGCCAATTACCATCGATTCTGCGACCTGGTGGGCGGCGCGCCATTATGCCCAATAAGCGATGAGTTCCTGGGCCAGATGTGCAGCATACCTATCCGCACACCGCATCCACAACAACTGCATACCCACTTTTTTGAACACTACAAAATAGAGGTGCCGGTAATGGTTCACGGGCCTCATGTTTTCCTGCGTTACTCCATACAGGGCTTTAATGACCAGTCGGATCTGGATAGATTGTATGGGGCGGTGAAGGAGATTTTGGCGGAGGGGAAACTATTGATGAAATGGAATTAGGAATTAGTTATTAGGAATTTGGATCGGTGTGCGGCTACGAAGTTCGCCACTGAGCTTTTAAATACGACCATGAAAGCAGCAGTAATATACCAGAATGGGCAACCGATACAAGTGGTAGAGATGCCGGAGCCGGGTGTTGACAATGAAGACGGCGTGTTGGTCTCCGTAAAGGCTGTTGCCATTAAACATTTCGATAGGGGTAGGGCAAGCGGCAACCATTATTCCAGTGGGACAGCCGATGCCGGGCCGGGTAAAGTTATTGGCGGTGATGGTGTCTGCTTACTTGAAGATGGTACAAGAGTATACGGGATGGGCATCACAGGTATGCTTGCGGAAAAAGCCGTTATTGAAAAGGACCGCATCGTGTTATTGCCACCTGGGCTGGACGATGTCGTAGCGGCCGCTTTGCCAAATGCGGTGATTGGCTCGGCAATGGGTTTGCGGTTTAAAGCCAAAATTCAACCAGGGGACGTAGTCCTCATAAATGGGGCCACTGGTTTTACCGGCCGTGTGGCAGTGCAGATCGCAAAGCACTATGGAGCAGGTAAGGTGATCGCCACTGGCAGAAATGAACAGTCATTACAGGAGTTGCTCGCTCTGGGAGCAGACGACATTATTTCTTTGAAACAGAGCGATGAAGCTATACTGCAGCAGCTTAAAACGCTACATGCTATGCAGCCGATAGATATCGTCATAGACTATCTATGGGGGCATTCCGCCGAAATAATATTGCAGAGCCTAAAAGGCAACGGTTCTTTTACACACAAAACGCGCTTTGTCTCTATTGGCGGTGTGACGGGAGACATTATCCAACTTTCGGCGGCAAATTTACGTAGCGTAGATATCGAACTTTCTGGTTCCGGACTGGGAAGCTGGTCGAAAGAACAGGTGGGAAAACTGTTTAGGGAGATATTGCCCGAAATGTTTCAACTGGCCGCAAATAATAAACTAAAAGTGGACACCGTGACAGCGGATTTGAAGGACATAGCATCTTTGTGGGCGTTGGATGTGACCGATGGAAAACGGGTTGTGGTAACGATCTAAAAGATATTAGAATTAATTTCTGGCTTTGAAATAGGATATTGGTATTAGCGTGTGGCGCCAGTAGACTCCGAAGCAGGGATAAGCTCGCACTTTCTCACATTAACCATTTATTCGTTAACTTCGAATACTGGTGTTGTCGATCGCTTAACTATTTAATCACCTAATAAAACAAATTGTGAAGATGAGAAATAATCCCCCGGCCTACAGCAAGATGGCGGTTGCCATTTTCACTTTTACGTTAGTCACCTGTTCGGTTGTCTTTCTCTCGCCAACTTACGCCAAAACAAAAAAGAGCAAGCTGGTAACGGCCGTAGCTTCTCCCCAACCATCTGCTCCCACAACTCCCGAGACACTGGAGTCTGGTCAGCTGGTACAACGGCTGATCGCTGACCGGTTGGTTGACGAGAGTAAGGGATTTGTAATCGAGAAGAAACAAAATCTGCTTTTCATAAACGGGGTGGAACAGCCCAGCGCGATCGCTAATAAATACCTGGCGAACATAATGCAAACAGACATCAGGGTACAGGTATTTTCATTCCGGGAGCGGCTACAGATGCACCCGGATGCCGGTATCATGGAACTTATTTCGCCGGTATGGTCATCATCAGGTTGCGTGCAGTATGCAGCGCCGAAAAAACCAGGGTGCTGATCCGTTTTTACAAACCCTTCAGGTTTTCGCGGGTCAGTGGCTTCACGATAAATCGCCTCACACTGCGGTAGGATTGCACTTTTTCCTGTTCTTTCCTGGACACCGAGGACGTCATTACAACCAGTTTGCAGTTCTCGCGCGCGCTGGAAGAAAACAAGGAGTAACGTTCCAGAAAACCATATCCTCGTTGTTCCGCCATGTAGATATTGAGGAATATAAATTTAGGGAAGCACAGCCCATCCCTTTCCCTTGATCTCAGGTATGTAAGTGCTTCATCTGTGGAAGGAACCGATAAAAGTTCACCCACAACCAGGTTTTTCCTGATCAGTTTTTCTGCAACGAACAAGTCCAGAAAGGAGTTTTCAATAAGCATGACGAGATCGCTGCCAGCACCGTTCAGTTGTTTATTCCTGGACGTATATTTTACGGGGATTTCTGCTATCATGGTTTTTTTGTTTACACTATAAGGCTGCTAACGGAATGTAAACTTAGGTACAAGAGGTGTCTCAAAAATGGGTGTTTTTCCCATTTTTTATTGGCAAAATATTTTGTATATGCATGTAGCGCCGCTGCAGGTAAGGCTCACAGAGTTGCCGCTTAAAGAGATCGCTTATTCCAGCTTGAAAGCTATCGGCAGGATAAAGTAGACACTTACAAACTGGTCATCCTGGATGCCGGGAGTCCATTTCGGTAAAGTTGTGACAACTCTCGCCGCCTCCTTATCACAACTTGGGTTAACGCTTTTCACGACCTCTACCTTGGATATCGAACCGTCCTCATTGACTACAAACTTTACGATCACCCGGCCCTCAATGCCTGATTCCACAGCATCGACTGGATAATGCAGGTTATTGCCGAGATATTCATTCAGCGAATACGGAGGTTGTGGTTGTGTCTCTAATGGCGTGAACGCTATCTCTTTTCCTTTTTCATCGTAGCAGGTACCCGTAATTTTTTTATCACGATGATGTTCTTTTCTTTTTATTTTTCCATCTTCATAATAGCTGGTCAGCTCCTTCACATCCCCATTTTGATATTGCTCCGTGCACCACAATTTCTTTTGGTCTGCGCGATATATTTTCCATTCACCTACCTGTTTGTTGCCCTCGTAGTTGCCTTCACTGGAGACTTTTCCATGTTCGTAATAAACAAAGTGGCCGTTCTTTAACGAGGAGTCAAAGACAGAATAGTACCCTATGGCCATGATCGAATCATCCTTTGCCCGATATTCCTCCGCTTTAAATAGCAGGCCGTCTCTGCCGTGGCAAACCATATACTTGAATGCATCTTTCTTAGTCGTTCTCTCCGAAGTGATCGTAAAGTAGACCGTGTCGGACTGGCACCAACCGATGGTGGGTGACAAAAAGACCAGCACGAGCAAGAAACGGGAAAATGAGGCCATGGCGTTATTGATAATTGTTACTGTATGATGGGTATTAATCCCCTCAGCCCCATGTCTGTTACCGTATCGCCATTGAGGGGGCAATAGTAGTTATCGCCGGAATGCTCTACCCACTCAAAACTATTGTTGATAGACATGGATACTACTACTGTTATGTCGGCGGTCTCATTACCAGTGATGGTCAGATTTTGTGCGGTAAGGGAAGTATTCTTGAACTGGCCGGTAACGAGGCACGAACCCTGCGGTATGGGTGAACTGGCGAAGATGGGGTTCACCACAGTAGTAGCGCCGGCCGGGGCCTGCCCCTGGGTAGGGGTAGTGGTATAGGTAGCGCCACCATAAACAAATGGCGATTCAAAACCCCAGTAGCCTTGCATCTTGGGTGCGTCAACCGTAACCGTTTGTGTCTTCAGCACGTAAGAGTTGATGTAGGTCTGGAACCCAACGAACGACGCCAGTGTACCGGTGCCGAAATAGTCGGACGGGAAGGTATAGCCGGTGGAAGTAGTGGTGCCAGCTTTGATCATATAGGTGACATCATAGTTCTGGTAGGCCACGGACATACGATACCATTTATAGCTACCGGGTTTTACCTGCGACAATGGTATCGAGAACAGTTCGTCACCGCTGTTCTTAAGGAGCAATGAGTCGAAATCTATGGCGTTAGTGTAAGTAGTTGAGCCTATGGTTATGGTGGGCGTGTTCACGGTATGGGTTACATACAGCACCGTGCCCCTGCCTACGCCGGTTGTGTCGGTAGCAGCCAGCTCTATATAGTGTGCACCAAAACTATTGAACCTTGGTGACAGCGTACGGTGATTAGCCGGTATTGTTGATGGATTGCCTATTGCATCGAGCCGCTCCTGTGTGGAGTCCAGTTTCAGCACAAACCGGAGGCGCGGAGCATTTCCGTTGTTATTATTATTGCTGGTAGAGGAGGGCTTGCTGCACGAAAACAGGGCAACAATTGTTGCTGTAAGAAGAAACGGCATGACTGAATACTTGCTCATAGTTTTGGCAGTTTATAAAAATATACAATTATAAATAAAGTCTTTTCTTCTGCCAACTGCTTGAAAATGCAGGGGCAAAAAAAGGGGTAAATGTGTGCTCCTGATCATACTTCCGAAATTGATTTGTAGTTTTAATTATTAAACGAAAGTCTATGTTTTTTGCTGTATCCAGAATGTCTGCAATAACAGGATTGGTATTACTGCCCCTGGCTGCGTTTAGCCAGCGGGTGGCCAAAGTTGTTTACCTGAAAACATCGCCTGTGGCAAACGGATACACACTCGTAGAACCGAATACAGAAACTAACAAACGGTATGTGGACCTGCCTGATCCTACGGTGAGCATCTACTCCGATAAACCGGATGTTTTTTCGCTTACAGAAGGGACCGTGGCTGCTACGTTTACTGTGGGCAACTCCTTCGTAATTTTAGTAAAAAAGAATGATAGCTTTTTTGTTTACCAAAACATAAATGAGGCTTTGGTAAAAAAGGACGATGCCATATCGAAGGGTATGAAAATAGGTACACTTACCCAGGCACCTATTGATGTGGTTTATAAACTTGGCCTGCAGATATGGACGGGCACAAAAGAAAAACCTACAAGAATAGAACCCGAAGACATTATTGGTTACCTCGCGAAAACGGATAAAGTTTATAAGCGGTAGGTTGAGCACAATTTGACAATGTGCCGATTCGACAATTTGGCGATTGCAGTGTGCTGAGGTAATCCTAACTGCTTTTTTAATTTTACTCAAGACTTTGCCGGGTTTATACGTCTATATAAGTACATCATCATCGCAGCACATGTACAAACCACTACTTTTTAGTTTATTGCTTAGCTCCACGGTCGTTCAGGCGATAGCACAAGCACCTTTCACTACCTGCGACTCTGTTGACGTCAACAATATAAATGCCCGCATACTAGTTCATGGCGATATGTCGTGGGATCCTGTGGTGGGCGTCGCTGCATGCGAGTTTCCTAAAGGCTCGGGAAAACACATCAACTTTGCGACTTCATTTTGGACGTCGGGCTTTGACGGCGTAGGCCAGCTACATGTGTCAGCGCAGACCTATCGCCAAACGGGCAATGACTATTGGCCCGGCCCGTTGGTTGGCGACACACTTACTTATTCAGCTTCGCAAAACTGGGCCAAAATATGGAAAGTGGATAGAAACGATATTTTCTATTTCTTGTCTTTATCCACGCACACTACTTCCAATACTCCTGAATCGATACTTACGTGGCCGGCAAAGGGAAACGTAAATGCAGCGGGCAACGCCGGCGCGGCACTGATCATTACCACAGATATGGCGCCTTTCGTAGACCTTAACAGTAATGGTATCTATGAACCATTGTCCGGCGAATATCCTGATATCAAAGGAGACCAGGCTTTGTGGTGGGTCTTCAGCGATAACGGGCCTACACACAGCGTTACACATGGCAGGCCTATGGGAGTCGAAGTGCAGTCGATGGCATATGCCTACAATAGGGGAACATTGATAGACAATGTTGTTTATTATGATTATAAAGTAATTAACCGTTCGGTCAACTCGTATACCGGCATGAGGTTTGGGTTGTGGGATGATATGGATCTTGGGTATTATGACGATGATTTTATTGGTTTCGATTCTGTGCATAGAATGGGTGTCACTTATAATGGCATCAGCGATGATGGCTCCACTGCATTCCCGCTTCTTCCAGCCAACTCCTATGGAACACATATACCGGTTGCAGGGATGACGATGATTGTTGTGCCAGGCGACATAGGCGCCACATACGTCCCTGCAGGTAGTTTTGTATACTACGACGACGGCACCACACCAACAGTGGATACCCAATATAATAATTACCTGCACGCCAAACACGGTAATGGCGTGCATTATGTGCACGACACTACAGGCAACGATTTCTTGGGTACGCAATCTGGCCCAGACTGCAATTTTGTTTTTACGGGAGACCCTTCAGATACTTCGCAGTGGTCTGAATGTTCTAAAAATGATAATCCCGGCGACAGGAGATTTATACTCACTACTAGTGATTTCAACCTCGCTGCTGGGGGCAGTCAACATCTTGTGCTTGCACTGGTAACGACTAATCCGGACACGTTAAATGGATGTGGACGTGTAAGTTTCGACAGCATCAGGATCGTTGCAGATACGGCATGGGCGATCTACAACAATCCTTTACCTCCGAATGCCGTAAAAAATGTAGCACTTCCTGAGGCCATCTCCATCTTCCCCAATCCTGCCACGACACAGCTCACCATCTACTCTGCGAAAAAAATCACCACCATTACCATCACCAACCTTTTCGGCCAAACAGTCTACAATTCACAGTTTACGGTTGGCAGTCGCCGGGCGAGCATTGATGTTGCAGCATTACCGAGTGGTGTTTACCTGGTAAGGGTGAGTGGCCCCGATAGCTATCGGGAAGTGCGGAAGTTTGTGAAGGGGTAGCGGATTACTTTTCCAGTCAAAATAAAAAGTGGTGCCGTGCCCCGGTTCTGAATCATACCATATTTTTCCTCCCTGCTCTTCAAGGATCAGCCTTACTATGTTCAGGCCGAAACCGAAGCCAATGTATGGCCTTGTTCTAAAAGTAACCTGCCTGAAATTGACTCAATACAAAAGTATTGCGTATACAACGATAATCAACTAATATTCGCACAAACATTCGTTTATCTCTTCCTGCAAAACTCCGTGGCCACTTTCCATTTTTTTATTTGCTATGAAGGGAAACTTTCGGCTTCTTTAAAGGCCTCATTTTTCTTTGCTTCATCAATAGAGTGCGACGCGCCGAGGCTTTCCTTTTCTGAGAGGTCACTCAGCTTGCTATAGAACTTTTTCAAGACTTTCAGTTCCTCTTCGGTCATGTCTTCTATGTTCAACACCCTGTTGCTGGCGCCCTTGGTTGCCGCAATAAGTTCATTCAGTTTTAGCTGTAGCGCCAGGGTGTCTTTATTCTGGGCTTGTTGTATCACAAATACCATTAGGAAAGTAATGACCGTTGTGCCTGTATTTATAACCAGCTGCCACGTATCGGAGAAATGAAAAAACGGCCCGGAAACGGCCCACACAAGCACAATAGCGAAAGCGCTTATGAACGAGGCGGGGCTTCCCGTGATCTTAGCTGTTGAATTTGAGAATTTGTCAAATGCTCTGGACATTTTTTTGCTGTCTTCCATAGTCTTCTATTTTATGAGAAATCTCCTTTTTTGAAATCCTTTAAGTATTGTGCGTAATCCGTCTTCACCTTTTTTGCATACTGGCCCGCATATTCCAGGATGGCTTCCTGCCACTGCAGGTTTTGCCCAAAAACGATCAGCTCATCTGCAACCGCTGCCCCCTGCCTGCCGGAGCTTCGTAGCTGTGCCGAGGCGGTCAAAGTCGCCATATCGTCTATTACCTGGTATATATCCCGGTAGCGCTCTTTAATAAGCTTGAAATTGATACTGTCCTTTACAGGCTGCATTTCCTGAATGAGGTACGGCTCATTTTTAAATATACTATGGCTAAGTAACGCGGGAGGGACATTCTGCATTCTTTGCTGCACAGCTACTACCCGCTCAGCTTCTGACCCCCACTGCGGCTGGGGCACACTTACATATGGGGACAAGGCTGAGGCACGGGCCTGCTTCATATCTACTAACAGGTACTTTCCCTTTGTGTTGACGCTTTTCAACAGGAATGCATACCGTTTCAGACCCACGCTGCCGGTACCAGCCAGCCTGAATACAGAGTCTATTACCTTGTAGTTATAAGGACTGTCATGATTGTAGATGATCCATTGGGTGATATGGTGCTCCAGTTCTCTTTTTAAAAAAGGATCTATCTCAAAATGCCGCGGATCGTCGAGCAGGATGCTCAATTCGTCATCGTTCTTTATAGTGCGCTTCTGCAACAACTCTTTTTTCTTGCGCTTCGCCACCGCTTTAAGAAAAGTGCACACAATGCCTTTTGCTGTGTTACGCTCTATGTAGTAGGGCTTGCCTTTGCTTAGTGTCGCGGAGTACGATTTCAAGAACAGCTGCGCCATACGTGTAGCTTTTTCTTTTTCTATTTTCAAAATATTGAACGCGACTAAAATGCTGGTCACTATTCTTGCCAGCTCCCAGGAAGCAGGCGCGAGGATACTTTCATCAAAATCATTCAGGTCGAAATAGACCAGGCGGTTGTCACCTTTATAGCTGCCAAAGTTTTCCAGGTGCAAGTCACCGCAGATCCACGCAAGCGGCGATGGGGGGATGGCTTTAGTTTTACTGAAATCTTCATAAAACAGGTGATTTGTGCCCCGGAAAAAACGGAACATATTCTCTGCCATGAGGGTGTATTTTATCTGCACCATTTCGGTAAGCAGGTCCTTATTGTATTCTCTTATTCTTTGTGATACTGATCTCATAGGCCTGCGCATTGCATCTGAATTATGAAATACAAAATGCTTGTTTTCAATTGATTATAAAATCGTGCCAAAGCTTCGCGATAGGCCTCATATTATTAAGATACTCCTACTCGAAATTCACTGGAGCGGAGGTTAAGGCCAGGGTGCACGCTGTATCAGTGGATGGTTTTCGCTCTGCGCGAATATTTTATGAAAAAGGATTCTGATATAGGTTAAACCGTTGGTTTGTTTTTATTATATTTATACCCCACCATTTTTGTCCAAACAAAAAAGTATGAAAAAAAAAGCATTGTTTTTTATAGCAGGCCTCGCGGTAATAACGGGCTGTAAGAATGAGGGAAGTAAGATTTTTGAGATAAGCGGAAATGAAAAGTATAATCATGCTAACTACAAAGGTGCAATTTCAGACTATACTGAAGCGATAAAAATAGATGCCAACGATACGGTGGCCTATTATGGCAGGGCAAACGCAAAGTTGGGACTGAAGGATTACAAGGGCGCCATTGCAGACTATACCAAAGTGCTGGATATGGATCCAAAGTATTCGCCGGCCTATGAGCGAAGGGGAGATGCGAAAACAGCAACTGATGATGATTCGACCGCGTTAATAGATTATGGCATGGCCATACAGATGAACCCGAAGGATGCGGATGCCTATGTGAAAATGGGCAATGTGGTGGCCAAGCAAGGCAATGATACCGGGGCAATAAACGATTACAACAAAGCTATAGAAACCGACCCTAAAAATGCAGTGGCGTATAGTACGCGTGGCCTTACAAAATACCGCATCGGAGACTACAAAGGTGCATCGGCAGATTATGCAAAAGCGGTAGAACTGGATCCTAAAAATGCAGACGCCTACTATAACCGCGGGCTTGCGGAATTCAATGACGAGGATTACACCGCCGCTATACGCGACTATGACAAAGCGATAGAGATAAACCCTGACAATGCAAATGCCTACATGAACCGCGGCCTGGCAAAAACAAAAAGCGGTGATTACAAAGGGGCTTATGCCGACTATAGCAAGGCGATATCAATGGACCCGAAAAATGACGGGGCATATGTGAGCATTGGAAATGCGAAGCTGGCCGCAGGAGACAATAAAGGAGCGATTGAAGACTATTCGAAGGCGTTGGCAATAAACCCGAGACATGGGCAGGTGTATTACAGCCGGGGCCAGGCGAAGGCGAGGCTGGAAGACTATACCGGCGCGCTGGGAGACTATGAAAGGGCGGTACGGGTAAACCCGAAACTGGTTGGAGCCTACTATGAAAGTGCAAGGCTACGGGTGAAATGGGAGGACTACAAGGGCGCCATAGAAGACTACACACATATAATAGCTATAAGGCCAAAAGATGCCGATGCCTACTACAACCGCGCGATGGAAAATTACCTGCTTGGGCGAAGGGACGCAGTATGTGCAGACCTGGCCAAAGCCAAAGAACTGGGCAATGTGAACGCTTTTAAAAAGATAAAAGATCTCTGCCAATAAGCTTATAAATTCCAAAGAGGAAACTCCAAATTCCAAAGTTGCCTACTCATGATCGAGGGCCTTTTCAATGTCCTTGCTGGGAATGATCCACATCACTGATACACTGACAAACAAAACCGCAGAAACGCCGGGATGAATATAGAGCGCTGTCGGGATCGCTGCTGCATATAATACAGTTGACCAAATGGCTTTCACATTGCTTTTTGCTATCGCGCGCGTGAGTGGCGTCTGCTCTTTGTAGGTGCGGCATATTTCGTTGCTGAGTATTGTAAATGCAATACCACTAAGTATGGGTACACATCCGTATACGGCAACGGTGACTTTATCGAAATTATTTACGCCCATCCAGCCCGTAACAAACGGGATAAGCGATAACCAAAAAAGCAGATGCATGTTGGCCCACATCACACGTGAATTGACCCGCCGCAATGTGTGCACCAGGTGGTGGTGGTTGACCCAATATATGGCGACGAAAATAAAGCTAAGTATGTAACTGCCGAACACCGGCAGCAGTGGTTTTAATACGGCCCAGCTAGTACCCTCCGGCACTTTGAGTTCCAGTACCATAATGGTGATGATGATGGCAAAGACACCGTCACTAAATGCTTCCAGCCGTGATTTATTCATTAGTCAGTTCCATTAAGAGCAAGGCAAACATAAGGTTTCCGCAGCATATTCACTATTTTCGTGGCTTATTACCAATTATGCATTCACTCATTATTTTCGCATCCGGCGCTGGCACCAATGCTGCGGCAATCATTTCTTATTTTAAACAAAATGGCAAAGCCAAAGTATCGCTTATAGTAAGCAATAAAGCCGATGCGGGTGTGCTGCAGATCGCTGAAAAGGAAGAGATACCATTCCTGATCGTCAACAAGCAAACACTGAACGAGACGATGCTCATAGAGCAGATCACCGATGCAAAGCCCTCGCTTATAGTGCTCGCAGGTTTTATGTGGAAGGTACCTGCTGGCATTGTGCATGCTTTCCCAGGTAAGATCATCAATATACACCCGGCATTACTCCCCGGCTATGGCGGCAAGGGCATGTATGGCCATCATGTGCATAATGCTGTGGTCTCTGCGAAAGAAAAAGAATCGGGCATTACGATACACTATGTGAACGAGGTGTATGATGACGGCAATATTATACTCCAGGCGCGCTGCATGATACATGAAAATGATAATGCGGAAGAATTAGCAGCTCGTATCCACAAGCTGGAGCATTTTTATTATCCGAGGGCTATTGAGTTTTTGCTGGGGTAATGTTTGCACCCCGTTAGTCTAAAAATTATAAATTAGGTCGGTCAAGTGACCTAATTTGTATTAATTAGGTCAGTTAAGTGACTTAATTAACAAAAAACAGACAAAAATTATAAATTAGGTCGGGCAAGTGACGCAATTTGTATTAATTAGGTCAGCCGAGTGACCTAATTGTCAAAAATGTAATTATCGAATGCCTTTTACATGAATCTCTTTCACTAAACGTGATAAAGGAAGATCTGCGGGAAAATACCTAACAGGAAAACAAGGATACAGGTAACCATCAGCATTACCTTATCACCCATTGTTATCGGTGAGTTGAATTCCGGTGTGCCCGTTTTGAAATACATAGCAATGATGACACGGAAATAGTAGTAGACACTGATGGCAGCCATGAGTAGTGCGAAAATCACCAGCCACAGCAAATGACCCTGCTGCACTACCGCCAGTAATACATAATACTTGGCCATAAATCCACCGGTAAGCGGAATACCAGCAAGTGAGAACAAGAATATCGACGCCGTAAAAGCTAGTAACGGCTCCTTCTTTGCAAGGCCATTAAAGCCGTCGTAAGTATAGTCTTTCAGCTTTACCAGCACAGAGAAAATACCGATGGTAGCTACACTATATGCAACTGCATAGATAATGATACCCTGCCATGCAAACTGGTTTACGGCCAGCACAGCAAAAAGCATAAAACCGGCCTGTGCAATAGACGAATAGGCAAGCATGCGCTTCACGCTCTGCTGGAAGACGGCAGTCACATTACCAACAAGTAACGTAGCCGCCGTAATAATAGCCAGAATGATGGTCCAGTGTTCGCTGAGGCTGTTGAAAGAAACCTGGAACAGGCGAAGGAATGCAAAGAACGCAGATGCCTTAACAACAGTGGCCATGTATGCCGTGAACGGCGTTGGCGCACCATCATACACATCGGGTGTCCACATGTGCATAGGTGCAGCAGATACCTTGAAGGAAAGCGCTATCATGATGAACATGATGCCGGCGAGCGCCAGTGGATTAAGCGCATCGCTGTGCAAAATACCCACCATATCCATGATATTAAAAGTACGGGCTGCACCGTAAAGCAAGGCAATACCCATCAAAAGGATACCTGTAGAGAAAGCACCCATCAGGAAGTATTTGAGCGACGCCTCACTGCTCTTCAGGTTGCGCTTATCGCTACCCGCAAGTATATACTGCGGAATAGAGAGTATCTCAATGCCGATAAACAGCATGAGCAGATTATTGTAAGTAGACAGGATGTATAGCCCGCAAAGTATAAAGAAGATAAGCGCAAAATATTCAGCAACGTGTGATCCTACCTTTTGAATCTCTTTACCCATCAATAAAACATAAAGCACAGAGCATCCGGTCATCAGGGTGTTAAACCATAATGAATAGTGCTCCACCCGGAGCATATTGCCATACAATAACTGGGGTGCATTGGCGGATGTAGTCAGGAGGTCCCATATGTTTACACCGAGCAATGCAATAAAGAGCAGAGCAGCGATAGAGGCCACACTTTTCTTATTGTTTACCACAATACCGGCAAACATCATGATGATACCAAAAACAGTTGTAGCAATAATTGCCTTCATGTTACAAATTCAAAATTCAAAAGTAAAAATTCAAAACCCCGACCCGAACACCCATTTTTATTATTCAAAAATTATTTCACGATCATCCCGGCAATTCCAGATGTAAGATCCAAAAGTGGTTTCGGATAAACACCCAGGAAAATGATTAGGATGACAATGATGGCCAAACCCAAATATTCATTCATACTCAGATCTTTAGCAATTGTCATTTTTACAGTACTGCCATAAGCGGTCTTCTGGATCATGTTCAGCGTATACACCGCTCCTAATATTATTCCCAGGCCGGCGATAACAGTCATTGTCACATGATTTGATTCTGTACCTGAGAACAAGCCGTTGAACAACATAAACTCACCGATAAAACCATTAGTAAGTGGCAATGCAATACTGGCAAGGGAGATGATCACAAATGCTATGGCCATGTTAGGCGCTGAAGTAGCCATGCCGCCAAGTTTCGTCATATCGCGGGTACCCCAGCGGTTTTCCACCATACTGATGATAAGCCACATGCCGGTAATAGTAATGCCATGATTGAACATTTGTACCATGACACCATGCATGCCAATATTGCTGTGGGAAAAGGCAACTGCGCACATCAGCCCCATATGTGCTATAGACGAATACGCCACCAGGCGCTTCATGTCTGTCTGCACAATAGCAATGCAGGAAGCGTAGATGATACCTATGACGGAAAGGATAATAACCGTATCAGACCAATATGCGACGCCCGACGGCAGCACCGGCAACAACCAGCGAAGCACTGCGTACAATCCCATTTTTACCATCAACGCACTTAGTATAATAGTTACCGGGGTAGGTGATTGTTCATAAGTGTCCGGCTGCCAGGTATGGAACGGAAAAATGGGCATTTTAATAGCGAATGCTATGAAGATGAGCCAAAACAGCCATTGCTGTGTAGCTGGAGGCAACGAAGCCCCTGCACGAACTATATCCGGCCAGGAATAACTGCTGAGACCTTGTGTCTGCATAGACAGGTAGATAAGCCCGGCCAACATCATAAGACTACCAACGAAAGTGTAAATGAAAAACTTGAACGTGACCTGGATACGCTTTTCACCCCCCCAACGGGAACACAGGAAGTAAACTGGAATAAGCGCCAGCTCCCAGAATACATAAAAAACAAGCGCATCATAAGCAAGGAACACACCCATAAGCCCTGCTTGTGATAAAAGGAGGAAACCATAAAATGCGCCCGGGCTCTCTACATTCTTATTTACGCTGGATATCATCACCACCATCACCACAATGCCGGTAAGCAGGCACAGCATACTGCTCATCCCGTCTGCAACAAAACTAAGCTGGGTGCCCAGGATCGGTATCCAGTCGTGATTGTAAGTAATCGGCGCAGTATAATTAGCCCCGCTTACATAGGCAGATACCCCAAGTGTGAGTATCGAGCTTATTAATGCAAGCGCCTTTGCCCCATCGCCCTTTACTGCGAAGGACAGGATGCCTGTGATCAGTGGAATGAGTATAAGTAATAGTAAAACCATTTTAAAATTTAAAAATCAAAATTTAAAAATCAAAATCCCAAAGCGGGCTTCCTTCATTTTTAATAAATACCATTTCAATTAATAACTCACCGCTCAATTTCCTTGACCCTGTACTCTCCTTTAGGGGCAGGGGGTTTTACTTTATCCAAAAAAAGCTAAGTGTAAACAACACCACTATGCCGAGCACCATAATAAAAATGTAAAAACCTACCTGCCCGCTTTGTAGTAACCTCAAACGGTCGCCACCCCACTTTACTGTTTTGCCAACGCCATTTACAACTCCATCGATTCCTTTTTTCTCGGCAAATTTATCGAGCAAGTTAGAGAGCGCTTCTATTGGCCTCACAATTATCGCGTCATAGATCTCATCCACGTACCATTTGTTTTCGAGTAGCTTCGCAAAACCTTTGTTTTCGACAAAATTAGGTTTCCGGTTTACGGAATAAGCTAATAGGATCATTATTACAGCAGCAACTACCGATACGGACATCAACATCCATTCTGTAGATTCAGCGAGATGGTGCTCGCCGAAATTAGTAACTACACTGGCGAGGTACGAATCAATAAGATTATGGCCGCCGAGTATTTCGGGAATACCTACATACCCACCGATAATGGAAAGAACGGCAAGTATCATCAGCGGTATGGTCATTGCGTAAGGGCTCTCATGCAAGTGATGCCGCTGGTCTTCAGTGCCACGGAAACTGCCATTGAATGTTAGAAAGTACAAACGAAACATGTAAAATGCCGTCATCATTGCGGCCGCGATGCCCAGATAGTACAATATCGGGTCATGGGCGCAAGCATCGGTCAGTATGGCATCTTTCGAAAAGAAGCCGGAAAAACCGGGGATACCGGATATAGCCAGGCAGCCTATAAGAAAAGTAGCCTGCGTAATGCGCATGTGTTTACCTAGCCCGCCCATCTTTCGAATATCCTGTTCGCCACCCATCGCATGTATAACACTACCTGAACCAAGGAACAACAACGCCTTGAAGAACGCATGTGTCATGACATGGAACACAGCAGTAGTATATGCACCTACGCCTAATGCAAGGAACATAAAGCCAAGCTGGCTGACAGTGGAATAGGCAAGCACTTTTTTGATATCGTATTGTTTTATGGCAATGGTCGCTGCCAGGATAGCTGTGGCCAGGCCAATGATAGCCACTACGTGCAGGATCATTGGTGTGAGGCTGTATAATGCTCCGCTACGCGCTATCATATAAATGCCAGCCGTAACCATAGTGGCCGCGTGTATCAGTGCTGACACAGGGGTGGGACCAGCCATGGCATCGGGCAACCAGGTATATAAAGGGATCTGGGCGCTTTTGCCGGTAGCGCCAATAAACAGGCACAAGGCTATCCAGTTGTATGTGCTGGTAGTAACTATTGCCTGCCCGCTGTGCACCTGTCCGAAGAATTCCTGGTACGAAAGAGTGCCGAAATTGAACAATATCAGTAACATGCCCACAAGGAAGCCAAGGTCTCCGATGCGGTTCATTACAAATGCTTTTTTCGCGGCATTGGTATAATCCCGGTTTTTAAACCAGAAACCTATAAGCAGGTACGAGCACAAACCGACGCCTTCCCAGCCTATAAACATGATAAGATAGTTTGCACCAAGCACCAGTAAAAGCATGGAGAAAACGAAGAGATTGAGATAAGCAAAGTATTTTACCATTCCCTCATCGTGATGCATATAAGACGTGGAATAAACATGTATGAGGAACCCTACCCCGGTAATAATAAGCAGGAACAAGGCCGAAAGTGCATCGACCTGGAACGAAAAGGGAATGTAAAGTTTACCAGACTGTATGAAGTCAAATAACCGAACAATCACTGGCCCGTGAAAAGCAGGATCCTTTACTTCAAAGAAAATGCCGAGTGAAACTACGAACGAGCAGAGTATTGCAAGCGTGCCAATAACACCACCAAGGTTTTTAGGCATCCTTTTCCAAAACAAACCGTTGATCAAAAACCCGATCAGCGGAAACAATGGCACTAAGTAGACGAGTTGAGAAAAATTCCCCATTTTAATTTTAAAATTATTTTAGTGTTTCAGCCTGTTCAATATATTAATGTCTACCGAATGTACTTTGCGGTACATCATCACTATTATCGCCAGTCCAACCGCTACCTCAGCAGCAGCTACCACCATTATAAAAAAAACAAATAGTTGTGCATCGGCATCGCCATAGATCTTTGAGAAAGCCACTAACAGTAAATTCACGGCATTGAGCATAAGTTCTATGCACATAAATATGATGATGGCATTGCGGCGCATCAGTGCACCCATTATCCCGATAGAGAATAACAGGAGGCTTAAGAACAAATAATGTGTTGAATTTACCGGCATCTTAAAAAATAAAAAAGTAAAATTAAAAGTAAAAATCCCAGTATTACCGCATAAACTAAGGTGCAATAAATTTGGTCTTTAGTTTATAAAAATTGTTTCATTTCCGCTTCGTCAGCTTTAGAGGGCGGCTTTGCGTCTTCCTTCTTACCTATAACTACTGCTCCTATCATTGCACTAAGAAAGAGTACACTGCTTATCTCAAAAGGCAACACATATTTTGTGAACAACACTTTGCCGAGATTGGTAATTAGTCCAATATCAGTCGAAGCCTTATCCATGTATTCTGTTTTAGCTGTTTTTATGGACGCCAATATCACGAGAAACAGAACGCCACCCGAAATAACGCCGGCCAGTTGCACCATTTGGCCTTTTTGCGGTTCCACATCGGCGTTGAGGTTCATGAGCATGATCACAAAAAGGAACAGTACCATTATGGCGCCGGCATAAACTATAATATTCACTATTGCCAGGAACTGTGCATTCATCAATACATAGTGGCCCGATATTGCGAAAAAAGTAACGATGAGGAACATTACGCTATTAACCGGGTTGCGGCTAAGGATAACACCCAGCGCACAGCCAACGGCCAAAGCAGACAGAATCCAAAATAATATATCGTATATGTCCATACTTATTTGCTCCCCTGTTTTTTAGTGTCCGGAATGAGCAGGTCGTCTTTTTTATAAATGAAACTGGCGCGCGTATAGTTCGAGGGCATTATCGTCTCTGTAAGATATATTGCGTCCTTAGGGCAGGCTTCTTCGCAATATCCGCAGAAAATGCAACGCAGCATATTGATCTCATATTTTGCCGCATATTTCTCTTCACGGTACAGATGCTCTTCACCAGGTTTGCGCTCTGCCGCTTCCATGGTTATCGCTTCGGCCGGGCAGGCCAGTGCACACAGCCCACAGGCGGTGCAACGCTCTGCTCCGTTCTCATCACGGTTCAATATATGCAGGCCACGGAACACAGGGCTAAACGGACGCTTCTCCTCCGGATAGCTGGTTGTCGCCTTTTTCTTAAATATGTGCCCGAGCGTAATCCCGAGGCCCTTGGCCAGCGAAGGCAGGTAGATGCGCTCCCCGAAAGTCATCGGGCTGCGATCTATCTGCACTGCTCTGTTAGTTAGTTTCTGCATTATTCTCTTTTTCCAAAACCTCTATAATCATTTCTTAAACACCCACAATATCAACACCCCAGTTACCAGCATATTTACCAACGCTATCGGTATCAATGAGCGCCAACCCAATTTCATAAGCTGGTCGTAGCGGAAGCGTGGAAGCGTCCACCTGACAAACATAAAAAACAGGATCATAAGCACAACCTTGGTCAACAGTGCTAATATACAAATGATGGTAAACAGGATAGGGTGCGCCAGAGTAGCATGTTGCACCTGGTCCATGAAGGGGAAGTTGTACCCGCCAAAGAACAGCGTAACAATGATCGCGGAGCTTACAAACATATTGATGTATTCCGCAAACAGGTAAAAACCAAGTTTCATAGAAGAATACTCCTGGTGATAACCCATGTTCAATTCACTTTCACATTCCGGAAGGTCGAAAGGAGCTCTGTTCAGTTCTGCGAAAGCGCAGGTAAGGAAAATCACGAAACCTACTGGTTGTTTAAAAAAGTTCCATGAAAAGTAGCCGTCATTCCAGAAACCATGCTGCTGCGTCACTATTTCACGAAGGCTAAGTGAACCCGTGAGCATGAGCAGCGCGATGAGACTGATACCCATTGCCAGCTCGTAAGAGATCGCCTGGGAGGCAGCACGGATGCTGCTAAGCAGTGAGAACTTATTATTTGACGCCCAGCCACCCAGCATAACACCATACACACCAAGGCTAACCACACCAAAAACAAACAGTATACCGATACTTATATCCGCTACCTGGAAGGAAATGACACGGCCGCTATCGGTTACGTAATCAGGACCCCACGGCACTATAGCACTGGTCATCAATGCGGTAAGCATAGCCAGGCACGGACCTAGAATGAAAATAAATCTTGTGGAACGGTCTGGTATGATCTCCTCTTTAAAAAACAACTTTAAACCGTCTGCCAATGGCTGAAGCAGCCCGAACGGGCCCGCGCGGTTCGGACCAATACGATCCTGCATTACAGCAGCCACTTTACGCTCACCCCAAGTGGCATACATAGCAATGCCCAACGACCCCATCAATATTACCGAGATGAGGATGACTTTTTCTATAATCAGCGCTGTATCAATCTGAAGTAACAGCATAGTGGCGCAAAAGTAGTTTTAGTTAGTTAAAAATTTATCGTTTAATCAAGTTTTATTGTTACAACAGCTATACGCAAAACGTGATCGCTGATAAACGTTTCATAATTCGCCCCTTCTAATGCTCTCTCAATTTCAGCTATACATTCAATAATGTGTTCCACTCGAGCTCCATCAGATATTGCGTCTTTCATAAATAATATATTTATCCTTATCTATAAAAGGTTTTATTTTTTTGTTCTCCCAGCCGTAGCTCACAACATCAACTTTCTTTTTTAACAAATGAGCAAGCTCATCTTTCCAGCAAAAATAATCCCAACCAACCGGAATTGTATGATCTATATCAACCAACACATCTACGTCACTACTTTCGTCAGCATCACCACGCGCATACGAACCAAACAACCACACTTTTTTAACCGGCTTTTTTCTAAAAAACTCGGCTACAGTTTGTTTTATATGTTCAGTGGTCAAAATCATTTTATTCAATTCCTAACCTGGACTTTTTTTATGGCTTGACTTTAAAATCATCCGAATGTGCCGGGCCTTCTATCTCTGAAAGATGAACTTCCGGCCTGTTCACATCGCTTTCATCATGTATGTCCATCAAAAATTTAGGTTGCTTGCCAATGACTTTGTCAATGACTACCGGTGTTTTTAATGTACCTACATAATGCCCCTGCGCTATAACGCTGCTCCGCGCAATTACGGAAGGGCCTTCTATCACCCAGTCTTTTGTTTCCTTTTTGTGGAAACGGCAATCATTACAGATAAATTCTTCCACCTCTCCCCATTGGTCTTTGCGTGCCGTAACGCGAAACACTTCTTCGCCGCGCATCCACAGGCGCACCTTGCCGCTACAGGTAGGGCAGTCGCGGTGCGCATCAACCGGTTTTGTAAACCACACGCGGTTCTTGAAGCGGAATGTTTTATCAGTGAGTGCACCCACCGGGCAAACGTCTATCACATTACCAATAAAGTCGTGATCCAATGACTTATTGAGCATGGTACTGATCTGTGCATGGTCACCACGCTCCAGTATACCGTGTTCGCGCTTATCGGTAAGCTGGTCGGCAGTAAACACACAACGGAAGCACATTATGCAGCGCGTCATGTGCAGAGAAATGTATGGGCCGATATCTTCTTTTTCAAAAGTGCGGCGCTTGAACTCGTAGCGGGTGGCTTCAGCACCATGTTCGTAGCTAAGGTTCTGAAGATCGCACTCCCCGGCCTGGTCACATACCGGGCAATCGAGCGGGTGGTTGAGTAATAAAAATTCAACGATTCCTTTGCGCGCGTCGATAACTTTAGGTGAAGTGATGTTTTTCACTTCCATACCATCCATAACAGTAGTGCGGCAGCTAGCTACCAGCTTTGGCATAGGGCGCGGGTCTTTTTCAGAACCCTTGCTTACCTCTACCAGACAGGTGCGGCATTTACCACCACTGTCTTTCAGCTTGCTGTAATAACACATAGCTGGTGGGGTAACCTCTCCACCTATCATTCGCGCGGCATTCAATATAGTAGTACCGGCTGGCACCTCTACAGTGATGTTATCAATGGTTACTTTAAATTTTGGTTGTTCTGACATACAAAGTCAAAAATTAAAAGTCAAAACCTGCGTTTCTCCTTTATTACTTAATACAATTTTACGCTGTTGCAGCTACATGAATAGGGTCGGCATAATGTGCCAGTCCGTAATTACGTTTCTGCGATTCATCGGGGTTCAATACATGCCATTCAAATTCATCCCGGAAATGGCGGATAGCAGCAGCTATCGGCCATGCAGCAGCATCTCCCAGCGGGCATATTGTGTTGCCCTCGATCTTGCGCTGAATGTCCCAAAGCAGGTCGATGTCGCTCATCTTTCCCTTTCCGTATTCTATATTCTTCAGTATTTTGTACATCCAGCCGGTACCTTCGCGGCAGGGGCTGCATTGTCCGCAACTTTCGTGATTGTAAAAACGGGCGAGGGTCATAGTGTGGCGAACCACGCATTGATCTTCATCCAACACTATAAAACCACCAGAACCCATCATACTGCCAGATACAAATCCACCATCAGAAAGTCTCTCATAGTTCATATACCGCGTTTCGCCTTTTGCTGTTTTCAGCAACAGATTAGCAGGTATTATTGGTACAGATGATCCGCCAGGGATGCAAGCCTTCAGCTTTTTGCCATTAGGTATGCCTCCGCAGTATTCATCGCTGTAGATAAACTCCTCTACAGAAATGGTCATGTCTATTTCGTAAACGCCCTGGTTCTTTACATTACCGCATACGGACAGTAGCTTGGTACCTGTAGATTTGCCGACACCGATCTTGGCGTATTCATCGCCACCGATATTTATTATGGGCACTACAGCCGCTATCGTCTCTACGTTGTTCACCACTGTAGGGCGCATCCAAACCCCCTGTATCGCAGGGAATGGCGGCTTCATGCGCGGGTTGCCGCGCTTGCCTTCCAGTGATTCTATTAGTGCCGTTTCTTCGCCACAGATATAGGCCCCGGCGCCACGATGCACATATATCTCGCAATCAAAGCCGGAACCAAGAATATTTTTACCCAGCCAGCCGTTGTTTTTCGCTTCTGCTATAGCCTGCTCCAGTATCTCCGGTATCCAGGCATACTCACCGCGTATATACACATAGGTAGCATTGCTGCCTAGAGCGAAACTACTGATCAACAATCCTTCAATAAAAAGATGTGGATGAAATTCCATCAGGTAACGGTCCTTGAAGGTGCCGGGCTCTGACTCATCGGCATTGCACACCAGGTGGCGTGGCACACCCTCGGGCTTTGCCAGGAAGCTCCATTTCATACCGGTAGGGAAGCCCGCACCACCGCGGCCACGGAGACCGCTTTTCTTCACTTCTTCCACGATATCAGCCGGTGACATTTTAAATGCCTTCTCAGCCGCACGGTAGCCGCCATGCTTACGGTAGGCATCGTAATAACGAATGCCTTCTACCTTGTCGTGCTCTAATAATAGTTTTACGCCCATTTTTTCAAAGTCAAAAATCAAAAGTCAAAAGTCAAAAAATGCGTTTTGATATTCTTTTGAGCTTAATAATTATTCGTTTCCGTATTCTGTTCTCTTTCCTAAATTATTCCTCCCCTTTAAGGGAAGTGGTTCAACTTTTATCTATGATCAAAATAAAATCTTCCATCGGGTCAAAAAAATAATCTGTCCATCCGGCCCGGTGACTCTTCATTTCTGCTTCGTCTTCAAAACCCGTGTGATGCAATATCACCTTTGTTCCAGCTTCGTCTTCCTTCAGTAAATAATGAACTTCAGTTGGTTTTGTTTCTTCCGGCCAGTCACTTGTTTTCCAGGTATAGGCCAGCTCATTTTCAGTTGCCTTCAACACAGTACCCTTCACCCATCCATCAAACATCTGGAACTGTCCACCTTCTTTCTTTTCCAGCACCGCTTTTCCGCCACTCCACTTCCTTATCAGTATCGGATCTGTGAGCAGTTGCATCACTCTTTCCGGTTTTCCCGATAAAATAAACTCAAGCGCAAGATCGAAAACCATAGGTTTAGTTTTTGGCCTGCCCCCTCAATTCGTCTATCAGTTTATCTATTTTTTCTTTTGTCAGGTGCTCCCGGTATGTCTTGCCCAGCTGCATCATTGGTGCATATCCACACGCGCCGAGGCACTCAGCTGGCTTTAATGTAAACAAGCCATCCGTAGTTGTTTCACCTTCACCGATACCCAGTTTTTCTTTTATGTAGTCTATTATCTGGTCGCTGCCATTCAGCATGCAGGGCCCGGTGCGGCATACCTCAAGGAGGTGTTTGCCCACAGGTTTTGTATTGAACATACTGTAAAAGGTAGCTACCTCGTATACTTCTATTGGCAGTATCTGCAATATCTCCGCTACATAATCCATCGCAGGTGCGTCCAGCCAGCCGCCATTCTCGTCCTGCGCCATGTGCAGTAACGGTATCAGCGCGCTCTTCTGCTTCCCTTCCGGGTAGTGCGAGATCAGCTCTTTTACCTCTTTTAATTTTTCTTCACTAAAACGAATACTCATTTAATGCTTTTTATAGAACCTCTAATTCCAAATGTTATTCTTCGCTGCTTAATTAGTTTACTACCTCGCAAATATTGAACAGCTGCCAAATCCATGGTTCCCCTTTAGGGCTGGTGTTTAAGCATCCAATTCTCCCGCGATCACATTCAAGCTACTCAGGGTAATGATCGCATCACTGAGTAACCCACCTTCTACCATTTCCGGGTATGCCTGGTAATAAATAAAACACGGCCTGCGGAAATGCAGACGATAAGGGCTTCTGCCACCATCACTGATCAGATAATATCCTACCTCTCCGTTGCCGCCTTCCACCGAGTGGTAAACCTCGCCTGCTGGTGCATCTATCTCCCCCATTATTATTTTGAAATGCCAGATAAGCGCTTCCATTTTTGTGTATACATCTTCCTTGGCGGGAATGTGGAAATGGTCTGCTTCCTTGGCATAAAATACCTCTTTCTGGTCCGGAAACTCTTTTTCTATTTTTTCTATTTTCTCTATCGCCTGGTGGATAATGCTCACACTTTCCCACATCTCGCCGTTGCGCACCATAAAGCGGTCATAAACGTCGCCAACCGTACCTACGGGTATCTTAAAATCAAAATCTTCGTATGAAGAATAGGGCATGGCTACGCGCACATCATAATCAACTCCTGTAGCACGAAGATTAGGACCGGTAAAGCCATAATTCAGTGCCTTTTCTGCGCTGATTGGTCCGGCGCCTATGCAGCGGTCCATGAATACGCGGTTCCGGTTCAGCAGCGATTCGAATTCCTTCAGCACCTTCGGGAAGGTTTTCATGAAATCATGCAGCTTAGTGAACGACGCAGGCGTAAAGTTGCGCTCAAATCCACCTACCCTGCCAATGTTGGTCGTAAGGCGGGAGCCGCATATCTCTTCAAATATTTCGTAAATTTTTTCCCGGTACTGGAATACATAAGTAAATGGAGTAAGCGCACCTGTGTCCACAGCGATAACTGAATTACAAACCAGGTGGTCAGCAATTCTGGATAACTCCATTATGATGACGCGCAGATATTCTACACGCTTGGGCAGTTTCAGTCCAAGCAGTTTTTCTATGGTCATATGCCAGCCCATGTTGTTTATGGGCGACGAACAATAGTTAAGCCTGTCTGTAAGCGGGGTGATCTGGTAGTATGGGCGGCGCTCTGCGATCTTTTCGAACGCACGATGTATATAGCCGATGGTGGGCACCGTTTCCAGTACACGCTCCCCATCAATTTCCATTATGTTCTGAAAAACACCGTGAGTGGCCGGGTGCGTAGGGCCCAGGTTAAGCGTAGTTGTCTGCTTCTGGAGCGACTCTTCAGAAAGCTTAATATGATGTTGTGTATGCGTTAGTTGCTCTGACATTTCTCCGTTTTTTACTCTTTAGCACTCATTCCCGGCAGGTAGCTTTTTACTGCCGCTGTTTCTTAATCTGCCAATGCTCTCCCCTGTCTTCACCAATAAAACACCTGCTGCTAAACCCAATGAAAAAGACCTGATCTTCTCATTACCCGCCAGCAGCCCGATGCATACTGCCACTAACAGCAGCACATCCACAGCCACTATCCGGTATCTGTGATAAGCACTGATAACATCAGGCCTATCCTTGAAAAAATATAATACCAGGTCTTCCATATAAACAAGCCTTATCGGCCAAACATTTCATCATCCTTATCTCTTCTTGTCGGGTCTTCCATCTCATATTCTTTGCGCATCGGAAAATAATCCATCTCGTCTACATTCAGAATGCGTACCAGGTTTGGATGACCAACAAAGTTTACCCCAAAAAAATCATACGTTTCACGCTCCATCCAGTTAGCCGCCGAGAACAACTGCGAAGCCGTATAAACGTCCGGTTTTTCAACGGGCACATACACTTTCAGGCGCAGGCGAACATTATCATTCAGGTTGTGCAGGTGATAAACCACGCATAGTTCCTCTCCTTTTCTGTTCGGATAATGAACGGCAGTAAGATCGGTCATAAACCGGAACCGCAGTTCTTCATCGTCGAATAAGAACTGCATGGCTTTCAGGTTCATCTCCGCCGGAGCCCTGAAAGTCAGCAATCCATATTGTTCCTCCCATTCGGTAAGGCTGTCGCCGAACTTATCGGTTAAACGCTGTTTAATAATCTCGTTTGTCATAAACCCCAAACCCCTAAAGGGGCTTCCCCATGTTATTTTGTTACTTTTTTTTTAAAACAATGCGCGATTGATAACCAAAGCCTGATGTTTTAGGTTCCGGCACTCCCCCTTCAGGGGGCCGGGGGGTTACTGTATCGCATAGCTGTCCATCAACGCCTTATACTGATCACTGTTGCGCCTGCGCAGGCTCTCGTTCTGCACCAGGTCCTGCAATTTCAATATACCATCAAGTATGCCTTCCGGCCTTGGCGGGCAACCGGGAACATAAACGTCCACCGGTATCACCTGGTCAATACCTTGCAACACAGGGTAAGAATCAAAAATACCACCACTGGATGCACAAGCGCCAATGGCAATGACCCAACGGGGTTCTGCCATCTGCAAGTAAACCTGCCTAAGGATCGGACCCATCTTTTTCGCAATGGTTCCTGCCACCAGCAGCATATCACACTGGCGCGGGGTGAAACCCATACGCTCGGCGCCAAATCGGCCAAGGTCATAGTTAGAACCCATTGTCGCCATAAATTCGATACCACAACATGAGGTTGCGAATGGCAATGGCCACAATGAATTTTTACGTGCCAGCCCTACTACCTTGTCAAATGACGTAGCATGAAAGCCCGCACCGGAGTACCCCTCAGGTATCTCCACCATCTTTATCTTCGTATTATACTGAACCGGACGCCCCATAAAAAATTAAAAATTAAAAGTAAACACACTCATGCTCCTTACTCAACATAAATAAGCCCCCTTTAGGGGGTTGGGGGTTTAATCTTCCCAATCCAACGCACCCTTCTTTACTATGTAAATAAAGCCACACAAAAAGAAAGCGACAAACAACACAACCTCCATGAAACCATCCTTGCCCAGGAAACGGAAATTAACCGCATAAGGGTAAAAGAAGATCACCTCCACATCAAAAAGAACAAACAAGATAGCTACAAGGAAATACTTTATACCCATTGGCTGGCGCGCATTGCCTACCGAGGGAATACCACTTTCAAAATTAATGAGTTTATCGTTGGTTTTTCTCTTAGGACCCAGTAAATGGGTGGCACCCATCATTACTATAATAAATCCTATTGCAATAACCAGTTGCAGGGCTATTGGAAAATAATTAAAAGGCGTATTGTGCTCCACCGCCAGCAATAAAAGATTCATATTTGGTCCCCCTACTTAGAAAGCGTGTTACGGAATATACAAAGTTACAGTTATACACCGAAATTGCAAACGCCGTTTAACAAATAAATAAGAACTATACCTTAGAAATATTATGGTTTATACACAAGCGCAAAATGCTTCCACGTTTTTGTACTTTCATAGAGGTGTTGCAATGGGTTTTCGGAGGGGCGGGCTCCGCCGCCACCCTTGCCACCACGACCACCACGGCCGCCCATATTGGCACCGCCGCCACTTGTATTATTACTTATACCATTTCCATTATCCGCAGCTTTTGTGGCCGGATTCTTAAATCCTTTTATTGCAAAACACACACTGATCGGCTTATCAGCTTCTTTTTCGGTGATCTCGGCTTTATTGTAAATGGTTTTTAACGGGACTACCGCCTCCCATACCAGTTCCTTATATTCATCCACACGAGCTATCACTTTAATACCACATGGGATATTCTGTGACACCATAAATCCCCCGCTGCAATTGATAAAACCTTCGAGCGAATATTGGTTGGCATCTTTAGCACTTTTGCTGAGTTTCACATCCAGTTGTTTGCCCCGGATGGATCCCGGGTCTTGCTTGCGCGTTCCACCTTGAGGAAGGTCTATGGGGTCATTATCATTGGGCAAGGGAAAATTGATGTGGAAGTCTGCGCTTTTCCCGCCAGATGTATCAATCGACACGGTCATGCCCTGCTTCAATATTTTCATTTGGGTCAGTTCATCACCTGTCTCCATGGTGATGTACAGGTTTTCTTTGTCATTAGATGTTGCATATGCGATCTCCGCCTTGGCATCAAAATTAGGGTAAGGCGATGGCCAGTCCTTGCTGTCTCCATCTATTACTATCGGCGTGGCTTGCCAGGCGCCGGGCATTGCATCTTTTGATCTCCCGGAATGTTTCGAGCTGCTGCACGACAAAAGAAACACTACCGGAATAATAACCCGTATATATCTATTAAGCATCTTTTTTATTTGACCGCAAAGTAAAGAAGTATCTGATAAATATAAACGTTAAAGGTTTAATGGAACACCGCATTTAAGGTATATTTGAAACGGACCACCATGCTATGGATAAATTTAAACAAATTTTCGTCCTCATCTCGCTGATCTTACTTTCCGGATGCGGACCTTCCGTAACGTTCGATGAAGCACAACCTGCCAACACAAGGGCACTTTCTAAGTTTCCGGGAGATATGCAAGGCGAGTTTATCGCGGACGACCAGGCGTCGGTTGTAACTATATCTGACGACCTTATTTTGCGGAAATATGATTATATCGTGAAAACGACCAAAGACAGCATCCCATTCCCATTTCACTTACGGAATGATACACTCTTTTCAAACGAAAACGGGGACTCAGTATTTGCAACAAATGTGAAAGTAACGGGTGATACTATCATAACTAATGTGCGCTATATCGATACTTTATTTATGTTATCCGATTCCAGTGTGTTGAAAAAATTCAAAGGATATTACTTCCTCAATGAACGCTTTAAAAGAGACAACACGTGTACCTGGAGCGTACGAAAATTGTTGGTCGAAAAAGGTGTTTTAACAATCACTGAAATAGGGACGCCTAAAGACCTCGACGATCTCAGAACAATAACAGAGACAGCCGACAGTACACAGACGAACTTTGCACCATCTCGCAAACAGTTCAAACAGTTCCTCAAAACAGAAGGCGAAGATGGTGAAAAATTCACCCGACTTCGCAATCGGGAAGGTTAATTATTGTACCTCCATTTCCTTCAAAACGGGCGTTACAAAATTAGCGATCTCTTTTATATAGGCAGGTGAAAAATCAAATTTAATCCCTGCCGCGGTATACAGTTCCCTCAGGGTTTTTGTGTAGCCCAAGCTGAGCGCCTTCATATAATTGCTTAGCGCCTGTTCTTTATTTTGCCGGTACTGTCGCCACATAGCCATTGCACCCAGTTGTGCAATTCCGTACTCTATATAATAGAAGGGTACTTCAAAAAGGTGCAGTTGCTTTTGCCAGAAGTTGGTGCGGTATTCTTCAAAACCGCTCCAGTCGGTAATGCCTGTGGAAAACTCCGTAAGAATAGCCATCCAGTTTTCTTCGCGCTCCTTTACGGTGTGGCCGGGATGCGTATATATCCAGTGCTGGTATTTATCAATGGTTGCTATCCATGGCAGCACGCTGATCACCCTTTCCATTTCTTCCAGTCGGGCACGTTTTAATTCGTTTTCATCTTTAAAAAATACGTCCCAGTGCTCCATAGAAAACAGCTCCATGCTCATACTTGCCAGTTCGGCTATTTCCATCGGGTATTCTTTAAATGCCGACAATGGCAATGGATCAGAGAGGAACGAATGAACTGCATGGCCGCCTTCGTGCATCATGGTGATCACATCGCCCATTGTGCCGGCAGCATTCATAAAAATAAAAGGTACGCCGGTTTCCGCCAAGGGACAATTGTAGCCGCCCGGTGCTTTTCCTTTCCTGCTTTCCAGGTCCAGCCGGTGCATTTGCTGCATGGTCTCCAGGCAACCGCTGAAGTAGGGGCTGAGGTTGTTGAATACTTCTACAGCTTTCTGGCTCAGTTCGGCGCCATCTTTGAAGGGGTGCAGCGGAGTTGTGCCCGCCGGTTCTGCATCACCATCCCATGGGCGCATCACATCCACCCCCAATTTTTTCTGCCGGTGTTTTATCAGCATAGCATGCAGTGGCAGAATGTGCTCTCGCACCGCCTCATGGAATGCAAAACAATCGGCAACCGTATAGTCGAAGCGGCCTAGCTCACGGAATTTATAATCCCTGTAATTTTCAAACCCCGCGTTTACAGCAATCTTCTGGCGGATAGCCAGCAACTTATCAAAAAGCTCATTTAGTTTATCCTTATCCTGCAGGCGGCGGTTCGACATCTTGGTAAAGACAGTTTCGCGCAAACTCCTGTCGGGACTTTGCAACAATTTGGCGGCCTGCTGCATCGTATATTCTTTGCCGTCTACTTCTATACTCATAGCGCCGGATATTACGCCGTATTGTTGCGCCAGCAGGTTCGCATCCGCTTGCAGCGGCACATTTTCATCACGGTATAACTTCGCCGCATTGTCTACACTGCGCAGGTAGGGAAAGAACAAACTATTATCCAGTTCTTTTGTAAATGGGCAGGCCAGCAATTTTTTATTCAGCTCAAAGTTGTATGGCTTCATCTTCGGCTCTATTTCCATGCAGAAATAAGTAAATGCTTCTTCAAATTCTTTATTGGTGGTATCGCAGGTCATTTTGATCTGCCGCCAGCAAGCGTCCTCGCTCACCACAGCCTCCAGCTCGCTCACATCGGCCAACCATTTTTCAAGTTTCTCCTTGCTGTCGATAACCCTGTCTTTCAGTTCTTCAAAATACGGAAGCAAGGCTTCCCAATCTGTCAACTTAAAATCGGTGGGCAAAAAATGCCGGTGCTTTTCTTTCAATGGAACAAATGCCTGGGTCATGATATCTTTATTTCTAACTGCAAATTGCGGTTATCAGGTAAAGGTAACTTTACTAAATAACAGTAAAAATTATCGCCGAATTAATATAATAAGTATTTGTCACTATTCTCAAAAACAAATTGTTAACAATTAAAACATGTTTCGTTTCTTAATGTTTGCTTTTGAGAAAGTAAAAGGTCGTTTTTACAGATTTTAACCAATAAATCCGTGTTTTTCTGCCATTATAACAGATGGGATATGATTTAGCGTTATATCTATAAAAGTGATTGCCCGCCTGCATAATTCCATTTTTTTCCTACGGTTGCTCACACTACATTTGTGTCAAGTTGTGAATTTAATGGGTTAGTAAGTGAGAGCTGCCGGATTCCTCCAGCGGCTCTTTTTTTTATTCCACAATTGCTTGCTCACCCCAAACCCCTCCCGATAAAAATCGGGACCTTGTTCCGGGTCTTCGCTAGTGAAAATATTTTCAGCTTCGAATTTCTGATTTTACTTTTTCTCTTCTCCCGAAAATATTTTTTGAATTCTCACACCGCTTCAACAATTTGCTTTTTATATGGAGCATAGTTTTTATCACGTACTTTTATAAAAATTATTTACACCAACATTTACAGTAATTAAAAACGCCTCGCTTTCTTTTTTGAAGAAACGCGAGGGAAAGCCCCTTCAGGGGTTTGGGGTATGGCAAAAATAAAATCAGCTTTCTTCTGCCAACAGTGTGGCTATGAAACGCCGAAGTGGACGGGCAAATGTCCATCATGTGGGGCGTGGAATTCTTTTGTGGAAGAAGTAGTACAGCGGGAAGACAAATCGAAACCGGAAGTAATTAACTGGGACGAAGACAACAAAGAACAACGCAAAGCACATAAGCTGGATGAAGTGGTGCAAACGCACCAGGCGCGCATGCAGGCACCCGATGGCGAACTGAACCGCGTGCTTGGCGGGGGCATGGTACCGGGCTCGGTGATTCTTATAGCCGGTGATCCCGGCATAGGCAAAAGCACATTGTTCTTACAACTGGCACTTCACTGGCGAAGCATTACCACGCTCTACGTATCGGGCGAGGAAAGCGCACAACAAATAAAACTCCGTGCCGATCGCATAGGCGTAAAAAATCCGAATCTTTATTTACTGACGGCTACTGATACCAACTCCCTTTTCCAGGAAGTAAAAAAGGTGAGGCCACAATTGCTGATCATAGATTCTATACAAACGCTCGAATCACCATACGTGGAATCTGCTGCGGGAAGTGTATCGCAGGTGCGCGAGTGCGCCGCAGAATTGCAGCGGTTTGCAAAAGCCAGCAACATACCCGTGTGCATCATAGGCCATATCACCAAGGACGGCGCCATAGCCGGACCAAAGGTGCTGGAGCACATGGTGGACACTGTACTGCAGTTTGAAGGTGACCGGCACTACGCCTATCGTATACTCCGCACCCTTAAAAACCGTTTTGGTTCCACATCAGAATTGGGGATCTATGAAATGGTAACCCAAGGCATGCGGCCGGTGAGTAACCCCTCCGAAATATTGTTGTCGCAGCATGATGAGCCGCTTAGCGGCATAGCTATCGCGGCAACCATGGAAGCATCGCGCCCGCTGATGATAGAAGTACAGGCACTGGTGACCACTGCGGTCTATGGCACTCCCCAGCGCACGGTAAGCGGACTGGACCTGCGCCGCCTGCAACTGCTGCTGGCCGTGCTGGAAAAACGCGGCGGTTTTCACTTCGGCGCAAAAGACGTATTTGTAAATATAGCCGGCGGCCTGAAAATAGAAGACCCCTCCATAGAACTGGCGCTGGTGTGCTCCCTCCTCTCCTCTTACGAAGACAAAGCCCTTCCTTCCAACATTTGCCTGGTAGGCGAGATAGGACTGAGCGGAGAGATACGCGCTGTAAACCGCATAGACCAGCGCATAGCCGAGGCCGACAAGCTAGGCATGGACGTGATCTTCATACCCAAGGCCAACGCCAAGGGCCTGCAGGACAAAAAATATAAGATCAATATAAAGACGGTGAATAAAGTGGAGGACGTTTATAAGATGCTGTTTTGAGGGGTAATTGCTTCCAATAAAATATTATCTCGATAAGAAACCGAGTTTTAATTCCTCAATTAATTATTCAAATAGGCTTTCCGTTATCGGTTATGAATTCAATGGGGTGGAATAAGTTAGCCGTAGAAAACCGGAATAAAATGTGTGAATGCTGTTTAAAAAACTGTAAAAAGAAAAATAGTTACATATACCTTACCGGTTGGGCTATAAATTTTACATTCCGCTTACCGGTATTCACAATTAAAGGATTGGTTATAAAAATTCGATACCTAAGACTCCCGTCAGGCTGCAAAATAGGATCAATTCTATCTATATCAGCGTTTATATAGCACCCTCGGGGATATGGTCCATTTTCATTCATGGAAGCAATTTGGATTCTTCTCGGATCAATATTATTAGGTTGTAAATCCCAATCGCCTGTATAACCGTTGTTGATGATTGTATTAAAATTGTCTCTCGTTGCAACTTGCACCCCCCTAAAGTCCATCTCCAAATTATCAACATCTATTGGCCTGTCTGCTAAGAAACTGTCATCGAAAAAACGTAAAATATTTTGGTGATACTCTTCGTCTATTCCATAAAAATCTAACTTCTTTCTGATGGACGCCTCATCAAAACCTGTCTCTTTGACCTTATTGAGAATATTATCAAATTGATTGTTGTTGAGGTTTTTAATCCCATCATTAAATATCCTAATTATGTTTTCAGTTTGAACTATTCTCTCTGCTTCAGATAAGCCAAAATCCACCGCTATTGTTCTTACGTAACTTTCAATATCAGTTAAATTCGATTTAAATAGTGATGATAATAAAAATGCTCTTTGCGGACCTGTCATAAATAATTTTTAAAAGATTCGTATCATTCTCCATTAAAGTTAAGCAAACGCACCTAAACATTCTTGGGTAATCTCCGCATCTCCTTCTTCAGCGATTCTTTCTTTTTACTCTCCAGCCTTTTCTCCCTCGCTTCTTTAGATATTTTGGTGGGCTTGCGTTTCTTAGGCTTAATGAGGCTTTTGGCAACCAACTGCTCCATTTTGTTTTGGGCTATGATCTTGTTTTCCAGCTGCGAGCGGGCCTCACTGCTTCTTACTGCCAACTGACCTTGTTTGTTTATTTTCTTTTCCAGCTTAGCTTGTATCAGCTCTTTTTCTTCATCGGTGAAAAAACGTGAGGCAGCCACATGCCATAGCGCTTCCACCATGGTCTCCACCTTGTTCACATTTTGGCCGCCCTTGCCGCCGCTTCGCGCTGTTTTAAAAGATATTTCGGAAGAAAAGTCGTTCACAAGGCAAAAGTACTAATGTTTCGGACGGTCGTAAAATTGATAATAATAGTGACACTCGGCGGCATATATTTTCACTTTAGAGCCGTCCGGGAGAAAACGGTTGTATTTTTCGTCGCTCAGCTCTGATGTACGATATACTGGCTGACCAAAGGAATTGTACCGGATGCTGAAATGGTGGTAGAGTCCGCTTTCGCCGTCCGTGAATGAGGCAAGCCAATGGTTATCATCATAAATAAGTGTGTCCGTGTTCAACGTATTCCAGGTAGTATCATCTTTTTTCTCCTGGCGGTAAAGCACAAGGTCTCCATTATTATATTCATAAGTATTCCGCACCGTCATGGATGAGGAATCGCTTTTAGTATATTCCGTTATCTGTGCTGTGACCGATCTTTTTTCATCATTTCCTTCGTACAAAAAATTTACTACCCTGTTCGGCGATTCTATCTTCGCTACCTGGCCTTTTTCGTTGTAATAATACAGTATGCCCACCGCAGAATCCGGCGCATTGGCAGGAACAAATTTCTTCAGGGACAACTTCCCGCTTTTATCATAACTATATTTGATAGAACCCGTAAGCACGATGGAATCGCCGGAGCTGTCCGGTGCATAAATACTCCTCGACTCGATAAGCTTATTGCGCCCGTATTTATTAATGGTTTGCGCATTATTCAGCAGGTTTATTTCCCTACCCAGTGTACCGTTCTTGTCATACTCGTCCCATTCCATATAAGAAGTGTTCCAGTTTTCAATGAACAATATCGAATCTTCTTTATTGTCCACCTTGATGGCCGTATCATATTCCGCCGGATAAATATCATAAAACCCCGGATCGTGCAAATAAGCCGTTTCCGGATATTTGTCGGTGTCAACGGTGTTGTTATATATGTATCTCAATTCGTTACTGCGGCCTTTAGTATATCCGTAGTGGATAGAATCTACAGGCACCGTATATTCTTTGCCCGTCTGATCTTTATAAAGATAGTACCTGCTCTCGCCCGCCAGTCTGGTCAATTGTTTTTGTGCATGGGTCGTTTCACGCCGCAAAAATAGCAGCGCACTTGTGATAATAAAGATGGACAATAACCGCATAATCTCCGGAAACGAAGTTTCTATTTTGAAGGGTTGTAGGGCTGATATAAATATTGGCGTACAAGTCGCCCTTTAAAGCATCGGGTTCCGTCTGGCATAGTAAATGGCTTTGGGCTAAAATCTTCTTCTGCCGAAGTAAAATTTATGGGCTGCCCCTCGTCATTATACTCCCACGTTCCTTCCTGGCCTAATGTCTTCTTGCCTGCTGTCGATACCAATTGTCCTTTATCGCTGTAAACAAAAGACGTTGAAATAGGATGACTCCACGGCCTTGTACTATCATTTCGTTGAGAATAATCAAAATCAACAATTTTATTGTTTTTATAAGTATAGGTAACAACTGCTTGAGGATCACTATAGCTATTTTTATCAACAACATTATGTGTTTGCATTTTTACGACAATGATGTTAGCGCTACTATCATATGAGTAGCTACAAGTAGTGTTCAACGATTCTTCCCTCATCTTTTTACCCCATCTCGTTGTATGGCTTTGTATTATTCTATCTCGGCCATCATACCTAAAAAACGATTTTGTTAGGACAAATCCAGTTTTCAAATCAATTTCCGTTTCAGCAGTATCCTTATTGACCGAACTATATTCGTATTTTCTAATCTTTTCATGCAAAACGGTGTCTTTACGATCATCATATATACTTTCTGTTATTGAAGTGTTGTTGTTATTTTTGTCGTAAGTATAGATTTTGTGATTAAAAAGATACAACTCGTTTGAGAAGTAGGAAACATCAAATATTTTTTCGTCCACCAGATTGTTGCGCTGGTCATATTCATTAATTGTTAACGATGACAATTTGATCTTGGGACTTCGCTCGTCTGTTTTACACACGAACACAGAATCGCATTTCACAGGAATAATCCCTTGAATGCCGAATGATGGCATTCCTTTTACCATTTCATAACCAACAAATTTCAGATCATTGCCGGAATTTTTTTTGTATCCATAATGTGTTGAATCCCCAGCTATCCGCAACTTATGCCCGAGGCTATCGGAATACTCCACATAATTTACAACAGTAACTAATCTTGCGGATTGCCCCTGCGCATAAACATATTTTATGGACGCAAGCAAACAAACTCCAAGAAATAATAATGCCTTTCTCATAGTTATTACAAAGAACGCGGATGCGCCGTGCTTATTGTAGTTTACCGTCTCGCTAATTCTCCTGTTAAAATAACTATTTTTATTCACGTTTTTGTTATGGTCCCAGCAAGCCCCGGTTTACAAACAGTCATTATCACATCCATCGGAGAAGAAGCGCCCGGGGTAAAAACCTTTTCTATCGCAAGTGAGGGGCAGCCGATACCCTATACTGCCGGGCAGTTCATTACTTTCGTTTTTACCCATCATGGGAAGGAAGAGCGACGTTCGTTTTCCTTATCCTCCTGCCCCGAACTAAATGAACCAGTCTCTTTTACCATAAAACGAATAGACAATGGCGCCTACTCCCGACTACTCATTGACAGGGCGCAGGTAGGAGATAAATTATTCACCACCGGCGCGGCAGGGCTGTTTACATTGCCTGCCGCATTATCTGCAAAACAGGTATTCTTCTTTGCTGCGGGTATAGGTATCACACCGGTCTTTTCGATCATCAAGGCACTCCTGCACACCAGTCCCAGCCTGAGTGCGGTGCTTATATATAGCAACAGGTCGCGCGAAGAGGTTGTATTTTATGATGAGCTGCAGGCACTGAGCAAAAATTTCCCGGCCAATTTTAAGATCGTATTCCTGTACAGTACCTCCTTCGATCTTAGCCGTGCGCGGCTGAGCAAAGCGTTGCTGCCGGTGCTGCTACAGGAAAACGCCATCGTTCCCAAAAATGATCTACTGTTTTATGTCTGCGGACCGTTCAGCTATATGCGTATGGTCATTATCTCTCTCGAAGAGCAAGGCATACATGACGACCAAATCAGGAAAGAAAATTTCAATACCAATGATCGGAATATCTTAAAGTTAGAACCACCGGATCGAACAACCCATAACGCCACTATAAGATATCTCGGTAAAGAATACACTTTCCCCGTTGAGTATCCAGATACTATTTTGCAGGCAGCAAAAAAGAACGGCCTTTCATTACCCTATAGCTGCGAGGTGGGCCGTTGCGGCAGTTGTGCCGCCCGCTGCATCAGGGGGAAAGTATGGCTTTCTTATAATGAAGTGCTTATGGATACCGACCTGCAGCACGGCAGTATCCTTACCTGCGTGGGACATCCGGTAAATGGTGATGTGACAATTGAAGTGTAACGGTGTGGCACACCTCTAAGGTGTGCCACACCTGATCCAATGCCTAATTCTGATCCACACCTCGCTTATTCATATCCACCGTATGCCATTGATCACCTACCTGGTATAGCAACAGGTACCGCGATGCGGGCTGCTTCATGGTGAGCTCGTAAAAGTGGCCGCCATCTATCATATTCAGTTTGTAGTCTTCATTTTCATAGCTATGCCCGCCCTTACCCTCATACCACCACCAGGTACCCCATTGGTTCAGCGTCACCCGCACCATGCTGTCGTTAAGGACTAAAGTGTGCGCACCATCTTCTGGCGTTTCCATATTATAGGAAAGGCCATCGTACACTTTATTATTGATCGTCTTTCCTGGCAGCAGCAGGTTGTCCATCAGCTTGTACTCACTCTCTTGCCCCGACCCTATCATCGGCGCACCATGCATAGACTCCGGGAGATTCAATAAAACCAGTATTTTATCTCCAGGCTCAGGCAGGTGATATAGCAAACCATGGTTAACCTTACACGACTTACCCCAATACCTGCTCACCAATATCGCAAAGCGCAGATTAGCCAACGCATATAGCCCTAGCACCCCCCACCGCACATATTGCATGGTGATAAACGCGGCCAGCAACGCCAGCAGCATATAGAAAAATGCCCCGGTGAAATAGGTATACCGGTCGAACATCACCAGCAGCATGTCTCCAAACCAAAGGGGCAGCAGCAACACAAAGGTTATCAGCATCCATACGAACAGCAGGCTGGCCACTTTTCCTTTACCACTCATTATCCTGAACCGATAAGCAATATATCCCAGGACCACAACCGCAATACCATAAAAAGCAACTACACCCTTTGCACTATCGCAAAATGCATACACCTTTTCTTTTATCTCATGACCAAAGAACCTGCCCAGTAGCAGCAAGTGAAAAAGATACTTCGCGGGCTTGCCCAGGCCGGTCAAGGGTGCTGCCATTGCGGCATCCGTACCTATCCGCGATACCCAGCCCCCATAAATAACCCTGAATTCAACAAGGCGCAGGCAGAACATAATAAGCTCCGGCAAAAAAAACAGGAGTAATACTTTTACAAACAGCCCTTTACCAACAACTTCCCGGTAAAACAAAGCCAATGTCAGCACCAGCCAGGGTGTTATATAAAACACCTCCAGGGTGTGTGTGGATAACAGATAAACGATAGCCGCCCACAAGGCATATTTACCGCTTCCTGTGTGCAGGTATTTCCTCACCCATACCAGTACCAGCAATATCATCAATAAACCCTGTAGAAAATGAAAGGAAGGTTCCCAGACGATCACCTCGGAGATATATGGCGATAAGCAAAACAGTACCACTCCCGTAAAAGATATCTCCCGGCTGTTCTTTACGCCCGCATCATCAAGCATTCCCCGGCATAGCGTAAACAGCAAAGTAGCATTAATCACATGGAGGGTAATGAACAAGAGATGCCACAGCCAGGCATGTATGCCAAACAAATGGTAAAAGATCCACGTAATAAACTGCGTGACCTGGTAAAGGCTGGTAGCTTTAAAATTGCTGCGGTTGATATACTCCCAAAATCCGTGATTTTTTACCTGGTCGAGCCAGCCAGTGAAGTCGGTTACAAAGCCCGCCTTTGCGGCAGGCAGATAAAGGATGAACATCAGCGCCCAAAGAATACCAAACACACCGCGCCATCTTTTCTGTTGGGCAGTCTCAGGGGGTAGGTGGCCAATATGTAGGTTGTCGTTCTGCAATGTTTATTGCTTAGCAAGGGTAAATTAGTAATATTTCAGTAGGTGAGGTACGTTATGTTGCAAAAATTGTCTTGATTCAGCATTCCCCCTTTGGGCGTAGGCCATGTTGTTTAGCTAAGGGGGCAGGGGGGATGTTCTACGTCAACAAAGAAAGAAAAGACAATACAAGCAGAAAAACACAAGTCGGCATCTCACACAAATCCAACAAACTAAAAATAGAGCTTTACTTTATCCCCAAGCACAGCCTATAAATGCAGCATCATTGCAGCTATGCTAAAATAAATGATCAGCCCCGTTACATCCACAAGCGTAGCCACAAACGGGGCCGAGGATGTCGCCGGATCCAGCTTCAGCCTCTTCAGCACAATTGGTATCATGGACCCACTCAGTGTGCCCCACATCACGATGCCGATAAGAGAGAACGAAACGGTAAGGCCTACCAGCACCCAGCTACCAGGCAGCCCTCCCTGAGGGATGCCTCCGGACTCGCTGGCAAGTGCACGGATATTATAATTCCAGAAAGAAAGCTTCTGCCATATGGTGATACGAATAAACCCTATACTGCCCAGTATAATGCCCAGCGTGAGACCCGAGAATATTTCACGGCGCATTACATACCACCAGTCGCGCGGCGACAATTCTTTAAGGGCCATGGCGCGTATGATAAGCGTTGCTGCCTGCGAGCCGCTGTTACCACCGCTGCTCATGATGAGCGGCACAAACATGGCCAGCACAACCAACTTATCCAATTCGCCCTGGAAGTGCTGCATAGCGGTAGCTGTCAGCATCTCGCTTAGGAACAGGATGATAAGCCAGCCCGCGCGCTTTTGTATAAGCGTAAAGAAGCCCGTTTTCACATAAGGAAGGTCCAGTGATTCCAGACCACCGAACTGTTGCATTTCCTTGGTGTCCTTTTCTTCGGCTTCGTCTATCACGTCATCCACCGTCACCACTCCCATCACCACATTATTGCTGTTGGTTACAGGCAGTGCCACGCGGTCGTACTCCTTAAATTTCTGTATCGCGTCTTCTATGCTGTCCTGTATGTCCAGCTTCACATAGAATCCGTCCATGATGTCCTCTATCGTCTTGCTGTGCTCGTTCAGTACCAGCCGGCGGATCGGTATATCGTCCACCAGTTTGCCCGTACTGTCTACCACAAATATCACGTTGGCAGCAGGCGTATCGCTGTAGAAACGGCGCAGATGCTCTATTGCCTGGCCTATGGTCCATTCCTTGCGTACGGTCGTGAAGTTAGTGTTGATCAGTCGCGCCACGCTGTTTTCGGGATAGCCCAGCAGGTCGTATGTAGCCAGCCTGTTTTTGTCATTCAGCAGGTTCAGGTATTCGGTCACCTCTATGCCGTCCAGCGTATCGAAAAACGCTACACGGTCGTTCGACTCCAGGTTATTAAGTATGGTCGATATTTTGGGCCGCGGTAACTCCTCTATTACCCCTATTTGGAGTACGTGGTCCAGGAATGAGAATATCTGTATCTGTATTTTTTCCGGTAAAGAAAGAAAAGTGTTTATGGCAAATTCTTTCGGCAATGAGGCCAATAGCTTGGACACCTCAGCCGGATAATCTTCATCCTTGCTGTGGTGTAGCAACTCGCTGAGGTCGCCTTCCAGAATTTTCTCCCTTAGATCCTGAACCAGCATTGCCATCCATATTTAATAGATTTAGAATTGGATTGTACTTTCTCGAAAAGCAAGACCCCTGAAGGGCACGCAAAATTAACCTTATTTCGGTACCAGCAAACATTTAATTTGCCTGTTTTCGGACGTTTTGATTAAATATTTATTAAAATGTGCTGGGGTGAGTTTTTACGGCGCTACTGCCGTTGTGGTACTCTTGTTCGTTTACTTCAAACTATTTTATCTTAGCACCATCTTGAACTTCATCAACCTCAACGGAAAAATAACAGAAGCCAGCAACGCGGTAATGCCCATAGACAATGGAGCGTTTCGCTATGGTTACGGGCTGTTCGAAACCATGCTCGTGCAGGATGGCGCTATCCGGCTGGGGCAATATCACTGGGAACGGCTGTTCGTCGGCGCAAAACAATTGTATTTCGACCTGCCTGTTTTAATGACACCCGGATACCTGGACAGCGAAGTGCTGAAAACTGTGAAGAAAAACAAGCTCGAAAAACTTTGCCGGGTGCGGCTGCAACTGTTTGCCGGTGGTGGTGGCCTTTTCGGTATGGACAACAAACCGGGCTTCGTAATAGAATGTTTCCCGCTCGATGAAACCATACTGCGAATGAACGAAAACGGCCTGGTTGCAGGCATTGCCACGGGCGTGGAAAAAAGCGTGGATTCCCTTAGCAATCTGAAGTCCTGTAATGCGCTTATCTATGCTATTGCAGCCCGGCAGGCAAAGGAAAGCAAATGGAACGATGCGCTGATCTGTAACACCGCGGGCAACATCATAGAAAGCACTATCGCCAATATTTTCTGGGTGAAAGATAAAACAGTTTATACACCGCCGCTGGCAGATGGCTGCATAGCCGGTACCATGCGGCGATACCTGCTGGAAAAGATAACCGTGCGGGAAGAAAGTCTTTCGCTTGATGCGCTGTTAAGTGCGGACGAGATATTTCTCACGAACGCTATAAAGCAACTGCGCTGGGTAAGTAATATAGGTGCCAGCCAATACAGCAATGTGCAGGCAACAGAGATTTATAATTTACTGCATAGGCAGGCATAAAATATGCATTATATTTGGGTACCATTTCAGACGCCGGTATTACAGTTATGAAACTAATTTATTTACTTTTTGCGGCCGTTTTTTTCACCGCGGGCGCTGCTTCGGCGCAGGTAATGTTCGCCCCTGAGGGCGGCTACAATATCTGCAAATATACAGGCACTACCGACGGCCATACGCGTACCGGCCAAAATTCCTATACCGTAGGGGGCAATCTGAATTTTGCGCTCAGCAAGCATTTTTCATTGCTGCCCGGTGTTTTCTTTGTGCGCAACGGCTACACATGTCCATACCGGGGACAGCATCTTTACGAGGGTATCAATACGTTCGAGATACCACTAAGCCTCGAGTACCAGATCGGGCCGGAACGAAGCCATTTTTTCATCGGTGCCGGCCCATACATGGATTACAATCAGGATGGCATCTTCAAACTCACCGGCACACTGCCCAGCTCCCGCGATATGCGCATAGGCAATGGGGCCCTTGATGACATTAACCACTGGGACTACGGCGCCCAGGGCTGGGTGATGATACAGATCGTGGGTGGACTGTATGTGCGGGGCAGTTACCTGCAGGGTTTTAATAACATGACCCCAATGGGCGACAAGAAAAATCCCACGATCGATACCAAGAATGCAACCTATAACCAGGATATCCGGATAACGATGGGTTATGCTTTCACCGTAGTTAAGCAAAAGGTATACCACGATAAGAACGGAAAAGTAATCGATAAAAAAGAGTGGAAAAAGGAGCGGAAAGAGCAGAAGAAGAAAGACAAAGAAAAAGAGCGGGCAAAAGAGAAGGACAAGAAGAAATAGCTTCCCGCTGCTGTGGTGCTTATACATTGTTGTTCTGCCTATCTTTGCCGGAGATGCGGCTTATTTTTTCGATCCTCCTATTGTTATTTGCCTATAACCCGGTTAACGCCCAGGTAGGTTTCGGCCCGGAAGTCGGTGTGGGTATGAGCACTATGCACTTTGCACCGCCGCTTGGTTTCACTTCAGCCAATGTGGCGACCATGGCCAGCGGAAAAGTCGGCGGCCTCGTGGATTTCCCACTTAATAAGCATCTTTACTTCCAGGCAGGATTGTCTGTTTCCAGCAAAGGAGCTGTAAGGGCTTTCTCTTACTACACAAATGACAGCTTTAATGAATCGGTAAACCAGACCTTGCATATCTATTATGCCGAGCTGCCGGTAAACCTCATCTTTAAATCCGGCCACCAGGGGCGGGGCCGTTTTATCGGTGGCATCGGAGCTGCACCTTCTTATATAATAGGAGGTAAAAACAAGCTCCACGACAATTTCGATTCCAGTGGTAGAAAGACGATTACCGATGATGACATAAAAATTGTTACCGGTAAAACGATAAAGGGTTTTGACATCGGGCTGAACCTGACCGCTGGTTATGAATTGCCCACCGGATTATTTTTCCGGCTCTACTACACTATTGGTATCAGCGATATCGGGCCCGGCACTGAGGTAGATAAGAACAGGATGTGGGGTATTTCTGCGGGCTACCTGTTCGGCAAAGGCCGGAATGTAAACAAAGAAGCCAGCGACCTGATCGATAAAACGCCCGAATAATACCTGCTGATATAATCGTTCTCTTGTTGTGTTTCCGCCGAATAAAATACAATAAACTCATAATCATCTAAATATAGATATTGTTTTTCATTCTTTGTAAATTTTAACAACTTTTATCAACATCTTTTGCACATAGGGGGTATATTTGTGACCCACTTAGGGTGAGATATTGCCAATGAATAGAATATATACAACGATTTTAGTGATGCTGTTTTCCGCATCGGTGTTTTGTGCAAGCGCGCAAAACAAGTCGTATATATTCAATCACAAACTCATTGCGGCGGTGCTTGCACAAAGCTACGGTATCCCCGCACCGGTCATCCTTTCTATCGCGGCGGTAGAGTCATCTGGTGGAGCTGGCCCAACAGCCAGAGTGCTGAATAATCACTTCGGTATTGTAGGCAGAAATAGCTTCGTTAACAGGAAGGGACGCAAAAGTCGCTACAAGCAATACAGCAACGAGTTGGCATCATATGTGGATTTTTGCAGGCTCATCTCTCGCAAACGTTTCTATAAGAAGCTGAAGGGCAACACAGACTGCACCGCCTGGGTGAAAGCCATTAGCCATTGCGGCTATTCTGAGCAGCCTGGCCAGTGGGAACAAAGAGTTTTCAGTGTGCTTTACTCCTTTAAGTCTCAGCCCGTTTTTAGTTTTGCTTCGTTTGCCTCTAACTGAGTCAAAGCAGCCTGAATAAACTAATAGCCCGTATGCTTTACAGAATTTTTACTCTTGTATCGTTGCTTTGTGTAAATGTTTGCTTTGCACAAAAGGAGAAAGCAGCAAGCTACGATGAGAAGGTATTATTCGGCGGCTGCTGGTTTGTGCCGCACAATTCCGACGTAAACATTAAATTCTCGGAATACTCCAATTTCCTCCTGCACGATCTCGATTCAAATGGCAAAGAAGAGACGATACAGGGTAAATATTTATTAGATGGCGGTAATCTATGGCTTATATATAATGACCGCCCAAAGCAAAAGTTCAGCTTTTACAAGACCGAAGGTACCGACCCTCATTTCGTGATCCGTTCCTCCGCACCGGAAACATCAGCCCTGCATTTCGTACACGGGAGTTGCGAATAGACATTCTATTCCACGTTCAGCCGCCTCATATCGGTCTCATCAGCCAGGTACACCTCGGCATTAGCCAGTAGACCCTTATCAGTGATCAACCCCGCCGCATATTGCTGTATATCAGAAAGCCGGGCTACAAGCGTAAGGCAATAAGGCACTGCTGCTACTTTCGGCGCCCCTTCCCGACTGTCCTTACAGCCATAATAAACGCTGAGCGCTACATATTTCAGTTCACCGTCTTTAAATTCATCCAAGGCAGCCAATGACGGGAGGAGGCAGTTAGTAAGGGCCAGTTTCACTATACGCTTATCAGTCATTTTGCTTAGGTTATAAGGATCTCCGTCCTTTACCGCCCAAATGTATAACGCCATGGCTGTGTCATTATACATGCAGAAGTTATATGGCGCGACTGTGTATAGAAACTCCGCAGCTACACTCGTCTTATTGGTGGTGGTAAGGAAGAAATGCCGCAGCGGTGCAAAGTTTTTAGACAACAGTAAGTCTGCTGTTGTCTTGTTTTTCGGCATGGAGTCTATATAAAGTTCTATTTCCTTCACTATGGAGTTCACATCATTCGGCTGGCCTTCGGTAAACAACCGTAGGTTTTGCTGAGCGGTATGCAAGCAATTCTGCAGATTTGGTAAAGTGCCGCCTACTGGTTTTGATCGGTTGTTTTTTTCCTGCGTAAACCCTGTTGCACACACCAATACGCAAATGACAAATACAATGAGTTTTTTCATAGCCACCTTTTTATGAAGATAATGATAAAGAGTAATATACAATCGTGCCACAGGTACTGTAATTCAAAGTATAGGCCTGCTAAATATCTACGTGCTGCAGCACGGCCAGCACATAGGGAGACAAGACTCTTACATTGTGGTTTTTGTGCAGGGGTATTTCCAGGAAACCGCCCGGCCCCAGGCGCCAGGTCTCATCGCCTATATGGCATTCGCACTCACCCTCCAGCACCAGGAAACTCTCGCGCTCATGTTCATGCACTTCGTCTTCTACATCTGTTTTGCTGATCACGAGCATCTGCATTATGCCGTTCGCGTTGCGGAGCGGCAGCATTACGCGCTCATCAGGTATTGGGGAAGGGATGAGAGGTCTTATCATTCGCTTCCAGTTATTGTGATCTGAATATTTATTGATCAACGGCAGGTCGTTGAGATCGCCGGTCTTTTCTTTATTAATGTTTTCCAGGGTGCCCCAGATAGTTTGCTCCACTTCTTTCGCCGGCTTTTTACCTACACTCTCTGCAAATTTTTCCAACGCACGTTGCATTTGCCTCAGCTCATTTCTTATTTCAGGATATTGTGCACATACCTGCTCCACTTCAGCCCGCTCACTGGCAGAGAGGGTATCGATGCAGTACTCGTGCAATATTCCGCTGTTTATATAAGCTTCCGTATTCATTTCTCCTCACGCCTCTGGCGGTAATTATAAATGTACCGCTTTTATGCGTTTTATAGTTTCTTCTTTGCCAATCATATCTGCAATAATAAATACACCAGGTCCATACTTACCACCAACCAGCATTATTCGCAGCGGCAGCATCACATCTCCCTTTTTAAGGCCTGCCTGCAGTGCATGTTCATTACAACTTGCTTCTATGGCCTGCTCATTCCATTCGGGTAGTGCTTCAAGAGCTGCTGCCCAATTGCTGAAAAACTGCTGTTTCTGGTCGTTCCATTTATCCTTTATAGCCGCCACGTCAATAGTTTCCGGCGTTACAAAGAAAAAGTGAGCTTGCGCCCAAAAATCCGGCAAAAGCGTGCAACGGTCTTTTACTAAGCCTACAACCCTTTGAAGATAGTCGTAAGTCATTAGTCGTGAGTCGTAAGCCCGTGAGTTAATACCTGTATTCTTTAAGCCATCCTCTATATACGGCATCGCCAGCTTCGCCAGTGTTTCATTATCTGCATGATGTATATATTGGTTATTGAACCATTTGGCTTTCTCAAAGTCAAATTTTGCGCCGCCTTTATGCACACGCTCGATCGAAAACGCCATTATTAGCTCATCTAGGGTAAAAATTTCCTTTTCTACACCAGGATTCCAGCCCAGCAATGCCAGCATATTTACGAAAGCCTGCGGCATAAAACCCATTTCGCGGAAGCCCTTTGTGATCTCGCCTGTTTTGGGGTCGGTCCAGTTCATCGCAAAAACTGGAAATCCGAGGCGGTCTCCATCCCTTTTGCTCAGCTTGCCATTACCATCAGGTTTTAATATTAATGGTAAGTGAGCCCATAGTGGCATATGCTCTTTCCAGCCAAGGTATTCCCAAAGCAACACATGCACCGGTGCGCTCGGTAACCACTCTTCGCCTCTGAAGGCGTGTGTTATCTGCATCAGGTAGTCGTCCACCACTACTGCCAGGTGGTAGGTCGGCATTCCATCCGCCTTCAGCAGCACCTTATCGTCAACCAAAGAGCTGTCAAATGTTACCTCACCCCTGATCATGTCTGTGAGCCTTATAGTTTGGTTCACAGGCATCTTTATCCTTACGACATAAGGCGTACCATTTTCTAATAGCTTTACTACCTCATCGGGCGGCAGGGAAATGGAATTACGCATGTACCCGCGGGTAGTCTCATCATACTGTGCTTTATGGTCGTCATTACCATACGTATTCCGCATTTTTTCTATTTCTTCGGTAGTATCAAAAGCATAGTAGGCATGGCCTGAGTCTATCAGCTTCTGTGCATACTCGTAATAAAGGTGTTTACGTTCGCTCTGGCGGTACGGGGCAAACGGGCCGCCCTTTTCCGGGCTTTCATCGGGCTCCAGTCCACACCATTTCAGACAGTCCATGATGTACTGCTCTGCACCTTCCACAAACCGCGCCTGGTCGGTATCTTCTATGCGAAGAACGAAATCGCCGCCGTGCTGACGGGCAAAGAGATAATTATATAAAACGGTGCGCACACCGCCCAGGTGCAACCCCCCAGTTGGGCTTGGGGCAAATCTTACACGTACTTTTTTGCTCATAAGGAAAGCAAAGGTAAGCAGCAAGTTCGACTTCGCTCATTATTCCGGACATTTCCGGAAACAGGAAAGCAGCGCCTAAACGACGCTGCTTTTTGTCTGTGATCGCGGTTTTATTTTATATCCGCGTGAATGGCTACCACTGGCCCGGGGGTTATTGGTACGTTCACGTTTTGAGCCGAAAGCTGCACATTCATAAAATAATTCTCCAGGTTCTTCACCACAATTCCATACAGGTTTGGATTGGACTCGTTTGTAATAAGAATTCCGCCATCTGTCCGGGCCGCTGCGCTAAGCGCCGCATCATCAATACCGTTGGTAAGCTGGTTAACATCCATAGTAATAGTGGCTACGTACCTGCTCTTATTGATAGGTAAGTTAGACAGCATTACGCTGTTAAGGGCGACCGGTGTGGTTATAGCTATCGTAACAGGTACCGGAACAAAGGGGGCGAGGGCGCCACTAGGCGGCTGAATCTGAAGGTACTGCCCTTTAAGTTCCAGGGAGGTAACCGAGTTGATCGGATTGAGGGCAACAGTGAAAAAGCCACGTAAATAATCATGATATGGCACATTCACCCCTCCAACAGTGGTAACCGACGGGGTCACCAGGTCAATCGTATTAAATGCCTTGCCAGAATAGGATTTTTGCTCAACCGGATCTCCATTCACAAACGTGCCCGTAAACATTACTTCGCTGGTTATCATCGATCCCGCCGTCCATTGCAACATATAACCTGGCCGCTGCGGATTGACCTGCACCTGGAAGATTATGTCAGCGTTTGATACCGCCAGATTGTCATTCGCTGCTGCGCCGTATTGTGTGTCGCCCTTGTTGCAGCTTGTGATAGCGGCAGTCCCAACCAGCGCCGCGGCTATCAAATATTTTATCTTTTTCATGATCTTAGTATTTTAGCGTTAATTTATTGTTCCACCCCTACTGTGAGTAAATACGTGCCCGGCAATGCCAATGGTTTGCTAAATTTGAAACCGGTTCAGGTGATTTGTATTCAGTTGGAAATTTTATACTTTTAGTTACAATGCCCATAATCCCGCCTGACAATTCCGAAAAGCATTTTAAATACCTGGACTCTGCGAGGGGCATTGCGGCATTAATGGTTTTTGGCAGCCATTTTGTAGCCCGCACCTTCCAGGCAAAAATGAATGTCCATTACTTTTTCTTCGTGCTCAATGGTAATGATGCGGTTTCCTTTTTCTTTGTGCTTAGCGGTTTCGTACTTTCTTATAAATATGTTGTGCTCGGCAAGCCGTTGGACATAAAGAAATTCTATGTCAGCAGGGTTTTCCGGCTGTTTCCGGCATACTTCCTGATCGTTTTATGGAGCGCCTTGTACACATTCAGGAACGAACTCGGCTGCCAAACATTCAAAGACCTGTTTATCTTCAATAAATATGAGTTTTGGGAAGAAGCATTCCTGCTGCATTTTCACAACAAATTCTATTATCCGGGCTGGACGCTAACGCTGGAAATGGTCGGCTCTTTCCTGATGCCGTTTTATATCGCGCTGGCGCTGAAAAACAGGCGGCTCATTCCTTATTTTGTTTTGGCTATGCTGATCATCGGCAACAATCTGTGCTTTAGTTATATGTTCGCGTTCGGTATCATCGCAAGCTGTTATTATAGTGAGATCACTGGCGTTTCATTCCGCGAGACAAAGTGGTTTAAATACCGGTATCCTATACTGATCGCGTCTGTAGTTTTATTCTCTATACGGCAGATAGATGCTATCTCTCCGCTCGGGCCATCGTATAAGGATCTGGCAGCGTACCTGGGTATAGATTTTTTCACCTACACTGGCATTGCTTGTTTTGTTTTCCTCGTTGGCATATTGCATAGCAAGCGCGTGCAGCGGTTCCTGGAAAACAGGGTCCTGGTGTACCTGGGCAAAATATCTTATGGCGTATACCTGGTGCATGTAGTAGTCATTAATACCGTCTACTTGTATACGGAGCAATATCTTTCCGGATCTCATCCTGCCGCCAGTTTTGCGCTGATAACTATATTGGTAATACTGGCAGTTGTGTTGGTGGCTACTATATTGCATTACTGTATAGAACTGCCCTTTATGCGTATAGGAAAGCACATTGCCGGCCGTATGAAGCCTTCCCTCATCATTGGCCGGGACATTGATTAGTTTTTAGTTATACCCCCTTTCTATATTCCTTTTCACCATTACTTACCTTTGCTTTATGGCATACAAATCTTTACGGGCATTCATAGAGGCGTTGGAGCAGGCTGGTGAACTGCTAAGAATTAAAACATTTGTTGATCCCTTTCTGGAGATCGCTGAGATCACCGACCGTATCTCGAAAACAGCCGACAGGAATAAAGCTCTTTTGTTTGAAAACACAGGTACTGATTTCCCATTGCTGATCAACTCTATGGGCAGTGAGCGACGCATGTGCATAGCCTTGGGAGTTAAAGACCTGGATGATGTGACGCACGATATCGAAGACCTTTTCAAAAAACTGTCCGCACCGAAAAACGGCATGCTCGAAAAGCTGGCGATGCTGCCCCAGCTCAGCAAATTTGCCTCTTGGATGCCCAAGGTGGTTAGTGGCCGCGGTGCATGCCAGGAAGTAATCATGGAGCAGCCCGACCTAGGCAAAATACCTATCCTTAAATGCTGGCCCGAAGACGGCGGGCGGTTTATTACCCTCCCTGCCATACACACCAAAGACCCTAACAATGGTATCCGGAACATCGGCATGTACCGAATGCAGGTATTTGAGCCCACGATGACGGGTATGCACTGGCATAAACATAAGGTCTCTGCCCGCCATTTTAATGAATATAAAAAGCTAGGTAAGCGCATGCCGGTTGCGGTAGCGCTGGGCGGTGATCCGGTATATACGTATTCGGCCACGGCCCCATTACCGGAAAATGTAGATGAATACATGTTGGCTGGATTCCTGCGCAAAAAGAAAGTGGAACTGGTACGCTGCATCACCCAGCCAGAACTGGAAGTGCCTGCCGATGCCGATTTCATTATAGAGGGCTACGTAGACCCTGAGGAAGACCTTATATGGGAAGGGCCATTTGGCGATCACACGGGTTATTACTCCTTGCCGGACTTTTACCCCCGGTTTCACGTCACCGCTATCACCCACCGCAAGGACGCAGTGTACCCTGCAACTATAGTAGGTATACCGCCGCAGGAAGATGCATGGCTGGGCAAGGCCACAGAACGCATATTCCTCGCTCCTATAAAAATGACCATGGTACCCGAGATAACTGATATGAACATGCCGGTGGAAGGTGTGTTTCACAACCTGGTCATTACCGCCATCAATAAAGAATATGCGGGGCAAGGACCAAAGGTAATGAACGCCATGTGGGGGGCGGGCCAGATGATGTTCAACAAAATACTCGTACTCACAGATAGCTTCGCGAATAGCGGGGTTAAGATAGATGATTATAAAACCCTGGCCCAATATGTATTCAAAAATGTGAACCCCCTCACCGATGTTTACTTTAGCCAGGGGCCAATGGATGTGCTGGACCATAGCTGCTCCAAGCTGGGCTTCGGAGGTAAGATGTGCATAGACGGTACTAAAAAAATGGAAGAGGAAATGACTACGCCGCATGTTCCTTTCCGCCTTCTTCCTTCATTTTCAAAACAAAATATGCTGGCTCTTTACCCGGAAATAACCGGGATCAATGAAAAACTGGCTAAGGAATGGGGAATACCTGTTTTGTTCGTTGCCGTGGAAAAGAACCGGCCGCACCACGTATCCGAATTACATAAAAGTATATGTTCACAACACGGGCTAGATGGAATTAAGATAATTTTGTATGTAGAACATACAGTGAAAGCCGACGACATTGCGGACGTATTATGGCGTTTTTGCAATAACCTGGACCCCAAAAGGGATAATTTTTACGCAGGGGGTAATATCTTAGGCCTAGATGGCACTCGTAAAACAAAAAAATTAGATAACTTTGACCGTCCCTGGCCCAATATCATTGTAGCAGATGACAAGACAATAGCGTCTGTAGACAAGAAATGGAGTGAATTGGGGATAGGCGAAATAATTTTTTCTCCATCTTTACGGTATAAAACCCAACTATACAGGGGGGGTGCTACTGTCTTAGATAGTGAATAACGATTTTTTTTATAACTTTAATAAAATTTAGAAAAATGAAACGCATTCTATTTGCCTGTTTCCTGCTTACTGCAACAGCGACCGTATCTACAGTTCAGCGTGCTTCGGCACAGGCTGTAACACAGGCTTCCTTTACCGCAACCGTGAACCAGATGGATTCGTATATCAGCGCCGGAAATATGCCGATGGCGCAGGCGACATTTGATACGCTGAACAGGATGATGAAAACTGTACTGGCGGTTACCAAAAAAAGTATCTATACTGCTGCTACGCCCGCCGACAAGACTACCTACCAGTCTATTATTGGCAACCAGACGCACATTTACAAGACTATCTGGGGTTTGAAATCTGACCTTGCTTTGAATCGTGCTGCGCTCGATTCTAAGCTTGCACAATTTGATCTTACCATTTACTAGTCTGCTAAGCACAAATTTTCGCCTTTCTAAAATTAAAAATATGAAACGTATTTTATTAGCTTGTTTTCTGCTCACTGCAGTGTGCTCGGTAACTTCCACTCCACGCTGCTCTGCACAAGTTGTGCATGTAACTGCCCCGGAATTCACCACTCAGGTGAACTTGCTTGACTCATACCTGGCTGCCGGCAACTTGACATCCGCCACTGCGACATGGAACGTAGTTCATACTATGATGCTGGAGGTACTCGGCTACACTAAAAACAGCATAAATCTGGCAACCACGCCTGCTGATAAAGCCGCTTTCTTAGCGATCCTTGACACCCAAAGGAATCTATACAAGATGATACTTCCGCTCAGGACAGACCTCGCTACAAATCGTGCGGTGCTCCATAGCAAGCTCGGTGAGTTCGATGCTACGATATACTAAGATTAAGTTTTTAATAATAGTCATTCTTAAAGTTCCGGTTTCCCCCGGAACTTTATTATTTTAGTTCCTTAAAAACATCTGCACCATGCCAAAAAGAGTTACAAACATCGGAGGTATTTTCTTTAAAAGCGCCGACCCTGCTGCCACCCGCGACTGGTACAATACCCACCTGGGCCTGAACGCGGAACAATGGGGAGCTACATTCGACTGGCGTCACGCTGACGATCCGGATAAAAAGGGATCCACCGTATGGAGTACCTTTCCGGCAGATACTAAATACTTTGGGCCTTCTGCAAGAGAGTTCATGATCAACTACCGTGTAGAGGACCTGGAGTGGCTGCTGGGAGAATTAAAGAAGGAGGGTGTGGAGCAGATAGGTGAAATGGAGGTCTCTGAATACGGCAAGTTTGCGCACATCATGGATCCCGAAGGGAACAAAATAGAACTGTGGGAAGCGATTGACTAACCCTTTGGCCTGAAACCCCCGACCCCTAAAGGGGAGTACGTTGGGAATTAAAATTCATCGTTACTGCAAAATTGCGCTTACTCAGGGCGAGAAAATACTATATAGAAGCACTAAGCTGAAAATATATTCATAAAGCGCTCCCCTTTAGGGGCCGGGGGTTATATATGTCTCCACATCTTTTTTTGTTATCTTTTTATCTGAAAGGATAATAAGGCGCTCCACCACATTTCTCAGCTCGCGGATGTTTCCGGTCCAGTTGAACTGCTGCAATGCGGTGACTGCCGCTGGTTCCACTTCTTTTGGTTGCTGTTTGTAATCCTCGCTGATCTCCTTCATGAAGTGGCTGATCAGTTCAGGTATGTCCTCCCTCCTTGCATTCAGTGGTGGCACTTTTATCAGGATGACGCTGAGGCGATGGTATAAGTCGAGGCGGAATTTTTTTGCATCTACTTCTTCCATCAGGTTCTTATTCGTTGCAGCTATTACGCGCACATCTACTTTTATTTCTTTTTCGCCACCAACGCGGGTTATCTTGCCTTCTTGCAGTGCGCGCAGCATTTTGGCCTGCGCATCATGGCTCATATCACCTATCTCATCCAGGAAGAGTGTTCCGCCATTAGCCTGTTCAAACTTACCGATACGCTGTTTTATGGCAGAAGTGAACGAGCCCTTCTCGTGCCCGAACAGTTCACTCTCGATCAGTTCAGAAGGTATAGCGGCGCAATTCACCTCCACCAGCGGGCCATTGGCGCGGTTGCTCAGCTCATGAATACGGCGTGCTACCAGTTCTTTGCCCACACCGTTTTCACCGGTCACCAAAACGCGTGCGTCAGTTGGGGCCACTTTTTTAATTGTCTCTTGTATCTGCGCCATCGCCTCACTGCCACCTATCATTTCATTGCCGCGCGATATCCGCTTGCGCAGTTGCCGTGTTTCAGACACCAGGCTCTTTTTATCCATTGCATTGCGCACGGTTATCAGCAACCGGTTCAGGTCGGGTGGCTTGGAGATGTAGTCATAGGCACCCTTCTTTACGGCATCTACCGCTGTTTCTAAGTTCCCATGACCCGAGATAACTATGAACGGAGTATCCGGGCGCTCCTCCCGGGCTACTTGCAGCACTTCTATGCCATCCATCTTCGGCATCTTTATATCGCAAAGGATGCAGTCGTAATTATTCTCTTTGATCTTCTTGACGCCTTCGGCACCATCTGTGGCCTCGTCCACCACAAACCCCTCGAAGGTCAGTATCTCACCCAGCGCCTTGCGGATCGCCTTTTCATCATCTATTATCAGTATGCTTTGAGCCATGTTGTAAGTTAGTATTTGGTAAGTTAGTATTTAGTAGATAGCCGTGCAAAACAACTATCGTGTAAAGTGCCAATTTACCATTTTATTCCCTTTCTACATGCAAATGTGCCATCCATCCATCCTTTATATGCGGAAAAACCCGCAATTTTGTCATAGAAATATTTGGGCACTTGTTTTGTATACATGTATGTACATTCATTTTTAAAACAAGAAAAATTATGGCAAAGACAATATTTCATGCAGCAGATAAAAGAGGGCACGCCAAACATGGGTGGCTCGATGCACATCATTCATTCAGTTTCGCAGACTGGTACGATCCCACCAAGGTACACTTTGGGGTATTGCGGGTACTCAATGATGATATAATTGACGGCGGAATGGGCTTTGGCAGGCACCCGCACGATAATATGGAGATCATCACGATAGTGCTGGACGGCAAGCTGGAACATAAAGACAGCATGGGCCACGCACAGCAGATAATACCTAATGAAGTACAGGTAATGAGCGCCGGCAGCGGGGTAACGCATAGTGAGTATAACCCGGATCCGGATCACAAAACCAACCTCCTGCAGACCTGGATATTCCCCAACAAAAAGAATGTGCAGCCGCGCTACGACCAGAAAATGTATCCGCCGGAAGACCGCGTAAACAAATTGCAGACGATAGTATCGCCAATAGACAGCAACGACGATGGAATGAAGATACACCAGGATGCCTGGATATACCGCACTACCCTGGAAGCCGGAAAGAGCCTCACCCACAGCTTCCGCAACAAAGATAACGGGGCATATATCTTCCTGATCGATGGTAAGGTAACCGTTGGCGACCAGGTACTGAACAAAAGAGATGCATTTGGTATCAGCGAAGCAGATAGCTTTGAAATAAAGGCTGATGCAACCAGCGATGTACTGATATTTGAAGTGCCGATGGCATAACAACTTTATTGAAGACTAATGTACCCGCGCCCCTCTGTGTAATGACAGTTGGGGCGCGGTTATGTGTGGAGGTTTGCGTATTTTTATAAAAACATTGGTTATGGATAGCGTAGTAAAACACTATACCAGGGGTGATGTAACGGTCATCTGGAAATCGGCGCTCTGTCAGCATTCCACCATTTGCTGGAAAGGCCTTGGCGAGGTGTTCAACCCGAAAATAAGCCCGTGGATAAACATGGATGGCGCCGAAGCAGAGCGCATTATAGAGCAGGTAAAAAAGTGCCCCTCCGGAGCGCTTAGTTTGGAGATAAAAGAACAATAGCAGATTTGGAAATCGCGGGTAAAATAGAATGGCTGCAACGGCCCTTACCGGGCCGCAGCGCACAGGAGCGGATGATGGGCCGTGTGCTGCCCCACCCGATAAAAGTACCGGAGCATGCACGGCCCAGCGCAGTGCTGTGCCTGCTCTTCCCCATGAATAATGAACTGGTGATGCTGCTGATGAAAAGAAGAGAAGACAAAACGGCGCATAGCGCGCAGGTGAGTTTTCCCGGCGGTAGCTACGAGACCACTGACGCAGACTTTAAGGCCACAGCACTCAGAGAAGCACAGGAGGAAGTAGGTATTGTTTCGGCGGACGTAGATATCCTCGGGGCATTGACGCCGCTCTATATCCCAGTCAGCAATTTCAATGTTTATCCATTCGTTGGCTACTCGGCGCAAAGGCCAAAATACAACCTTAGCCACAATGAAGTTTCCTATACCATCGAGGTACCGCTGAGCAGCCTGCTACATCCAGAGCGGAAAACAGTAACAGACGTGGTATCACCCGCATTACCAGATGTCATTAGAAATGTGAATGCTTATAAACTGGAAGATGGCACCATCATCTGGGGCGCAACCGCGATGATGATCAGTGAGCTAGAAACTATACTGGACGAAGCCGGGTAGTGAACGCCGAGTTCAGAAAACTTCAGCGACAGTCATAAAAAAGAGTTTTTTAACAAGCTGGGTCTAAAAAATCAATAGGGGTAGAAAGGGAATAAGTAATTTTGCAGTACATTTCTTAAAGGAGCTATGCAGGCGTATTTAGATCTCGTTCAACACATAATAGACACCGGCGTAAAAAAGAGCGACCGCACCGGAACCGGCACAACCAGTTGCTTCGGTTACCAGATGCGGTTCGACCTGCAGAAAGGTTTCCCGCTGGTGACCACTAAGAAGCTGCACCTTAAGTCTATTATTTATGAATTGTTGTGGTTCCTAAGGGGCGATACGAATGTTGCCTATCTGCATGAGCATGGCGTGAGTATCTGGGACGAATGGGCGGATAAAAATGGCAGCCTGGGCCCGATATACGGCCACCAATGGCGCAGCTGGACGGGTGCTGACGGTAAAACTTACGACCAGATAAAGGACGTGCTACACCAGATCAAAACCAATCCCGATAGCCGTCGGATGATCGTGAGTGCCTGGAATGTGGCCGACCTGCCCAAGATGGGGCTGAATCCCTGCCATGCCTTATTCCAGTTTTATGTAGCGGACGGCAAGCTTAGTTGCCAGCTCTACCAGCGCAGCGCGGATGTGTTTCTCGGCGTGCCGTTCAACATTGCTTCTTATGCATTGCTGACGATGATGATGGCGCAGGTATGCGGATTACAGCCTGGTGAGTTCGTTCATACTTTTGGCGATGTGCATCTGTACAGCAACCATATGGAACAGGCAAAACTTCAGTTGAGCCGTACGCCATTCCCATTGCCAACAATGAAACTAAATCCCGAAGTAAAAGACCTGTTCGATTTTAAGTACGAAGATTTCACACTTGAAAATTACCAGCATCATCCCGCCATAAAGGCGCCGGTAGCGGTTTAGAAGTCGTAAGTCATAAGTCGTGAGTCGTAAGTCCGGGAATGAGACAATTACGCCTTCTGATCGGCACTGGGGTCAAATAATTTGTATCTTTGTACCCGCAGACTTACGACTTATCACTTACTACTCACGACTTTAAAAAAAAATGGTCCTTTCCTTTATAGCAGCCGTTTCCGAAAACAATGCCATTGGCCGGCATAATGCATTGCCCTGGCACCTGCCCGAAGACCTTAAATTTTTTAAGCGCACAACGATGGGCAAGCCCGTGATCATGGGCCGCAAAACTTTTGAATCGCTGGGAAGGGCGCTGCCGGGCAGGCTTAATATCGTGCTGTCTTCCAGCAAGGACCTGAAACTGCCGGAAGGAGTGCTGTTGTATGACGACATAAATGCAGCAATAGAACGCCTGCAACTGGAAAATGCCGATGAAGGCTTTATTATCGGCGGCGGGAAAGTATTTGAAGCCACCATGCCACTTGCAGACAGACTATACATAACACGGGTGCATACCATCATTCACGATGCGGATGCTTTTTTCCCGGCTATTGATCACACGCACTGGAAACTGGTTTGGGAAGAAAAACACCATGTTGATGATTTCCATCAATACCCCTTTACGTTTCAGAAATTCGAGCGGGTAGAAATGTAGAACCCCAAACCCCTAAGGGCTTTCCCCATGCTATTTACTTAAATGACCGCTCACAATTTCATAGCCTATATTCAATATAAATGGAAAGGCAAAGGCCGCCATGGCACGCACTCTCCGTTTGTCTATGATTTTGTGGAGCATGTGCTGCTCGACAAAGAACTGCTCAATAAAGGCTACCTGGTAAAATGCCCGTGGCTTCCGCTGAAGTATGAAAACCTCATTTGCCGGATCGCTACCTATTACAACTATAAGAACGTTTTAAACCTGCCGGCCGCAGCCGTTCCTGAAAACGGTGTCGATATCTTATTGCTGCCCGAAAAAGAACCAGCCAAATGGATGAGCCTGATGGATGAGTATCTGTACTTGTTGAGTCGTAACGGTGTTGTGATAATGACCGGCATCCATAAAACTGCTGCTCACGGCAAGGCGTGGAGTGCTGCTATGAAACACCCGCAGGTGCGCATGAGTATAGACCTGTTTGGAATAGGCCTGTTATTATTTAAGGAAGAATTTAAAGAGCGGCAGCACTTCGTTTTGAAATACTAAGCTAGCGGGTCTATTTCATCGGTGGTTTTGCCAGCCTTGGCAAAAAAGCTATCCACAAAACCGCTGAACATAGGTGGTACCTTACCCATCAGGTAGTCCTTCATAGTATCCAGCGCCTTAAGGGCCTGGTCTTCAGTAAGCCCTGCTCTGTCTTTTAATTGCTGTACTAAATCGTCCATTGCAAAGTAAAATTCAAAAGTAAAAATTCAAAAAACGAAACACTTTCTCTCGATTAAACAATAAGAAAAACTCCCCCTTTCAGGGGCCGGGCGGTTAGGCCGCTTTCATATGATCCAGCTTTGCGTGCTCTATCATCTGCTTCGAATAATCAAGGGTAAGATGGAACGTGCCGTTATGCTGCTCCGATGGCATGTCGAACATCGCATCTGTAAGTATCATTTCACAGATCGCGCGCAATCCACGGCCACCCAGCTTGTACTGAATTGCTTTTTGCACCATGTAATCCAGCGCCCCGTCTTCCATAGTCAGCTTTATCCCTTCAAATTCAAACAGCCTCATGTATTGTTTTACCAGCGCATTCTTGGGCTGTGTAAGTATCAGCTTCAGCGAGGCCGCATCCAATGGGTTTAGATAGGTGACCACCGGCAACCGTCCCAGCAGCTCAGGTATCAGCCCGAAGGTGCGGAGATCCTGTGCGTTCACATATTGCAGCAGGTTTGCGCGGTCCAGGTCCTTGGTGGCCTTTATGGCGTTGTAGCCTATCGCAGAGGTTTGTATCCTGCGGGCGATCATCTTATCGATGCCCTCAAAGGCTCCTCCGCAAATGAAGAGTATATTTTGCGTGTTTACTTTTATCATCTTTTGCTCCGGATGTTTCCGTCCGCCCTGTGGAGGAACCATCACTTCAGAGCCTTCCAGCAGCTTAAGCATGGCCTGCTGCACACCCTCGCCGCTTACATCGCGGGTTATGGATGGGTTATCGCTCTTACGGCCTATTTTATCAAGCTCATCTATATATACGATGCCGCGCTCGGCCGCAGCTACATCGTAGTTGCTGGCCTGAAGCAGGCGGGATAAGATGCTTTCCACGTCCTCGCCCACATATCCAGCCTCTGTAAACACGGTAGCGTCTACAATAGCAAACGGAACCTGCAGCAACCTTGCGATGGTCTTGGCCAGCAGGGTCTTGCCCGTACCGGTCTCGCCTACCATCATGATGTTTGATTTTTCGATCTCCACATCATCCTGTGGCGGCATGGTAAGGCGCTTGTAGTGGTTATATATGGCTACCGACAGCACTTTTTTTGCGTCGTTCTGCCCGATCACGTATTGATCAAGGAATTCCTTTATTTCGCGTGGTTTGTAAATTTTTGTCTTCAGGATCTCCGGCTTGGGCTCCTCTTTTTTCACCTTATCTGCAGCTCCTGTAGCCTCTGCCAGCAGAGAATGGGCGTTTTCTATGCATTGATCGCAAATGTTACCCTTTATCCCTGTGAACAGGATATTTACATCACTTTCTGCACGGTCACAAAAAGAACATTTTTTTTCGGATTGCTTTGCCATTAACGTTTACACTGATTATTTGAGGTGCAAAGGTACGGGAAAAACCGGGAACCATTGCCGGGAGCCTTCTGAGGAATAACACAATAATAGCGATGTCCCGCGCATTTGTAAAATAGTAGCCTGTTTATTAAACAATTACCTTTGCGCACATGGGTGTTGTCTTCCGGCAATCTGCAAAAAATTCTATTGTTGTAATCCTTGGGGCCATCCTTGGCGGGCTGATCATTTGGCTGTCCATCAAATATCTTACCAAGCCGCAACTGGGCTTTACCCGGAACCTCACCAACTACGCAGTAGTGCTATCCCAGATATTACTACTGGGGCTTAACAATACACTTGCGGTTTATATCCACCGGTACGCCAATGACGCACGTAAAAAAAAGTCACTGATCACGATCTGCCTCCTTTTGCCGGTGGTTATTGCAGCGATATTTTCACTGGTATATATATCTCTGCACGCGTGGATACTCCCACATTTTCAGCCTGCTGATATTCCGTACATGCAGCGTTACTTTTACTGGCTTCCCTTGTATACGTTATTGTTTATTTATATGGTGATCCTGGAGCAGTACCTGGGCTCGCAGATGAAGGTGGCGGTATCGGCATTCATGAGGGAGGTGGTGGTGAGAGTGGCCAGTATTTTGCTCATCCTGCTGTTCGGGTTCGGTTATATCGCGTTCAATATTTTTGTGATCGGCTCTATACTTATTTACTTCCTGCCGGTACTGATCTTCCTGTTCCTTTCTGCGCTCACCAAGGGTTTCGGTATCTCGTTCCACCCTGGCGACTTTACCAAAGACGAATACAAGGAAATGCTTCATTTCTCCTGGTACCACTTTTTATTAACGGTCTCTGTGTTGCTGATGGGGTATATGGACGCACTCTCACTGCCGTTTTACGATCGCAATGGTTTTAGTTCTGTGGCGATATATTCTAATGCGGTTTTCTTTATCTCCTTTTTGCAATTGCCGATGAAAGCCATGCAGCCTGCTAGCTTCACGGTGCTTGCAAGGGCGTTTGCCGACGATGATATGCCGAAAGCAAAGAACATTTTCTCCCGGTCATCCATCAATATCCTTATTCCTACCATCGGTATAGCGGTGTTGCTGTGCTGTAACCTCGAAAACGTTATTGCGGTCATTAAGAATGGCTACACGGAGATCATACCCGTCTTTGCCATCCTGTCTATAGGCAACATAGTGAACATTGCCACAGGAATGAATGACCAGGTGTTGTCGATAGCTAATTATTACAAATTCAATTTTTACCTGTCGCTGTTTCTGATGGCGGTGCTGTTTGCCCTGATCCGCGTTTTGGTGCCACGATATGGTATCTACGGCGCAGCATGGAGCACTACAACGGTGCTCGTGGCCTTTAACGTTGTGAAGTCGCTATTCATCTGGAAACGACTGAACATGCAACCTTTTTCGAAGGGGACATCATTTGTGATCCTCGCGGCCGTTCCGGCGCTTGCAGCAGGGTACTATTTTCCGCATTTTTTTGACCAGGCACACCATATATATGTGCGCACATTTGCCGACGTTGCCATACGCAGCATGGTTATAGTTGTCGTTTATGTATTGATGCTTTTGTGGCTCAAACCCTCGCCAGACCTGCAGGAATATATGGCTACCGTAAAAAAGAACAAACGGCTATTCTGATTCTGAGTGCCCGTTCTTCTCTTTTATTATTGATGTAAATGGGCTTCGCAGATTGCTGTAGTCTATCAGATCTACCTTAATGCTGCCTACCAGTATAGGGCTGTTGATGCGCAGCGGCACGTGATTGGAATCATCGCTTACCCAAACGGTCATTTTTTCCCCGCCGCTGAATATGGTACCTTCTATGAGCAGTGGCACTATTTTCAATGCATTAAAAGTGCCCATTTTTGTTTTTATTTTTTCCTTGCCCTGGTACTTGATGTAGAGATTGTAAACCTTGTCGTCGAGGAACATACTGAAGGGTATTTTGTCCCCAGGCTGATGCTTATTGTAGTCGATATTGCGGGCGAAAAATATGGCAGAAAGTACATCCTGCGTTGATTTTGGAATGTCGTACACTTTTTTGTTCGAAGTGGCTTTCCCTTTTTTATGATCGAAGGTAACGTCCTGGTTTATTTTGAAGCCGCCTTCATTTACATTTCTCACAAACCTTAGTGGCAGCATCGTTTCCTTATCTATAAAGGTTTCATACTTGTCATTAACTTTATAGACCCATTCGTATGATTTCGTTGTTTTGCCATCGCCGGTAACGTGGTACACCTTATGGCCGTCCATATCCTCCTGTACGGTATTGAAGTAAGCATTGCCGGCATTTATCCATACAAAGTTTAGGTTATAATAAACCTTGAATGTGAGTTTTTCGCCGCTCTTAAAGCTGGTGTTCTTTGCGCCCGAAAAATCATTTTGTGAAAATGCTGCTGCGGGAAACCCGATCATACAAATGCAAAGGATCAATTTTACTACGCCATTCATTTGTTCTCTTCTTAACACTACCATAAATCTACATACTAACGTAATAATCTCATTCTCATTATCAGTACACTGCCGAAAATTGACGGTAATATAAGATTGAGCAGCCATATCCCCATAGTTGCGGCAAGCACACCAACGGTATTTGGCGAAAAATTGTGAAAAAGGTACAGGCTTACATTTCCCCTGACGCCCAACTCTGAAAGAGCTACTGACGGAATGACTGCCATCACCCAAAAAAATAATGCGGCAATGATAAATCCTTCTGCGAGAGGTACCTCTACATTCATCCAGCGGAGTAAAAACAAATACTGTGCCGTAAAGACACCGAACCGTAATATTGACAGCATTAATATGGTTGTTTGCCTGCACGCATTAACACGGCTCAGGGACCTTGCGTAGATAATATATTTCTTTAGCAACCGGACATTTGCCAGCTTTGGCAATAGGTTTTCGAATCGCCAGTAAACGATGGCGATACCAATATTAGCGGCCAGGCATAGCCCCAGCGCAAGGCGGGCTACCAATGACGGGAAAGCCACATTATAGTATATAAGCCCGCACAGCCCGAAAAGAAATATCGCCGACAGTTGTGACATAATGCCAAGCACGGAAACATTAACATACCGGAAGGTATTGTTCCTGCCCAAAAAGAGAATACGGCCGGGATAGTCACCAATACGGTTGGGTGTAATAATGGAAAACGCCACCCCTGCCAGGTAACTCGAAAGCGCCTTCGGGTAACTTATGGGTTCCACCATATTTGTGAGCAGGTACCATTTGCCACTCTCCAGCAATACGTTAACAAACAGCAAGGCAATACAAAGGGCTAAAAACAGACCTGGCCCTGTTTGTTTCCAGACATTTGCATCCATTCCCCCAAGTTGCTTCTTTACCTGCGTGTATATGCTCCAGAGCAGCAGCAACGAAATAGCGGCGCCCAACGTATAGTTCAGCCATATTTTGGTATTTTTGTTCACTATACTTAATACTTACTTTTTTGAAAGAGAGCCAGATAATTCTTGGAATTGACCCGGGTACATTAGTGATGGGGTATGGGCTCATCCTTGTTAACAAAAGTAACGTATCACTCATAGAAATGGGTGTATTACATTTATCAAAACATAAAGATCACGCAGAGCGCCTTCAGCTCATTTTCAAGAAAATGGAGAGCCTTATAACATTGCACAAACCCGGTGCGGTGGCTATAGAAGCCCCATTTTTTGGAAAAAATGTACAAAGCATGCTGAAACTGGGCAGAGCGCAAGGCGTTGCCATTGCGGCTGCTATGATGCACGATCTGCATGCCGTAGAATATGCGCCCCGAAAAATAAAGCAGTCGATTACCGGCCGGGGAAACGCGACAAAGGAACAGGTATTGAAAATGCTGCAACATACCCTTAACATTACGGAAGATGTGCGTTTTATGGACGCTACAGACGCTGTAGCGGCAGCTTTGTGTCACCATTATCAGGGCAAAACGGCTGCCCTAAAAAGGGATAATGCGCCGAAAATCAAGGCGAAAACCGGGAACTCCTGGGCTTCCTTTATCGCCCAGAACCCGGACCGGATAAAATAAATCTTTTGTCATTATATATTAAATTGTTGGTTAAATTTCGGTTATTAACAAATAGGTATTATATTAGCGGAAGGAAAAATCGTCAATTTATTTTTTTTCGTGCCTATGTCACAACCAAAACTAAAAATATTGTTAGTGGAAGATGACCCCGTTTTGGGGTATGTGGTGAAGGATTTCCTGCAAAAGCAGGACTTCGATGTAACGCATTGTACGGAAGGGGATGCCGCCTGGCACCAGTTCATGAAAAATATCTACGACATCTGCCTGCTGGATGTAATGCTGCCCGGTAAAAAGGATGGCATGGAGCTGGCAAACAGTATCCGTAAGAAAAACGAAAATATTCCTATCATTTTGTTATCGGCCAAAAACATGGACAATGACAAGATCATGGGTTTCGAAAGTGGCGCGGATGATTACATCACCAAACCCTACAACCTGCAGGAACTCCTGCATCGTATACAGGTATTTGTGAAGCGCAGTAAGAAGAAAGATGACCTGGGCCCGGTTATCTTCAAGATAGGGGACTTGTTGTTTGATTATACTAACCTGACGCTCAGCAATGAGAAAGTTAGCCACCAGCTTACGCAGCGTGAAGCAGACCTGGTGCGGTTTCTGTGCCTCAATGCCAACCGTGTGCTGAAACGGGATGAGATACTGATGAGCGTATGGGGCAAGGATGACTACTTCCTGGGAAGGAGCATGGACGTGTTCATTACCAAGGTGAGGAAATACCTGAAGTCACAGAACGTAGCCAAGTTGCAGACCATACATGGTATCGGCTTTAAATTCAACTATAACCCGGAGTAAAAGACTTACTTGAACAGCTTTTCCAACGCCAAAATCAGTTCAGTTGACTGAAGCGGTGACGGAGGAGGATTTTGCATGGCGAATTTCCCCTCGTCGTCAATAAGGAAATAAGCGGGCAGGGACTGCACACCGTATAGCTGCACCTCCGGCGCACTCCATTCCCCGATCGCGTGGGTGAAGAGTCCTTCCATTTTGTATTTTGCTATCAATTTGTTATCCGCTGCTGTATCATTGTCTATGGATATATAAACGAATTCCAGCGGCTTATTTTTGATCAGTTCTTTCATTTTTCCTTCTTTAATGATCTCCCCGACGCATTGTTTACACCAGCTTGCCCAAAAATTTACGTAGACTACTTTGCCCCTGAGGTCAGATAGTTTCATTTGCCTGCCATCCGGCGTTGTTATGTCGAAATCCGGGGCTGGCTGTCCGGGTGCCAGCCTTTCAGCTATGGCCATTTGTTTGTCTAACGTGGGAAGATACCCGCTTTTTGGCCAGCGCTTCTTAAAGTCGGTATACATGAATTCCGTACGGGCTATCGGTTGATTTCTTGCTCTTCCGTAGAGGTTTTGGGCCATGTAGTATTCGGTGCTTTTTGGCGGTAGGTGTTGGTACACGAGTTTCATTACACTATCCTGGAATTTCCGATAAGTGGCGGTGTCGTGGCCATAAAAAGTGTATCCGGCAGCCTTCAGTTTTATTTCAAAGACACCGGTGAGATACAATAAATATGGTGAAAGCTGTAGCAGCGAATCGTTGAAAGCATACGGCAGGTGCGACACAACAGAATAATTGGCTTCTGGTATGCTGTCCGTATATTTTCTCGCCTTGATCATGGCATGCATCTGCGGGTACTGCTCCAGGAAGAAGTAGTTGTAATATTGAAAAAGCGCGGTCCAATAATTAATAAATGATCCCGGCAGGCCGGTTTTATTTTTATCGAGAAATTCGTTTTCTATTTTCCGCTCATTGTCGAGGTTCTTGAGAAACTCATCGGGCTCCTTGTTGATGTGCGTTTTCACTTTCAGCACGTATTGGTTGATCCTCCCGGCGGTGATCGTGTGTTTGGCAATAAAGTTCTGAATAGCACCCCCCCGCCCGAGAAAATGTAGCGTACTATCGAAATGAGCGGCATCCACAGACACGAAAATACTATCACCGGGATTCAATATCAGTTCCGCTGCTTTGTCGCGGTGCCTGATTGTTGCCTGGGTATAAACACCGTGCGGTATAGGAAAGGCCAGCGAGAAATATCCGCCTCGGCCCACCGTAGCAATGAAATCCTTCGGATAATAGGCAATCGCATTGTCGTTGTAGCTAACAATGATGCTGTCGGAAACAGGGTTTAGTATTTTACCCGATAGTTTAACGCTGTCCTGCGCGAGGGCTGCATTTGCGAGAAATAGCAAGGCAAAAGACCAGAGTTTCATAAGCCAGGATAAACAGATTTTTTGCAAAGTTCGTAAAGCCGCAGCAAAGACTGAAAACAGTGAAGCTGCTTACGGAAACCTATGCAACTGCCATTTCCGGCAACGGCCGGGGGCTGTATTTCTTCATAGCCTTAGCTATTGCGGCAATATGGTTGGGGGTGGTACCACAGCAACCGCCTACCATATTCACCCATCCTTCTTTTGCCCATTGCGAAATAACCAATGCAGTATGTTCGGGGCTTTCGTCATATTCGCCCATTGCATTCGGCAGGCCAGCATTTGGGTAGGCGCTTACATAGCACGCTGCAATTTGTGCCAATTCCTCTATGTGCGGGCGCATCTGCTCTGCACCCAGCGCACAATTGAGTCCTATGCTTATTGGGTTGGCGTGCATTACCGAAATATAGAAGGCTTCCAGGGTCTGCCCGCTCAGCGTGCGTCCGGAAGCATCTGTAATGGTACCGGAGATCATCACAGGGAGTTTTTCATGTTTCGTATCGCGGAAGAACTTATTGATAGCATAAATCGCGGCTTTGGCATTAAGCGTGTCAAAAATGGTTTCTACCACCAGGATGTCCGCGCCCCCGTCAACGAGGCCCTTTATTTGCTCATAATAAGCGTCGGCTACTTCATCAAATGTAACGGCACGATAGCCGGGATTGTTCACGTCCGGCGATAGAGAAAGCGTTTTATTCATCGGGCCTATCGCACCGGCAACGAATAGATCGGCAGTCTCAAGCTTATTGGTAGCCTTGTATTCATTCACGGCTTCGCGGGCGAGTGTAGCAGCGGCAACATTGAGTTCGTAGGCCAATGGCTGCATATCATAATCTGCAAGAGATATGACCTGTGCGTTGAAGGTGTTGGTCTCCAATATGTTTGCACCTGCCTCCAGGTATTTGCGGTGTATCTCCTTTACTATATGTGGTTGCGTGAGGCATAACAAGTCATTATTTCCCTTCACATCAGTATGCCAGTCCTTAAACCGCTCACCACGATAGTCGGCTTCCTGCAGCTTGTAGCGCTGCACCATGGTGCCCATAGCTCCATCTATGATCAGGATGCGTTTATCGAGGAGATCGCGGAGTTTTGCTTCTGTATTCATTGTGCAAAGGTAGGGGATAGGGAGATATGGTGATAAGTTGGCAAGTTGACAAGGGGTGTTGGCCGTTTTCATATCAAAACATTAACATTTCTATTATCAGAGACTTTCAAAATGGTTATTTAAATATCTAATTTTACATCAGAAAGCTGCCAATGGCTAAAACTAAATTTGTAGTCGCCTTCCTGTTTTTATTTTCGTTTGTTTTTTTTAGGAAAGACGTGCCTGGTGCTCTGGGTGCTTCCCAAAGTAGATACAACAAGTCTGCCCCGCGCTCTTTGATCTTACCGGGGATCAATCCGCAAAATTTTACGGTCAATAATTCTGTCATTTCAAAAAGTGTAACTAAGAAAGACAACGTCAAGATAAGGTATATGAGTGGCGAATGTAGCTTCGCGATTTGCTCTACCCCTTTTTTTCAGATATTTCCCGAATTTTCAGATGGCCCGGTAAGTATCGCCCCTTATTTTCTGATCCCTTCGCGCGAACAGCACTTATTTGGGTTGCGAGGTCCGCCCCATATTGATCTTTATCAGGTATAGAATATTTATTCGCATATTGCGTTATAGCCCAAATAATTTTAGCTTTTTTTTATTCTTGTTTCGGTTAGATCAGTATCACAGCTTAATAACAACAACATGAAAAAGATCATTATTGCCTGTTTGTGCTTGTGTTTCTATGCACAGGCAAAGGCATCGGTCAACGATACATCTCTCACGGAGAAGAGCGTACGGGAGAAAATACTCAATGACATACAGCAGAACCTTGACCGTAAAAATAAAGTGGTAGACTCCACCATTACCCGCCTGGATGGAAAAGTAAGCAGGCTGGATAGCGTAATTAAATTGACCGGCAACCCGAAGGAACGCCTTGATAAGATCGTAGAGCGCGTACAGATATTAGAGGAGAAGCAGAAGGCTGAAGAACAAAACGAACTGAATGTATATGAGGCCAACTACCAATCTGCGATCATCAACCTGGTGTCTATGGACCGGGAGATAAAACCGCTGATCCTCTTCCGCACAACCAAAGATTTTTTCAACGCGCTTACCGAGACCAGCAACCCGATGAACTACGACGGATTCAGGGCGGGATTTGAAAAATTCAGGGTGTATGTAGATAAGACAAAGGACAACAACGCAACCTTAAAGACAATAGGAGAGGTAATTACCGCTACAGGGAACATTTCATTTGGTGTACCAATAGTTGGCGCATATTCTCAATTGTTATTTTCCGGTATGGCTGATTATGTAAACTCTATTGGCCATAAAAGGAGGGAGTTGAAAACCGAAGCTGAAAAGATGTTTGCAGTTACCGCCGCGCTCAGCCAGTTCACCACCGATAAAAACCTGGTGGAAAATGAATGGGATGGCATCACGCAGTCGCTGGAGGAAATGCAGGTACAGTATGATACGGTCATCGACAGGAATATGCGCATGCTCAGTATAGACCGCGATGATGTAAGTAACGGTTTTACCCGGCAGAGTGACGCCAGCAAGCGGTACACCTATCTCACTATGCTTCGCCAGAAAGCCGGTGACTATGTGGCAGACATGAAAAAGAAAAACCCAAAGGACTGGAAGGAGAATATTTACTACCAACTTATGGACGTACAGTCGTTAAAGGTGCGGTATGGTGACTTAACTTACCGCATAAAGCACCACATCAATAAATACAACGTGCTCATAACCAAATATAAAAACAATAAAGAAATAGGCAGCAACGTGGGCAAACTGGATGAAAAACTGAACCAATTAAAGTCCACATTCGATGATACTTTTGAGCCTACACAATACGTTCACTCGGCCACGCAGATGTATAAAGTGCTGTAGGCTCGATTTTTATATTAATCTCATCAAACACTCAAAAACAACCTTTTATGAATAACAAAACAGAATTAATGACCGAAAAAAAATTGAAATGCAATTCTTTTATGAGCAGGTTCCGCCTGGCATTTATTTATCTGCCTGTTCTTGTCGGCATGCTGAGCGCGGCCAGCTCCTGTAATAACAGCAATACTCCGGCGAAGACGGAGAACCAGGGCCTGAAAGATTCGCTGTCCATGGCCAAAGACACCATCCAGGCACAGGCCAATGCAGCGCACAACCAGATGGACGAATATGCTACCATGAGCGCCCGGCTCGACAGCCAGATCGCACAAAAGGACCTGCAGATCAGCAAGCTGAAAAGTATAAACAGCAACCTCGCAAGCAACAACAAGAAACTTGCCAATGAGCTGAAAACAGACAAAAAGCTGATCGCCTCCATGAAGGACGATCTGAACGAAAAGACAAAGGCTTATGAGCAACAACTGGGCCTGCTGGAAAATGACAAAAAAGACCTGATGCGCCAGAGAGACGAACTGCTGCAGAAATATAATAAGGTACTCGCACTTGGTTCGGTATTGCACGCATCAAACATAAGGCTTGAGGCTATACACCTGAAAAAGCATGGTACAAAAGAAAAAGAAACAAACCGCGCGCGTCGGGCCGATGAATTGAAAGTGCAGTTTGATATTGACGAGAACAGGGTGGCAGAGAATGGTACTAAAACGCTTTACCTTGTTATTAAAGATCCTGCGGGCAATCTGCTAAGCAATACAACTGCGGGTTCCGGATCTACAACCATCAGCAATGGCGGCCAACTGAATTACAGCGTACAAAAAGATATACCACTTGTTACCAATGAGCCGGTAAAGGATGTCACAGTAGAATGGAAACAAGAAGCTGAGTATGAATCGGGCATCTACACAATAACTATCTACAACGGTGGCTATCGCATAGGTGGCGGCCAGGTAGAGTTGAGATAACGTATTTTATTGACTAAGAAGCCCCGGGACTATTTGTTCCGGGGCTTTTTTATTTGCAGGCATCCTTTATATACTTATCAGCCCTCGTATCACCCAGCCTTTTGGCCGTGTTGAGGTCGTTGCAGCCGCCCTTTTTTTCGCCGGTAAGTATGCGGCAAACCCCGCGGAAGGTGTAAGGCTTGGCATATAAGGAATCCATGTCTATGGCGCTGGAGAAGTCTACTATTGCACCTTCATAATTTGCCAGCTTAATTTTTGCCGTACCCCTGCTGTAATAGGCGAGCGTATCCGGGCTCAGATCGAGTGCTCTTGAATAGTCCTCAATTGCAGCACTGTCATTTTGCAGATTATCTTCCGAGATGCCTTTCCTTACATAGGCGCCGGCAAAACCGGGGCTCAACGTTATGGCCTTATTATAGTCTTTAATAGCGCTGCTATCATTCTTCAGCGCTGCTTTCTCCGTGCCCCTGTTATAGTATGCCTGCACGGAACTGCTATCTATTTTTATAACAGTATTGTAGTCTGCTATGGCTCCGTCGTGGTCCTGTATTTTGCTCTTAGATATGGCGCGGTTATAATAGGCAGCACTAAACGACGGGTTCAAAGTGAGCGCCTTGTTGTAGTCTTTTATTGCAGCGCTGTCTTGCTGGAGCATGCTTTTTACAACGGCCCTGTTGTAATAGGCATCGGTATAATTTGGGTTTAGCGCAATCGCTCTGCTTTCGTCGTTTATCGCGCCGGTATCGTTTTGTAATTTTACTTTCGATATGCCCCTGCTGTAAAAAGCTTCCGCATAGCCAGGGGTTATTGCGATGGCCTTATCGAAATCAGTTATTGCATCGCTGTCGTTTTTCATATCACTCTTTGCCTGACCGCGGCTGTACCAGGCTTCGGCATAGTTGGGATTTAGGGATATGGCTTTGGTTTCATCATTTATGGCGCCACTATCGTTCTGCATTTTATACCGGGCAATACCCCGGTTGTAATAGGCGTTGGCATAGTTGGCGTCTGTTGCTATGGCTTTATTAAAATCAGCTATCGCAATGTCATACTTTAGCAAGGCGACATTCGCTACCCCCCTGTTCACATAAGCCTGTGTAAATGCAGGGTCTGATCCGATGGCTTTAGTATAGGCAGCGATGGCAGCATTTTCATCCTTAATTGCGTGAGTTGCGTTGCCAAGACCGTTATACACTTTTGCATCGCCGGGGTTTATGCTGATGGCCTTATTATAATCATCAATAGCCTTATTAAACGCTTTGAGCGCATATTGCGCCTCTGCCCTTTGGAAATAAGCGGTAGCATTATTCTTATCTTTTTCCAGCGCTTTGCTGTAGTCGCTGATAGCGTTTGCATAATTGTGCTGTGCAGCTTTTGCCATACCTCGGCCTATGTAAGCTTCCGTATAGCCTGGGTTTATTTTTATTGCCTTGCTGTGGTCTGCTATAGCCTTGCTATAATCGTTCAAAGCATATTCAGCAGCCCCGCGATTAAAATAAGCCATGGCATAGTTAGTATCGAGCGACACAGACATGGTGTAATCCGGTATTGCGCTGGCGGGCCCGCTGACCTTGTTTTTTGTCAGACCTCTGCTGTTATAGGCAGCAGCGTCCGGCTTTATTTTTATGGCGGCACTATAGTCTGCAATAGCTTCGGCATATTCTCTAAGCGCATATTTTGCTTCAGCCCTATTATAGTAGATGGCAGCATTAGCCGTGTCTTTTTCCAGGGCTTTTCCGTAGGCGCTGACAGCGCCAATCATGTCGTTGAGGTGATATTTGGCGACACCCACTTTAAAGTAAGGGATGGGATAGCTGGTATCCATTTTGTCCGCGATCGTAAAGTCTGTTATTGCGCCCGCAAAATCCCGCGCATCAAATTTCGCATCACCCCGGCTGGAATATGCTTTAGCATAAGCGGAGTCGATTTGGATAGCTGTGGAATAATCGTCTATTGCGTTTTTGTACTTTTTGAGGAAGTACATGGTTCGCCCCCGGTTATAGTAAGCTTTCTTTAGGGAGGAGTCCAGTTTTACTGCTTTGGAATAATCCGCGATGGCCCCAGCGGTATCGTGTATTTTAAATTTTGCATTTCCCCTGCCGAAATAAGACTCAGCGCTGTAAGGATTGATCTGTATATTCCGGGTATAGTCATCTATTTCAGCGTTCTGGCAGTATGCGATCACTGATAGAAAAAGAAGAAGAACAGAGGAAAATAATTTTCTCATACTCATTGGGCCTGATGACGCGGCTTAGCAGCAAAGTTGCTTACCCGAAAATAAAGCAAATACTACAAGTCAGCAGCTAATTCAGAAAACATTAACTGATATTACCTATCAGCAATGCTTCCTGTTCCAGCCCTTTTTTGTGCTTATGTATGAGTGATGCCAGTTGTTTCAGTTTGTCTTCCGGTATTGTTGCATTGTTTAACTGCTGCCGGTCATAGAGTTTCCTGTTACCGTATTTTTCAATCAGTGTTTCTAAATTATCGGGTATAAAAAAGGAGGCGCGCTCATTCAGATGCCGCTTGTATTCCTGCAGATATATGTTTATGCCCGCGAGGTCAAAGTCGCCAAAATGCAGATATTGATTAGGAATCGACAGCAGCCATTTCATCACATCGCCGCTTTGCTGCTGCGGGTAACGGCTGATAAAAAGCGCTTTTATACCCGGAAATAAATGTTGCTGACTGCCGATCCGGCGAAAATTTTCCGCGTTTTCCACGCCAACAATCACAACGTCCGATGGCGGAAAAAAATGCTCAAAGTCATGCACAAACTGAAATGTGCCTGCCGGGGGATGAATGACCAATGACGCACCATTCAAAGTGCAAGATACCTGCGCGTAACTGTTTACAAGGAAGCCCTGGAAAGTGCGCCTGGAAATGGCTTTACTATCATTGCTTACTGCCACAAAATCAACGCGGGTTGCAGCATCGTTTTTGAGTGTTTGAATGTAGTTCTCAAGGCTGGCAATGTTCCATTTGCTGTGCACGTAATTCTTAAAGGCAACAACGTCGGCCACATACAGCGTGCTTCTGGTGCGGCCGGTAATGCGGGTAGCGATAAGATTTTCTGCAATTAGCTCATCAACAATCGAGTGTTTAAGCCTGCTGGCGGGCAATTGCTCACCCTGTGCCAGCAGGCTTAGTTTCTCAGCTATGGACAACGGTATGATCATGCCATTACTTCAACTCCTTTTTTTATCAGCCTTTTCACGGTTGTTATGTGCTTGCTATCCTTAGATAACAGGTAGGTATAACGGTAGTCAGTAGCATTGAACGATGTAGGCGAACTGTTGATAAGCAATATGTTCCTGTCGTTGGCGAATTTCAGTATCCCCTTCACATTGTTGGGGTGCAGCTTGCCTATTTCATCCATCATGCAATGCAGCCTGAATTCCTTAAATCGTTTCGATGCGCTGTCTTTAAATACATTGAGCAGCATTATGTTTATCATTGCCTTCACTAGTATGTCCGTACCCTCAGAGCCAACGTTGGTGAGCTTCTCCACCCAGCCGCTGTCATTTTCATTTTCCACTATTCTGAATTGCAACTCAAATGAATCAGCCAGGCCTATTTCTTTTTCCTTACGTGCATTTATCTCCCTCGCAAATTCTTTCAGCAGGGCCACAGCCTTCTTGTTTTGTCCCTCAGTGTCGCCGGACGAGAACAGGTTTACAACTCCAAGGCTCATACTGTTCTTGTCATTGAACTCCCTTATGGATTGCAGCAAGGTTACTATCGCATTCCGGCTTTCAGATAGCTGCAGGCGAATGCTCTTGATGACACCAGCGAAGTTCCGTTCTTCAAAATCGCGATTTATGTCTGTTATAACCTTTTGTATTTCCCCGCCCTTGGAAGTAAGCTCCGTGGTTTCTTTTCCGATCTGCCTGATGAGCGTTGCAAAGCGCTCATTCACGCGTTTTTCATACTGCACTATTTTGTTTTCTTCCAGGAATTCATACAACATTTCTGCAAACGTTATAAACTCATGACGGTCGGTGAGATTTGTCTTGAACCCGAAAATATTCTGGGAATAGAAATTACCCAGGAATTTATTGATGGCGCTTTGCAAATCGTTGTAGCGTTCCTGTATAATATAGATCTTACCATTCAGCGTCTCAATAAGCGGCTTCAGGCCCGAAGTGCTTTCCTTCAGTGTACTCGGCATTCCCTGGTACCCGGCGATCTGCTCGTAATGATCTGTCTGCTTAAAGCTCTCAAAAGCGGTGATGCCCTCCCTGATGGTGGCCAGCCGGTTGTCCAGTTCGGCAATGATCGCCTGTAGCTGGTCTATTTCCTGGTGCAGCTTTTGTTTTTGCAGGTTGTATTTTTCCTGTTCGTTTTCCTGCTGACTTTCTTTAAGGCGCTTGTCTGTTTTGAACTTGTCCACATAGTCAAATAGTTCGCGCTTGTCCTTGTTATATTCCGCAACTTTATCCCGGTTATCGTTAATAAAGTCGAGCTCTCTTTGCAGCGATGCCAGCTCCTTATCTATTTCCGATAGTCTCAGTATATCAGCGCCCTCCTGTTTCAGGTTATTTGTCTGCTGGTGTTTTATCTCTTTTATCCGTTCGTCTGTTTCCTTCTTTTTTACTTCCAGCTCGCGGTCATTTGCAGCTATCAGTTCTTTTATTCGCTGGTCTTCAGCCTTTACTTTTTTATTTTGTTCTTTTTCTTTGTTGTCTATTTGCTTTTGCATACCCGCTTCTATGCCTGCAAAATTCTT
>CAIVEW010000091.1 GCA_903905065.1 uncultured Bacteroidota bacterium | reverse complement strand
TGCCTGCCGACTATTAATATAATATTCAGCTTTCATGACTTACTTTTGGTGAAAATTTATAATTCTATGAAAGGAGTACTTATCGCTTTAGGCGTGATCGTATTATTAGTATTAATGTTAGGTGGTTGCGGAGTAAGCAATTACAACAGCATGAATTCAGCCAGTAAAGATGTGGACCAGAAATGGGCAGATGTGCAAAGCAGCTACCAGCGCCGCTCTGACCTTATCCCAAACCTTGTATCAACTGTAAAGGCGGCGGCGAATTTTGAAACAAAAACGCTTACGGACGTGATAGAGGCGAGGGCATCTGCTACCCAAATCAAAATAGACCCCAAAGATCTGACTCCGGAGAAATTACAACAGTTCCAGGCATCGCAGGGCCAACTTAGCCAGGCATTGGGCCGGTTGATGGTTGTTTCTGAGCAGTATCCGCAGTTGAAGGCTACCGAGAACTTCCGCGATCTGCAGGTGCAGCTGGAAGGTACAGAAAACAGGATAAAGGTATCTCGTGATGCATTTAACGCTGCTGTGAAGGATTATAACATCAAAGTGTCTAATTTTCCTGCAGTAATATTTGCCGGCATGTTCCATTTCAAGGAGAAACCATCGTTCCAGGCTGATGCAGATGCGCAGAAGGCACCAAAAATCGGTGACGGAAAGTTCTAAGAAATGGCCTGTTTCCGGTGCATTCGTTTTTTGACTTTTGAACCTGCCTGCCGGCAGGCAGGTTTTAACTTTTGAATTTTCAACATGTTCTCATTATTCCGGAAAAGGCCCATACTTGATAAGGACGCACAACACCAGATCGTTGCCTGCATCAAGGAAGCCGAAAGCAAAACCAGCGGCGAGATCCGTGTATTCATAGAGCATCATTGCTCGTATATGGATGCTATGCTCCGTGCGCAGGAAATATTTGCCAACCTGGAAATGGCAAAAACACAGGCACGAAATGCTATAATCGTTTACGTGGCTATCTCCGACAGGCAGTTTGCACTGTTCGGGGATATTGCCATATATGAAAAAGCCGGTGGGGCTGAATTCTGGAAGAGTGCTGCAGCGAAGCTTACCGGCCACCTGAGGAAGAATAATGTTACAGAAGGTTTGTGCAACTGCATTCATGAGCTGGGTACCGCATTGGCCAAGCATTTTCCATACGATCCTGCGATAAAGAAAAATGAATTGCCTGACGAAATAGTTTTTGGAAAATGATGATCAAGAAAATGAGTTTCCGGATGCGTGTTATTGGGTTTTCATTGCTCTGCCTGTTTGCAGGACTGGCCGTGTTTGGGCAGGTAATTCCTCCGAAGCCAAACCCGCCACGCCTTGTAAACGACATGGCACATATGATGACAGCCGGCGAGCAGGACCAATTGGAGCGTGAACTGGTTGATTTTAGCAATGAGACTTCCAACGAAATAACCATAGTAACGATTGACAGCCTGGGAGACAATGATGTGGAGGACTATGCTGTGAAACTGGGCAAGGCCTGGGGCGTAGGAAGAAGCGGCAAGAACAATGGGGTAGTGGTGCTCGCTTCTCTTAAGGATCATAAAATAAACATATCTACTGGTAAAGGACTGGAGGGTGCGCTGACCGACCTGCAATGTGGCGAGATCATCCGTAATGAGATGGTTCCTGCGTTTCGGGATGATAAGAATTACTACGAGGGATTCTCGAAGGCAGCCAAAGCAATTATCGCTGCTACCAAGGGCGAGTACAAAGCGGACCCTAAGCACAGAGCTGCGCAGCATGTGCCGCTTACTGCGATCATCATACTTATCATCATTGTTATATTCATTATCAGGATGTTCGGGCGCGGTGGTGGCGGCGGTGGAAATTATATTAGTGGCGGCGGCTTGGGCAATTTCGCTACAGGTATGTTCCTGGGCAGCTTGTTAGGCGGCGGCCGTGGCGGCGGCGGAGGATTTGGTGGCGGTGGTGATAGTGGCGGCGGTGGCTTTGGTGGTTTCGGTGGTGGCGATTTCGGTGGTGGTGGTGCTAGCGGAAGCTGGTAGGGTGGTGGCAATTGGACGAAAAATAGAATGCGAAAAGGTCTCTCGCAAAGGCGCAAAGGCGCGGTTGAACTCATTTTGTTTTTTAAGACCGCAAAGTGTGAGTACGTTTATTGTGCCGATTTTCAATGTTCAAATTCTATGCTAAAGCCAATAAAAAATAAGAAGCAATATGAGGATGCATTAGCCCGTATTTATACCCTGATGCAAAAAGAGTTGAAAGAGGACTCAAAGCAGGCAGATGAACTGGAAATACTCTCTATATTGGTTAAAGAGTATGAAAATGTACACTATCCGGTGCCCAATCCAAATCCCATAGAAGCAATAAAATTCAGAATTGACCAAATGGGTATTTCTGAATCCAAGTTGGGTGATATTCTTGGTTTCCGAAGCCGAAAATCAGAAATATTGTCTGGTAAAAGGAAACTGAGTTTACCCATGATACGCAAACTTCATGATCAGTTATCTATTCCAGCAAAAGTATTAATTCAGCAGTATTAGTCGCTCATATTTCCTCCAGCATCCCTTCCGGATACACGATATTTTCCAGGTAAAGTCCATGCCCTGCTACATTGAAGTAGGCTTGAGTACAATCCCTTGCTTCAATTATTTTTCTGAAACCTTCGAGGGGTTCTTTGCCCCGTGCAAAATGAATCTGGGTTCCTACCAGCCCACGCACCATTCCTCTTAAGAAACGGTTGGCTTCTACCACATAGTGCAGTTCTTCCCCTTTCTGCTCCCAATATGATCGATGAATAGTGCAGTTGAATGTTTTGGACTGTGCATTGCGCTTAGAGAATGATTCGAATTGTTGGTATTCTTTAATGATCTCAGCAGTCGTATCCAGTGTCTCCCGGTGCAGCGTGAAGGGGTAAAAAAGTGCCCTGTTGTGCAGAAACGGATCTTTTTTAGCGTAGATGCGGTATCTGTATTGCCTGCGTGTAGCATCAAAACGACTGTTGAACTCGGGGTTTGTTGCTACGCAAAGCCTTTTTACAGCCACCCCGGCGGGCAAGATCGCGTTGCATTTGTACTTCAGGTCCATGTTCAGTTCCTCTGCCCAGTCGAAGTGATAGTAATTGCTAAGGGCGTGTACGCCTTCATCGGTACGGCTGGCGCCAACTGTTTGTATCTGTGTGCGAAATAAAGTACTCAGTGCATTGTTCAGTTCCAGTTGCACAGTGGGCGTGTTTCCCTGGATCTGTGATCCATGGAAACAGGTACCATCATACATTACTTCCAATACGTAACGAGACATATTAAGTTGATAAGTTGAAAGGTTAAAGGGTTAAAAGGTTAAAAGGTTAAAAGGTTAAAAAGGTTTTTCGGTGGCAAAAATAAACTATGACTGTTGAGCTATGCCTGTTTTTTTGCGTTTCCGGTTGTTTCTTTCCAGCCAGCGACCTACGAGGCCAAAGGTAACAGCTAGTATGAGAAAGAAGATGCCCTTGTTCATAGAATCCCAGAAATACTCGAAGTAGCGTGTGTAAAGGTTTATGAGGAGAAAGAGTACCCCGAAATCCCTGGCCGCCTCGTCTTTGTATTTTATGCCTAGCAGAAAACTGATCACGGAAGCAGCAGCGAAAATTATCGAATACGCAAGTACATGTATCTGGCGCACCTGTTGCCAGCCCACCAGTGTATTGTAATTGCCGAAGATGGATATGCCCCATAGTCCGCAAAAAGCCAAAACAAGACCGGTAATGAAGGTAATACGGTGAGTGAATATGAGGGGCTTTACCTGGGCCTGTAAAAAAGTAAAAGCTAATAACACGAGCCCCAGTGCAGCATAGCGCAAGGGGTAGTTCATGCCCAAAAACAGGTTGTCAGCACTGTGGTACAGGCTAAACTCCCCGAACCAGCCTACAGCGGCCGCAATGGTGCCAATCCACAAAGCTTTTGAGTGCAGGACAGCGCTAAGTATACCCAATATGAAGAATGAAAGCAACAGAAACGCAGTATATGTTGTGCCAGTGCCCGCCTGCTTACAGCAATAGATCAGCGAGGTGAGTACAGAGAGGCCGCCCAGTACCATGTATATTTCATAGGTAACTATGCTAAGCCGCTTCCGCTTTTTGCCCACATACCAGAACCACAAAACAGACAATACAGCAGTTATTGCCGCTATGGCCAGGTCGTTCCACGAGAAGTAGAGTTTTATTTTCTCGAGCAGTTTTTCGTTGAGGAAGATGGCGCCGAAGGCCAGCAGGGTGCAAAACAGAGCGATGAAAAAGAAATACTGTGCTATTTGCTGCCGGGCTACTTTGGGCTCCAGCGTATCCTTCAGCCCGGCGGCCTGCTCTGGAGTTAACTTGCCGGCCTGCTGCCATTCTTCAATGGCACGTTCCAGTATGGCATGCTCGTTTTTATCAACCTCCATATGCAGCTAAATGCATTGTGAAGTTAACACAAATACGGAAACCGTTAAGCCCGCAATGATTCGAGCAGGAACAAAAAAAAACTTCTGCGATGCAAAAGGTTTAGTGACAGGTTTATGAAGCAGATTCTTTAGTTATCTACAGATATACTCAGGCTACCTTTATGGCCTTTTATGTTCACAGATTTATCTTTAAGGTATTGGCCATACTTGTTGAGAACAGACTCCGGCTGCTTTTCGCCATTTATATACAGTGCGCCATCTTCCTTTACAACTTTGTAGCTTTTTGAGCGGTCTATGAGTTTGTCTTGTTCCATTTTGGTGAGCATTGCCTCGTAGTCTGTGCTTTCCTTGCCGCCATCATTTCCTGCCATAGCGGTTGCCTTCGCTTTACCCGCCTTTGCGCGCACTTCCGCCTGCATTTGCTTGCTTTTTACCATTTCTGATTCATCACCTTCCAGGGCTTTTTTTAACTCTGCCAGCACATCTTTTGACAAGGCACTAGCCATTTGGTTTGTTTTCGCATCACGTATTGCAGTATTAATTTCCTGGAGGCTTTCTTTGATGTCGTCATCTATTTTTTCCCAGTTTACATTCTTCAGTTCTTCTAATCCCCTGTCGTCGATGGCATCCCAAAAATTACCATGTGCATTCATTGCAATGGAAAAAATATCGCCTGCACGATCATCAAAATTATCGCTATCATTTTTAGAATAGGAATAAGAATATGAATAGGTTTCTGTTCCATTGTGCTTTTCACTGGAATCATTGTCGTTCTTACGAATTTTCGCAAATGCGTGATAAGTTTTTGCGTTGTGTTTGCTGATGTCACCCCCTACAGAAACATCACTGGCATCATCATCTTCATCGCTCATTTCTTTTATCGGTGTATCCGATTCCTTTACTACTTCTGTTTTCTTGCCATTGCTGTCTATGGTTATTGACTTGTATTTGTACACGCTTTTCTTCTTCACGGTAGTATCTCCTGTATCGCCTTTTGCCTTTTGTGCGAATGACGGCGTGAACGTAAACATGGCTATCGAAACAGTGATGGCGAGAATAGCTACTACTATTATAGTAAGCTGGCCGTAGTTGATGTTGTCCTTTTTCATTTCCATTATTCTTTTTATCCGGTGAAGCAATTGATTTTTCTGGCCCGTTGCAGCCAGCACAAGGCCGTTGCCATTGCCAAGACGTGTGTGCTCCAGTATGGCCAGCGCACGGGCATAGGGTAGTGGGCTTGCGGCACAAGACACCACCATATCGTCGCAGCAATGCTCCCGTTCCCTCCGTATGGTAGCCGATATCAGCCAAATGAAGGGGTTGAAGAACAGTATTGTTTCTGTGATGGTCTGGAAGATGTTCAGCAGGTAGTCATGGCGCTTTATATGCGCCAATTCGTGCATCAATATCGCCTCTACCTGGTCTGTCGAAAGGTGGTTTATGGCGGCGACCGGCAGCAATATGATCGGCTTCAAGGCACCCAACATCATTGGCGCATTAATTCGATCGGAGATGTGCAATTTTATGGGTCTTACTATCTCAAATTTGTTTTGCCAGTGGTGGAGCATACTCTCCCATTCCGCGCCCGGAGCTATAATGCCGCTTGTTCTCAGTGAGCGAAGCTGCACTATATTAATGGCGAAACGGCACAGCATAAACGTAAGCCCTGCCGCATACAGCGCTAATATGAATGGAAAGTACTGTTCCAGGCTTGGTAATAAATGACGTATAGCGGTCTCATGTGTCGGTGAACCTGCTGATGTGTTTACTGTGAAAGTTTTGGTGAGACCGCCATCAGCGGCCGATTGTGTAATAAATACCGTAACCCCTTTCAGTTTTTGATACTGGCTGCTCCAGGTATCTGCAAACCAAAGGAACAATGCAGTGAGTGCGCTGAACGAGAGATAATATCTTGCCCTTGCCCCTGCATTGGGCAGTGCCTTAAGCAAGAAAAATAAGGAGCCGTAGATCAGCGCACCCTGCCAAATGGAGTAAAGTAACGCCCACGCGAGCGAGTGGGTGAGCAGCGATGTGGTGTTAGCTAGTGTGTTCATGATGTTTTTATTTGAAAAATGATCACTATCAACATTTGAACCTGCCTACCAGCAGGCAGGTTCGTTATTTGGATTTTGAATCTTTCCCTTTGGCATTTGCCCCTTCTATTTCATCAAGATATTTTTTGATCTCATTTAGCTCCTCTGCGTTAGGCTTGTAGTTGCCCAGCGCCTGCATTACCAGTTGCGATGCAGAGCCATTGAATACATTATCTATCATTCTTTGCACTAGTTGTCCCTGTGTTTTCTCCTGCGATATGTTTGCTGTGTATACGTGGCTTTTGTTGCTGGCATCCCTTTTCAGCAATCCCTTGTCCAGCATTATCTGCATCAGCTTTAGCGTGGTTGTATAGCCTGCATCTTTGTTTTGCTCCAGCACCTCGTGTATTTCCCGCACGGTGCTTGGGCCCTTTGTCCAGAGTATATTCAGTATTTCCAGTTCGCTGTCTGTTGGTTTTATGCTCATGTTTTGTTTCTACGAATTATTTCGTACACAAACGTACGAATAATTTCGTAATTGCAAAATAATGTGGCCTATTTAAATTTTTCTTAACAGCAAGAGGGTAGGAAATACAAAGCCCTCCGGAGTACCAGAGGGCTTGCATAAAAAATATAGAAATGAATTATGCCAAGGCATTCACTCTTTTCACGATACCGGATTTTACGTTGCCGGCTTTGTTCTTATGAATAATGTTGCGCTTAGCCAGCTTGTCTATCATAGAAATCACTTTGCTGAGGCTTGCTTCTGCTTCTGATTTGTTGGTTGTTGCCAGCAGGGTGCGGATAGCGTTACGGGTAGTTTTGCCGTAGTAACGGTTGCGCTCGCGGCGCTTCTCACTCTGGCGGACATCTTTTTTGGTTGCTTTATGGTTTGCCATTCAATTCTTTTTTTAAGGACTGCAAAGGTAAGATGAAAAATTAAAAGTAAAAAATAAAAAATAAAAATATTGCCGTCTCGTGTGCCTATACACTTTCACCCCTAAAATATGGCGTTAAATAAACAGTCTATTATTTCAATCCGGCAAATATCTCCGCAGACTTCTTGGTCAGCGATTCTTTCTTTTGCAGGAACTGGTCCACTTTGTCCTTGGGGATGCGCAGATTGTAGTAGGGAGTAGGGTAGGTACCATAAGTAAACATTTCGTAGTCCTGATTCCACCTGCTTAACTGCCTTTTATCCAATCCTAATTGCTCGGCCATATACTCCAGGTGGATGGGCTTCGTGATCCGGACGATAGACATATTCCGCAATTCGTCATCGGTGAATTGTTGTTTTTTAACTACGGACACACCTGGTGCAGATGGCGCCGATGCGGCTGTCGCGACCGGTGTCGTAAGAGCCGGAGCTGTGGCCAGAGGTAGCGGCTTGCCGCTTGCGTCTTTCAATTCGGCAGATTCTTCTTCCGTACCAAACTTAAAGTCAACCGGTATGCTGCCGAGGTTGATGAACTTACTTAGATTCTCAAAAATACTGGCGGTGGCAATAAATGCAAGCACGTGACCCTGTGTTTCCCGGGGAAGATATTCTTTGATATCCCAGAAATTGTGGCTGCCCGTGCGCTCGATAGCGCGTTGCACCGGTACCGGGCCGCTATTATAAGCAGCTATTACCAGCAGCCAGTCATTTAGCTGGCTATAAAGCAATTCCAGGTATTTTGTTGCAGCAGTGGTGGATTTGTACAGATCGCGGCGGTCGTCACTGCGGCGGGATACCTTCAAACCCAGACCGCGCGCTGTAGTCTCCATCAACTGCCATGGCCCTACGGCCCCAGCCCGGGATACTGCGTTATGGTTTAATGCAGACTCAATGACGGCAAGGTATTTCAGCTCCTTCGGCATATTTTTCTTTTCCAGCACATCATCTATAACAGAGAAAGAATGGTCGCCGCTGCTCTGCACATTACCTAGCGTCTTGTTATGGAGTTCCAGATATTTACGTACAAAATCATTTACATATTGGTTCTTATCCCCGAAATATGCTTTTTCTCCGGCAAGGGGTACGTGATTGTATCCGGCTTTTTTATCCGGCATATTACTGGCCAAGGTCCGGTTCGCCTGTGTCTTATTATTTTCTGATGGTTTACTATTCTCTGCCGTTCTAATTTCTTTGGCCTTTGTTTCCGGTATCCTGGCTTCAGCAACTGCTTTTTTTGTGGCAGGAGGCAGCGTTTTTCTTTCTGTAGTATTGTCTTTTAAAGTCGTGGGTTTATTGTCGGCCGCTGCGGGCATGTTTACGGCAATAACCCGGCTGGCGGGATGAATGATCATACGGCCAGATGCTGTGATGATCGTATCCTGCGCATGCAGCCGGGCTGCACAAACAGTAAATAAAAAGGCGAAAAGAATATTTTTATACTGCATGTAGTATAGTTTACTCTACTTTATAGCAAGTATCCTCCGGGGAGAAAATTGAAATATAGTAAAAAATGAAAATAAACTAACCAGCTAAAGAGATTAACCAGCTAAACAAAGGGTCTTATTGTGGGGATCAGGCGTTGCCGGATGGCGTGCTGTTAGGTGCTTGGATCTTCTCTTTGTCTTTCATCCCAGTCTCAATTTCGTTCTTAATTCCGTCTTTTGCATCATTAAACTCACGAATACCTTTACCCAGGCCTTTTGCCAGTTCTGGTATTTTTTTGCCACCAAACAACACAACGATGATCAATAAAGTAATGACCAGTTCACCCGCATTAGGCATACCCATCAACAACTGTGGGTGGAGATTTAATATTGACATTGCAAAGATATTTTAAAAAATTAAGAAATAAGTTCCGGATAGGTCGGAGGCCAAAGATAAGATATATGGTTTAAAAAGTTGAAATTTTTTCCACAGCTGGTTTGATTTTAACAATTGCTGATGGCGATTTTTTTTGTATAAGAGGAAAAGAAAATCCGCCTTCGCACTGCTGCGAAGGCGGATAGTTCTTAATCAGAAAAGGTAATTAGCCGAGCTATCGTTTTTGTAATCAATACTTTGTAAACTTGGTCGTAGTTGTGTTTGTGTTGTTCACTGTCTTTAAGATGTAAACGCCATCTGGCAATCCACTCACCTCAATAGATGTTTTGTTGCTGGTAACATGCTGTGTCATTATCACAGATCCATTCATGTTAAGTATGGATATTTCGCCGCCGTCAAGGTTCTCTATTGTTATGTGGTCTATTGCGGGGTTGGGATAAACTTTAACCGGCAGATTTGTGGCTGGCGTTATTTTCGTTGGGATTGCGATCGTGTTAAGCGTGGTGTTCGTCACAACGGCCGGATTAGAATCAAAGTAAATGTATCCCGTATTTTTTATTTGTGTGCCTGGAGCAAGGCCTGGGTTCAAGACAGCACTAAACCGCACTTCGCCCTGGCTTGCAGCCTGGTTGGTGCCGCTATCCGGTAACATAATGTTGTTGAAGTTGAATTGTACAATGCCTGGCGCCAGCCATTGCGGGGTCATGTTGTGACTGGTACCTATTATTTTGAAGGTGCTTGCATTGATGTGGCTGTCTAGCGTATCAATGATGGTGACATTATAGGCATAATCGCTGCCTGTGTTCTGGAAATGGACATTGTAAGTAAGGGTATCTTGCCAACTATGAATGAACCCTTGCGGACCGTCGCCCTTCGGGGTAACATCTTTTTCATTAGGATCATAAGAATAAACTACTGGCAGGCAGAACGAATAATCATTATTGGCGGGATTTACATCGGCAGCGAGGATATTGGTATACACCCGGAAACATAAAGTATCTCCTACTGCCACTGCGGTATCTGGTGTTAAATAGAGATCAGAAAAAAAGCTGTTCCAGTATGCGCTGCCCGACAGATTGTTTAGGCTGTGATAGTTCCATATGAGCGTATCCCCCCGAACGGTGTCTGGTGGGTATGTGCTTAGTGCGGAATCATAGCTAACACGTGGATCTATTACCAGTGTTAATTCTCCTGCCGCGGTGTCGCAGCCTGTATTGTTGACAAAAGGCTGCATATAAAAAGGTGTATGTAGCCTGACAGAGGCGGGTGAAAAAGCGTAGCATTCCACATCTATATTAGTAGTGCATAAGAGCGGGAAATCAATTCCGCTAGCGGGCAACGTAGTAAGCGTATAAATCCCGACAGCACATGGTGAATTAGGGAATATAAAAGAAAAATAAGCAGGCAGAGAAACGGTATAACTCGTCATCCATGATTGCTGGATGGGGTAGCCATAATAGGCGCCGGTACTTGATATAGGTTCAAATATACTCCCAACCGGGCTGGACAAGGTTTCATTAAAGTCCACTTCGGGGGCGACTATGCCCACGTCGCCACTATCAAAAACACAATTACCGTTCATATCTGCATATACGGTTCCACTCACCATGTTATATATACAAGGGTTAGTAACCAAGAGGCTGTCGTTGTAGGTTACATATCTGAGCGTGTCAATCGTACAGGTTATTTTGGTTGTTCCCGCGCCAAAATGGCTGTAGCCTCCGTAAATATCCAGATCATTATAGCCTGACGGAGGTGTGCTATATATGGGTGCTGTAAATGTCCATGGTGAAGCACCGGTAGTATTAGCATATGAACCTACAAGTGATGCTAATGTTGTATCCACTATATTTACTGTGTCTCCCACGAAAGAACTGTCTACCGTAATAATATAATTAGCATTGCAAAAGCTGGCGCACTGTGTGGAATCATGATACATCGTATCTGATATGACCACGGTGATGTGGGCTGACGAATAGGTTTGTGCTTTAGTAGCTGCAAATGTCAATAGGCATAGTGCCAAAAGGAACGTTTTTTTCATAAGGTTTGTTTTAGTGAAATGTGTACTTCACATTATTAGACGTACTTAACAAGTAAAACGTTAGTAATTATGCACAGATATATTGCATGAGTATATGTTTTGCTCTTGTTATGCGCCGTGCTTATTTGGTATCCGTTTTAATGTCTCCAATAAAAACGACCAGAATTTCTGAACAGAAGCTATCTGCACACACTCATCGGGAGAGTGGGGCCCCACAATATTCGGCCCGAACGAGATCATCTGCATGTCGGGATAATGGATGCCTAATATACCACACTCTAAGCCTGCGTGTACGGCATTCACTTTTGCGGATGCGTGAAACATTTCCTTATACAGGTTTGCCATGAGTTGTACGATCGGTGCATCCGGTTTTGGTCCCCATCCGGGATAATCACCCGCAAAATCCATCTTGGCGCCCATTAATTCAAAGGTGCTGGATATTGCCGCAACGAGATCCGTTTTCTCCGAATCTACCGAGCTGCGTGTGAGGCACTGGATACTGTATGACCCATCAGCTACCACTACTCTAGATAGGTTATTGGAACTTTGCACCAGCCCGCTGATATCGGGGCTCATCCGGTAGATGCCGTTGGGGCAGGCATAGATGGTACGCAGTAGTTGCTGCTGAAACGCTTTATCAATGACTTGTTTGGGCAGATCCGCAGTTTCGATTGATATCGCAAGGTTAGGGTCGGTTGTTTTATATTCTTCCTTTATTATTACCGCCAGTGACTGCACAGCATCCGTGACCTTTGCGGCATTAGCGCTGGTAGCGGCGACCAATGCTACGGACTCACGGGGTATTGCATTCCGCAGGCTGCCGCCATTTATACTGGCGATGTTTACGTCAAAATCTTTGTCCAGTTTCAGCAATATGCGGTTCATTAATTTGTTGGCATTGCCCCTGCCCAGGTGAATATCTCCACCCGAGTGGCCGCCAGTAAGCCCTTTTACCGATATTGTGAATGCAGTATTTCCTGCAGGCGCTACCTGTTGGTAATTCCCTGTTGCGGTAACATCAATTCCTCCGGCACAACCAATGGTTAGTTCATCGTCGGCTTCGGTGTCGAGGTTCAGTAGTATTTTGCCAGACAGCAGGCCGCCCTTTACTGCAAATGCTCCCGTCAACCCTGTTTCCTCATCGATGGTAAAAAGCCCTTCCATAGCGGGGTGTGGGATATCAGAGGAAGACAATAAAGACATAATGGAAGCTACGCCGATGCCATTATCTGCGCCCAGTGTTGTGCCTTTGGCTCTCACCCAATCACCGTCAACATACATTTCTATTCCCTGTGTTTCAAAATCGAAAGTGGTGTCGCTGTTCTTCTGGTGCACCATGTCCAGGTGGCTTTGTAACACTATAGGCTCGCGGTTTTCCATCCCCGGGGTCGCTGGCTTTCTAATGATCACATTTCCGGCTTCATCAACAGACGTTTCCAATTTCAACCCTTCGCCAAATGCTTTAATAAAAGCTATAACCCGTTGTTCTTTTTTTGACGGGCGGGGAACGGCGTTCAGGTCAGTAAAATGGTTCCACAAAGCCGCCGGCGCTAATGTTCTTATTTGTTCGTTCATGTTTGGTGTGTTTGGAATACCTAAAGTAAGAAGATTTTATTGCCCAGCCTTTTATGCTTGCTTGCCGGCCTTCATTTCTTCGAGCAGATTGATGATCTTATCCAGCTTTTCGATTTCTATCGAGTTCAGCTTGGTCTGCAATGCTTCTATTTCCTTTTTTGCCTCAACGTTGGTTTGATAGTCAGCCATGGCCTGTGCCCGGTCACGGTCGCTCTGCCTGTTTTGGGCCATCATTATTATGGGGGCGGCATAGGCAGCCTGTGTGGAAAAGACAAGGTTGAGCAGAATGAACGGATAAACGTCCCAGTGATAACAAAACGCCACCACATTCAGTATCATCCAAATGGCTACGATCACCGTCTGGATAATGATGAATTTCCAGGAGCCCATGCCCTGGGCTACGGAGTCGGCGAGTTTTTGGCCAAACTTCAGGGTTTCCTCGTGGCTTTCGTGCCAGGTTTTGATATTAACATCGTGCTCCTTTTTCTGGCTCATATCCCTTTTTTCAGGCAAATATAACACTGTAACAGTGCCATCCTGAAACGTTTTACCAACCTTCTTGTGCGCGAGCTTAATTTTTTGTGAACCGGCGGGCGGACAAGCTGTTTACCTGCACAAAGTAGCTGCCCGGAATAATTGTTGACAGGTCGATATTAACCTCAAGGCTATTAAACTTACCCGAAAAAACGTTCCTTCCTAAAGCGTCGAAGATGGCAATAGATGTGATCTTCATGGCAGCTTTTACATAGAGGCTTGTAGTAGCAGGATTAGGATAATATGAAAAATCACTGTTGGAATAGGTCACCATTTCCACATTATCTGCTGCACTTTCATAGAGCGTAACTATAGGCGCTGCATCGGGGAAATCGCCGGTTTTCCCTCCGTTACCGTTCACTGCATTCAGCAGAGCATAAAACGATACACTATCTGTAAACGGGGGAGGCGCTGTCCAATAAAACTGCACTGAATATTTATTGATCCCGGTTGTATCCTGCCCAAGAGTTGTGCTTTGTTCTACCACAGTTGTAGCACCGCAAGGAAATGTGTGCATGTTGTGAGCCACTAATGTTGGAATCGTATACGAGCCCGCAAGGGTGTGGTTGCCCAAAACAGCCGATACCTGGAAACCAAAACCCGGCAGATTAGTTGTCACTGCTGTGGCGTCACCTTTGAGCGAAACAAGATAGGTTTGGTTGGCCCTGTATGTAGTTACCGGCAGCATTGTTGTCGTGTCCAGTACCTGCAGCGTAACAATATTGAGCGGGTTATTTGAACCATGACAGGTGCCTGTCTGACAACGCCCTACCGAGGCTGTTACTGCTCCGGTTATATCTCCGTGGCCATGATGAGCGGGGCCATCTATGTCGCTGCAAAAGACAATATATACCAACGACATACAGAGCGCAAAAGCCACAGAATTCTTTTTCATTATATTAGTTTTACACGCATTATTAGTTTGCTTACAAAAAGTTGCGCAAAGAAATGGCGAATAAAAATAGGTCGGGCACCCCCAGATATTAAGTTTGCATTAATTCGCCGGGAGAAGGTTGCTGAAGAGCTATGACTCGGTGAACGACAATGACCTGCCAAAGGTTTCGGGAAGCAGAACTGCGGAAATTACTGCCAGTCCCCAGACAATACAGCCGGTAACCAGTAGCCCACCTGTAAGACCGATGCTGAAAGTACGTTCAAAAAACTGGTGCATAGGTATAAGCAACACCAAGGTGCCCCGCATGAAATTAGTAACGGTAGCTGTTACCGTAACCCGCAGGTTAGTTCCAAAATGTTCTGCTGTGGAAGTGACAAAAACAGAAAGGTAGCCGCACCCTAACCCCATTAAAAATGAGGTGATATTGATTTGCTGGCTGTTGGCGATCCTGATAAAATGATAGGCGGTGGATAATATGCCCAGCGCCATAAATGAAAGCAATATCTTTTTCCGGCTCTTGAATACCTGGCTCAGTATGCCGCTGGAAAGATCTCCTGCAGATATACCGACCTGGAACAATATGAAACAGGTGGAGAGTTTTAGCCCAGTAATGTTGTGCGTTTTAGCGATCTCCGGTGATAGGGTAATGAGCAGCCCTACACTATACCAAATGGGTATGCCCATCAATATACACGCTATGTATTTCATCGTTCTTTTCCCAGACGAGAATAATAGCATCAGTGATCCTCTTTTTTCTCTGCGGCCACTGGATTCTATAAACATAGATGACTCAAACGACCGAAGCCGAAGGATGAGTAAAACGCCACCGGCAATGCCCGCCGAGAGGAACGCATAACGCCATGGCAGGAAATCGCCAATGAGTCCGGCAGTTACGGCGCCCAATGCACCGAGGGTAGCTACCAGTATGGTGCCGTACCCGCGCTTTTCTACAGACATACTTTCCGATACGAGCGTGATACCGGAGCCCAATTCCCCTGCTAATCCCACACCAGCGAGGAAGCGGATAACGGCATAAGTGTTGACATCATGTACAAAGGCATTGGCAAGGTTGGCAAGCGAGTAAAGTAAGATAGAGCCATACAACACAGTAACACGGCCCTTTTTGTCGCCAATAATACCTGTGATGATCCCGCCGATCATCATTCCGGCCATCTGTATGGACAGTAGTTTTTCTCCGGTGCTGGTCAATTCTGTTCCGCTTAGACCCAAGTCCTTTAACGAAGGGATGCGGTAAACATTGAACAGGAACAGATCGAAAGCATCAATAAAAAAACCGATACCCGCTACGAGCACGGTGATGTTGAAAGGGGAGTGGTATGTTTTGTTTTGGGCCGTCATGTGTAAGAGGAAAAGTACAAATTAATTCCTATTGTCTGCCCACTGGTAGTCCTTACAAACGTGGACCAGCCGGATTGTCCCATTTTTTCAAATTTTTTCAGTGTATATATGGGGCATTTGCGGCTTCTGGTAAACTGGTGTAACTCTATTCTGGTTCGCTGTTCGCTTAGTTATTACGGTTTTGATTAATTTCCCATTATACACCACTGCGGTACTGTTTGGGGCATCGGAGGGGCGGTTATCGCTGAGGTGCTTTGCCCGGCTCAACTCCCCGGAAAATTACCCAAATTGTGCCCCGGTATACCCCAAAATGCCACATTCCAGTTTGCAGTTCCAAAGAATTATCCGCGACGGCGATAATAAAAGAGCCCCGAAAGACCGGGGCTCTGATCACAAAATCAATAGTCTACCTATAGTTTTACCACTTTCTTGGTAATACTGAAGTGGCTGGTTGAAAGCTTCACAAAATAAATTCCGGGCGCAGCAATGGACAGGCTAGTCTTGTGTGCCCCCGCCTCCAGCAGCTCATCCTTCACTAATGACGTCACTTCCTGGCCCAGCATATTATACATGGCGATGTTTACTTTTTCAGCGGCAGTGAGTGTAAAACTTACCTCCGCATTTTGGGTAAAGGGGTTCGGATAAATGTTGAAGCTGCTCTGCAAAGAAGTAGCGCCTAAGACCGCGGAAGTATTTTGCGTTATGAACTCGACCGGGAAACTGTAAATGCTGGTGTCTGAAGCAATTGATCCGGAACAAACAGATTGTACCTCGAACTGGTAGCCGGTTAGTGGTATCAGCCCCGGTATGGTTACAGAGTTTGTTGTGGAGGTTACCAGCACCCAGCCCGAACCAGGGCCGCGATACTGTATGTTGTAGCTTACAGCGCCGGGCATCATAGCCCACGTGAGCACGGCGGTCGAACCGGAAAAGGAAGACATGGTAAGACCGGCTGGGATGGGGCAGGTTCCCACAGTGCCGCCACTTGTGGTAAAAAATGAAGAGATAGAATAACCGCTGGAATCGGTGGCGGAGCAGATCGCCTGCACCTGGAATTCATAAGCTGTCGCAGGAGTTAGGCCAGATATGGAGATCGACGTTGTTGATGACGTGGTGTACGTCCAACCTGAAGTACCGGCTACGTGGTATTGAATGCTATAGCCCAGAGCACCCGTAACCGCAGCCCAACTAAGCAGCGCTGAAGTGTCTGTGATGGAAGCTGATCCTAAACCAATGGGTACATTGCACGCGATACCTGCGGTGGTAAAGAGAGAAGAAATTGAATACCCACTGGAATCACTCGCCGAGCAAACGGATTGAACCTGGAATTCATAAGTCGTACCAGGAGTTAGTCCGGAAACAGTTACAGATGTAGTCGCGGATGATGTAAATGTCCAGCCCGAGGTTCCGGTAGGGCGGTATTGAATAGTGTAACTTACTGCGCCGGTAGCAGATGCCCAGCTAAGCATTTCAGATGAGCCGGATATGCTTGACGCTGTTAAACCGGCTGGGATCGGGCAGGTAATGGTGGTGGTCGTAAAATCAAGGGATCCGCTGAATCCGCTGGTGCCAGTGGCGCAAACAACTTCTACCTGGCATTCGTAGGAAATACCCGGAGTTAAACCGGAGATCGTATATGAATTGACGGGTGACGAGGCCGTGCTCCATGTGCTGGTTCCGATCTGGCGGTATTGGATGGTGTAACTTACTGCCCCTGACACGGTGAGCCAGGTTATGGATGCTGACGTAGTAGAAACCGATATCGTGTCTAAACCGGTGGGAACGGTGCATGGCAGAGACAGGGTGGTGAAATCGCCTGATGCGCTGAAAGCGCTCGAACCAGAAGCGCAGGTTGTGCTTACCTGGAACTCATAGTCTGTGGCCGCCGTTAGCCCCGAAACCGTTACTGAAGTTGAAGACGAGATAGTGGTGCTCCACGTAGTAGTACCAACCTGGCGATACTGGATGCTGTAACTAACCGCCCCCGACACGGCAGTCCAGTTAAGGACGGCAGAAGTTGAGGTAATTGATGAAGCGTACAACCCGATCGGTATACCGCAAGTCGCCATCGTACAGGGTGCAATAGCGGTGAGTGAACCGCCCAGGGCTGCATACTCCGCATAAAATGCCTGGTAGTAGATATTGGCAATTGTATCATTGTGAATGATGAGCGTGTTCTCATCATTCTTGGTATTTGCGGATGTCGTCCAGTTGTGAGAACCAGTAAGCACAGTAGGGTCTGAGCAGGCATTTGAAGGATCAACAAGTACCATCTTATTGTGATAAACAAGCGTTGAATTGACATAGGTCTTCATGCTGCTACCCAGCGCGCCGGTTAGAATGGGATATGCCGCTCCCGTATTACTGTATTGATCTACAATGCCCGCAACGTAAACTCCGGCATTTTTGCGAGCGACAATTGAATCTGCGTCGGCGGCCACGGTGAAGTCATACACGCCAAAATACAGATCTGTGTTTGCTGATTGTATCGTGGACCGTATGTGATTGTCCGTTCCATCGGAAGGGCTGAAATAAAGCTCGACCAACTTGCCTCCAATGTGGAAAATATGTTGGCCAAGATCTGTTTTGTAAGGCCCGAACTTGGACAGCGTTGTGTTTGGCGCGGTGCCGGTATCCCCCCACATCATGTTAAATTCATTCAAATAGACATGTGCCAGTGAAGAATCCTGTATGAAAAGCAGGTTATTATTGTCTGTGTTCAACTGTGTAACACCCCAGTCTTCTGACCCCGTACTCACTATTGCATCATTAGGATCAGTGGAATTAGCATCAATGATGATAAACTTATTGTGCATGATGTTGTATGCGCTGGTCGTGGGGCTTGCAAGCGTTTGGATACCTGCGGTAAGCAGGGCAATGCCTGTATTTGGCTGGCTGCCGTCATATATCCAGCGCACTTTTTTGCCTGCAGCATAGGCGTTATTAACTGCGGTGGCAATGTTGGAATAGCTGCCACTTTGATTATAGTCGTACTGGGCAATATCTATAGAATATTTTGCGCGGTTTATGTAGGCAATGATCGTATCGGCAAAAGCATCGTTTAGGTAAATGGCATTTACGCCCGTGGAAACCGATATATTAACCGGGTTGTTGAAATAGACAGCGATCTTGCCGCTGGAGCCAGACACAGTGCCTCCTGCAGTAGTGAATGTTCCCGATGAACTGTAGCCGCTGGTAAGTGATCCCGAGCAAACGGTCTGTACCTGGAATTCGTAGGTAACACCAGATGTCAGTCCGGTAATGTTCGCCGAGGTTGTTGCCGACGTCGTAGTACTCCAGGATGTTGTGCCCACCTGGCGATACTGAATATCAAAACTGGTGGCCCCGCTAACGGCCGCCCAGTTGAGCGTAGCGGATGTAGTGGTTATCGATGTGGCCGACAAGCCAGATGGGAGGCCGCAGCCTGTGCTGCCACCGCTTACCGTGCCATTTATGATTAGGTTCATTAACTGAACAGTGCCCGTAGTGCTGCTGGCATTAAATCCATAAACTCTGAATTTCAACAAGCTCGGAGACGCCACCGTAAAGGTTGTATTCCAGGTGCCGGTAATGGTGATACCGCAACTGCCATTATTAGGTGATTGATCGGTACCCTGGTCCACCCATGTTGTACCCCCGTCGGTGCTATAAGCGAACCGGACAGCAGCAGGACCCGATGCGGACCTTCTGAGGTCAGCTTTAAAACCGGTAACGTTCAGAGAATAACCGCTATTTGGTGTAGCCGATACTTCTATGGCAGGCATTGTATTCACATAAGTTGTAGCGGTAGTAAAGTGCATTGCCGAAAAACCAGTAGAACACGGCGCTCCCGGAACCACCGCGCCATTAACATACGCCAAAGCTGTTCCGGTTGCGTTTGCGGCAACACTGCTCAGTGCGCCAGAGGCAGTATTACCATATACTAATATCTGACCCTGACTGGAATAAAATCCAGCAATGAGCATTAATAACAGAGCGGTGGCCGCAATCACTTTAGACTTTAGAATAGATATCATGAATAAAAAATTATATATTCAGCTAAAAAAAACAATAGAATGCAAAAATACGAGGAGGGTTTAGGACGTAGTTGATCCAACATTACTTTTATGTTAACAAGATAGGTATGCTACCATTCGCTATGTGTCGGATTGTTCCGCGATGTTGAGATTTGCGTAAGGCCGAACCGGATGCCGGAATTGCGACCCATATAACTGTCCCACGACTGCACAAAGTCTACACGCAGTATCCGCGCCAGTTTCCAGCCAATGTTGTCAATGCCAATGAAGGCTTCGGTATAATAATCGTTCTGGCGTGCATAAAAAGCGTTGCCTCCTATCACCAGGTAGAAGCGCGCCTGGCGAAGCAGCGGTATTTTGTTACTCAGCAGGCCATTGAGATGATATTCCAGGTGTGCTTCGCCGTAAATGGGTTCCTTATTGCTGAAATCATAATACTGGGCCATCTGGAAACTCTGCATATAGGGTGCGGCGTAACCAATGCCCCTGTTGCCGTAGAGGTGCATGAGGTCAGGTACAGCTACATATGCGGCATTCAGGAAGCCACCGCAGCCCACATTATACTTCAGCAGCCCGAACAGTTTCAGCGGCACATCGTCATGAATCATAAAGCGCCACTTGTCAAAGTTGGAAACGCTGTTGGCGATGCCGGGTATACCCTTGTCGTACGTCAACGTCATCCGCGGCCATGAGCTGCCATTGGCTACCTTAAAATCAGGATATTGTGTGTACGTAAACCCGGGTTTGTAAGAAATGGAGGCATGAAGCAACGCTGCGTCATTTGGCACCCATGCCGGGGCTACGGCCGCCAGGTGATTTGGCAGGTTTGAATCAAATGGGAGATCACCCCAACGTGTCAAAACGTAATCGGTGGTGTTTTGCAGAGGAAGCCTGTGCTGGTATGATGCCTTTACAAACCAGTTGAGCCCATTGCCATAGTTGCGGGCAACGAAAGCATTGCCCTCATATCGTTCATACAATTTGAGATCGTTCTCCTGGTAAAAAAGAGCGGTATAGGTGTTGAACCAGGGATTAACCGGGTTTTCGGGATTGTACTGAAAAACATATTTGCCGCCTTCTACGCCATACATCCACGACCGCCCTCGCCAGGCCCTGTCCCGGTTGATGTAATATAATCTGCCTATGGCGTTGAAGTGGGTATTGCTGAAACCATATCTCACTGCGGCGTCTCCGTACAGGTACTTTCCGGTATCGAGCATATGCTGCCAGCTCAGTTTAGGGGCCACATTGAAGCCTTCCACAATATTGTAGTTGATGATATTTGGTTCACTCAATCCCAGCAGCAGGTTATTGATGGTGAAACGGTCCTTATTCTCCCCGGTGGCATACGTATAGTCAGAGATCAAAAAACTTAGGGGCTTGAATTTGTTCCTTTTTCTCCGCATAGAGTCCTGGTGCTCAGGGTTATCAAACTTCTTATTGAGGCTGTCTTTCATTACAAAGTCCCGCTTCTCATCATGCTCCAGGGGTATAGGGCGGTTGTTCCAGTAGGAAGTATCTTTCTTATTGGCTGTTTTATCGTAGGTGCTGATGATCTTACCCGCAAATATGGAATTCGGGATCGGTTCGTTCACTTTTTGATTGTTATATACGGTTACTCCACTGGCGGTGATATCGAACCCAAGGAGATTTATAGTAAAATAGATCACCTGGTTTTTTATCACCCAGTTATCTTTTGCCAGCGGCAGGTACACCTGGTCCACCTTCAAAGTATCCACGATGTCCATGCCCGATTGCTTTGCCAGGGTCATGTTCAGGCTGTGTATGGCCCAGTCGTCGTCTACAATGTAGATGGTACCGTTAAAGCATGGCTCGTAAGCTCTCTTTTGGATGACTTGTATCTTGTATATGGTTTTGCCTTGCTCCACAAATTGGCCTAGTAGCTTGTACTTGTAGTAGTTGAGTGCATTGTCGCTGACTGGGGAAATGAAACCGCGTGAGTTGTTTCTGAATATGTTCACATTGTTGTCGTAAAATGTTATTACTGACGGAAATTGCGAAAAGCCCAGCCCGCTTTGGTTGCCGCTCTCATGTACAGAGTGGATCACCGTTTTCTGCTGGCTTCCGTTATTATAATAGTCTGCTTCTTCTTCCGTCAGGTACAAAACGCCTTTTCCAGCGCTATCTATTGCATCGGTCTCGTCTTTCACTTTTTGGCCCATAAATTTTTCCGGCATTTTGCGGGAGCGGGCCACTCCTTTCAGGTATATAGATGCCTGGAATGAATTCACCTGGTCCAGGTGAAATTTTCTTCTTTTAATGGTATTGCGGATGATGGGGTAGGCCGGATCTTCAGTAGATGCGTGTATCACTACCTCCTTCATATCCAGCGCTTCATCTTTAAGAACAAAAACATGCTCTATGATTTCATCACCTTTGATCGTGAGATTGAAGGTGGTTTGCTTGTACCCGATGTATTGGCAGATAACCTTGTACAGGCCGGGAGCTACAGGAAGCTCATAGTTGCCGCTTGCGTTGGCGCTTACACCCATAGTAGTGCCTTGCAGGTAAATCGTGGCATACGGCATCGGAGTGCCTTTATCGTCTGTCACTTTGCCCTTCAGCACACCTGCTAAAACACAGTACGGGATCAGAAATGCGATAAGTGCGAAAGGGTATTTCAGTTTATTCATACGCAGGGAAGACCAGAGCTAAAGCTACATCGCCAGGAAATAACGAAATGTTACATTTATTATAAAAAAAACAGCCTTCCGCCCCTACCAAATTTATCGATCTAAAGCTCGTGTTTAGCCAGCAAACGATCTGTAACACCCGAACTTACGACTTACGACTAAAAAGCCCATGCAACTGCGCGTCTATTTTACGCACTACGTCAGCAAGGTCTTCTTCTTTATCGGCGAAGTTGCAGTTATCTACATCTATTACTAAAAGCGGGCCATCATCATATTTATCTATCCACTTGTTGTAAAATCCATTCAGGCGCTTCAGATAATCGAGGCGGATGTTTTCTTCATATTCCCTGCCGCGTTTTTGTATCTGGTCCACGAGCGTAGGCAGTGAGGCTTTGAGATAAATGAGTAAGTCGGGAGCTTTTATCAGCGGCTTCAGGTGCTCGAAGAAGGAAGAGTAGTTTTCAAAGTCGCGCTTGGTCATCAGGCCCATGTCGAAAAGATTGGGTGCGAAGATGTAGGCGTCCTCATACACGGTGCGGTCTTGTATCACCGTGTCCTTGCCATTGCGTATATCGGTCAGGTTCTTGATACGGTGGTTGAGGAAGTATATCTGCAGGTTGAATGACCAGCGGGGCATGTCCTCATAAAAATCCACCAGGTAGGGATTGTGCTCTATATCCTCAAAGTGCGGCTCCCACTTATAATGCTTGGCAAGCATACCGGTTAAGGTGGTTTTCCCTGAGCCAATGTTGCCGGCTATAGCTATATGTTTGGTGGTGGACTTTGGAGGCATGTATTAAAAGTAAAAAGTAAAAATTCAAAAATCAAAAGTAATGTAAGACAAATTAACTGTTTGTTGTTAATAATAATTTATACCTATCCTTTTTCTCGCCCCCTCAATAGTTTTAGATGCGCTGGCCCTTGCTTTCTCTGCACCTTCTTTTAGTATTTTCCTCAGCAACGTTTCATCCTGCTCCAGTGCAGTAGCGCGCTCCCGTATGGGGCGCACGAAGGCAGCCATATCTTCAGCCAGTTGCTTCTTCATATCACCGTAACGGATGTTGCAATTGTTGTAAGCAGTGCGGAAGGAATCTGTAACATCCGGCTTGGAAGCGAGCTGCATGAGCAGGAATAGGCCCTGGATATAATCAGGCATGTCGGCATTTGGCTCTGCAGGGCCCGCATCTGTTTTAGCCTTCATTATTTTCTTCTTAATAATGTCATCATCATCGCTTAGATATATGGTGGCATTCACGTTCTCACTCTTACTCATCTTCCCTACGCCATCCAGGCTCATGATCTTCACTGTATCCTGGTTGAAACGGAACACTTGCGGCTCCGGGAAAAATTCGCCATAACGGGTATTGAATCGATGTGCGAAGTTTCGCGCCATCTCCAGGTGCTGCTCCTGGTCTTTGC
>CAIVEW010000090.1 GCA_903905065.1 uncultured Bacteroidota bacterium | reverse complement strand
CGCCATCACATTGATAGTTTAATGAAGTTATCTTAAAATCGCTTAATGATAATAAGGAAAAGTGAATATCTTCAGAAGTAATAATATTGCCTTGTTGACGCTCTTTATAAATAAAATAAAGGAATTGCACATTGTTCACATTTGCTATTTCTAAATTTTTATAAACATCACAAAAAACAAATGAATCATTCAAAATGTTTTTTTTTGTTTCAACTTGCCATTTTTCAGACATTTTGGTTAATTCATAAACCGTTGTTACAGACGAAAAACCATCTTTTATTTGGCTTATTCCAAATATGCAGTCCTTCTTTTCAATATTTGCTACAACACAATTTATCGGATCAAGATTAGAAAATTTAATTTCATCTTTTTAATTATTACGATATAAAGCTATAAATAAATGTTAGTACCATAATATTTTCGTTGTTCTCTTTGTGGATATCCCACGTACTTACTTTATGCAGCATAAAAACAAGGCAAGAGATTACCGCCTTCCCCTACCTTCGCGCATGGATTATTTCAAAAAGCTGCTGGAGCTGCTGAAGATAGAGCGGGAGGTGGACAAGCAGGCCTACCTGGAGCTAACACGTTCCTCTACTGTCGCCGAGCGCAGGGCCAATGGCCTTGCCTGGTATCCCATAGCTATCAGGGGCACGGAGCTGAACAAAGCAGAATACATAACCGTAGAAGTAGAGCGCACCACGCACACAGATGTCTCCCACCAGCTTCGTTTTGGCGTATCGGCCATGTTGTTCTCCAACCTGGATGCAAAGAATAATTTCCTCGAAGGCACCATTACTTTTTCAGGAGGCAACCGCCTCAAAATATCCTTCCGGACAGATGAGCTCCCCGACTGGGCCAGCGATGGCAAGCTGGGCATAGACCTGCTGTTTGACGACAACAGCTATGATGAAATGCAGTCCGCCCTGAAGCTGGCAATGACCCTCAGCGAGAAGAAGGAAGAAGGCCGTCTCATTAATATACTCACGGGTGCCACCGCACCCACCTTTAATAAGGACTCACCTCTTTACGACAACCCAAAACTAAACCCCACCCAGCAGGCCGCAGTAAACAAAATAGTACTGGCCAATGAACTGGCCATTGTCCATGGCCCGCCCGGTACCGGCAAAACCACCACGCTCGTACAAGCCATAAAAAAACTTATTAAAGCTGGTGAAAAACAAATACTCGTAGCCGCACCCAGCAATACCGCCGTAGACCTGCTCAGCGAGAAGCTCGCCGAAGAGGGTCTTAACGTGCTCCGGGTCGGTAACCCTGCTAGGGTGTCTGAGCGGCTTATGGCACTAACACTGGATAGCAAGGTGGCCGCCCACAGCTCTGTGAAAGAGATAAAGCGACTGAAGAAGCAGGCCGGCGAATTCAAAGAGATGGCGCATAAATACAAGCGCAGCTTTGGCCGGGCAGAGCGGGAGCAACGAAAAGCCCTGTTTGATGAGGCCTACAAGATCATGAAGGACGTGGACAAAATGGAGCAATACATTATTGACGACGTCACTTCAAAAGCCCAGGTCATCGCTGCCACACTAGTGGGAGCCAACCACTATACTGTCCGAGGCCTGCGCTACAAAACCGTCGTTATCGATGAGGCAGGACAGGCCCTCGAGCCCGCCTGCTGGATACCCATTTTAAAAGGCAGGAAGCTCATCCTCGCCGGGGACCACTTCCAGTTATCGCCCACCACCAAGTCCGATGCGGCTGCAAAAGGTGGGCTTAGCAATACCTTGCTGGAGAAAGTCATCAGCCTGCACCCGGAAGCAGTATCCATGCTGGGCGAGCAATACCGCATGCACGAAAAGATCATGGGCTACTCGTCGGCAGTATTTTACGAAAACAAGCTGCTGGCGCATGGCTCGGTCGCAAAGCATTTGTTGTTCGCGGAGGATATGCCACTCGTCTTCATCGACACTGCCGGTTGTGGCTTTGATGAAAAGAACGAGAACAAAAGCATATCCAATCCGGAGGAGGCAGCGTTCTTATTCAAACACCTTTCGAGGCTGGTCACCGAATTGGGTGCACACTACAAGCCGGCACACTTTCCTTCTATCGCCATAATTTCTCCCTACAAGGAGCAACTGCATGTGCTCAAAGAACAACTACTGCATGTACCTGAACTGCAACCTTACCTGCAAAACATATCTGTAAATACAATAGACAGCTTCCAGGGCCAGGAGCGCGACATTGTTTATATCAGCATGACCAGGAGTAATACCGACGGTATCATCGGCTTCCTATCAGACACCCGCCGAATGAATGTGGCCATGACCCGCGCCCGTAAAAAACTGGTGATCATTGGCGACAGCGCCACACTATCCCGTCATCCTTTTTATGCCGGTTTCATTGCCTATGCCGAAAAGCATGATGCTTACAAGAGCGCCTGGGAGGAGAACTGGTAGCTGCCGGGTATTCTACTACCGCGTTGAACAGTACTATAAAAGGGCCGCTATCTCAAACACATAGCGGCCCTTCACTCAAAAGACATAAGTCTTAAGCAAGCTCATCGGCCAAAGGAAAGTCTATTTCGAAACCGGTGAGGTTATGAATATAGTTGCTTATTATTTTGTCGCCTATCACTATTACCACGTCTACAAGATTGGCTTCAGTATAGCCGGCATCAAAGAAGGCTTCTTTTGAATCGGTGGTCGCCCGGCCTTTGTTTTCTACTACCGAGGCAGTGAATTTTGCAAGTGCATCCAGCTTGCTGTCCCACGATGCCGCGCCGGTGCGTATTTCCAGTACCTGCTCATCGGTAAAGCCGTTCATCTTGCCTATGGCAGTATGTGCACTCTGGCAATAGCGACATCCGTTTATCTGGCTCGTCACCAGGTTGATCACTTCGCGTTCCTTTGCACGCAGTGTGCTTTTGCGGTTCTGGAAAGCTACATAGTCGCCCAGAGCGGTCTCACTTTTTGCAAAATACGCATACAGATTTGGTGTGAAGCCGATAGCTTTTTTTAAGTTGTCAAAAATTGCCTGGTTATTGGCAGATACTTCTTCGCGTGTAGGTACGCTGAACGTCCTGGTTGCTGTGTTTGTCATTGTCTTTTTTTTTAGTTTTTTAGTCGTTATTGACAATGCAAAGATGGCCTCAGGAGAGGGCCGTTTCCAATGAACTGGATCAGGAAATAAGCATAAACGGGTTCATCAAAAAAAGTTGAACCAGTTCATTTTTTAGCCCGCTTATTTCGCAGCCGCGATAAGTATTCGGTACTCATACCCAGGTAAGAAGCAAGCGCATACTGAGGCACTCGTTGCACTATTTCGGGGTACTGCGCTTCAAACTCTTTATATCGTTCTTCGGCGTCTTTGGTGAGATTAGTAATGATGCGGCGCTGCATATGGGCCATCGAGCGCTCCGCCATTATCCGGAAAAATGTTTCAAAATTATGATATTCCTTTTTCAGCCTTGCTTCATCATCATAGTGTATCTGCAGGATCACCCCATCTTCAAGTGCTTCCACAAACATAGTCGCGGGCTTTTGAAACACGTAACTGTTGTGGTCAGATATCCACCAGTCTTCTATAGAGATCTGTATCGTATGGTCCTGGCCTTCGTCGCCTACCACATAAGCCCTGAAAGCGCCTTTGATCACGTAATTTTTGTGATGGGCTACAAAGCCGGGCTGAATGATATACTGCCTTTTCCTCACTTTAGTGAGCTTAAAACAAGAGAGGAATTCTGTCATTTCTGCATCTGTTGCAGCAATACGTCTCCTTATATGCTCCGCCAGGATCTCGTGTTCGGTCATTAAATTCGATTGGCTATAAAGTTAAGTATAAAGGTGCGCTACGGCAAATTCTTTAGGCGGCCCCGCCATCTACTACCATCACAGCATAGCGGCCGTTATAAGCTGCAATGCGGGAATGATTTCCTGTTCAAACCACGGATTTTTCTTTTGCCAGATCTTGTTCCTGGGAGATGGATGCACAAGCGGTAAAAAGTCGGGGAGAAATTCTTTGTAGTTCTTTATATTTTCAGTCAGTGTAGGGCTAAATCGCGCCCCCAGGTAATATTTCTGCGAGTATTGCCCGATCAGCAACGTTAGTTTCTTTCCTTTTATTCGTTCTAATAGCTGGTGATGCCAGAGTGGGGCACATTCCGGCCTTGGGGGCAGATCGCCCGACTTGCCTTTACCCGGATAGCAAAACCCCATCGGGATGAGTGCAAATAATTTGCTGTCATAGAATTGTTCGTTTGTAACGCCCAGCCAACGTCTTAGTTCATTACCACTTTGGTCGTCCCATGGGTTCCCGCTGCTATCTACCTTTTGTCCCGGCGCCTGACCTATAATAACAATTTTTGAATGGATACTTGCCTGGACAATGGGGTTGGGTGCACCGGGCAGGAATTTCGCACACACGACGCATTTTCTTACTTCCCGCAAAAGTTTGTCCATATCGATAGGGCATTAAGCCATAAATCTAATATACTGATATACGGGCAAGGAACCTTCAAGGCATAGCACCCAATAGTAAATAATGCATAATATTTACTTATTGAAAGAAGGATGTCGCCCGGCTTTTGACCAATTAACCTTTTACCCTTTCAACTTTCATCATGCCCCCTGCTTCCTTACATACTTTGTAAGTATCACGATCACTTGTCCTTCTATTTTTCCTTCTATCTGCTCGGTATTGTTTTCTACCAGGCGGATGTTCTTTACCACGGTGCCCAGCTTTGCATTCAGGGTCGTACCCTTTACGTCCAGTGACTTTGTGAGTACTATCGTGTCGCCGTTATTAAGTACGGTGCCGTTGCTGTCTTTGTGCAGGTCTACCGCGCTGTCATTTTCGTGGTCGCCCGTGGCCTTAGCCCATGCCAGTTTATCGTCGTCCATGTACATCATTTCCAGGTTGTCCATAGCCCAGCTTTCATTGCGCAGCCGGTTCAGCATACGCCAGCTCACCACTTGCACACCCGGCACCTCGCTCCACATACTTGTGCCCAGGCAGTCCCAACGCTTGTTTTCCAGTTCTTCTTTCTTCATTATCTGCGCTTCGCACTTACCACAGATCATTATGGTATTGTCCTCGTTATAGCGGTCCTGCGGCCCCACTTCATAAAGTCTCAGTCCGCTCTCAGAGTTGCATAGCTCACATTTATTGCCGCTCCTGCTTTTTAATACGTCTTCCAGTTTCATACAATTCTTATTGAGGCGCGAAGGTACCTTTTTTAGCCGCCATTTTTCTGATCCTGGTCAGTATCAGGTCCATACACTTTTGAACACGTTGTCAGTCGTGCAAAACAATTATGCTTTTCATAAGAATATCAAATAATAATAAGCGCTACATTTGACTAATCTTTAAGGAACAGGAATGAACATAGTGAAGTTGGTTTTATTGGCTATACCGGGGCTTTTTGCCAGCGCCCCTCTTTTTGCCCAGCATGTGGGTATCGAGATGATCACCGATGCGCCGCATACCGACACCGTTGCAAAAACTCCTGTAAAAACAGCGGCTTCTTTTACCGATCTGTACAATAAAAACCCGGATTCTGTTTACATCGAGTATCTCCACCTGCTGATCAGTGAAAGGCAATACAAAACAGCCGAGAAAGTGGTGGAAACCCAAAGAAACCACACCAACCAGGATCCCTTTTTACATATAGACCTCGGTGATGTATATGCATGGGAGAAGAAATACGATAAGGCCAAACAGCAATATGACAGCCTGCTGGACATAATGACCGGTGATGACGCACTTACCCAGCGCATAGCCAAAGCATTCACCGAAAGCGGCAATGACGACTATGCCATCCGCACCTTCGAAAAAGCGGTGGGTATGACCAATGCTATGTACTACTACTGCATGCCCCTTGCCCGCCTTTACGACAAATGTGGCCGGCTGGACAAGGCCATAGAAATGGTGCTGATCGGGGTGCAGTCGCAGGGAGGTAATATAGAGACCGTTAAAGCGCAGCTACTGGAGATGCTGGGTACCGACCCCGACAAGCTACGGGCTATGCAGCGCGGCATTGTCAAAAAAATAAATGATGAGCCAAACAACATTTACTATGCCGAACTCCTCACCTGGGTCTACACGCAAAAGAACGACTGGGATGGCGCGCTCGTGCAGATAGAAGCTGTGGACGAACGCAACAAAGAAAACGGCAGAAGGCTGATGTCGCTGGCCGCCTTGGCTATGAATGCAAAACAGTTTGAAGCAGCAGGCAAAGCGTATGACGACGTCGTTGCACAGGGTAAAGAGTTGCCTTACTATCTCGCCGCGAGGGCGGGAAAATTAGCGGCCGCGTTCGAGACGATAAAAAGTGACTCAGTGATAAGTGCCACTGCAGTCAATGGCCTCATCAAGCTATACGACAGCTTCCTCACAGAGTATCCTAACCAATATACTACGCAAGCTGCTGCAGACTATGCTATGCTGGAAGCGCAGTATGCCGGTAATGCGCCTAAGGCTATAGATATTCTGCAACGGGCGCTTATAGAACCGGGTATCCGCCAAAATATGGCCGGCGCTTTTAAATTGCAGATGGGCGACTACTATGTGCTCACCGGCCAGCTCTGGGATGCCTCGCTTACCTATAGCCAGGTAGATAAAGAGTTCAAGCAGGATGTGCTGGGAGAGGATGCCCGCTTCCGGAATGCAAAACTCGCTTACTACCGGGGTGATTTCGTATGGGCGCAGCGCCAGCTATCTATACTGAAAGCGTCTACTTCAGAGCTCATAGCCAATGATGCACTTTACCTATCTGTGCAGATCACGGAAAATGTGGAAGACAGCAACTATGTGCCGCTGGAGCGCTTTGCCTATGCCGGCCTACTTTTATTCCAGAACAAGGATAAAGAAGCTGAAGCCCTGCTGGACAGCATCAATATCGCTTTTCCGAAGCACCCGCTCAATGACGACATAATAATGGCCCGCGCCGAACTGGCCCTCAAACATCACGACTACGCCAAAGCGCTTGCCCACCTGAAAACCATTTATGAAAAATACGGGCAGGACGTGCTTGGCGATGATGCCGTTTTTAAGATGGCGGAGATATACAAGAACAACCTGCACCAGAATGACCAGGCAAAGCATTACTACGAGCAACTGATCATTGACTATCCCGGCAGTACCTATATACAAACTGCGCGGCAGCGGCTCGCCGAACTAAATGCAGCCCCAATACCATAGCCACCCGTATGGAGCAAAAGAACAACCCCCTTCATGGCGTTACACTGGAGATGATGCTCAATCACCTTGTAGCTCATTATGGCTGGGAAAAAATGAATGATCGCGTTCGCATAAATTGTTTCTTCGAAAATCCAAGCATCAAATCCAGCCTCAAGTTTCTAAGGGCTACTCCCTGGGCACGCCAAAAGGTTGAAAATCTGTATCTTGAAAGTCTTCGTAAGTAATTGTAACACTTCTTCTGAAGTTGTGGCACACCTTTTGTATATACCTAAAAAACGAAGAGTTATGACACACAGAACCATACGTTATTTCAGCAAGGCCAGAGCCTTAAAAATATTGGAGCACCCTATGCAGTCAGACCTGCAAACATTACTTAGCGCTACATTTGCGATTTCGCAAAGCCGGGTAGTAAAGAAACATATCCAGAATACGTTGCTTGAGCTCCGCGCACCGGTTTACAGGCGCACAGCATAGTATTTATTTGAAATATTATATGAATAATTGAGGGTAGGAACCCTTGATTATTCATTTTTTATTATGCTTCGGCTGATGTTCCTGGTCCGTCCGCAACAAAATTCCACTCCCAGTTCCTTTTTTCTTATATTTGTTTCTGCTGTCTGCTACCTAGTCTTAAGGACCTGGTATTGAGGCGTACCTGTTACCAGATAATTTTCAATAGATGGAAGTTTTTAGGTTGAAAATCCCACTATTTTAAAATTTGGCTTAGTTTTTGCGATAGCTCTACTAGTGATTGAAAATATTGAGGTATCGGGAAGAAATTTTATATGAAACAAGCTTTACTATCCATAACATTTATTTTGTTGTTGTTTACAGCAAAGGGCCAGAGCAGCCGTTCTCCCATGGAGGACATGGTGAACGCTATCAGGACCGACCGTGTTGTGGATATGGTAAAGTACTTTGATAACTTCGTTCCTATCACTATCAATAACAACCAGCAGATTTACAGTCACAACCAGGCGCAGGTGGTATTGCAGGATTTTTTTGATAAGAACAGCGCCCGCGATTTTGTGATCATGGACAATGGCTCACCTGATAATACCTCCAAATTCCTCATAGGCAGCTTCACAGAGCCAAACGGCACCAAGTACAGCGTCTATATCCTTATGAAGACCAAGGCCGGAGATTATATGCTCCAGGAGTTAAGACTGAATAAGGAAAATTAACCCCCAAGCCCTCGAAGGGGCTTAGCTTGCTGTCGAACTTCGACTATTTTCCTTCTCCCGGCTAGTGTTTAAATTACGCATTTTTCATTAGAAATTTTATTTTTTTCGCTTCCTGTTTTTATAAGTTGCTGATTTTTATTTAGTTAGAAGAAAACAATACTGTATTTCATTGCGCTTTTGCTTCCCGGTTTTGCGCTTTTTCTGCCCTAATGCTTCTCTCCTGATTCTTTGAATATTCTGCATACTAAGGTGTGGCACTCCCGAAAGCTTTCGGGACAGGCTGTTGCAAACGAGGACCAGTGGGGCTGAGAGGGGTCCCAAGAGGAAAATTTCTAAATCCAATTAGACTGCCAAAATTTGATGTTTAATAGGAATACATCTATCTCAAACCCACCACTGTCTTCCCCCTCGGGTATCTTACAGTATACCCAAACGAAACATTCTTTGTTTCATTCGGCACCAATTGCAATGCCCATTTCATCATGCCGGTAGTATCGTTATACTCTGAGGTGCCGGCGTCTTTTTCGTCTATTACAATGTCTTTGTCATTGCTCACGGGCTGTTGGTCCTGCACGATCAGGTTTATGGCTTCTTTGCGGGTGTTGCGCACGGTGATGGTATAGGAGAAAGTTTCCCGAATGTTGGTGCCTATTGTTTTCACGCTGCGCAGCTTGGTGTCGCGGTTTCTTTTTACCACTATTTTTTTATCCCTGCCCAGTGAGAGGGTCATGGTATCGGTGACGTTGCGCACGTCAATGTTTCCCTGGCCTACGTAGGTGCCTTCATAAAAAATATTGGATTTGCCGGGCAGGAGGTTCAGGTCTTCCCAGTTGGTGATCTGCGCCTGCAGGAAGGCGTCTTTATCCATTTTCGGTACAGCATAGTAGCGGTAAGTAGCCGGCAGCTCATACTTCTTTATAGCTACCAGGTGCTGCTGGCCATCGCTGGGGATTGTGTAGGGGAGGTCTATGTCGAAAGAGGTATTTATTCCCGCATTGTCAACAGATACATATTCGTTCATGCCAGATGTTCCCTGAACTATTAATCCATCAATCATATATTCTGTGCCGCTAGTTCTTCCTCCACCTATGTTAACTTCTTCAGCTCTCTTGCTTTTATACATTCCGGGTGCATTAGCAGACATATTTGCATAACCATTAGTTTGTGGATAATAAAAAGCCAGGTACCACGGATTCATAGTAGGTGCCTGAGCGCCCTCATTAGGGTCCCCGGTGGATAGGCTAAGCCGCACATTGTTCCATTTTACACCGCTGTTCTGAAAGATATTGGCTTTATAAAACAGTTTCACAGGCCCGTTGGCATCATCCGCAAAAATATCGTAGGTGGGGCTCCAACCTGCGTGCGGCACTACGTAGTCCACGGCAATGTCTGCGGTGGTGGCTTCCTTAGCATAAAACTTCACCAGTAGTTGCCCACCGGGCTGGTAGCCCTTGCCTTGCTCTTCGGTGAGTTGTTGGCCCAGCTTTGTGAGGTGGTCCTTCAGTTTCTTCAGTTTAGCTTTTTCCACATCCTGCTTGTCAAGTATCGCCTCCATTTTCGTGTCTATGAGGTCCAGGTATTTTTGCAATTCTGCCACCGACAGGCCGGTGTTAGCCCCGCTCACCTGCGAGTTCTTCCATATCGAACCACTCTCATGACCCAGTACCATTAGTTTATTGTGCACCAGTTGGGTGTCCACACCGAGCTGCTCTATACTGTCTTTTAGTATGGTAGCGCGGGGAGAGAGCACCTCGGCTGCCAGGTAGTTGTTCTGGAAAGTGGCCGCCTCTACCACCACACCATTTGTGGCGCTTACTGTAAGGCTCTGGCTGTTTACGTCGCCGGCTACATTGGTGAATATGAATTCGTTCTCGCCTTTTACCAGTGTCACTTTCGCGGTGCTGGTGAGCTCTGCTCCACTAAGGAATACCGTTGCCTGCTCAATGTTCAGTTTCTGTTGCGGCTGTGCATAAAGGCAGCCTGCAAACAATAGGAATGATCCGGTTAAAGTGATGCGTGCCTGTGCCATAAAGTGTGGTTTTTTAGAAAGAGAGATAGAAAGGTAGAAATTCCATAAGTAGTATATCAGCAGTTTCAAATAGTTAACAATTATTTATGTCTTTGGATCAAGTCAAAACCTGCCTGACGGCAGGCAGGTTCAAAAGTGAAAACCAGAAGGTTTCGCGACGCAATAGAAAGTTTTTTTCGTGAGTTGTAGTATTTTCTGTGGAATTTAGGCAGGTGGGCATCTTGTACAATAATGGTGTGTTGTGGTGTGTAGAGACGTTGCAATGCAACGTCTCTACGTAGGGTGGGGTACCAAAAAATTGAGGCGGATACCATCAAATAAATTTTGTTCACAGGATATTATAAATAGTAATTTTGCAACCCAATTTAAAAAAATGAGTTACGGAGAAAGCAATGAACGGCAAAGGTCACGGAGGGGTTTTCGCACTCCGCTAGATTTAGGAATGGGGGTATTCTATGTGGCTATAGGCATTGTGATAATGGTTACGAGGTCTTTTGGTGTTTATAGTATTCCTCCTGGTGTGCTGTACACGACGATCACTTATGTATTGTGTGGGATGATGATAGTGGGTGGTTGTTTCCGTTTCTACCGTGGTTGGCAGGATATTTTACAGAATAGAAAAAAATAATGATGCAACAAAATGGGGCGAACCCGCTGATAATTGATGCCAAAAGGCCCGGAGGCCGCTACCGCTGTTAAATAATTGTTACAACAGATATCAGCATCTTTATTCTTTAAATTAATAAGTAAAATTGCGTCCCCTTATGCATTTGCTAAAAAATATTCTTTTCTTAATGTGTGTAGTTGCCCTGTTTTCGTGTGGGGATGATGCGCCAAAGAATACGGATACGCTGGGCAAAGGGACGATAGATATTTCGGTGGATGAAACCTATCAGCCGGTGATCGATGAGCAATTGAAGGTCTTTGACAGCAGTTATCCTGATGCTAAAATAAACATACATTACAAGCCTGAGGCAGAGTGCTTTAAGGACTATTTTGATAATAAAGCACGTATCATAGTTGTTGCCCGGCCGCTGACCAAGGCGGAAAAGGACCAGTGTGTGCAGCAGAAAATATATGTAACGTCAATGGGTATAGCCCGGGATGCAATAGCGGTTATTGTGAACAATAGTTCGGCGGACAGCATTTTGGACAAGAACGTACTCAGAGGGATACTGACCGGTGTTTATAAAACAAAGTACACAGTAGTTTTCGACAACCAGGCATCCAGCACGGTGCGCTATGTGATGGATTCTTTGCTGAGAGGTGATAAGCTTGGGAGCAATGTATTCGCGGCTAAAGGAAATAATGAGGTCGTGGATTATGTGGCCAAAAATCCCAACGCGATCGGTTTTGTGGGCCTTAACTATGTAAGTGATAAGAACGACCCCAATAATACGGGTGCATTTGTTAATTCTGTAAGAGTTGTGGCGATAAAAAATGATAGTACCGGGGAGTTTTTAAAGCCTTACCAGGCTTACCTGGCACTTAAAACATATCCGCTGTACCGCACGTTATATTATATCAACAGGGAAAGTTACCCGGGTCTCGGCACGGGTTTTGCAAACTTTTTAGCGGAGCAGCGCGGGCAATTGATCTTCAAATATGCGCATATGTTCCCGTTGAGATCGGAGATGATAATAAGAGAGGCAGAGATCAAGAATCAGTAATTATTAACAAACAAAAATCATAAACGTACTAAGATGTACAACAACAGAAAAGTAATGATGATGCTTATCGCGATGGTCTTCAGCATAGGCGCCGTAGCACAGTCTGTGCAGGACGGTATTAAAATGTACAATTACGAGAAATTCCAGAGTGCAGAGCGCATTCTTTTGCCGCTTGCCTCAGACCCGCTTGCCAATTATTATCTTGGCCTGTGTTATATACAGGACGGCGATGCAGCAAAGGCGGCTGCCACCTTCTCCAAATTTCCGGAAGACATAGCCAACATTTCCGGCACTGCGCGCGTGGCATTTGTAAATAAAGAAGCGGCAAAAGGGATGCAGATAGCTAGGGACCTGGCGGCTAAGTCGAGAAAGAAGGAATGGCAGGCAGAGAAATACGCTGCTGATGCGATCACTTATACACAGGGCGGCGACTATCAGCAGGCCATATTTTGGTACAAAGACGTACTAACAAAGAACCCTGACGAAGCAAGCACGCACATTGGCCTGGCCGATGCTTTCCGTAAGATTCCGGGTGGCGGCGGCGATGCCATGACCAACTATGAGTCGGTAACAGAAAAGGACGCGAAGAACTCGCTGGCCTTTACCCGCATTGGTGACCTGTGGTATGAAGCCAAGAACTACCAGAGCGCACTGGACAACTACGCAAAAGCGAAGGATGCAGATGCTACGAACCCGCTGCCTTACAAGGCGCTGGCCAGGGCTTTTGGCAGTTCAGGCAAGTACAAACAAGGATTGGACAACATCCAGAAGTACTTTGAACTTTCTGATAAAACACCTACAGATAAGATCAATTATATGGAAGCCGAATTCCTGGCGCAGAGCTATTGCGATGCTGTGACTATGTCTAAGAGCATGATCAACGACATTACGGACATGGAAAAGAAAACCGAATTGTATGGTATACTCGGTTTCTCAGAAGCACAATGCGGCGATTCGGTAGATGCGATCAAGAACATTCGTATTTGGCTATCGCGCAAAGACCAGTCAAAAATACTCCCGTCCGATTACGTGAACGTTGGAAAGCTCTTCCTGAAAATGGGTATGCTTGATTCTGCAGTGGCTTATTACAACAAAGGCGTAGCGGGCGATACCGGGGCAACCAAAACTGACATCTACCGCCAGATAGCAGAAGCCTTTAAGACCAGAAAAGACTATTGCAATTCTGCTGCATGGTATGATAACCTGATCAAAGCTAACCCAGGAACCCAGCCTGCCGACTATGCCTGGAGGGGTATCATGTACTATTACTGCAAGAACTATGATAATGCCATGAAATCATACAACGATTTTGCAGTTAAGTACCCTGACCAGCCGTCTATCCCTTATTGGCAGGGACGTATAGCAGAAGCTATTGACTCTGATGCGACTTCGGGAGCAGCTGTTCCTTACTTCATGAAGTGGTTTGACAAAGTGGGCGGTGATAACTATGAAAAGAAGAATGAGCTGAAAGGGCCCTATGAATACCTGATGTATTACTTCTACAACAAGAAGGACAAAGAGAATATGAATATTTACAAAGAAAAGATCAAGGCGATAGACCCTAACGACAAAGCCCTGAAGGACCTGGAAGAAATGGAAAAGGCCGCAAATGCACCTAAAAAGCAACCGGCCACCAAAACTAAAAAATAAGAACTCCTGATAATTGAAAAGCTGCCCACCGGGCAGCTTTTCCGTTTTTATGAGGGCGCCAAATATTTGTAAAGACTTAGAGGCGCAATGCATAGCGCCCCTACAAGAGCATAATACGAGGTCAATATAGTCCTGTTTAGGATTTCGGCTTTTTATGCTTATTTTTATCAGCGTTATTGCCTGTATCCTCCTGCTTTTTATGCGCATCACAAAAACAATTTTACTGCTGCCTGCTTTTTTCCTGTTGCTCTCCTGCGGCGGTAATTCCGGCAAAAAGAGCCTTGGCAGCCTCACGCTTGATATGGCCAGGAAGTCGCTCGCAGAGAAATATCCTAAAATGCCTACCGATGAAATATTACGGCAGCCTAACGGAGAAAAGCTGTATAAAGACCTGCAGGAAAGATATAAACAATCACTCCGTGCATTGGCTACCGAAACAGACCGGGACGGGGTAAAGCTCGTTGTGCTGGTCATGTCGCCCAATGTTGGCAAGTCGCTAACCCTAGCCAATACTTATGGGATCCCGTTTATCACGCAATCCTGTAACATGATGGGTATTGAATACCTGGATATGACCCCGGCTATACTGGCACAAAAGGCGGAGGCCATCTCGCAAATGGCGTCAGATGATAACTGGTCGAAAGATGGCGCTGCGTTCGTTGGTGAGCAGCTTACCTACCTGATGGCCGGCTACGATTGTTTCAAGAATAACAAGAAGTTTCCTCCCGGCCCCAAGCCAGTTACGTTCGGTGATATGCCGCCTAAAGAAGATGAGGTAATCGATGCCGACAAGAATGTGAAGTATCACATCACTACGAACTCTCAGGGTTTGCGTATGGACCACGACCTTACCTTTCCGAAAAAGAAAATACGGGTGCTGATCATGGGAAACACCGGAGTCTCCTGTCCCGATCTTGATGATAAGCTGATCCCTACGTACCTGCTGCAGCAAAAGTATCCGACAAAGGAGATCATCAATGCCGGCTATCAGAACTACACCATGGAAGATTACCTGGACCTCTACATGCAAAAAGCAAGATTCACCGAGCCCGATATCCTGATCGTTTGCACCAGTGGCGAAGACATACTGAACTATTTCTTTACCCAGCGTAACCGGTTTTCGAGAATACAGAAAGTTTACCGGCCATCGGACAACGAAGTGGAATTTTACGAACATCTCAACTAAACAAAGTGCTTATGGAAGATAGCATGGAGCATTTGAAATACCCGATCGGGCGCTACCAGAAGCCTGACGGCGCAACTCCCGAACTGATCGCGGAATGGATAAAGATACTGGAGGTACTGCCATCATGGATGGATGCCTGTATTGAAAACCTGGACGAAAAACAGCTACAGGTACCCTACCGCGAGGGCGGCTGGACCATTCAGCAAGTGGTGCATCATGTGGCAGACAGCCATATGAACGCATACATCAGGCTGAAGCTGGCGCTTACTGAAGACAGCCCCATCGTAAAGCCTTATGACGAGAACGCATGGGCGGCGCTGCCTGATGTGCAGCTTGTGCCGGTGAATATTTCTGTGACCATGCTGCATACCATGCACCGCAGGATGGTGTCCGTTCTCCGCAATATGAGCCCCGCCGACTGGCAGCGTACCTATATTCACCCGGAGCACAACCGCAGCTTTCCGTTATGGGAGATGGTGGCGCTGTATGCGTGGCATGGTAAGCATCACACAGAGCACATCCGGCAGTTGCGCGAAAGGATGAACTGGTAATTTTTTTATTCTCCCCCGTTGCTGTAATCTTTACCCATTTTTACATACAAAGTCAAAAATCAATATTATCTTTATCATATAAAATATCTGGTATGCAATCTTCTGTGAACTACTTTCTTTATTTCCATAGTATACTCCGTTACCTGATTTTACTTTTTGCGTTTATCGTAGTGGTGCAAAGCCTCGTGGGAATGTTGGGGAAGAAGAAATTCAAAAGCAGCAATAAACAAACAGCACTGGTACTGCTGATCTGCTGTGACCTGCAGTTGCTATTTGGATTGCTGCTTTATTATTTCAAAGTATATGCTGTGGGCCTGCTTAATGGCGGAGACGTAATGAAAGACCCATATAAGCGCTTTTGGGCCGTGGAGCATAGCGTGGGCATGATCATAGCGATAATCCTGGTGCATATGGGCTATACAGTCGCCAAGAAGAACATGGACGACGACCGGAAATTCAAACGCATGTTCTGGTTCATTTTTGTAGCGCTGGTCATCTTTGTTGCCACCATACCCTGGGAAGGAAAGCAGCTGGTAGGCCGCCCCAATATCCCTCATTTGAATTAGTCCGGGCAGGTATGTTCAAGAAGATAGTGCAGCCTGTTTACGCCGTTTATGCGGTGATCGTTTTTCTTATTGGGTTGTTTATTAATTTCCCTTTTTTCCTGCTCATCAGTATTGGCAATAACATAGCGGCCAGGCGGACGCTTTATGTTGTTATCCGGTATTGGGCAAAAAGTTGGTTATGGCTGGTAGGCATGCCCATGAAGGTATTGTCTGCAAAACCACCAGCCGGCAGGTATGTTGTGGTCGCCAATCATATTTCCTACCTGGACGCTGTAGTAGTGTTTGCAGGCCTTCCGGGTTATTTCAGGGCTTTAGGGAAAAAAGAATTTTCCAAAGTGCCACTCATGGGATTTCTCTACCGGCAGGTGGTGATCATGGTGGACCGGAGCAGCGACCATAGCCGGGCCAAAAGTATGCGGCTCATGTGGCGGGTGCTGAAAAAGGAGTCAGACATTCTCATTTTCGCGGAGGGCACTTTTAATGAGACCGGCAACCCGCTAAAAAGCTTTTATGATGGCGCCTTCCGGCTCGCGATCGATACACAGACGCCGGTTTTGCCCGTTATTTTTCCCGATACGCTCGACCGGTGGCACTACAGTGCCTGGTGGAAGATATGGCCCGGCCGCAACAGGGTTGTTTATCTCGACCCCGTTCCGGTGCAGAATATGACTCTGGCTGATCTGCCGGAACTAAAACAAAAGGTATATTCGATGATGGAACAGGGGTTGATAAAATACAGAAACGCCTGATCACAGAACAACGAATTGCGCTGGTAAAGCTGAAAACACGTATACTTGCGGTATAAACCAACTTTATCGATGCCTCTAAAGGGGCTTAAAACGCTTAAAATTTAATTAAACTTGCAAAAAATGGAATTTAATTATAAAAAATTCGGTGAAAGTCATATTTTTATCGCTTGGTAATCTGTTTTTCTAAAAATGTTAACTTGAACTAAAAGGTTTATATGCAAAAAGGAATAGTAAAAAGCACCTCAGTACTGATAGCAATATTGTTCACTGTTTTCAGTTTTAACTCTTATGGCCAGGACATTGTGAAAATAAGGAACCAGAATTTTACTTCTTATTTTTCCAAGTCTCAGCATATTCCTGTACTGGTTGTTTATTCACTGACGCCGGACATGTTTAACTGCATCAGGATGAAGGGTGAAAATGGCGTTAAGATGGATACAGACCCGCAACTGCCAGAAGTTACCGACCTCAGAGACGATTACACAAATACCTTGTTCGACAACGCGCATATGATGTCGCCAGATGAAAATAGCTGTGACAAAGATGCCTTCATCGAGAGCTACTTCTTTACCAACATTATGCCGATGCCAAAGGACCTCTACAAATCACTGTGGGAGAAGCTCCAGGAAAAAGAGATGGTAAAGGCTAAGAAATTCAAGAAAGTGAAGGTATTTGCAGGCACCGTAGGCCGCAACTGGGTAATAGGTGCTAATCACAACGTAGTAGTTCCTGAGTACTGCTGGAAGGTGATTTACATCCCCAGCACTGATGAGTACCTGTGCTATGAGTTCCACAACGTGCAGCCATCACAACCTGACTACAATCCAAATAACACCAAGGATAACCTGGCCAACCACAAGGTGGATATCAACGCCATCGAATCACTGGCGGGTGTGCATTTCGTAAACGGCGTTATCTCCGCCAGTTACGTAACCGTTACTCCGAATAACTAATTAATAGCTCAATTACTTAATGGCCCAATGGCTCATCCTTGAGCTATTGGGCTATTTTCTTATTACCTTTGCACACATTTTGCGCAAAAATGGCGACTATCAACTAATAGGGGCATTTTCATCCCGATAGCTATCGGGACCACATTTTCAAATTTTCAAATTAGTATGGCTTTACAGGCAGGTATAGTAGGATTACCAAACGTAGGAAAATCAACATTGTTTAACGCGGTGAGCAACAGCGCCAAGGCGCAGGCATCCAACTACCGCTTCTGTACTATAGAGCCCAATGTGGGCCAGGTGGATGTGCCGGATGAGCGGCTTGCTAAACTGGCGGAGCTGGTAGTACCAGACCGCATAGTGCCTACGAGTTTTGAATTTGTAGATATTGCCGGCCTCGTAAAGGGTGCCAGCAAGGGCGAAGGGCTGGGCAACAAGTTTCTGGCCAATATACGCGAGGTAGACGCGATTGTGCATGTAATCCGCTGCTTTGAAGATGAGAACATACTGCGCGATGAAGGCGATATCAACCCGATAGCCGATAAGGAGATCATAGATACCGAGCTGCAGCTGAAGGATATGGACAGCGTAGAAAAGAAACTGCAGCGTGTGGAAAAGATGCTGAAAGCGGGAGATGCTAAAATAAAAAGAGCTCATGAAGTACTGAATACTTGCCTGAAACACCTGGGTGAGGGCAAGAACATACGCGGCCTGCAACTGGAAGGAGAGGATAGGGAAGCGATAGCCGATATTTTCCTGCTTACCGATAAACCGGTGCTCTACGTGGCCAATGTGGACGAAGCAGCCCTGCTTACCGGTAACAAATATTCTGATGCCCTGGTAAAGGCCGCAAATGAAGAAGGTGCACAGGTCATTGTAATGAATAACTCCATCGAAGCGCAGATCTCCGAGCTGGAAAGCGTGGAAGACAAAGAGCTCTTCTTTGCTGAATACGGCCTTACCGAGCCTGGCCTTAACCGCCTCATTCGCAGCACCTACAAGCTGCTGAACCTCATTACTTACTTCACCGCTGGTGTGCAGGAAGTGCGTGCATGGACCATTCACAAAGGCTGGAAGGCGCCTCAGGCTGCCAGTGTTATCCATACTGACTTTGAAAAAGGATTTATCAAAGCAGAGGTGATCGCCTACAACGACTACGTGCAATACAAGACCGAAGCTGCCTGCCGCGAAAGTGGTAAGCTGCGCATAGAGGGCAAGGAGTATGTGGTGAATGATGGCGATGTGATGCATTTCCGGTTTAACGTATAATTTAGTCGCCTGCCTTCGCCGAAGCTACGGCAGGTAAATAAATCATAAGTCGTGAGTCGTAAGTCCGTGAGGCGTAGGTTCGCCGGCGCATTTTTTCTATGTTGTTTTGCAGGGCTTATGCTATTCCTCGCAAATGGATTGTATTCCTGTCATCAGCCGCAACCAAAGCCGACTGCGATAGAAGGGGCAGTAAAGAAAGAGGCTGATACGATAAACAAACACTTGGTTGATACCGCTGTTTCCTTGCTGAGGTCGGGATACATAGTATTGCGTATGGGGCTTGGTGCCGATAGCCGCCTGCTGGCACAGATGAACCGGAAAAACAAATCCTACTCGCACTGCGGAATTGTAATGGTCGAAAACGGATACCCCTTTGTATATCACAGTATAGGCGGAGAAAATAATCCCGATGAGCGGCTCAGGCGCGATTCCGCTAATTTCTTCTTCTCCCCGGTTTACAATACTGCTATTGCGGTGGTGCGCTATGATCTTGATCCGGGCAGGCTAGGGGAACTGGGAAACATCGTTCGGGAATACTACAAACGACGACCGAAATTTGATATGAAATTCGATCTTCGCACTGATGATAAGCTCTATTGTTCCGAATTCGTCTTTAAAGCCGTAAATAAGGCGGCGCATGATACCGCTTACATTGGTACCACCTCCGTGGCAGGTTTACGGTTCGTAGGAACCGACAATCTGTTTGTTAACCCTCACGCACATATGGTTTGGCAAACAGCATTTAAGTAATAACTTTGCCGCAAACTGGAAAACACGCATGAACAAAATAATGTTTACATCTTTGGCATTGATAACGGCAGCGTTTATGTGGGCTGGCTGCAGTAAGAATACACCGAAAGATGTAGCATACAACTGGCTTACCGCCTTCAACCATCTCGACTTCGATGCGGCCAAAAAATTATCCACTAACGATACCAAGAACCTGCTGTACTCTTTGCAGATGCTCACCGATAATGTAGCCGATTCCAATAAAAAAGATCTGAAAAAAGTAACCATTACCATTAAGGATGTAAAGGTGAACGGGGACAAGGCAGTTGCCACTTATACCGCTTCCGACAATCCGACCAAGGAGCAGGTACTTAACCTGGTAAAAGAAGGGGACAACTGGCACGCACAATTTACAAAGGTCGATCTTATGGCAGAAGTGCCGGACAGCATGTCCGACCAGGCATCGGGATCAGACAGTACAGGCGCTGCCGGTGCGCCGCAGGACACGACCATGTCGGCAGATGGTAACCATGCAGACACGGGTAAGCACTAGCGTTTTTGTTTCCGATAAATAAATACATCTTGGTGAGTAAGAAAATTGCATCATACAAACCCTTTGCAAGAAATAATAAGGGCTGCGCAACTCATTCTACCGTGCCTACCGGACAGGCGGACTCACCCGCTCCGTCAGAGAGGAGCGGGGAGAGGTCTCTTCTCCTTTTACTCAGCCTCCTTCTCTTTATCGCTTCCTGCAAGCCTTCCGGCAACGCGTCTGTCACAGAATTGTTCCCTGTAAAAGTTGGCTCACAATTCGGCTACATGGACCGCACAGGCAAAATGGTGATAGCGCCACAGTTTTTGCAAGCAGGCTGTTTTAATGATGGTATTGCCTATGCTGCTACCGGGGAAGATAAATGGGGTTATATCAACACTACCGGCAAGTTCGTCATAGAGCCCACCTACTGGAATGGCACCTCATTCAGCGAAGGCCTGGCTTTTGTGGTTTCAGAGGATGGGGGTCCGGTGGCTATTGATAAAACAGGTGCTGTAAAATTCCAAACGAAAGACGTGGAGGAGGTAGGGTACTTCTGTGAGGGGTATGCCGCTTTCAGCCTGCTTACAGATGCCGGGGAAAGGTGGGGTTTCATGGACAAGGAAGGAAAGACGAAGATCGCAGCGCAATTCGCGGGCGTCAGCTTCTTTTCAGCAGGGATGTGTGCGGTTATTAATGACGAGGGCAGGTGGGGCTTCATTGATAAGAAGGGCGATCTGAAGATCGGGTATCAATATGACAATGTAGCTGCTTTTATGAGTAACCGTGCCGCGGTGTGCGTAGACGGGAAGTGGGGCGCGATTGATAATACCGGCAAGTATATCATAGACCCGAAATACGGGGATATGCACATGGATAAGGATGGTTTCGTGGTAGCCGACGGCGATAAGTTCGGCTGGCTGGACAATACCGGGAAAGTGGTTATTTCACCGCAATTCGAGCGTGCATTTCCCTTCAATGGCGGCAAACTGGCCCCTGTAAGATCCGGTGGTAAATGGGGCTATATAGACCACTCTGGCAAGATGGTCGTGCAACCACAGTACGATTTTGCATTCGGGTTCGACGGTAATATGGCGCTGGTGCAGCAAAACCATAAAGAAGGCTTTATCAATGAGTCCGGCAATCTTTCTGTTCCTATTTCTTTCGACGATATGTCACCAGACTACTACACCCATTATTTTGTGGGTATTTCGTCGGCCAGCAGCGTCATCACGAATGCAAATCAACCTCTGTTTGTTGCCTACAAATGGCTCACCCGCTTTTTCCAGATGGATTTTGAAACGGCGAAATCATTCTCTACCGACGATACTAAAAACCTCATCGACCAGTTTGCCGGCGTTACCAACCTCATGCCCGATTCTTCAAAACAGGAGATGATGAGCATTAAAGTGGCAGTAATAGATCCCATGGAAAGCGGTGATAATGCTACGGTTAGCTATGCTACATCTGATAACCCCGGTAAAGCGCAAACATTGTATCTTGTAAAAGAAAAAGGGAAGTGGCACGTGCAGTTCTCGAAAGACGACGCTGCAAAGAGCGGCAGCGATGGTGCTGATGCCGCAGAGAGGCCAGGTCAGTAATTGTTTTCTTTGGCAGCCTGCTACCTGGAGTTTTTGATTTTTTACTTTTGATTTTTGAATTTGTAAAATGGCACTCAACTACGTCTGGATAGCATTCTTTCTTATCGGGTTTGTGGTTGCGATATGCAAGGTCATATTCCTTGGCCAGACCGGTTTGCTGGCAGAAATGCTGAATGCCCTGTTTGATGCCGCAAAGAATGGCTTTGAAATATCCATTGGCCTTACAGGAGTTATGACGCTGTGGCTGGGCATCATGAAGATAGGGGAGAAGGCCGGCGTGATCAGGGTGTTTGCAAGGGCGGTATCGCCATTGTTCCGGGTTTTATTCAAGGGCATTCCAAAAGATAGTCCTGCGTATGGCAGCGTAATGATGAACCTGTCGGCAAATATGCTGGGGCTGGATAATGCAGCCACACCGCTTGGCCTCAAGGCCATGGAAGAGCTGCAGGAGCTGAACCCTGTAAAAGACACCGCCAGTGATGCACAGATCATGTTCCTGGTGCTGAATACTGCGGGCATCACACTGATCCCTACCTCTGTAATAGCTATCAGGCAGACAGTGGCACTGGAGCAGCACATACAGAACTTTAATGCTGCTGATATTTTTCTGCCTACACTTATTGCCACATTCATAGCTTTTCTGGCAGGCATCACCATCGTATCCATATACCAGCGCATCAATTTACTGCGGTTGCCGGTGATCCTTTTTGTCTGCGGCTTTGCAGGCCTGATCTGGTTGCTGCATTATTCGCTCTCCGGCATGCCGGCCGATAAGATGAACCAAACGATAGGCGCTATAGGCAGCGGTGTCATTTTGTTTATCATAGTCCTGTTCATTACCGCCGGCATGCTGAAGCGGCAGAATGTTTACGATCATTTCATAGAAGGCGCCAAAGAAGGATTTACTGTTGCGGTGCGCATCATTCCGTACCTGGTGGGTATGCTCATAGCCATTAGCGTGTTCCGGTCATCAGGTTGTATGGATTACCTGATAGGGGGTATTTCAAAAGTGGTCGCGTTATGCGGCCTGCGTACAGAGTTTGTCGCCGACCTGCCAATAGCCATGATGAAGCCACTGAGCGGCGGCGCAGCCCGGGGCCTTATGGTAGATGTGATGCGGCACTACGGGGCTGCGTCCATACAAGGCAAGCTGGCGGCAGTGATACAGGGTTCCACCGAAACTACATTCTACGTCCTCGCTGTTTACTTCGGCAGTGTACAGGTGAAAAATCCCCGCCACGCGCTGGCTTGCGGCCTCATCGCAGATGCTATAGGTATCACGGCGGCGATCGTAGTTGGGTATATGTTTTTTGGCTAGTGCGTAGGTCAAAATCATGAGAATCTTTTTAGTCAAGCGCACCTGCCTACCGGCAGGCAGGTCAAGGTTCAGGCTGGTGGTATTGTTTTTGTACGATCACTATATTATTTTTATATTATAATCTAAATCAAAAACGTACATGAAAAAAACGAGTGTTACCTCTTTAATTTTACTCGCGATGGTGTTCTTTTGCACCGCCTCCCACGCACAGGAAGATCGAAAAATAGCTAAAGACAACAGCCCTGCTTTCGACATCGGTGACAAAACCATCGGGATATCTATCGGATTTGGCAACGACTATAACTACAACTATTACTATGGCTATGTTCCTGTAGTATTACCCGCGTTCGGGCTTACTTACGATCAGGGCATTATTGAGGCCGGCCCCGGCATTGTCGGTATCGGCGGCATACTCGATGCACAATTCGCACATTACGGCCTCTACGGTTCCACATTGTCTTACACGAATTATGTGATCGGCGCAAGGGGCACCTGGCATCTTACCCTGCTGAAGGACAAGAACAATAAGTTTGACCCATATGGCGGGGTAATGGTGGGCCTACGGTTTTTCAGTGCCAGGAACGGATACAACAATGTCAATACCAGCAGCGTAAGCCCGGCGGCAGGACTCTTTGTCGGCGCCAAGTATAATTTCGCAGAACATGTTGGCGCGTTTGCAGAAGTGGGCTTCGATGTTTCCCTGCTTCGCATCGGCCTGAACTTTAATTTTTAGCCTGTGCGGGTGAGACACTGCTGAGTATACCACACCTGTCTAATCCCAATCGCTATCGGGACAGTCAAGACATAAAAAAGCCCTGCAGAATGATGCAGGGCTTTCGCAATTTTGGAAGTATCTCTTAGAACTTGGTGTGGATGAATATTTCTGTCGTATCCCATGCCAGCAAGATGCCGTCGTCTTTTATGGTTATTGTGAACTGCTCCACCACTTTATCAGTATGTGACACCGGTACCTGCTCCTGCATCACGTTTTTGTCTTTTACCTTGTCATAGCCATAAGCGCCCCATTGGTTAAGCTCCTTATTCAGTATAACCGTCCATTCCTTTACTCCCGGTATAGTAAATAAAGTGTAGGTGCCTGCACTCACCTGGTGGCCTTCAAACACGCAGCCTTTTTCAAAAGTGATCTCCGTAGCTTCGTCTGCGCCCGTGCGCCATACCTTGCCATAGGCTTCCAGCCCGCCAAAAATATCACGGCCCTTTTTATACGGCCGGCCATAGCTGATGGTCATGTTGTTCCCCTTTATTACTTCGTGGGGAGTACCGCCCTTGCCAACATAATTTCCTTTTTTTGCATTGCCCTGGGCAAAGACCCCGGATGCAGCAATCAATAATACCAGTGTGAGTGAGAATAGTTTTTTCATACGTTGAATATTTTTATGCAAGGTAAGGGGTTTTGTTCATTTCCCCATTTCCATTTGTCATTTACATAGGCATTTCTCAAAGCCGTTTTTCACATACAAAGAGTCATTTGCATCCCGATAACTATCGGGACAAATTTTCACATTTTCAAATTAGTACGATGGCATGGTTCTTTTTAGTTCGTAGTGACTTAAAAAAAGTTCACTTAAACAAAAGAAAGCGATGAGAAAGAATGTACTTAGAACGGGAATTGTGGCGGGATTGCTGGTTTCCGGTGCTGCGCAGGCGCAGACAACACTTTATGGCGTTACGACGGCCAATGAGATTTTTACAATTAGTAATGTTAACACACCCGGCACCATCAATGGCCCTTACGCCATTTCGGGGGTTGCATCCGGGCAAGTGCTGGCGGCTTTGGATGCCAGGCCGGGAAATGGCGCGCTGTACGCCTTGGGATATGATTCAGTTACACAAATGGCTGAATTATATACAATAAGCAACTCGGGCACTGTTTATACCGCAAATGCAGTTTCGGGCACGCTGGCGAGTATGAATCTTGGCAGCACAAACAACGCAGCGCTTGACTTCGTATCCACTGCCGACAATGAGATAAGGGTTGTTGGCCGGAATGGCAACAACTATTTAATGAACGCTGACAGCGGAACGGTAATGTCTACGGGCACCAGTGGCTTGTCCTTTGCAGGCGGAGACCTTTATTCGGGGTTAACTTCAGCACTGGCCGCCACTGCCTATACCAACAGCTATTATGGCGCAGACGCGACCGACGAAGTAGGGTATGATGCCGTAAACAACGTATTAGTAAAAATGGATGCCGGCAGCTACCTGAATGGCTTCCTGAACACGTCGAATACACTGCATTCCATTGGTATAACTACCGGTGTTGTTTTTAATGCAACAGGTAGCATTGGCATGGATGCATGGTATGATAGCACCACACACAACAACACTGTTTTTATGACGGGCAGCACCCTGCTGAGCGGGGCTCATTTGTATAAATACGACCTCACTTCTGCTACCGGTACACTAACGGACCTCGGCGCAATAGGAAGCGGGTCGCTGAATGTACGCGATATTGCCTTTGGGGCATTGGGCGCTAAGACGGGTTCTTTGGCTGGCCATCTGGTTACGGGTCTATCGCTTAACGTTCGCAAGCTCATTTATTTTGATTCGCAGAATCCTGCTAATATCAGCAAAGTAGTTTCCTTACGCGGAATGGCGTCCGGCCAGTCTATGGTGGGGATCGATTATTCCGCAAATGGTAATTTATACGGCCTTGGTTATAATTCAGGCAGTCATACTTACCAGGTTTATACCATTGATTCGGCCACAGGTACCGTTACAGCTGTCAACAGTACACCAATGAGTCTCAATCTTGGCTCTGATGATGGCTCCGGAAACTATGTTAACACCGGTTTCCGTTTTATGGCTACCAGCGATAACCTGATCAGGGTGATAGGAAACAATGGCTCAGTGAACAGCGTAATTGATGCGAACACCGGTGCTGTAATAGAAACAGACACGGCATTGCAGTATATAACAGGCGACGCCAGTTTCGGGCTGACTCCGCGCATCACTTCTATGGCCTATACCGGCTTTAGCGGGGATACAAGTACCCATATGTTCGGATTTGATGCCAACACCGGCGCTATGGTAATGTTCGATAACAATAACACAGCCACAGGTTTCGGCATAGGATCCAGCGGTTACATCAATACAAGCCTTGGTTTAGGTTCGGTATTGTCTTTGCTTTCCGGCACTGCAGCTTATAACAATGCTTATATGAACATTGCCTATGATGCAGCAACAAATAGTAACATAGGTTTCATAGCGGCTAATTATCTCGGCGACAGCAGCCTGCAGCAGAATTACTCAGTAATGTATGATATGAGTGATATGCTCACCGGTTACCACAGGGGCACATCAGTTTCGCCTGTGCCAGTTGGTACTATCGGCTACGGCACACCCGTGAAAGATATAGCAATCAGAAGGTCGGGTTTAGGCACTACAGCTATCGGGACTCCGGTGGCTCAAGTAAATGACCTGCTGGTATATCCTAACCCGGCTATCACCAATACCAATGTGGTACTGCCAGCGATGGCTATAACCACCGTGCAGGTAGATGTGATCGATCTGAATGGTCGCATCGACCGTTCTTTCCAGTATGCACCTGGTGCGATGCAACTTCAGGTAGACCTCGGTGGGCTTCCTACCGGCCTCTACAGTGTGCGGGTTTATGACCCCACAAGCGGGTATTTCAATCTCAAAGTGGTCAAAGAATAGTTTTTGAGTAGGTTTAGTATAATGATAAAGGCCATCCCTTCCGGGGTGGCCTTTTGAATTATTTAAGAATTAGTAATACTTTTAGGAGAAGTAAAAGTCATAGCAAATGAAACAGCTCCTGCTTTTGGTCTGTGTATTATTGGCGATCAACGTATCTGCGCAGAATGCCAGGAACGATTCGATATACAGCCACGTAGACGTGATGCCCAAGCCAGACTATGACCTCAAGCAATATCTCGATCTGAATATCAAATATCCTGAGGCTGCGCGCACGCACGATATTGAGGGCCGGGTACTGATAAAGTTTGTGGTATACGAGAGTGGCCGTATCGGTAACTGTACTGTTGTGTCGGGTATTGGGCACGGTTGCGATGAAGAAGCACTGCGGGTGGTAAAAAGTATGCCTCAGTGGGATCCCGGGGAAAAGGATGGGAGAGCAGTAAAAGTATATTTTACCCTGCCTATTGTGTTTAAATTAGTAGATTACTAGCGCGAATGAGACACATCCTTTTGCTTATAGGTTTAATGACTGCTAACGCGGCTGTGGCCCAGCATAAAACTTTAGTCACAAATTCTGCTACAGACACCGACTCGGTTTTTAATTACGTGGAGACTATGCCCGAGCCTGCATATGATATACACAAATATTTAAACAGCCATTTACAGTACCCGAATGATGCTTATAAACTGAACCTTCAAGGCAGAGTGATCGTGAAGTTTATTGTAAGTGAAGACGGTGATATCACTAACTGCCAGGTGCTTAAAGGAATAGGAAGCGGTTGCGACGAAGAGGCTTTGCGGCTTGTGAAAAATATGCCGAGGTGGAAAGCTGGGTTACATAACGCAACCCCCGTAAAGGTATGGTGTACAATGCCGGTACCGTTTGCTATAAAAAAAAAGGAGATTGTTTACAATACCGCAATTGACAAATTAGAGAGGTTGCCTAAACCAGATTATGATTTTGATAAGTATATAAGGGAACATTTGGAGTACCCGAGGATCGCATGGGAAAAGAAAGTACAAGGTACAGTCACTTTGCTATGCCTGGTGGAAAAGGATGGTTCAATAAGCGACATCATTTCTCAAAAACCCCTGGATTTTAATTGTGATAAAGAGGCAAAAGAATTGATCGGAAAAATGCCGAATTGGATGCCCGGAATTAATAAAGGAGAGGCAGTGCGTGCATGGACGCCGATCAGTGTTCCATTCGTTTGGTCGGTTGATGCGAAGATATCAGCGGCTAAGAGCTACAATGAGGCTCCTCCGACGTCCGGTTTTGACTTGCCCGCATATTTGTCAAAAAATCTTCATTATCCTTCGTACGCCCGGGACCATAATATGCAAGGTAGAGTCATCGTAAAATTTGTGATAAATGAGGATGGACATGTCAGCGACGCGGTAGTTTTAGGGGGTGTTGGCGGAGGTTGCGACGAAGAGGCCTTGAGGGTAGTAAATAACATGCCTCCCTGGAAGCCGGGTATGCAACAAGGCAAACCAGTAAAGGTTTATTTTACACTACCTATTCAGTTTAAAATAGAATAATTAAAATTGTCTATGAAATATCTTTTGATTCCTGTTGGTTTTTTGTTGTCATGCTTTTCTTTCGCGCTTCCTGCTTATTGCCAAACAAAAACCAGTGTGCAGCCGAACGATTCAATCTACACCTACGTAGAGCAGATGCCCGAGCCCGGTGTTGACATTACCGCTTATTTAAATAACCACCTTCGCTATCCGGATTCTGCCGCCGACCATAATATACAGGGCCGCGTGATCCTGAAATTTATAGTAAACGAAGATGGTTCGCTCAGCGATTGCAAGGTAGAGAAAGGCATTGGAGGCGGCTGTGATAAGGCAGCGTTGGATGTGCTGAAAAATATGCCTAAGTGGAAGGCGGGTATCCATAACGGGAAGCCGGTTAAGGTGTTGACAATGTTGCCGGTGACTTTTACATTAAGCGAAAAAAAGAAGGCGCCCAGGCCGATATATACGACTATCGACCAGCCGCCCTATCCTGAGTACAGCGTAAGTAATTATTTCAGAGATAATTTTCAGTGTAAGGAGTCGTTTGATGATGGCGTGGTTCGTTTCGTTGTAAATGAGGATGGCAGTATCAGCGATCCATCCATCATATCCGGAGTGGATGCCGGTTGCCGGTATGAAGTATACCGGGTGCTAAAGAGTATGCCGCACTGGAAACCGGGCAGGCAAAGTGGCCAACCTGCGAGGACCTATTCAAGCATTCGCATAAGATATGTGCGCTTAACCGGGGATGTTGTGGTGGAATCAATATAAAAGCGAAAATCCCGTTCTTGACTACGGCACATGAGTATGAACTATGGCACCATTATGTGGTAATTGACAAGCTAAATTTGGTAAGCGCTTTCATTAGCTTTAACTTACAAGGCAAATGACTTGGAATATGAAGTTGCTTTTTTTGCTGCCTTGCCTTTTGTTTGCAACGCTTTCATTTTCGCAAACAACTAGTGCACCTCCCGCACACGATTCTGTTTACACGCACGTAGACCAAATGCCCGAGCCGGGTTTTGATCTGACTTCGTTTGTAAGTAAAAATTTGAATTGCTCCGATTCAGTAAAGGAAGACATCGGGACAGTGATCGTAAAGTTTATCGTGAATGAAGATGGCTCACTGAGCAATATCCAGTTTGTAAAAGGAAAGGAAATACAAACCGAAGTATCTGCGGTCATAAATAAAATGCCCAAGTGGAAGCCGGGCATGCAAAAAGGTATTCCTGTAAAGGTTTGGTTTGTGCTTCCTATAATTCTGGAAGCGGAGTAATGGGAGATAAATTGTTCCGACACCGTCGGAACAATGTGCCGCTCCTTTTTTACTTTTGAATTTTCACTTTTGAATTTGTAACATGTTATCACTCAACCTCACCGGAAAGACAGCCCTCATCGGCGGCAGCACACAAGGCATCGGATTAGCCTCGGCACAAGCGCTGGCATCGCTCGGCGCAAGCTGTGTACTGATCTCCCGTAATGAAGAAAAGCTGCAGGCCGCCGTAAAAACACTGGACACTGCAGCCGGACAAAAGCATACCTACCTCGTCGCCGACTATTCAAATCCTGAACACGTGCGCGATGTGGTCACTTCTTTTGTGAAGGACAACACCGTCCACATCCTGGTGAATAATAGCGGTGGCCCGGCAGGTGGCCCTGCCAGCAAAGCAAAGCCGGAAGAGTTTTTAGCAGCTTTTAACCAGCACCTTATCTGCAACCACATCATTACGCTGCTCGTAGCCGAAGGCATGAAGCAGGAAGGTTATGGGCGTATCATCAACATTATCTCGACCTCAGTAAAAATACCCTTGAAAGACCTGGGTGTATCTAATACCGTGCGCGGCGCTGTAGCTTCATGGGCCAAGACCATGGCCAATGAGCTCGGGCAGTTTGGCATTACGGTAAACAATGTGTTGCCCGGCGCTACATCCACAGAGCGCCTCTCTACCATACTCGGCAACAAATCTGCAAAAACAGGCAAGAGCGTAGAAGAAGTGGAAAAAGAGATGATGGAAGAAATACCAGCCCGCCGTTTTGGCAAGCCGGAAGAGATCGCCGCAATGGTTGCTTTTCTTGCGAGCCCCGCGGCCTCCTATGTCAACGGAACATCGATACCGGTAGATGGAGGACGGACGGGAAGTATCTGACGATACAAGAAAACAGTAACGCAGATTATGGCCTACCAAAATCTATCCTCCAGTGCGGCAGACATGACCAGGAGCTACTATAGCCGGCGATATCCATACACGCCTGTTTTTCATCATAGCCCCGAGGAACTCGATGTAATCAAAAGGAAGTTCGCGCGCTGGTATGCGCTGTTTACCTTTCTTACCCTTGTTTTTCTCGCAGCCTTTACTGCAGCCTTTGGCTGGGTATTGCATTACATTTATGCAGCTGCATTCCGGTTCTTGTTGCCTCAACCGCTGTTCCTGTATAGCTGGCCGGTATTTTGCATACCCGGTTTGTTCTTTGCCTGTGCCACAATAATGTATCCGCTGGAGGGCCTGCAGCGTATGCTCATGGGCGATAAATACGAGGTCTACAATGACTATTACTTTACCACACAGGGCTATGACGGGAATAAAGCCAACAGGCATTTCACCCGTTTATTTCTGCTCATTTCGATAGTGGTCTTGCTGCCTTTCGCCACTTCTTTCATTTCGATCGGCGGCGCGTATTTTAAGGTCCGGCAGTGCTACCAGTTATTGCCGCATACGTATGAGACGCGCCATGTGAAGAACATTACCTACTACAAATCTTATACGGATGCTCATAACAGGAAACACTACGCTCCTCACTACAAAGTGAAGTTTTACGATGGTGAAGGCCTGAATACCATCAATTGGACGTTCAATGACAGTGTGATCACGTCGTTTATCAATACACTCTGCACATCTGGCATCCCGATGGATACTATTGACGTTCATATTCACGGGGCATCCGCCTCCGGTGACGATCGTGACCCATAACAGATAATTTTGCTTGGGAAATCAAGGCGTTAATTTGGTTACGGCTAAATGAAGGCGCACATTTCGGTGATTTTTTTTCGATTTGAAATTTCCTTCTTGAGACTTTGGTTTTGAAATCTGATGTTTGCATTTCGAAATTATGATTTTATAATTTGCAAATTTTCATCTTACTTTTTTGTGACAAATAAAAAGATTACAAATAAATTTATAACAGAAAAAGCCCTGAAACCCGCGCCAGTACTGGGAAATTTTTTTTATCAAATGTTATAGATTTTCGGGATTGTGTTGTAGTTTTGCCCACGCTTTTATATAAAGGAAAGTTAATTTTCAAATTTATTCCTGTGCCAGAATCATTTAAGCCACTGTATAGAATATGCTCCCGGGGTATATTCACGCTAGTTATCGTTTTGCTTTTAGGCCACACTACTGCATTCGCGGATCCCGATGGGAAGGCCTTATTCATGTCGAATTGTGCATCGTGCCACAATCCGCTAAAGGATGCGACCGGCCCGGCGCTGCAAAACATTGATAAGTCATTCCCTGATAAGGAATGGGGATACAACTGGGTGCACAACTCCGCTAAGGTGATTGCCAGCGGCGATAAGACTGCCAACGACATCTTCAATAAGTTCAACAAAACAGCGATGACCGCATTTCCTCAGCTTTCAAACGCTGATATTGATGCGATCCTGAAGTATGTTGACGAGTATAAAGCCCCGGCTGCTGCTGCTCCGGCTGCTGGTGCTGCTACAGGCGAGCAACCCGCAGAAAGCAACGGCTGGCTGTATACCATCATCACTTTGTCTCTTTTAGTACTGGTAGTTATCCTGTGGCGTGCAAACCAGGGCCTGAAACGCGCTGCTAATGATGTAGAAGGCGTTGCTAATGAAAAAGAAATACCACTTTACCGCAGCAAATTTGTTATCGCGCTGGTATCTATCATTTTGTTCATCATGGCGGGTTACTGGCTGGTGAATGGCGCGGTGAACGAAGGCCGTCAGCAAAACTATCAGCCGCTGCAGCCTATTTTCTACTCTCACAAAGTACATGCGGGTATCAACCAGATCAATTGTCTTTATTGTCATGCAGGCGCTGAAAAGAGCCGCCAGGCTATGATCCCTTCTACCAATATCTGTATGAACTGCCACAAGCAGATCAACTCCTACAGCGGTGAGGGCGAGCATGCATTGAAAACAGCGGAAGGAAAGACAATCAACGGTACCGAGCAGATCCAGATGCTGTACAAATATGCTGGCTGGGACCCAGTGAAGAAAGACTACAACCGCGATGCCGCTGGCAACATTCTCGCTACGCCAATACAATGGGTTAAGATTCACAACCTGCCAGACCACGTTTATTTCAACCACTCACAGCACGTAAAGGTTGGCCAGATACAGTGCCAGCGCTGCCATGGCGACATCCAGGAAATGGATGAGGTTTACCAGTTCGCTCCACTCTCTATGGGCTGGTGTATCAACTGTCACCGCCAGACTGAAGTGCAGTTCACCAACAACAAATACTACGACATTTTTGAAAAATACCATGATGAGCTCAAGTCCGGCAAGCGCACAGGCGTAACTGAGGCTGAAATGGGCGGTACAGAATGTCAGAAATGCCACTATTAATTTGGGCAAAAGCTGGTAGCGCAATAGCTGCCAGGAAGTGTAAAAATTTTGAATTTTGAATTTTGAATTTGCAATATGAGTCAAAAACAATATTGGTCGGGCCCGGAAGAACTCAGTAATATCAATGCCAACTTAGAAGTGGCAGGTGATGAGTTTAAAGAAGAGTTGCCGTTCGATCTGAGCGACAGCATGTTCGGCGCTACCACGCCACGCCGCGACTTTCTAAAATTCCTTGGTTTCAGCACACTGGCCGCTACCCTGGTAGCAAGTTGCGAAATGCCTGTGCGCAAAGCAATTCCTTATGCTATTAAGCCGGAAGACATTGTTCCCGGCGTCCCTAACTATTACGCATCTACTTTCGTTGATGGCGGCGAGTATTGCCCCATCGTTATTAAGACAAGAGATGGCCGCCCTATTAAAGTAGAAGGTAATGAAATGTCTTCTATTACACATGGCGGTACCTCTGCAAGGGTGCAGGCTTCTGTGCTGAATCTTTACGACAAAGCCCGTATCCGTCATCCACATGCCGATGGCGCTGAAGCGACATTTGACGCGATCGACCGCCTGGTAAAGGAAGGTATCAGCAGCAAACCCGGCTACCTGGTTACCGCTTCCATACTTAGCCCTACTACAAAAGAGATCATCACACAGTTCCTTGCCAAATACCCGAATATAAAGCACATCGTATATGATGCGTATTCTTATTCCGGTATGCTCCTGGCAAATGAGGCCTGCTACGGCAAGCGCACTTTGCCTTCTTATCATTTCGATAAGGCAAGCACGATTGTAAGCATAGGCGCTGACTTCCTGGGCACATGGATCGCTCCGATCGAATACGCAAAAGCATATTCAAAAGGCCGTAAGATCAATGCTAAGAACATTAAGCTTTCCAAACACTACCAGATAGAAGCGCTGCAAACGATCACCGGTGGTGTAGCAGATGAGCGCGCTACCTGCAAGCCTTCTGAAATGGGTGCAGTGGCGGTTGCGTTGTATAATGCAATAGCTAACGGAGCACAGCCATCGCTGAGCAGCCCTAAGCTGAACAGCCTTGTTACCAAAGCGGCGGCTGACCTGAAGAAAGGCAATGGCCTTGTAGTAGGCAGCAGCAACGATATTAATATCCAGACAGTTATCAATGCCATCAACGACAGCATTGGCGCTAATGGTGTCACTGTAAACTGGGTTAGTACCAGCAACTACAAGCAGGGTATTGACAAGGACATGGCCGATATGATCGCCGCTATGGATGCCGGAACCGTTGGTTCTGTATTCCTGCACGGCGTGAACCCGGTATATGATTATTTCGACAGCAAAAAATTCACTGCGGCACTTGCAAAAGTACCGGTGACCGTTTCTTTTGCTGACCGCATGGACGAGACCGCGCAAAAATGCAAATTCGTAATACCCGACCATAACTACCTGGAAAGCTGGGGAGATGCAGAGCCGAAGCCAAATTATTTCAGCCTCATGCAGCCCGGTATTGCACCGTTGTTCGAGACACGTGCTATCCAGGATACACTCCTTACCTGGGCAGGTGCGACAACGACGTACGCTGATTTCTGGAAGGACTACTGGATGAAGAAACTCGGCAGCCAGGAAGCTTTTGACAAAGCATTGCAGGATGGTATTGTAGAGCCTGCAGGTGACATGCCAAATGGAGGCGTGAAATTCGCAGGCAATGTTGGTGATGCAGTAGGGAAAATACAAGCTAAGAAAGGTACGGGCGGCGTTGAGCTTGTTGTTTACCAGAAAATAGGCATAGGGCATGGTGGTGCATGGAGCAATAACCCATGGCTGCAGGAAATGCCGGATCCGATCACCAGGACCGTATGGGACAACTACCTGTGCGTGTCTCCCAAGCGCGCGAAAGAGCTGGATGCAGAACTGAACGGCTTCTCGGAAGTAGATACTAAAAAACGTGTTGTTACTGTCAAAGGCGCAAACGGTTATTCGGTTACTATGCCGGTGATCGTAGTGCCCGGTATGCACAATGAAGTGGTGGCTATTGCTACAGGCTATGGCCGCGACGCAAAAGTTGGCCGTGCTGCAGCCAGCGATGCAACCAAAGGTGGTAAGAATGCTTATCCGTTTATGTCCTTCAACGGGCTTACCATGGAGCATCACTCCGAGGTAACTGTTGCAAAGACAGAAGATAAATATGAAATAGCTGTTATTCAGACACACAACAGCTATGAGGCGCGCCCTGTGGTGCATGAATACACACTTGACGAGTTTAAGAAGGATCCGAATGTATTGCTGAAAGAGCGTGGAAAGGAAATAGCCGAGTTCACACACGATCCTTGGGTGGAAGAAGGTAAGGAAGCGAAAGAGCCGATTATAGATTCTAACAGTGAAGAAGGATATCGTGAGCATGGCACTATGTACCCTAACTATCCTTACGAGGGTGTTAAGTGGGGCATGTCCATAGACCTCAATACTTGTATAGGTTGCGGGGCCTGCGTTGTAGGCTGCCAGGCTGAAAATAATATTTCTGTAGTTGGTAAAGATCATGCGCTGAAAGCACATGAAATGCACTGGATACGCATCGACCGTTATTTCAGCGGTATGCCGAATGATCCGGACACCATCCAGACCGTGTTCCAGCCTATGCTGTGCCAGCATTGCGATAACGCACCCTGCGAAAACGTTTGCCCGGTATCAGCTACCAACCACAGCTCGGAAGGCCTCAACCAGATGGCTTATAACCGTTGCATCGGTACCAAATACTGCGCTAACAACTGCCCATACAAAGTACGTCACTTCAACTGGATGGACTGGAACGGTGCAGATTGTTTTGAAGATAACATCTATGAAGACGGTCGCCGTGATGACATGAATGATGACCTTACCCGTATGGTGCTCAATCCGGATGTAACGGTGCGCAGCCGCGGTGTAATGGAAAAATGTACATTCTGCGTTCAGCGTCTGCAGGAAGCCAAGCTTGCTGCCAAGAAAGAAGGACGCCCGATGAAGGATGGCGCGGCTAAGACAGCTTGCCAGCAGGCTTGTCCTACTGATGCGATCACGTTTGGTAATGTGAAAGATAAGGAGAGCAATATATTCAAGCTGCGCAGGCAGGAGCAGATGGAGCGTACGTTCTACGTGCTGGAGCATATACATACGCTGCCAAACATTAACTACCTCGCGAAGATCAGGAACACAGAAGAAATCAACGCGCTCGATGAGAACAAGAACGACTTCTTAAAGTATCATATTTAAGAGATAGGTGGAGAGGTGAAAAGCGTATTTGAGTTAAAGAGAGGCATGGCCTTAAATAAGTTGAGAATGTAATTTTAAGTAAAGCCCCTTCAGGGGTTTGGGGTTAAAAATACTAATATGCATTTAAAGTACGAATCGTTTGTAAGAGAACCGCTTGTAGATGGTGATAAGGATTATCACCAGGTGTCAGAAGACATCATAAAGCCTATTGAGGGTAAACCGGGCCGCATGTGGTATGTTGGATTCATCTTTTCAGTATTACTGTTAGGCTATGGTATATTTTCTGTGACCTGGGCGGTGTATTGGGGCCTTGGTACCTGGGGCGTTAACCGTACCGTGGGTTGGGGCTGGGATATCACCAACTTCGTATGGTGGATCGGTATCGGCCATGCCGGTACACTGATCTCTGCGATCCTTTTGCTGTTCCGCCAGGGCTGGCGTACGGGTGTGAACCGCGCCGCCGAAGCGATGACGATCTTTGCGGTAATGTGTGCGGGCCAGTTCCCTATCTTCCACATGGGTCGTGTATGGGATGGTTTCTGGGTACTTCCTTTGCCTAACACACGTGGTACACTTTGGCCAAACTTCGATTCTCCGCTGTTATGGGACGTGTTCGCGATCTCTACTTACTTCACCGTTTCCTTATTGTTCTGGTATTCTGGCCTTGTCCCTGACTTTGCGCTTATCCGCGATCGTGCCAAGACTAAATTCCGCAAGATGGCTTACGGCTTGGCTTCTTTCGGCTGGACAGGTACTGCAAAGAGCTGGCAGCGTGCTGAGGCGCTGTGGCTGGTACTTGCTGGTCTTTCTACGCCACTTGTGCTTTCGGTGCATACCATAGTATCTTTTGACTTTGCTACCTCGGTTATACCGGGATGGCATACTACCATCTTCCCGCCATACTTTGTGGCTGGTGCGGTATTCTCCGGCTTCGCGATGGTGAATACGCTTTTGGTACTTACACGTAAAATACTTCACCTTGAAGAATACATTACCATAGGCCACCTGGAGGCAATGAACAAGATCATTGTGCTTACCGGTTCTATAGTAGGTGTGGCTTACCTTACCGAGCTGTTCATATCGTGGTACTCTCAGTCATGGGGCGAAATGGCTGCGTTCCAGTGGCGTATCATGGGTCCATATTGGTGGAGCTATTGGGCGATGATGACCTGCAACGTGGTTTCACCTCAGCTCTTCTGGGTTAAGAAACTCCGCCGTAATGTACCGTTCACTTTTGTAATGTCTATCGTGGTGAACATCGGTATGTGGTTCGAGCGTTTCGTGATCATCGTTACCTCTACTTACCGCGACTGGGTTCCGGGCAGCTGGTCTTACTACAGCCCCACATGGCCTGAGGTTGGTTTCTACCTTGGTACGTTTGGCCTGTTCTTTACCTGCTATTTCTTATTCGCCAAGTACTTCCCTGTTGTTGCCGTTCATGAGATCAAGTTCATACTCAAAACATCTGGCGATAACTATAAGAGGGGCATGGAGAAGATCGACAACCAAAGCGCTGAAGATTTCATCCATATTGCTACAACCCATCATGATGAAGAGCATGTGTTGGATGCAGCACATTAATTGAGTAGGTTTTGATTTTTGACTTTTGATTTTTGAATTTTCAATAAAATGGCTATAAAAAAATTTGCAGTAGCGGCTTACGATGACGAGGAAGTATTGTTTCCTGCGGTTAAAAAGGTGCGCAGCAGCGGTTATAAGATACACGATATCTACACACCATTTGCAGTGCATGGGCTTGATGAGGCTATGGGCCTGAAAGGTACAGACCTGCACATTGCGGGTTTCATCTACGGCCTGTGCGGTACGTCCACGGCGGTAGGTTTTATTTCCTGGATATTCTGCTCCGACTGGCCCATTATCTACGGTGGTAAACCTCACTTTGCATTACCAGCCTGGATACCGATCACGTTCGAGCTTACAGTTCTTTTCGCAGCAGTAGGTATGACGCTTACTTTCTGCTACCTCAACCAAATCATGCCGGGTGTTAAGAAACACGTTTTTCATCCCCGTCAGAGTGATGATCTGTTTGTAATGGCTATCGAGATCAATAGTCATATGTCTGAGCAGGAAACCACAGCTTTTCTAAAGGCGACAGGAGCTAAGGAAGTAAATGTGCAAATGGCTGAAGCGGGCTGGTGGTATGGCCGCTGGGATAAAAAAGAACCTTATGAAGCGTTGAACGCAGGGTAGCGCAGGAGGAGGTTAGTTTTGATTTTTGATTTTTGAATTTTGATTTATAATTATGAACAAGATTAAAAGCATATTGATAGCATGCCTGGTACTCACCGTATCGCTTGTGTCGTGCGACTCAGGTAACATACGCCGTACTCCGGGCCATATATATGCACCGGATATGACCTACTCGCGTGCTTACGATGCCTATACTTCCAATCCCAATTTCGCAGACAGCATGACCAGCCGTCTGCCGGTTACCGGTGCCGTTGCACGTGGCCACCAGCTGCCAGATCACCTGAAAGAAGGCGACACTACCGCTTATAAAACATTCACTACTTCTATGCGGTTTAATGCAGACGAGCTGAACGAAGGCCGCCGGTTATTCAATATCTACTGCGGTATCTGCCACGGGACGAACCTTGACGGACAGGGCCCTCTTTATGCCAGTGGAAAATTTGCATCAATGCCTGCTAATTTTAAGGACGCAAAATACCTGCATATGCCGGTTGGCCAGATGTTTGCTGCCGCTAAATATGGCAAGAACATGATGGGCTCATATGCGGCTCAGCTCGATGCTAAACAACGCTGGATGGTAATTGCCTATATCAAGCAGTTCCAGTCTAAGAACGGCGGCGACGCTTTTACACTTGGTGAAGCAACTGCTAAGCCTGATTCAGTTAAGGCACCGATGATGGCAAAATTGGAAGACAAGAAAACTAAGTAAATTTTAGAACGTATTTTAATAAAAGTTGCATACAATGAATGACCGTTTTGAGATACCCGCACGCTTAAGAAATACCAGCCTCTTCCTCATAGTTGTTGGGATAGCGGCATTGGTAGGTGGTATTGCTTGCCTGGCGATGAGCCACAACGATGTAGAGCGCGCCCGCTTTTGGGCGGTGTTGCTGCACGACAGCGTATTTTTTCTGCTCATTACTACCGTAAGCATATTTATCCAGGCTGCTGTTTCCCTGGCACAAGGTTCGTGGCTGGTTGCGTACCGCCGTGTTCCGGAAGCCATTGGTGCTAATGTGTGGGTATTTGGTACCATCGCTGCGGTGGTTATGTTCATGATCGTATTTACTTTCAAAGATGCTAATGGTGTAAATACCATTTACAAATGGGTTACTGAAGCAGAGCCGGGCAAAGACAAGATCCTTTTCGGTAAAAAGGTTTTCCTGAATAAGGGGATGTTTGTCGGCTTTACGCTCGTTACTGTAGCGCTTTGGTCTTTCTTCGGTCGCAAATTCCGGGCGATGTCCATTGCACAGGAGAGCGCACCTAAAAATGATACAAAGATATACTGGAAGGTTTTCCGTTTGTCTGGTCTGTTCCTTTTGGTATACGCACTTACCCAGATGAGCACCGGCCCATGGTTGTGGATCATGAGTGTGCAGGCACACTGGTACTCCACGCTGTTTAGCTGGTACACTTTTGCAAGCGCATTTGTAAGCGGCATGTCCCTAATACTGTTGTGGGTTGTGTATCTCAAGAACCAGGGCAACTTGGAATTGGTTACTAAGGAGCACATGCATGACCTCGGTAAGTTCATGTTTGCATTCAGTATCTTCTGGACATACCTGTGGTTCGCACAGTACATGCTGATATGGTATTCCAACCAGCCCGATGAGACCTTCTATTTTAAGATGCGCCAGCAGGGGCCTTACAGCATCATATTCTATGCTAACTTCATCATCAACTTCTGCATGCCGATATTGATACTGATGGCTCGTCCCAGCAAGCGCAACTACTTTACAGTTACGTTCATGGCGATGGTTATCATATTCGGCCATTGGTTAGATTATTTCCAGATGGTAATGCCCGGCCCGCTTGGCGAGAACTGGCACATCAACTGGTACGAAATTGGCATATTTATGGGCTTTGCAGGTATCCTGATATTTTGTGTATCACGTACACTCACAAAATCGTCGCTGGTACCGGCTAATAACCTGTTGTTGAAAGAAACAGTAGTGCATTTAAGCTAGTAATAATTGTGTTTTTTGATTTCATTGAATTTTGACTTTTGAATTTTAATATATTATGTCGGCATTTATAACAATTGCATTGATAATCCTGGTATTCATCGTCATATACCAGATCGGTAAAGCGAGCGAATACGCAGGGGTATTGCGCGGACAGGAAAAAGTAAAAGCACAGACCAACCGTGTTATTGCCGTCCTGTTATTGCTGATGTTCCCGCTGGGCTGCTGGGGTATTTGGGAATGTAATGCGATGTTCCAGGACAGACTCCTTCCTATTGCTGCGTGCCGCACTGGTGTGAACTACGATAAGATGTTCCTGACGACAACTATGGTTTGCGGTATTGTGTTCTTTCTTACGCAAGGCGTTCTTTTTTGGTTTTGCTTTAAATACCAGTCAACTGAAAAACGGACGTCGTTCTTCTTCGCGCACAATAATAAGCTGGAGTTGATCTGGACAACTATCCCCGCTATTGCAATGGCTATCCTGGTGGCTATCGGCCTTCGTAACTGGTACGATGTAACTTCTCCTGCGCCTCCTGATGCAACTGTAGTAGAAGTAATGGGCAAGCAGTTCAACTGGATGATCCGTTACCCTGGTAAAGACAATGAGTTGGGTAAGAGGGATTTTCGCAAGATCAATGATGCGAACAACGTAATGGGTCTCGACTGGAGCGACCCGCATAACATGGATGATATCATTTCACAGAATGGTGAACTGCACGTCGTTGTTAACAAGCCGGTGAAACTGCTTATCAATTCACGTGACGTGATACATGATGTAGGTCTGCCGCACTTCCGAATGAAAATGGACGCCGTGCCTGGTATCACTACCACGCTGTGGTTCATCCCTACTATCACTACTGATTCCATGAAGCAGATCACCAAAAATCCTGATTTCGTTTATGAAATAGCTTGTGACCAGCTTTGCGGAAAGGGCCACTATTCCATGCGTGGTACTGTTATCGTACAAACCCAGGCCGACTATGATAAGTGGATGGCCACCCAGCAGACTTACTACGCCGCTAACAACCCTTCTGCAGCGCCTGCTATGGACAGTTCAAAAGCGCCCAAGGCCGATAGCTTGAAGAAACAAGTAACGATGAAATGACCATTTGAAAGGTGATAGAATAGTGAGTAGAAGAAAAGAAAAATAATATTCAGATGAAATAATCGGCTAAGAATATTTAGCCACAAAAGTGCAAAAAATGAATAACGAAGGAATTATCATTGAAGGGCCAAACGTAGCGCACGGCGGAGATTCCGCACCTACAGATCATCATGGCCATGAGCATCACGAACAGCATTTTGTCTGGAAATACATTTTCAGCCAGGATCATAAGATCATTTCCAGGCAGTTCATGGTTACCGGTATTATCTGGGCGATCATAGGCGCATTGTTCTCGGTATTTTTCCGTCTGCAGCTTGGTTTCCCTGATTCTACGTTTCCTATTCTGGAGAAGTTCCTTGGCGACTGGGCGAAGGGTGGCAAGCTGTCTCCTGAGTTTTACTACGCATTGGTTACCATGCACGGTACCATACTTGTGTTCTTTGTACTTACAGCTGGCCTCAGCGGTACTTTTGCGAACCTGCTCATTCCTCTTCAGGTAGGTGCCCGTGACATGGCGTCTCCTTTCATGAACATGCTTTCCTACTGGTTCTTCTTTGCGGCAAGTATCCTTATGTTCGCTTCCCTGTTCGTTGAAACAGGGCCTGCATCAGGTGGCTGGACAACTTATCCTCCGCTGAGTGCGCTGAGAGAAGCATCTCTTGGCTCAGGTGTGGGCATGGATCTTTGGTTGATGGGTATGGCGCTTTTCGTTGTGTCGTCTCTTCTCGGCGGTCTCAACTACATTGTTACCATATTGAATATGCGTACTAAGGGTATGACCATGACGCGCATGCCACTCACCTGTTGGGCGCTGCTGTTTACAGCGGTATTAGGCGTACTTTCATTCCCTGTGCTGTTCTCAGGTGTTGTGCTCCTCATATTCGACCGTAACCTTGGCACCAGCTTCTACCTTTCTGAGATATTCATTGGTGGCAAGGCATTACCGCACATCGGCGGTTCGGCTATCCTTTACCAGCACTTGTTCTGGT
>CAIVEW010000089.1 GCA_903905065.1 uncultured Bacteroidota bacterium | reverse complement strand
GAATTTGCGAATGGGAACGACTGAAAATAGAGGATGATCCGTTAATCTATTATAAATCAATACTAAACACAAAAAACAATAACAATATTAAGATAGTGATTTGTTCGGCCAATCAAATGGGAATGCAGGCTGCCGCCGCTGTTTCTTCGAAAATCATGTCTGTTTTTTCGCCTAGCAAAATTTTTATTACTGGTATCTGCGCTGGAATACGCAGTTCGGGTATCAATTTAGGTGAAATTGTAATTGCTAACCAAGCGTGGGATTATGAATCAGGAAAAATAATGGAGGATGGCAATGGCAATCTATTGTTCAAACCTGACATGCACTGTCTGCCGACCGATAAAGGGATATTGGGAAAACTAATGGAATTTTCAAATGACAAAAGAAATCTTTTTAATATTTACAACGAATTTAAAGGCAGTAAACCGCAAACACTGTTGGATGTCAAATATGGATCAGTGGGCTCAGGTCCATACGTGCTTTCAAGTTCAAAATATCTGACAGAACTGTTAGCCGATGATAGAAAACTCACAGCCATAGATATGGAAGGTTTTGGAGTGTACAATGCAGCACAGTATCATAATGGAGCGATACCAGTTTTTGTTAAAGCTGTCAGTGATTTCGGCGACGAGAAGAAGGACGACAGTTTTCAACAATATGCCGCATTTGTAAGTGCAAAATTTGTTTTTGACTTCTTATACAATTGCTTCTAAAATGGATCTCCGATCATACGCAATGATAGTTATAGCGACTGAGCATTGAGTCACTCTTGGAAATAAAAACCGATTGGTTTACTTCTTGTATCAGGAAATTAAGAGTGATTTTGCCTCGGCTCTAAACCGCTTTTTTTTCGCAAATTCTAATAGTTGCAAGATTGCATATCGCCATGGCGATATATCTATCTTGGCCATATTTGGCGATATGCAATCTTGCGGGGATGCCTCCCCGTACCCCTCAAAAGACAAGACAAAATTTAATAGTGCCCATATTGTCCATAATATGGCGAAGTCCACCAAAAGGATTTTGAACATCGCTTTTTTCTCCAGTAATAAGATACGGATGGCGATGCGAAATTTTTTAGTAGACCACATTGAATTCATTTTGAAGGGAGCAAAAAATTATTTGCAAAATAACTGGCTTTATGATACATTTGCATAACACAACAATATCATTGTGTCTATGATACCTAATTTTATTACTTATTCAGGAAGTCCTTGGCCCGTGTTACCCCCGGGTATTCACGATGCAACATTAGTTGAAGTGTATGACCGTTTTGTCACAAATGACAAACGTAAAATTCTTTATCAGGGAATGATACGAGGGCTAGATAATATTTTCAAAAGTGGGTGTCCGCAAGTTTTCTTGGACGGCAGCTATGTCACAGAAAAGCCAAATCCCGGTGACTATGAAATCTGTTGGGATGGGCGGCTCGTTGACCCTAACCTGTTAGACCCCGTTTTTTTCGATTTCCGAAATGGGCGACAGACACAGAAGGACAAATACGGCGGAGAATATTTCCCGTCAACGATGATAGAAACGGGATCAAGAAGAACCTTTCTCGACTTCTTCCAGACGGACAAACAAACAGGAAATCCTAAAGGTATAATAAGAATTATAAAACCATAAATTAAGGAGGTACATATGATAACTAATGACAGACAATACAAAATCACAAAATCTCAGATTTTGAGTTTTCAGGAGTCATTGGAGGATATGATCAAAAATCCGCCTATCTCTCCTGACATCCACCCGAAGATTATTGAGGCAACCAAGAATGCGATGGAATCGCAATTGCATGATCTGCTTTTTCAAGTTCAAGAATACGAGGCGTTAAAAGCTGGCAAGGTTTTCATCACCGAAGTCAAAAACTTAAAGGAATTACCATTAATTCTTATTAAGGGTCGTATTGCAAACGGCTTAACACAGTCAGAACTAGCAAAACAGCTAGACATGAAAGAGCAGCAAGTCCAGCGATATGAGTCGGAATTATATAGCTCTGCAAGTTTGAAAACAATTTTAAAGATTGCCGATTTATTGAAAATAAAAATCAATGGCGATGTCCAGTTAAAAGAACTCGAAAGCACCACGATAGCAGAGCATCTCAACCCTAAGAATTATCCGTTTAAGGAAATGGTAAAAAGGAAATGGTTTGAGGGCTTCTCAGGAACAGTGAATGAAGCAATGCAGCAAGCCGACCTGTTACTATTCAAATTATTTGACCGGGCAGGAATAACAGACACGCAGTTATATAGCTTGAACAAAAAGAAAATCAGAGCTGGTGGGGAATTGAATTCACTTGCACTAGATGCTTGGCATGCAAGGGTGATTGTAAAAGCAAAAAAGCAAAATGTGCCGGAATTTGATAGGGATGCATTAAACGACACCTGGCTAAAAGAATTGGCAAGTATTAGTACCCAAAAAGATGGTCCGAGTCAAGCTGCTGAATATCTAATGAATAGTGGCATCCGGTTTGTAATTGAGCCTCAAATTGAAGGTACCTATTTGGATGGTGCTGCTATTCTGCTTGAAGGTAGCCTTCCAATTGTTGCGCTAACATTACGATACGACCGATTGGATAACTTTTGGTTCGTACTCTTTCATGAAATCGCTCACATCAAGCTACACTTAAACGAAGATATAGAGGCAGTGTTTGATGATTTGGACTTAAAAGGTGATGAAATGGAAAATGAGGCTGATAATTTTGCTCTTAATGCACTAATCCCAAATGAAGTTTGGAAAAAATCGCTTGTTCGATTTAGCCCGTCAAAAGAAGCCATTGTAAATCAAGCGCAAAAGCTACATGTGCACCCTGCTTTGGTTGCAGGGAGAATCCGACGCGAAACAGGGAAGTACTATCAATTGAATGAACTTATAGGGCAAGGTGAAGTTCGTAAACACTTTTTAGAATTAAACAATTAACACAAAGAAAATGGAATCAAGTTTTTATTTACCGCTGTTGAAATCGAAAGCTGGAGAATTTAAGGCTCTTGAAAACCTTAATCCTAAATTAAAGAGGAAGATCATCCCCCTTTTTGAAGTCACTCGCATGGAGTACGACCATGATGAAGACGCCAAGCCAAAGACAATTGAAGATCACCTGCAAAAGTTTTGCAAAAAGGTGATTAAAAGCTGGCCGGACAATCCAATGTTTATTGACACACATATGGTAAATGCCGAAAAGGCTGATGGCCATACTGCTATCGAATACGTGTATGCAATACTGTCGACAAAGGAGATATACCCCATGCCGGTTGCATATCCGAACTCATCAGCCGAATTTGTTGAATCTATTCAGTCAATCATGCTCATGTACGATGTGTCTGAAATAGCAATTAGGGTCGCTATTGAGGACATTACTTCGCCAGATTTTGAGAGCAAACTAAATGGCATCTTAGATACTCTCGAATTACCTGAAAACAAATGCCACATCATTCTTGATTTGAAAGATGCTGATTTTTCACAAATGAATGACTTCGCTGAAGGTATCTTAGAGGCTCTAAGCGATTTCCCTCACTTCAAAAATTGGAAGACATTTACATTGGCTGGCGGAGCCTTTCCCGGAATGGGCAAAATCAAAACTGAAATTGAGTTGGTGCCTCGTAACGACTGGAAATTATTTAAGGCTGTTTCGGTGGGACTTAAAACTACCGCCTTTAACAGGCCGATCAACTTCGGCGATTATAGTATTGTTTCCGCTGGATATTTTGAATTCGATCCGAAGGTTATGTCTATTAGCGCGAATATTCGATACACTCATAATGATATGTGGTTCGTCATTAAAGGCAAGGCGTTAAAAAAGCGACCCGACTGGCAACAGTATTATGGGCAAGCTGAAACAATAGTAAAGTCGAAGTACTATTTAGGCGAGAATTTCTCGTTCGGAGATGGACACTTGAGAAAATGCGCGAGTCGAAAAACGACGACAGGCAATCCTAATGTTTGGATTCAAATGGGAACTAACCATCACTTTACGAAAGTGTTGATGGATTTATTCGCCAAGTCTGCCTAGACTTTAGGTATTTGAGTACCATTGTACTCAACGTAGTAGAGGAATATTCGGTTGAAATGATTTCATACAAATCATCCTTTGTTGACTTGGATTTAACTTTATAGTTTAAAGTGCAAGTCAGAATATCGATTACTTCATCTTTCCAAAGGAGTTGCGCCAGGCCGAAGGTATCCTTCTCTCTGTTTTTTCTGGCTTTGCGGCTACACTTGAAATTGTATCCTCCATTATCTGTTTCAGTTATTAGGTATATTCCCCACCATTGAGGTACGTTTAATAGTATGTTTTCAAAATGCTTGTCTCCCGTAATAATATATACATTGTCAAACACCTCGTTGTAGGCCTTTATTTGATTCGGCAACCGTATTAGCGTGTCATTATTCGTCTTGATTTCATATCCAACAAGTTTTCCATTTAGTACAGCAATATCAGCTCTAATCTGGCCATTTTTCAGACCTAACTCATCAACAACAATAACATCAGAACTATTATGCTCGGACTTTAAAATACTTTGATGAAATGCTGATCTTATTACGCTATCCCTCATGTAAATCTTTATTTGGGTGGTAAAAATAGTATAACAAACTGACCTGCCAATTGCTATTTTGTCTTAAGATAATTTGATTCTGTCTTGCCCTAAATGTACGGATATTCCGTCATAGGGCTTGAGAGCGCACTAAACGGCTGGGCAGTAGTCCCATCAATCATAAGCTTCAAATACATAGCATATCGTGGCAAATGCACAAAATCATTCTCGGTAAACACTGGATAAAACTCCTTAGCCAGATACTCAGCATCCGTTGCGCCGACCCTAAAAGCAATCATCGTTCCCACATTCCCGAATATAGCAGCCCGTACCCGCTCATCTAGCTGCTCAATGTACTGATGGGCTAGGAACAGCGATAAGCCATATTTCCGGGCCTCTGCCAGGATATTGGCGAAAGCCAAGGTTACGAAGCTGTGGCACTCGTCTATGTACAAATAAAAGGGCCTGCGGGTATGCTCCGGCTGGCTGGCCCTATGGAGCGCTGCAAGCTGTATGGCGTTCACGAGCATCGCTCCCAGGAGCGAAGACGCGTCTTCCCCGATCTGGCCCTTAGAGAGGTTCACGATCAATATCTTGCCGGTATCGAGTACCTGCTGTAGCCGGAAGCTGTTCGTCTTCTGGCCGACTATATTCCTGAGCGGCGTACTGGTAATGAATAGGCCGGTCTTGTTGAGGATCGGGGCAATGGCTTCGTTCCGGAGTGTCGGTGAATACTTCTCAAACTCATGGTGCCAGAATGATAGGATATGCTCGTCACCAACGTATGCTAGGGCTTTTGCTCTTATATCCTTGTCGGTCAATAGTGGCTGTATGTCCAGCAATGTTGCGTCCGGTACACACAGGAGCGTAAGCAAGGTAAAGCGCAGTATATACTCCATACGTGGCCCCCAGCTCTCCGACCATATCTTTTTGAAGGTAGATACCAGGCCGGATGCTACCAAGTGGTGGTACTTTGGGTGTATGCCTTTCAGTGGGTTGAAGGCAATTGGCTTTTCCTGGTCTGTCGCATTGAAGTATATGAGGTCTTGCTTTCTGCCTTCCGGGATGTGTTTCAAAATATCCTCTGCAATATCTCCATGCGGGTCAACCACGCACAGGCCATTGCCCCGCCGAACGTCTGAAAGAGCCATTTGCTCCAGTAGAGTTGATTTGCCAGTGCCTGACTTGCCAATGACGTATATGTGCTGCAATCTATCATGATCTTTTATGCCGAAGCGCTGGTTAGTGTTTCTAAAGTTGGTTATCCCTATTGGGGTGATGCCGTGTTGCTCCATGCATACAGCGTATCCGGCTGTTGGAATGGAATATAGCCCGGAGAAGTTCTTAGAAATAAGAACGTTTTTAGAAATGGGAACATGTCCGGTCTGGTTATGTATTCACTGTTACTTGACACTAGAGGTATTAACAGACAATCGCGAATCTGCTAGTATGACTATGCGACACAAAGGTACAAACAACATTGGTGTATACGTCGAAACTAAAGAGGGAGAGCGTGGGCCTTTGTGTCGCAACAAAGCCAATGTACGCTCTCCCTCTTTGGCTAGTGACAAATATATCTTCTCCCAGGAAACGGTCACAGCACTAAGTGAACTTGGCGAAGTATTACGCCGAATTCGCAGACGGCTGCAATCGGAAGGGATAAACATTTATGATGACGATAACTGAGAAAAGCGAAGCAGACGTACTTAAAGAGATTCAAAGCGGAGCCTACCGTAACTGCTATTTGATATACAATCGCAAGAGTACAGACGAGCCGGAAAATCAGAAAAACTCCATCAAATACCAAAAGCTGGAAAATGCCCGGTTTGTTTTAAAGGAGCGGCTACCAATTGCGAACTTCTCCTTGAAGGGCTTTTGCGCTGACGGAATTATTTCAGAGAAACATTCCGGCTTTAAAGAGGACACCACTTTAGTTTTTGGAAAAGGCAGCACCGTTCAATACCGCATTGAAAGACCAAAATTTTATAAGCTGGTTGAGTTTTTGAATAACGGATATTTCAAAGGAGTGATCTCGCTTTGTTGGGACAGGACGAGCAGAAATAAGGGAGATAATACGGTCATTGAAAAATTAATGAAGCAGGGCGCTGATTTTCGCTTTGCCCTTGCAACCTACGATAAAACCAGCTCAGGAGCATTGCACATGGATATTGATGGAATGTTTGCACAGCACCATTCAAGGGTTACAAGTGAGAAAGTTAAACTCAGCACACAGAATCAGCGAAGCAAAGGTTTTTGTACATATAAAGCTCCCGTTGGGTACTTGAATCCCGGCACAGTGGAAAATAAGCCAATTGATCCCACCCGCGCTCCGGTTATAATACAGTTGTTTGAAAAATACGCCACGGGTGAATGGAGCCTGGAATCGCTGGCTAGATGGGCTAACGATCAGGGTATGACTATGCCGCCGACAAGGCAAAGAAGGACCTCCGAAGAAATTCTTGCTGAAGAAGCTAATGACGATCCTACTCAGTTGGAGGCAATTTGCAGACCATTAAAGGCAAACAGCGTTCATAAGATTTTAATTAATCCATTTTATACCGGAAAAATAAGAGGGAATGACAGGCAATTTATAAAAAGTGCAAGTCATAGCGCACTGATTTCTGACGAGCTATTTGTTAGCGTACAGCGTTTGTTGAACAAAAGAAATTTAAGTATTCACTACACAAGCAACCTCTCATATCCATACAGAGGGCTGATTCGTTGCGCAGATTGTAAGCGTACTTATACACCATACATGCAGAAGGGAATTACATACTATGGTACTAGGTGTAAAGCAGGTTGCAGTAACACTAAAAGAAGCTTCAATATTTCATTTTTTGAGACAGGCATCGGAAAGCTGCTAGCGAAACTTTCTTTTACGAAAGAAGAATTGGATGAACTTAACGCAAGGGCACAAACTGACATTGCGTTGTTTGAAAGCAAGCGGAATAGGGATGTGGAAGGCATTGAAAGAAAGAAAAGAAAAGTGAGAGAAGATTTGACCTATTTGCGAAGTAATAAGCTTGTTCTCTTGCGAACTGGTGTATACAATCCCGAAACTTATCTTGAAGAAGAAGCAAAACTTGATGGAGAACTTGCTAACCTGCAAAACGAAGAACAAGCCTCTGACGCTTCAATGCACGAAGTTATCAAGGATGTCATTGAACTTTCCGAACTCTTAAAAGACCTTTATTTAACATACAAAAAAGCAAAAACAACAGAAAAAGAAGAGATCATGCGTAAACTGTTTTCCGAACTTTTTTTATCTGAAAAAACATTGGTAATCAAGTATAAAAAGGGATTACAGGTGCTTGAAAACCGTTTCATCTCTAGTTGTGCCCCCAAGGTGTGGATTTCCGAAGCTGTTAGAAATCACAAATTAATAAGAGAAAGTATACAGGATATTACCGCCTTGGCAAATGAGATGCGTCCGCCATAAAGAGCGGCTATTCGTCGGTATCATCTTCAAGAAATATAACCTTACCATTTACAATTTTCGCCTTTCCCTCGCGTACGAGCCGGTCCACGATCTTCCGTAAGACGGACCCGAGTTCCTGTATGTTCCGCATCTCTTTTTCTGAAAATATATACCCCTCATTATCTGATGTGTTCATTGGAAGAGTAAACAGGAAAACGAACTATTGTCCATTGTTCTCATTTCTAGGAATTTTTCCTCCCTATCTACAATTACCAATTTTATCTACGCTATACAATATGAAAACAATCGCAGAATTATTAAAAGAAGGCCGTGCACGAAAAGATCTGACACAATATCAGGTCATGGAGTACCTGGGGTTTAAGAGCATGGATCGTATCTCCAAGTGGGAGCATGGCACCGCTGAGCCGAGCGCTGAGAATTTTAGAAAGCTCGTTGCTTTGTACGAGATTCCGATAGAAGAGATTTGGATGCTAATGGGAAATAGAATCGAGGAATTTTAGGTTTTGAATATAAGTTGACAGAATCTCCTTATTGTCATAGAGTATGACCAAACAAAAATCATCTTCTCATCTCTAAAAACTAAATAATGAAACAGAACAAATCTCTCATGATTTTCCTTTCCCTCGCCATAGGCTCGGGAATAGGCGTTATGCTGGCCTCGCAGTTCAAAGTGTACTGGTGGCTCGGCGTACTTATTGGTGGACTTGTAGGCTATCTGGTCTATGACTTCAAACAAATTATTGCCGCTGCTCCAATCGCATGGAAAAATGCAGTACAATACTTCAGTACAAAACAAAGAATGCCGAAGGTTGCCTGGAAAAAAGTGGGCCAATTTTTAGGAACAGCATTCTTAATCATTTACTGCGTAGCTATACCGGGAGTCTTCTTTTGGTATAACGTTTCAAAAGAGGATGTGTTTATCGGTAAGTATGGAAGTTGGGCTTCAGGTATTTGGGTAGGGCTTATCTCAGTTGCTCTCATTCTTTGTTATTTTCTGAGTATTACTCTTTTATATCTCAAGAATCAGCCTGAGGAAAAATGGCTAAGTAAACTCGATAGTGATTGGATTGGAGTAATAAAAGTATCGAGAATAACCTCAGTTGTGCGTTTTGGTAATAAGCACAATGTAAGTACGCTCATGTTTTTAATTGCGCTTCCAATGAGCGCAATACTGACCATCAGGTTGATGTTGGTTACTCTATTCTATTACTTACCCAGGGCAATCGCTATTGTTGTCCGGTTTATATGGAAGCTATTCAAGCTCATCCATTCCGACATCCGCCTGCTGGTAGGCATAGATTCAATTGTTGGCGGCAGCGTAGGCCATTTCTGCCACAACAATGTTCTCATTGGTATGGCAGTAGGAGCAGTGTGGGGATTGATCAACTACCAGATCGTTTCCCTCAGGATATTGAAATTGAAGCCGAAACATTAGTTAGTAAGCGGAGTAAGTACAAGCCGTCTGTAGCGATACAGGCGGCTTTTTATTACAGTAGCTAATCTTCCTAAATCCTTGTAGGGAAAGTTCGAGTCTCTTTGGGGTGTATGTTGCTTTCCACATTTTTCTTAGATGTAAAAATATCCTTTACCTCATTAGTTAAAAGGAGATTTTTGTTTATTGTTATTTCTAACATTGTGTGCCCCCAAAGCGTGGATTTCCGAACTCGTCGGTAGTCATAAAATAATAAAGCAAGCGGTAATTGATTTACAAGCTATCGTAAAATCCTAAAACAGGCTACTAGCTTGGTTCAATGATATTAACATGGTAGAGTTTTTATATGAAGCGAGTCATACCGGAACTCTACGAAAAATATGTGCGTGGTACAGAAAAGCAAGCAGTCGTACAAAATGTCGTTGTACTCCTATGCAGCATGACCGCTGCTGTGTATGTTGGCACCGGCATGAAGTGTAAGCGGATCTATGTCAGCACACGGGTCTTAAAGCATGTGTATGACAAGCGCCCTGCTGAGGAGTTCGATTTCCTGCTAGGCAACGCCCATCAAATTCTGAAATACCCGGACCGAGTGTATAAAAACAGGGATGCTAAAAAGGGAGATTTCTGCTTCGTAAAGAAAATCAACAACAGTCTCTATCTTGCTTCGATTGAGGTAATGAAAAGCAACGCAGGGGAAAACAGCCACTGCGAGGTCATTACATTTTTCCGTGTACAAAAAGAAAGCTATCTCAATGGTTACGAACTCTTATGGGAATGGAAGGTCGGCGAACCTTCATCGTAATGCTTTCGTTTCTAGCTTACGCTAGCCTAATCGCATCCCGCAGTAGAGCCTTTCTGACTTTCATCCCCGTAAGAATCCACAATCTCTTATATAATAACGATATAAAGGATTCCCTGTGACTGCTGTAATTATATCTTATGGGGGCTGATTGTGCAAGTTGTATAGAAACTCTGCTGTTGATATACTACTCATATCTATGAAGAAAGAAACAGAAGAGATAGAAGAAAGCCCAACCAGATATACCAGCTTACCGGACGTTTTCATTGACCGTGTAAAAAATTTCATGGCGGTGATCGCCGAAGTTGACAGCACTCCTCTCCATGACTTTCTTGAAGCCTTTCAAAAGGACCAGCATCCGGAGACAGAACTTGAAGTGTGGGAAAAGATCGCAGCAACGTATCAATGGGCCGTTGTAGGCAGCCCAGGGCTTACGCAGGACCAAAAGAAGGATGTCTTTACCGTCGTACTCGGCTTGTCCATGGGGACAATGAGCGTTGACAACGTGAGGAGTCTGAGCGATGAACTGGTTACCGGAATTATCACCCATTTTTCACAATAGCTTGGAATATGAAGAAATATTTAAAGGAAATCGCACAAAATACTTTACGATCATGTCGTGAAGGAATGGGATATACCCAGAATGATACTGCCTTTATAATCGGCTGTTCTATCTCCAGCATAGACCGTTGGGAGAAAGGCATGGGTATGCCGAATCTTGATAATCTCCTGGGCATTTGCGCGGTGTATAAGACAACGCCAGAGCAGGCATATCCCGCTCTCTATAAAAAGCTTAGGGATGAATTAACTGCAACCGGGAAACTAAGGAAGTAAGATTATATCTGCCAATACAAATATTCACTCAACAAGATCATAGACATACTCGACAGTGAACCATTTCATGAATAGCTCACTTGACCTGTCAGCAGGCCAGGTGTTTTCATCAGGGTTCCAATCTTTCAATTGGTGATCGAAAATCAGCCCCGAATGGAAATTAATGTATCGCTTTGCCTGATTCCTACTGAGAATATCATAGTACGGCATTGAGACCGCAAAGCTGTGATGCTCCAAAAAATATTCAAAGGAAAATTCGCACTCGTCAAGCGTATTGACGTTCGCCCATTTCATAAAATGCCGCTTGGGACGGATGATCGCTATGGAATTATTGACCGGTTTCATACTTGAACTATACCATACAGATGTACGATTGTAAACAGTCTGTCAACGGTTCTCATATATGGGAACAAAACAGCTTCAACACCCGCGCACCCGCGCGATTTTTCGTGTAAAATAAAAGTACAAATTCATACAAAGCTGCCGGTCTGGTTCTCCTCGCATCATCACGGGGATTTCTTTTGCCCGCAGTATCTTCTTTTACAGCCAGTTCTCATTTGTAGGAATTTCTCCGGTCTGCCCGGAAGGATCCCCAATTGTTATTTTTTAATAGATGGAGAAAGGACCGAGATACAGTCCATACGAACTGCGCATCGCCCGGCTAGAAGCAGGGCTGACACTTGACGAAGTAAAGGACGCACTGGGCCTGAAAAGCAAAGGCCGCATCTCGGAGTGGGAAAACGGGTTGCGCTACCCTGGCCTCAAAAATCTTTACAAGCTGTCTGCATTGTACAAAACATCCGAAGCCCAACTCTTTTATGATCTCAGACAGGAAGCGGTCAAGGAAATAGAAGACTGGTTTAAGAAGGTCGAACGGAAGAAAAAGAGAAAAAAACCTCCGTAAGTGACTTATGTTAAAAGTTCTCATTTATGAGAACACCGTGCAAAAAACTTAGCATAAAACCATCGTTCGTACCTACGGTATCATAACGTTCGATTATTAGTAAATAATAACGATCGGGAACGTAACAAGTTCCCATATCTGAGAACTCTATGAATGAAGCAGAAAAGAAAACCTTTGCCTATGAGATCGCAAGCACATTACAGGACACAAAATCGCTCAGTGTGCATGAATATATCGTCGCCAAGTACTCCGAAGAATTCCTCCGTGAGATACTGGAGATCGTGATGCACACGCCGAAGGAGAACATCAAGCGCAGCCGGGCGGCATACTACATGCACCTAGTTAAGAATCGCGGTTCCAGCCTATGATACTTGGCCTAAGCCCAGGTACGCGCTCGTGCGGATTTGTGTTGGTAGAGGACAGGGAAATACGGAAGTGGGGAGTGAAGTCGTACAAGGCCAAATGGTCGGACGGAAAGCTCATTGAAATCCTCTACAGCCTATCGCAGCTCATCCACCGGCACAAGATACGGGAAGTAGCGGTGAAGGTTCCGGACATCATGCCGCGATCTCTCGGCTATGCCCAGCTCATCGGTGCGCTGAATGCGCTTTTCGAAAGCGAGGGGATGACCGTCAGGTACTATACGCTATCTGACTTACGGAAGCGGCACGATTCTAAAAAGAAGATCAATAGGGCTGCGCTGTTCGCATATATCGCTCACCAGTACCCTCAACTGCTGCCGCTGTATCGCAAAGAACTAGAGGCGAAGAAGCCGTATTACGACAAGGTCTTTGAAGCGGTGCTTGCGGCACACAACATCGGACGGGTAAAATAACATACCCCGGGGTTCTCATAAATGAGAACTTTTCCGGGGTATTTTATTAAGTAGTGTGTTGCTAGGCTTTTCATAAAAACAAGTTCTATGAAAAGCAAAACAGAAACGTTCGCAACAATGATGGAATCCTTTGCCTACCGCTACGATCTCCGCGCCACCTTTGACGATCTCCTTACCATGTCCATGTGCGCCGTCACGCAAATACCCGGCGCAGGTAAATCCCACTACGAAGACCTGTACCTGCAAACAGTCGCCAAGTACAATACTGACGATCTGCGGTTTCATTTTCCCAAGGTCTTTGCCAGGCTCACGGTCGAAATGGAGGAACGGTTAGACGTCGGGTCTGGTAACGACGTGCTCGGCGATTTCTATGAGCAGAATTTCTGCCGGAAGAATTCAGGGCAATTTTTTACGCCCTGGCCCATCTGCCGGTTCATGGCACAAATCGTCTGCGGTGACGTGAAAGAAAGTGAAGAGACAATGCGGATACTAGACCCTTGCTGCGGTAGCGGTCGGATGCTTTTGGCAGGATCGAAGGTAGCAGGCCCAGCGCATGAATACTATGGGATAGATATAGACCATACGTGCGTAAAGATGACGGCCCTCAATTTGTTCTTGAACGGCAGGTTTCATTCGGAGGTCATGTGGGGAGACGCGCTCAGTCCCGGCGATTTCCGAATCAGTTATGCCATCTCATTTCTTCCGCTTGGCATATTCAGGATTGAGAACAAGGAGGAATCAAAGCTGTGGCATCTGCACAAGAATTCATTCGAGCGAAAAAGTGAAGTAGCGAAGCCAGCTGTCGCTTTCATATCAGAAGATATAAAGCAGACAGGGCCAGCATCGCAATTGAAGCTATTTTGAAAGCACCTTCGGGTGCTTTTTTCATATTCTGCGAATGTTCTCATAAATGAGAATTTCTCCTCTCTATATATCCTTTGCTTCTTCTCCTACACTGGTACTGAAGTAAATTTTCTCTTTAACAACAAAAACAAAATGACATGGACACGCAAACACCAAACGCGAAAGCCGGTACGCAGAAAGATGTGTACGGAATCATCAATGAAAGGATCATTGAGCAGCTGAACAAAGGCACCATTCCCTGGCAGCGGCCATGGAACACTGGCCGCATCCCGAGGAACATGATAACTGGCAGACAGTACCGGGGCATCAATCTCATGCTCCTTGCGATGGAGGACTATGAGCATAATCTGTTCATCACTTTCCAACAGTTGGGAGAGATCAAGGCCAAAGTTAAGAAAGGCGAGAAGGGCCATATGGTTGTGTATTGGAACCGAAAGCCGAAGGAGGAAGCACTGGAAGCGGAAACGGAACCAGGCGCACAGAAGCCGAAAACGGTACTCCGGTATTACTATGTCTTCAACGTCACACAGTGCGAGAACATCCCGGAGAAGTATTTGCCTGCGGCACGCGAGACAGCTGAGCAGCCGTCATGCGAAAGCATCATAAGGGCTATGCCACATTGCCCGCCGATCCGGCACAAGGAGCAAAGCGCCTTCTACAACGTCAAGGAGGACTTTGTGAACATGCCGAAGAAACGGAGCTTCAAGACCGATGATGCCTATTACTCCACGCTGTTCCATGAGCTAGTGCATAGCACAGGGCATGAAAGCAGGCTCAACAGGAAGACTATCGCGGAAATGGCAGAGTTCGGCGGTGAGGCTTATTCGCAGGAAGAGTTGATCGCGGAGATTGGCACATGCTACCTGCAATCCCATGCCGGTATCACGAGCCAGTTTCAGCAGAGCGCGGCGTATATATATGGATGGTTGCGGAAATTGAAGAATGATAAACGGTTCGTCTTCTTCGCTGCCAGCGCTGCGCAGAAAGCCGCTGACTTTATTCTCAATGTAAAGACTGAACAGGAGGAAACAGAAGAGACAGAAGAATAACATTTAGGTGTGAATGATCACCATGCGAAACAAAAGGCTCGGTAAAGAAAATTTACCGGGCTTTTCTCATGCCAGTATCTTACGATTTTATCCCAAACGTTGAGGTCTAATTACAACTATTCTGCGACCTGCGCAACCGGGGTTTTTCCCGTATTTGATACGGGGAAAACACCCTTTTTTAGTTATTTAATTATTACCAAAGGTACGAGAACCAAAAACAGTTGGATTCTTAAATAAGCTTCTATACGTTTACAAACACCTGTATATCAGCAGTTTTTTCACAAAAAAATTTCTTTTAAAAATAAAATATTATTTATGAAACCCAATATCAAAGAAAACCGCTCTGTCCGTAGCTTCGCCACAAGAAATAGCTACCTAAGTTTTGAATTCAAAGCGATTGTTTTATTTTTATTTCTCTTGTCGATCCGAAGTGTTTCGTATGGCTGCTCAACTCCGGCTGCTATCACCGGCACTGGATCGGTATGCGTTGGGCTAACAACCAATTTGACTGATGCCACAACCGGCGGCACATGGAGTAGCAGCGATGCAACTATTGGCGCTATTGGCTCAACAGGCATAGTGACCGGTGTAGCAGCCGGCACATGCACTGTCAGCTACACCGTTTCCGGCGGCTGCTATGTCACCAAAACGGCAACGGTAAATGATGTCCCGGCGGGGATAACCGGCAACACTCAAATATGCGGGACATCTGGGATTACAAGTCTAACAGATGCTACATCTGGCGGAGTCTGGAGCAGCAGCAATACAGTACGCGCTAAAGTTGGCTCAACCGGCATTGTAACCGGACAGGGTAGTTCAACTGGAACAGTCACTATTACCTATAAACTTACCACTGGATGCCAGGCAACCACGGTTGTGACGTTAAATCCAAATCCTTCTGGCATTGGAGGGGCAACAAAAGTCTGCGTTGGTTATACAATATCGCTCAGTGATTTTGCCTCTGGTGGAGCATGGACAAGTAGCAATACCTCTACTGCGACTATTGGTTCGGGCACTGGCATCGTAACAGGCGTGGCGTCAGGCAATGCGACCATGACCTATGCATTTTCTACTGGCTGCGCTGCTGTCTATAATATTACAGTCAACCGCAACCCTAGTCCAATCAATGGCACGGCCTCCGTCTGCGTAGGCTATACCACATTTTTATCTGACTCAACACCGACGACCACTTCATGGCTAAGCAGCAACACATCCGTTGCAACGATCAGTTTCAGCGGCGCAGTGCTTGGAGGGAGCGCTGGCACAACGACGATCACTTATACCATTAATACAGGCTGTTACATAACGACAGTACTGACGGTCAATGCACTGGCTTCGGCGATCTCGGGAACAAAAACCGTTTGCGTCGGCTCAGTGACGACATTAACCGATGCGCTGAACGCAGGCACATGGTCAAACAGTAGTTCCACTCACGCAACAATTGGCTCAGCTACCGGAACCGTAATTGGCGTAGCTCCGGGTACGTCAACCATTACTTATACACCTACAAGCGGGTGTCCTTATGTGACTGCAATTGTAACTGTCAATCCTGTGCCTGTTACTACTACGGGTACTATGTCCATGTGCGTGGGCCAAACAACTACATTGAGTGACGCATCAGGAGGTGGTACATGGAGCAGCAGTAATGTAACTATTGCAACTGTTGGTTCAGCATCTGGCATAGTAACCGGAGTGGTTGGAGGAACTTCAACGGTATCATATGTGTATACCACCACTGGCTGCTATGCAACTGCAACCGTAACAGTCTTTGCGTTGCCTACAGCAATTTCAGGTACTTTATCTGTATGCCTGGGTTTAACTACCTCATTGAGCGATAGCATATCCGGAATCTGGAGCAGTAGTAGCCCTGGTATTGCCACTATAGGTTCAGGTTCAGGAGTCGCTACCGGCGTAGCTTCCGGAACTGCAACAATTACGTTTGCGCCCGCAGATGCATGTACTCCCGTATATGCAATTGTAACTGTTAATCCGCTGCCCGCTGCAATCACGGGATCAGCTTCTGTGTGTGCAGGGTTAGCAACAACTCTCAATGACGCTACTACCGGAGGCACATGGAGCAGCAGTGATGGGACTATCGCAACCATCGGCTCTGCATCGGGCATTATAACTGGAGTTGCAGGCGGTACTGCGACGATTACTTATATGGCCGGGACCGGATGTATCACAACGATATCGCTTACGGTCAATGCTCTACCTGCTGGGATAGCCGGATCAACCTCTTTATGCGCAGGATCAACAATGACGTTAAGTGACGCAACAACAGGAGGGGTATGGAGCAGTAGCGACGGTAGTGTTGCCACCATTGGTTCTGGCTCAGGCGTAGTCGCCGGAATTGAAAACGGGAGTGCGACAATTACCTACACATCCGTAGCAGGATGCATTGCAATGATTTCTTTCATAGTAAATGCGCTTCCGGCATCGATAAGTGGTTATCTTACGGTTTGCTCAGGCTTAACGATCACATTAAGTGATGGTTCCACAGGCGGCACATGGAGCAGCAGTGATGGTAGCATTGCGACAATTGGTTCTGGATCAGGGACTATTACGGGTTTGTCTGCAGGCACAAGTGTTATAACTTATGTACTCGAAGGAGGTTGCTCACCGGCCACAGCGACTGTAACAGTTAACTTGTCCCCAAATCCAATTGAAGGAGGCGATCCGGTTTTTATAGGCATTCCGTATTACTTCATCAATTTAATTGGCGGAGGCATTTGGAGTAGTAGCGATACAACCGTTGCCACTGCAACGGCAGACACATCTACGCCTAGCCTGGCAGGAAATGTAACAGGTGTTAGCGATGGCGCGGTAACAATCACCTATACATTGTCTGACGGTTGCTTTGCAACATTTGGAACACACAGCAGTGAACGAACAACTTCCTCTACAATTACTGGAACTCTGTGCCCACCAATTTATGATCCGTGCACGAATACGACCTTTACAGTTCCCTCCGGCGACAACCTGTGCCCAGGTAGTACCTACACATACACAGTACACGTTACCTATCCTGCCGGGTTTGTACCTATCGCATATAGCTGGGCCGCGCCAACCGGCTTGCCACTTCCAACACCGTCCAGCGGGACTGGTGACCCTACGGGAGTTATGTTTTCTGTTGGGGTCGCTTCCATTTGCGAGACATATACCCTTACTGCAACTTGTCAAGGGCCTAATCTTATAAACAACGGTGAATTTTATCAGGACTTCTCGCCAGGTGACATCTGCAATAGATTTCCGTGTATGGAAACTCTATATGGAAACATTTGTAGCTCGACGCACTCGGCGGGGGATGAAGGTCCTGACCATATTGTCATGAACAATTCGTATGGAATGGACCCGGGTAGGGAATGTCCATTATATATATCTGAAGATGGCAGTCCTCCGGGGGATGTGTGCCTTAATTTTTGGTCGGCTCATGGGACCGCCGGAGACTATGCGCATTATTTTTGGGGTCAGACTGTTGATTTATGTCCCGGAGCAACCTACCATTTTTCTTTTTGGTATCGATACTGGCGACCTTTGGACGCAGATGTTCTTGGTCATATTGGATATCCGGAATTTGCCACATTAATTGGCGCTGCCGGGCATAGCGGATCAACATTGGAGAATGGCCTTGGTGGCGGTACCACAATCAATGTAACCTATGGAGCGGGAATTTATCCCGGATGTGATCCTAATTGGTATCAAGTAGCATTCGATTTTACAAGCGGATACTCTGGCACAACCTTTATATGTATAGAGGATGCAGAACTTGTGATGGACAAGAGTATTTCCATTGATAATATTACACTATATCGCACTAGTGGCACAACAGCCACCGGAGACGTAGCCGTATGCCCTAAACCTACGCCGGCAGCCCTTACTACGACTACCGCGAACCCTTGCGTAGGCGCTGATTTTACCTTTGTCGTAAACGGTACATATTTAGATGTGGTCCATTATACCATAACCTATCCATCCGGATCGCCGACAACAGGATCGGATACCATACCTTCGTCAGGACATATAGGAGTTACGGTGTCTGGGAGCTTGATAACTACAGTAGGCACGCTGTGTCTTAATATTACCAGCATAACTACGCCCACTTTAGATGGCCCTTGCTACTATCCGGTAACAACATCGAAATGTGTAACTGTTAACTCAACACCAACAGTCGGCTTGATTTCAGGCCCCTCCGTGGTTTGTTCGGGTGTTGGATTTGATTTAGGAATTACCGGCACTGGGGCCACGTCATTTGGTTGGTTCTCTTCCGGTATTGTAGGTTTTATATTGTCTGACTCAGGCAGTACTGCTGTTGCAGCCACTTATGGTTTTAGTTCGGGAATAGAAATATTTTCATGCGTCGCTACAAACTCTTGTGGATCGTCGACAACGACAGATACCGTATCAGTCACTCGATCTCCCGGGGAAATTAACGGGACAAAAACAGTATGTCAGGGGTCAACAACTACATTAACTGATGATGTAACGGGAGGCACATGGAGTACTGCCCTTCCAGGCGTTGCAACTATTTCGACATCTGGGGTTGTGACTGGGATAAGTGCAGGAACCGCAGTCATCAGCTATATTACTTCGCCAGGTGCCTGCTCAATCACGACAACGGTTACCGTATATCCGTCTGCGGCTATTACAGGTACATCCGCTGTTTGCGTTGGATCAACCACTACTCTAGCCGATGCCATCACTGGTGGCACTTGGTACAGCGGTTCTCCTGGGACAGCAAGTGTTGGACTCACGACCGGCGTAGTAGCTGGAGTTGTCGCGGGAACTGCAACTATACATTACGTTGCGGCTGCTCCCTCTGACTGTGACAGAACGTATGTTGTGACCGTAAATCCACACCCGAATGCAGGTGTTATTGCGGGAACGACAATTTTATGCGTTGGTGCTACTACCACTTTGACTGAAACCGTATCAGGGGGTACCTGGACAAGCAGTGACACAAATGCATCCGTTGGACTATCTACCGGCCTTGTAACCGGAATGCACGCTGGCACGTCTGTTATTAGCTATACAACAACAGGTATTGCTCCGACCTTTTGTACAAGTGTTACGACTACGGTTGTTACCGTCATAACAACACCCTCGGTGGCAACAATACTGGGGCTAGATTCTGTACATCTGGGATGCAGCATTAACTTGACCGGGTCTCCAGGTCTTAGTAGCGGCCCGGGTGGCGTGACATCCGTTTTATGGACAGACGTCTCCGGTACGGGAAGCGGTACGCTGTCATCGGATACAACTTCTGCAACAACGCTAACGAGCGTAACAACAGGTACGCTTACTGTAACTTACACGGCTTTCAATGCTTGCGGATCAGCGACTGCATCGATGATAGTAACTGTTATACCGATGCCATCGTTCTTTATTACCACCGACCCGCCTTATCCTTTCGATATTTGTGTGGGTGGGACCGTGGTAGTTACGGTTACGCCGACTGGAGGCGGCTTTTCCAGTACCGATACGAGCGTGGTAACAATCGGACTTACTGATGGCGACATCGTTTTCGTTGGAGCCGGTACTGCCACGTTGGTTTATACCGTTTCAGTTGGACCGGGATGCATTGATATGCTGCCGATCCCTGTTACCGTAAACCCCGTCCCCGCAATAATTACGGGAAATGCACCGTTGTGCGCTGGCGACACGATAAATTTGACTGATGCCACCTCTGGTGGTACGTGGTCTAGCCATAACATTTCGGTTGCCACGATCGGCTCCTCTACGGGGCATGTAACAAGTATAACCTCCGGCACCACAACTATTAGTTACACACTTCCGACAGGATGCGGTGTTGCCACTGTTGTTACGGTAAACCCGTTACCATCTGCGATTTCCGGAGCGCTGTCCGTTTGTGTTAGCTACACAACAGCGCTATCGGATGACTCCCCGGGCGGTACATGGATAAGCCTCAACACAGGTATTGCGACCATAGACTCCGTTTCGGGTACAGTAACGGGAGTAAGCCCTGGCGGTGACACCATCGTATATATACTTCCGACGGGTTGTTATATAGGCGCAGTAATTACTGTCAATCCGTTGCCATTGCCTATACACGGCATAGATTCAGTCTGCATGCTGGCAAGAATAATCCTCAGCGATTCTACGGCTGGCGGCACATGGAGTAGCGGTAGCACCACCATTAATGTGGACGGTTCCAGCGGCACGATCACCGGGCTGCATACAGGTACGGCCATAGTCACCTATACGATAGGCACAGGCTGTTTTGTCACCTACACGATTTCTGTTGATTCTTTGCCGGTTGTCCCACCGATCTCAGGAACTGATACCCTATGTGTCGGGTCTACCGCTCCATTCAGTGATTCTGTTAGTGGTGGGGTATGGAGTAGCGGGAATACCGGCATTGTTACCATTGGTTCTGCATCTGGAGTAGCCACAGGAGTTGCTGTGGGCACCGCAACTTTGAGTTATTCCGTAGTCAATAGTTGCGGTACATCAGTCGTAACGAGAGTAGTGAAAGTGTATGATAATACGCTGCTTCCTATTACCGGCCCATTGGGCGTATGCTCCGGTTCCACAATAACACTCAGCGATGGAATGACCGGCGGCACATGGACCAGTAGTGATGCGGCCATTGCAACGGTAGGTTTTTTGACGGGTATAGTTACGGGCATCGCCTCCGGCTCGGTAACGATTACATACACCGCTACTACGTTATGTGGTACAGGCACTGCGACCACAGCTATCGTCGTTAATGAAATCCCGTACATCACCACCAACTTTATCGTCGCCTGCCAGACACTGGCAACAGGCGGGGATCTTGTGGGACCGGGAACTATCCTACCCGATACGGGATGCATCCTTGTATGTGACAGCTCCATTGTGCGTTATTATGGCAATGGCGTCGGCGGCAGCATGTTCACATGGAGCGTTGTTGGGGGTATCATCGTCGCAAATTATGGCGACAGTATAGATGTGATGTGGCCCACACTTGGAACTACGGCCTCCATCACACTCTATGATACTGCCAGTCATTGCATTGCCGAAACAATCGCTTGCATAAAAGTAATAGCTAAGCCTCATGCGCATTTCTTCACAGGCAGTACCAGCTATTGCCTTGCGGACAACATTTTATTTACTGATTTTTCTACGGCAGATTCTTCATCCCCAATAGTGTCATGGATATGGAACTTCGGCGACGGCACAGGAACAGCCATAACTGATCCATCGCATACGTATACAGCAGCGGGCACGTATACGGTAACACTTGTCGTAAAGAACGCCTGCAACTGTTCGGACACTATGCGCGAAGTGTTGAATGTATCAAGCGACCCGGCCCCGAAAATACAATGTGCAGCTATTGTGTGCGATAGCGAAACCGCTACTTACAGTACGGCAGCTACTTGTGGAACGTACAACTGGTCGGTGATCGGCGGAACTATCGTAACCGGTTCAGGCACTGCGTCTATCACTGTGAAGTGGAACGATGTCGGTTCCGATGGTTTTGGCTATGTGAGCCTTGCCACTCCCGGATGCAGCGGCGTATGCTCCGACACCACGACAATAAAGATACCCGTGATATTGCAAAGTCCCGTCATTACCGGTCCTGCGGTGGTCTGTGCAGGCGAACAGTATGAATACAGCCTGCCGCTTTGGGCGGCAACGCAATATATGTGGGGAGTCATCGGATACCCCGGCGCAGTCGTTGGCTACCGTGATGACCATACCGTTATACTGCAATTTGATTCCCTCGGCACATACGAGATACACGGATGGTATCAAAACAGGATAAAACTGTGTGGCGGAAATGCGCTGTTCAAAGTGTCTGTAGTTCCGCCAGATACCATAACCGGGCAAACCACGGTATGCCAGGGTTATACCGAAACATACAACCTCACAGGCGGGGCATCCGGCAACTGGGTTTTATCAAGCGTGCTTACCGGCAGCGTTATTGGGACAGGTAGCAGCTCTGGCTCATTCACCCATACTTTCGGAACACCGGGTGCGTACCTGCTTTCGGCCACTGGCGGCTTCTGCGCCAATCCACTGACCATTGACGTGCTCGGTTCACCGGGCGCGATTGACAGCGTTATCGGCCCTGACACCGTATGCCTCGGGCGTTTGTATAACTATAAGGCATGGAACGATATACCGGGCACAGTATATTCCTGGCAGGCCATTGGTGGAATTATCTCCCCAACAACGGTCGGCAATACGGTGACGGTGACGTGGACGAGCACCGGCACAAAGAAGCTGCTGGTGAGCCATGTGAACACTTTCCCGCCATATTGTTTGGGCGCTGCCTATACTGTGAATATTACTACTGACAGCATCAAGCTAAATATCACCGGAGATACGACGCCGTGCGCCAACTCAAAAAGAGGATATACTTGCAACTACACTCGCGGCGAAGTATATGACTGGATTATCTCTCCGAATACCTTAGGCAGTGTGGTGCGCGGTGCTCATGCGCCCGCTGATACCATCTTGTGGAACAATGTCACAGCAGCCACAACTGCAAAGATCATCGTGACCGTGCATAAATGCGACAGTGTAAAATCGGATACGCTCACGGTGGTAGTTCAGCCGTCGCCGGGAGTTACCATTGTTGCCGTTCCATCGCCAGCATGTCCTGATTCTCCGGTGGTGTTTACCTCGAATACGGGAGGCATTAGTTATACTTGGGATTTTGGAGACGGCACACCAACAACTACGACCACTACAAACGTATCGCCAGGGCACAGGTATCCGCTAAATACGACAACCGGCAATATTATCTATACCGTTAGGGTAACAGTAATACCTGATTCCTCTGCGCCTTGCCCACTCTCGGGCAGTGGCTCGGTAGCTATTCCAATTCTGCCAGGACCGGTAGCATACACCAGTGTTTCTGGCGAGATACTGGGTTGCGACAGTTTGACCACACTCTTAGTGGGCACGGTGACGAATAACGTAACTGGGTTGGATTACCAATGGTACAACGGTTCGGGGGCGATATCAGGCGCCACGGATACCACATATGTTGCATCCGGCGGCCCTCAGAATTATTATTTTACCGTCACCGCAAGCAATGGCTGTTCGGGGGTTTCCGAGGTGGTAAATATCAACCATGCCATGTGCGACACGGGAGGCTTCCACATTCACCCTCATTGCGATACTCCGTTCATCGTTACTTCATCGGATATTTGCAACTCAATAACTCTGGATGGTTCTGGCACAACAGGCGGTACCGGTCCCGAATGGGGACCGGCGACAGTTCCGACGAGCTTTACTACTTCCGGTGGCGGTGCAATAGCCGTAGTCACCTATGGTTTACCAGGCATTTATACATTTGAATTTACCAAGACTTTCGGTGTCTGCATTGCAGATACGACCAAGCAGGACACGGTAGGTATTATTGCCAATTTCAGATACCGGCTGAAATGCGCCGGAGGTGTAGATGACAGCCTGCTGCTCACTGATTATTCTGCCTATGTGCCGTGGTGGCATATAGACACCATAGTTTGGGATAACAGCGGAACAATACTAGGCGGCGGGACAAACCTCACCGTAGCTCTACCGATTGGCTCTTACAACATTACCGAAACAGTCTCCGGCACACGGCCGGGCGGCACATTCAGTTGCACGTTTACATTGCCCATTGTTGTACCGGCCAGACCTCATGCTGCGTTTGTTGATACGCTTTCTCCGATCTGCGAGGATGTGCCGATAAGATTCACTGCCACTAGTACAGCGGGCATTGTTGCTTACGATTGGAGCTTTGGTGATAGCTCTTCTAATCTATTGCAGGATCCCCAGCGAACATATAGTTGGTCGCCAACATTCACTACCAACCCGCATACTTTTTCAGTGTTGCTAACCGTTACTGATACCATAGGCTGCACGGCAGATACAACGGAAGCAGTACAAATTTATCACAATACTTTAACGGGTGTTTACGGTGGAGGGGGTGTAGTTTGTTCTAATGCAGCGCCGTTTGTCACAAATTTTGCTATATTTCCAACAACAAGTGGAACAGCGCCATTTATCTATCTATGGAGCAATGGAACCGTTGGGAGCGCTGACAGTGTTTATCAGTCAGGCTCGTATTGGGTGACTGTAATTGATTCTTATAAATGTCAGCAAACGTTCTATCCCACACAATACGTAAAAATCATTCAACCGCCGAACGCACAAATCTATGGCCTGCAAAACTATTGCTACGGACAAACAGTGAACCTGTCTGGCTATGCAGGTGCTGGCGTTTCCTATGCATGGTGGCGTGGTATCGATTCTGAAAGCTCTTTGCCCTACATTGTGGACGCAGGCCTTTCTGCGGATTCGATCTACCAGTATATGCTGGTTTTGGGAATCACAGATACACCTTCAGGCACTTCCTGCTATGACACATCAGCTATAGACAGCATAAACATTTACCCGCTACCGCCGAACCCAGTAATAGCATCGCCAGTTACCGTGGTAGATTGCAACACCTACCATTTGGAACTGAAGGCATCCGAAATAGCGCCCTGGGTCGGTCTTTACAATTGGAGCAATGGTGCAACCGATTCTGTGGATGATATCTATTCTGGCGGGCCATATCGTGTATGGTTTACCGATCTGTACGGCTGTATTAGTTCCTCGGATACTTATGTGCCGCTTGCACCGGATACGTATTTTCCATATCTGCCAACTGGCTGCTATTCGCTTTGTGAGGAACAGTTGCCGATCACCTTATATGGCCCGCCGGATGTTACGTTTAGCTATTGGGCCTGGCTGCGCAATGATATAGTAGCGGAGTCCGGCACATCAAGTCTCATGGGGTCGTATGTAGTAGATAGCGGTGGTGAATATCAGTGGAATTTAAACAACGGATTGTGCGCGAAAATATCCGATACTATGGACGTTACGGTTGCGCATTGCGATACGTGTCAGGGCGATTCGCTCCATGTGGCGATTGTCTGCGACACAACTAACCCTGCAACCTACAGCATGACGATTACAATGTATAGCCCAGGCGGAGGATATATATATACGCTAGGTACTGACATTGGTCCTATTGATCCGTTCTCTGGTATTCTTGCTTCATATGGAGTCCAGCCGCCCATGACGCTGACTTTTACAACACTTGCAGTGCCGCCGCCGGACAGTGTTACTATACAGGTAATATTTACCGACACCAGCAATGGCAGAAGATGTTACTACAAACGGAGGGTACCTTTACCGAACTGCCCATGGTCGGTATCAGAACGGAATGGACATTCACCCGCTGATACAGGGAAGACGAATAATAGCACAGGCATGCAAGCAAACGTCAGCACGGCGATGCTTGTCTTCCCGAATCCAACGTCAAGCATGGTGACGATCTCTTATAACTATGGCGCTGATGGAAACAGTGACCAGAGCATCTCTATTTATGATGCTATGGGCAGGAAGATAGACTATACCATGCCAAATACAGTGAGCGGAAGCTGGATGGTAAATACGGCGAACTGGATGCCTGGAGTTTACATCATCCGCATGGAGGGAGACGGCAAGGCGCTACAAGTACAAAGGTTGGTAGTGGCACATTAACCATGATTACCCTCCATTCCTGCAATAGGGATGGGGGTTTTAACGTTAGAGTATTAACTTTATACAAAAACACAACTATGAAAAAGAGGATAATGAGAATAGTGCTTTGCAATTTCTTATTCTTGTTGAATATAACATTTTCACAGGCGCAGCAATTTAAATGGGTGCATGGCGGGGGAACTATTGAGGATTTTAGTTCGCTACCATCACATGAATCTGAGCAAACAGAATATATGTGTACCGACCCCAATGGCAATGTCTATGCGTTAAGCCAGGTCGGTAACGATCCTATTGTTGCAGATACCTTTCACGGGCTTGCGCATGGTGCAGATGTAAATCTGCTTATCACAAGCTATAACTGCAACGGACAAATGAGATGGTCAAAGCTGATCTCCACGACTGCTGGCGATTGTACTGCTTTTGGCATTATGGCTGATAGTCTTGGGCATATTTATGTAGCGGGAGATTTCCTCGGCGTTTCAAGCGGGGGCATATTGCATATCGGATATGATACTGCAATCGCAGCAACAGGGTCTGAATTTTTAGCAATAGGTTTAATTCAACTGGATACAACCGGCCACTTTGACTGGATACGCTATGTTGGCCCAAGCACATTTGCTGCTGCAACTTCGGTCTATGGTGGGCCTATTACTCTTGATGGCTCAAACAATGCGCATTATTTCTGTTACATTACATCCGGTACTTTACTTATGCCGGGTGTTACCAGCACTTACGGCGTCTATGATATGACCTACAATGCAATCGGGGCATTGTTAAGTGCAGTGCGGTTGGATTTAGATTCGGAATGGTATTTGCATGGTGCTGTCATAGACCCTGCTACCAACAAACTGTATGTATATGGCGAAGTAAACCAGTCTTTCGGAGCAGGAGTTGATACTTTTTATGCTGCCGCATTTGACGTGAGCCGGAATAAACTTTGGCAATACGTATGTGGGCATGGCGATGACGATGGATTTTCTGGTATAGTATTAGATAATGCAAAACGTTTGCATCTTAGTGGGGGCACACAATCTTCCACATTCTCCTTTAATGGTGATTCAGTTTCCGCAAGCCATTTTGCAGGAAATATGGCCGTCGTTATGACTACTGATACAAATGGACATGTAGAATGGTTTAGAAAATTTGAAAGTACATCTTCTGAGAATTCTTTTACTTCAATAACCTTACTGCCGAATAATAAGGTAGCGGCTGTAGGAGGTTTCATTGGTACGGTACTCGATCCAACAACTTCATTATCATTTTCCACTTCCCCGACAGCAGCAGATAATCCGTATTTTGTCGTTCTTGATTCGGCGGGCTATTTAGAAACAATGCAGCAGGTGTATGCCGATGGCGGTGGCGTAGCTACAGCAGTTACGGCGGATCGCATAGGCAACATCTATTTCGGTGGTGAGATGGGCGATAGTGCATGGGGCGGTACGATTCCAGCCTATCACACCGTTGGCGGCAATACGGATTTCTTCGTAATGAAGTACGGCGTGGATTGCAGTTGTGCGAGCATGCCCACTGCGGCGTATTCAGACACCGGCTCGGCAACAATTGGCTTCACCTATACCGGCACAACCTCGGGCATAGATAGCACGGTTTGGAATTTCGGGGATGGCTCTGCGACCGCAGCCACCACAAACCCGATCCATACCTACACGGCATCAGGGAACTATACCGCTTGCGTCACGGTCTATTCAAGTTGCGGCAATGACATGCACTGCACAGATGTCACCGTTTCGATCTGCACGGTAACTCCCACGGCATCTTTTTCTGATACCGGCACTCATACCATCGGATTCACCTATACCGGTACTACCACAGGCATAGACAGCGTAGTTTGGAATTTCGGGGACGGCATAACCGGCACTGGTACTGGGCCGTTGCATACTTACACCGCTACAGGCACTTATACGGTCTGCGTGACTGCATACACGAATTGTCGGAGCGATTCGGCTTGCCATACTGTTGTCGTGAGCACAACGGGTGTGACCGGTCTTTGTCTCGGTGGTGTCCAGGTATACCCCAATCCGGCAAAGGATGAACTATACGTAACCGGCGTGCCACAAAACACCAGTTACCGCTTGCTGAACGTCACGGGCGAATGTGTGATGATGGGCGATCTGAAAGTCGGCATGAACACTATCTCAACCAATTCGCTTTCGGCAGGTGTGTATATTCTTGAAATGACCGGCGCAGATGGATTGCGGAATATAGTACGGGTAGTGAAGGGATAAATTACCAATCTTATTTCTATGAAAGAATTTTTGAGAGCTTTTTTACTGTGCCTTATCGCTTGTCTTTCAACTCTTATCAGTTTAAATGCGCAGCAATTTCAATGGGTGCATGGGGGTGGGACGGCTTATGATTTAACTTCATCAGGAAGCGGTCATTATGAACAAGTAAAGTACATGTGCACAGACCCCAATGGGAATATCTATGTATTAAGCCAGGTCGGTAATGATCCGGTTTTCGCCGATACATTCAACGAAACCAGCATAGGCGTGAATCCCAACGTTGTGCTAACAAGCTATAACTGCAACGGGCAAATGCGGTGGGCTAAACTGCTACAGAACACAGGGTACGGCGTAACTCCATTTGGTTTGCAGGCAGACAGTCTAGGTAATATTTATGTGGCGGGTTCGTTTAGTGCAGGAGGAACTATAATGTATATCGGAAATGACACTACTATTGGGCCTCCTGCTTCTAATTATTTATCAGTGGGTCTTATAAAGTTTGACACAAGCGGACATTTTAAATGGATACGGTATGTAGGGCCTAATAGCTTTGCCGGTGAAACCGCTGTTGCTAGCCTTGCGGACGCGATTGCAATAGATGGTGCTAATAACATGCATTATTTGTGCTATGTTCAGGCGACGGGAACTCCTCTTACGCCAACTGTTACCAGCGTTTATGGTGTATATGATATGGCCTACGCCCCGTCGGGAACGTTATTGAGCGCAACGAGGTTAGATTTAGATTCGGAATGGTATGTGCGAGGTGCGGTCATTGATCCCGCCACCAACAAAATGTATGTATATGGCGAAGTAAACCAATCTTTCGGAGCCGGGGTTGATACATTTTTTGCGGCGGCATTCGACATAAGCAGAAATAAGCTCTGGCAATATTTTTGCGGGCACGGTGATGATAACGCTTTTTCGGGGATAGTGTTAGATAATGCTAAGCACTTGCATTTTAGCGGAAGTACACAATCGGCTACATTTTCTTTTAACGGAGATTCCGTTTCGAGGAGCCATTTGGGCGGAGATATGTCTGTCGTTATGACTGCTGATACGAACGGACATGTGGAATGGTTTAGAAATTTTGAAGGCACTCTGTCTGTAAACCTTTTCAGTTCCATAACCCTGTTGCCAAATAATAAAGTAGCTGCAATTGGTACTTATGTAGGAGAGGTACTTGATGAAAGTGGTGCTAATATCGTTACCCCTCCGGGTATGGATTGGCTTCCATATTTTGTTATCGTCGATTCCGCAGGTGATCTGCAAACAATACAATCCTTATATGGTGACGGTTTTTATAATCAAGGTACAGCTACAGCGTCTGATAAGGTCGGAAACATATATATAGGAGGTTATGTAACCGACAGTATTTGGGCCGGGCCGCTAATAACCGCTCCTTATATATCGGTCGGCGGCAATACTGATTTCTTTGTGATGAAATACGGCGTTGATTGCAGTTGCACATCTTCACCTGAGGCAGCATATACGGATACAGGTACCCATACTATAGGTTTTACGTACACCGGCACTACATCCGGCATAGACAGCGTTGTGTGGAATTTCGGGGATGGCTCTGCTACTACCACTGGCACAACGCCGTTGCACACCTATGCCTCCTCTGGCACCTACAATGCCTGCGCCACAGTCTATACAGATTGCGGCAGTGATATACATTGCAGCGATGTGGTTGTCGTGATCTGCACAACTCCTATTGCATCTTTTAGTGACACTGGCACTCACACGATAGGATTTACGTACACTGGCACTACATTGGGGTTGGATAGCGTGTTGTGGAATTATGGAGATGGAACAAGCGGCAGCGGTTCTACGGCTTTACATACTTATACGGCTACCGGTACCTATACAGTGTGCGTCACTGCCTATACTAGCTGTGGCAATGATTCGGCTTGCCATACTGTTGTCGTGAGTACAACGGGTGTTGCTGGTTTTTCTCTCGCCACCATCGAAGTGTACCCCAACCCGGTAACGAATGAACTCCACATTGCGGGTATCCCTCAAAACACTACTTATCGTCTGCTTAACGTCACCGGCGAATGCGTGATGCGAGGCAACTTGAACGCTGGTAGCAGCTCGATCTCAACAACGGTGTGTTCGAAAGGGGTGTATATACTTGAATTAACCGGCACAGACGGATCGCGGAATATCGTAAAAGTAGTGAAAGGATAAAATTGCCAGTCTAATTTCTATGAAAGGAATTTTGACAACTTTTTTAATATGCCTTATCACATTTTCTCTGGTGTTGCCATCTCATGCGCAACAATTTAAGTGGGCTAGTGGCGGCGGCACGATTTATGATTTTAGTTCTCTGCCGTCCGCTCAAAACGAGCAGGTGAAGCGAATGTGCACAGATCCAAACAGCAATGTGTATGCGTTAAGCCAGCTGGGCGATGATCCTGTAACTGCGGACACATTTCATGCCACACCTTATGGAGCGGTTAATAATATTTTGATGACGAGCTATAACTGTTTGGGGCAAATGCGGTGGGCAAAACTGATCGGCTCATCAGGGGGAGACTGTATATCATATGTAGATACTAATTCATCAATATTCTTGGTGTGTTTGTTCATGATACAATCATTTTAAAAAGTGAATAATTCCACAAAATAAAATGCTTATTAACCAGAGGTGATGAGAGGACGTGGAAATATTATGTAAAGTAATTTCTCTGGATTGATACGAGCAGGAACGTTTCAACTACACTTGCTTTACATAACAATTCACTTTGCATAAACCGCATTATGTAAAGCTTTACATAATGCGGTCAATCTTCCTGTTAGTCCCATGACTGTCGATTTTATATGGTTAAGCAATTGGTTCCGGGTTGGTGAATAAGCCGAACTGCCCGGCTGCTTTCTGCGGGACCGGCTTGTGGTGGTTCAGCTTGCGGGTCAGGTACTGCACGGTAATATCCTCGTTTGAGAATATGGCCCATGCAGCCGTGAGCGCCTTTGAGCGGGTTTTGTCTTTCGCCTTCTGGATTTGCCATGAGATGGTCATCAGGCGGGATAAATGAAGTGTGTTCTGTGCCATATGGTTCTTGCTTTTAAGGGTGAAAATCATATCGGCTGCGCCTCAATGATGCTACCAATAGCGACAAGCCATATGGACTGCGGAGGAAAGGAGCAAGGTTTTACACAAGAAAATTCGAGCTATGAGATACCGCAGTCCATAGTCGTTGTAGTCTGGAAATTTTGTTGTGCAAATTCACAAACGCAGCAAAGCGAAGTGCCGACCTTGTCCTTTGTGGAGCAGGCCTATACCTTTGCTATCGGGGAGCAGATTTGAATTATTTGTGCCTTTCCATTTATTTTGTATCGGGTATGGAAAAACAGGAGCGGCATGAGATCATACTCGGCAAGCTGAAAAGCAACATGCTGTTCGGATTATTTGAAGATGGCCGCAAATGCTACTTCCGATACAGCGCAAAGGTGAGCTATACCGATCCCTGGAAAGCATTGCGAGAACTGCACGGAGAAGAGAATATTCATCACAAGACACTGCCGGAGATATGCCCAGACCTTTTTGTAGGAACTTTTAACTACGACTTTTCAAAGCATAAATGGAAGAAGAGTTTGCAGGGCAAATAGCCTAAATAGAAACGGCGCAAGAATTATCCTTGCGCCGTGACTATTTTTCCAACTTACCCTTTATGCAAGGAGTATTATCCCACCAATTATGGCAATCGCTCCGAGTATGATTCCCACAATAGCGAGACCTCTCAACTTACGCTTCTTTTTGTTCAAGCCCATACAACCAAGGACAATTGCTCCAGCGCCCAGGCAGAGTGCCAAGAACGCCAATGAGACCGGGCATATGCATCCGATAACTGCCATGGATAGCGACAATATTCCATATAGGCCTGTTTTCTTTGTATGCGCGGCATCTTTGTTGTCAGGCTTGTCGTTGCCCGTAAGTGTCGCGAATGAGACATGGCGGGCCGGAGGGTGCGTAACGAATCCTGCATACGAGGGAACTGAGAGGAACAGGAGAATGGCGAGACTAAACAATGTTGCTTTCTTCATTTGCGTGTTTTTAAAAGGTTAGAAAAAATTGTTTGACTTTTTGTCGGCACAAACGTAAGTAATTATTTCAAATAGTTACCTATTGGTGACTGTTTATTTTTTGTTCTCGCCATACTTTGAACAGGAAATGATTTCCAAAGTTGATAAGTATGTCATAGAGAAAGTACGCGAGAAACGCCATCAGAAGGGCTTGTCGCAGTCACAGCTTGCCTTTGAGCTTGATATGGCTACCAGTTTTATTGCAATGATCGAAAGTGGGAAATACGATAAGAAATATAACGTTCAGCATTTGAACGAGATCGCAAAAATCCTGGAATGCAGCCCTAAGGATTTTCAGCCGGCCAAACCTTTATAGTAAACTGCATTAAATGTTATCAGCCTCTAATTCGCTGATGGTTGAATAACTATAGCAAATTTGGCTACAATCGTTTGGATATCTGAAATGCGACCATAGTTCAGAGAGTAGTACATCGCCTTGCTTTTCCGTTCAGCGGTAACAATATTAGCTTCGCGCAGAATCGAAAGATGCAGTGAAGTAACGGACTGCGTCAGGCGCAGCTTTACTTGGATGTCAGTAACCATCAGCTGCTTTCCCTCATCAAGCAACGCCAGTATTTTTATCCGCAATTTGTGGTTAACCACTTTCAATATCTTAGCCGCATCCTTAATTGTGACATAATCCATTTGGGCTTTCTTCGCAGTTGCTTCCATGCTATAAATTTAGTCATTGCAATGAAAATACTTTAAATATCCTTGAGAGGATACCATTGCGCTTGAGTGTGTCAGGCATGGTAAAAGCGCCTGCGGCCCGTGCGTCAGCCCCGATTGAATGCAATATTCCATTGCGGGCAATCAAGAAGCGGCTCGCCTGTAAACGGAATGAGCGCAGCGAATAGAGTGTGCGAGTGCCACAGGCTCGGGCGATCCTGAGAAGCGCGACAGCGCCAGGTCGCACAGTGCAGATTTTTGCGTTGGCATGCAAATACGCGTAGGTTTGTGAAGTGAAAATCGGAACGGAGCCTGTGGCTCGCATGGCGAGCACATACGAAAGCGGCGAAAGGGATGGAGCCAGCCCGAGTGAATGAAAGCGTGCCGGATGGTGTGCTTGAAATGAACGAGGAGCATGAGCTACAGACCTGGGAGCCGCTATGAGGTTTTCGCAGCGAGCCGCAAAGAGTGTGATCCTGCCGGTCCTGCAGGCTCGATTCCCAGATGCAATCGGGTATCGAGGCCGTACAGGAACAACGATCTCTTGCCCTGCTTCCTTTCAAGGAAAGCGATTCAGGGCATGTGGCCGTTGTAGGCATGGCGCACTGTTTGCCGAGCAAGAATGCCGAATACCATTTACCCTGCGGGCGGGCTGCATGTAGAGCGCAGCGGAGTTTGCAGTCATTAGCCTGCTGCGAAGCAGGCTAATTGTTTTTTCCTATCTTTAAGCAAGTTGGGGGAATGTGAAGCAACAGTACTAACCGTTAAAAAACGAATTAGGCGGCTTTTACGAAAAAAGGGTGTTTTTCCCGGTTGCGGGTTAACTATAGATGTATATCTTTGACCGGAAACATAAAATATAAAATGGATTCTTTCATCGAAAGAAATTTAATTAATACTGGTACTGGTTTGATCAAAGCACTTCCGTTCCTAATTTTAATTACAGGAATGGCTCTTTTTGTCTATTCGGTATTTGGAGAATTTCAATCTCCGACCTCAAAAGAATTATGCAACGGTTTGGGTAAAATTCTAATCAGCTCAGCGGTCTTTACTTTTTTAGTGAAGTCATATCAATTCACTCGTATATTCAGAGAAGAGCTCACAAATATTATTTTCGAGCCTAAGTATTTAAGCAATCGAAGTGATCTGCCAATGTACTGGGGTAAGGTATCGCAAGAGCTCTGTAAAAATAAATTTCCCAATATTAATGACAAGCTGCTAAGAGATATTTCAGAGAAATATTTGCCTACTAATCATGTTATGTATTACGACGACGTAGAGCACCTTATAGATATTGAAGTAGAGGATGCCGCATTAGGCTTTATTAAAGTCACCCAGACGATAAAACTAACGGCTATTCCCTATGATAAAAACGAGACCTTTTTCTTTGAATTTGGAAACTATATGCCTTACGTGAATGATGATCAAAGCGACGTTCATTACTCATCTGCATACGTTAAAGTGAACAACGTTCTTATTGATGGCACTAAAATTGTAGAGGATAAGTCAATAGATATTGGTGAAAAAGCGATTATTCACAGATTTAAAACGCCATTGAGTGGGAGCGACAAATATTTGGTTGAAAGATAGGAAATAAAAAAATATAATGTTAGGTTCGATAATATAATATATTTTAAGGCTGGACGAATGTATAATGGACTTAGAGTCGATGTTCACTATCCTAAGGACTTATTAAAAATAAAGTTGAATAAGTCCGGAACTTTAGATAACTTTATTACAGAACAACCGACAAAGCACTCGACTAGATTTTATTGTAAAGGCATTATATACCCAGAACAAGGTTATTATATTAATGTTAAAATAGTATAAAATCGGTAATATGCGCAAAATTGCAGACGGAAGTTGGGGCTAGTATAACAGCCTAATTCGGAAGATAGAATAGAACTGTAAATTGGACATATTGTGTCCGACATGGAGGGTTTTCTCTGTATCAATCTTCAAAATTTATTTAAAATTATAAAATATATTCGCTTTGACAATAGACTTGTACCTGTATATAGTTAACAAAAAGGGAGGTGAATATGTCTAGAAATAAAGATGGCGGTTGGGGTTAAACCATGTTCGCTATAATCGAAGTATAAAAGCCAGCTTGAAATTAAGCTGGCTTTTTATGTGTGTCCGGCATGGATATAAGCTATAGGGTGAAAGTTCTGAATACGCTTTACAGTAGGGAGTATTAGCCAAGAGCAAGGGGGGGCTTCATGAGGGGGAATCTGAAAGAAGATGGCGGCAAACGTTTGAGCCAACGAACAAGAAGTGCATACAAGGCGGGGTTATATGGGTGTTGTTGAACAAGAAACAAAAGCCCTTTATCAGATCAAAAGTTTTAGAAAGTTTGTCGCAAAGAAAACAATACTTGTCGCAAAATATATAATATTTTGTCATAGTGAATTTTAAACCTAATTTTAGGTCTAAACTTTTTATTATGACAACAACTAAATTCAGTATTTCCCGCGACGAAATTGAATCAGCTCTTATTCCAAAGTATGAGGAAATGGAATTACGCCGTGAGCGCATAAAAACAAAGGTAGAATATAGTGTAGTAACCACAAGTAGATTTAGTATAAAAAACCTAAGCGAATCAATTGTTTGGTTCATACATAACGGACTGGAAGATTTAAATCCGGATCTGTATGACTATTTTCAAAAGAAGGGGGAAAACCATGGCTGCGGGAAAGACAACTTATATGTTCTATTTGGAAAATCAGATCCGGTGAGAAAACTCACGAAAGAACTGGTCAATCTTTTTTGCTACTACTTATTTAGCCATCCCTATATAGAGTGTGTTGTAAATGGCTTCATCCCGGAATCGCCTGATGACCTAGCCAATTTTAAACAATTACAGAGTTATTTTGAATCTAAAAATAGAAAACTTCGTCATTTGCAATCAACAATTGAGGACACTAAAAATCGCCTTAAAATTACGCAGTGCACTTGGGAGGAAATTGAGCATCTTAAACTACAGTACCCCGAGCTTGATGCATATATTGAGTTTGATTTAGAAAAAGTAAAGGTGAGATTTGAAAATAACAAAAATATCTTTAGAGGCCTCCGAGACACAATAACGAATAAATTGGTAGGATTTTATATCCTATACCCAATTGCAAAGAATCTCGTTGCTTTACTTGAGAGTGGAAAGATGCAAAGTGCAGAATGTTTTGAAAATAATGACATTGTCAACAATATTAATTCAGCACACGCTTTGTATGTATCAACTGTCTGGTCTTCCAAAGAGCATTTCAAAAGTCGTGCGATCTTATTCGATGATCTATTTAAAGAATGTTTTTATCTTCTTTATAACCACAAACACCTCACTGGTATATATACTAAGCCTAGAACGGATTTAGGTAAAATACTGGCTGACCGGTACCAGTTTAATAAATTAAAGGAAGACAGTCTTATTCAATTCCTTTCTAAAGAAGAAGCTACCGCTAGTATAAGTCACACATTGTAGTTGTGTACAATAATAATTATTAGTTGCCTCTCTGGAACCTATTACTCGCGTAGATTAAACAGGGATATCCCGTATAATCTACGTCACTTGGTTTTTAATACTGCTCAGTTCGATGTTTATAGTTTTAACAAAGTGACAAGTATCTTGAATATTTTTTCGAAAGTTAGTTGCACAATATTACTTCGCTATTTCCATTAGCGATCCACAACTTTCAATTTTTTGAGATAAAAGAACAACGTATGCGACTGTCATTTTTGATAGTTAGTGTAACGAAAATCTACCTTTGTGAAAATAATGTTTAAGCATTGACAACATGAGAGCGAAGATATTATATAGATACAAAGAAGCCCCAAGCTAATCCTAGCTTAGGGCTTTTATTATTGTGCCATTCTGGAGATTCGAGCCAACAGAAGACACGCAAAGATAGTAACAGTTCCTTACCGGAATAGTCAAGCCATTGAAAATATTTCAATGGTTACAGGGGCTCGATACGTAATGTATCGTAGCCCTTTTTCCTTTTACGCCAACGTGTTTCAAACAATTTCTTCACCTTAAAAATCAATAAAATGGAGCATTTAACTGAAAAGATCAAGGCCATCAGGGAAGGGTTTATTCGCCTCTTTGTGTTTGCAGATGGAATGCTGTATTGCGAACTAAATCATGGCAAAGGGTATGTAATTAAAGATTCGAGTGTGAAGCCCATGCCTTGCCGGGTAACAGATGAGATTGTTTACCGGATAACGACCCCTGATGGAATAATGGGATATGCCGTACTGCTTCCGGATAATAACTCCGATTAGAGTTCGCCAAGGGCAAGTCAGATAAGACTTGTCCTTAGTTTTTACCGGTCATCATGCAATTATTCTAACACTTAATTATTTTTTTTAACCAAAAATCAATTTTTATGAAATTCAAATTTACAGACTGGAGCTTTCTCCTGCGCGAGGTAGTAGCAGTAGAAAACTACCTGAAAAAAGCGCACGAACAGTTTAAGCAAACAGTTCTTTTTGAAGCAGGGAACTATGCCTCCAAAAATTTTCCTGCCGAACAGGACGGGTCATTTGAATCCACCTTAACCACAATTCGTGGTTTTTACAACAAACTCAAAAAAGAGGTATCAATCAAGCTGCAGGGTGGTGTGCAAAGAATACTGGGAGCGGCGAACCTTGTGACTGCCGGGCAGAACATCGAGAACAAAGAAAAGGAAATACAGGCAGAGACGGACAGGAAAGATCGGCTTGCAGTTGACCGGGGGCGCATTTTCATTGACGGCGACCATGCGTCATATAAGAAGCAGCGCAGCTTGCTCATCGTCTTTGCCATCGGTGAATGCCTGTGGACGGTGAGCGCGTTCCTTAAGCTGGGCGATATCCTGCTCATTGCTCTCTGTCTTGGTCTGGTCATAGGGCTGGCGCAGATATCCGCCGTTAAGACGACCGTGCAGATCATTAAGGAGATTGATGACAGGAAGAAGCGGAAGGTGTATACCATCATTGCAATAGCAGGTTTTCTTGCTTTAAGCTGCTGCCTGGCGCTGCTCCGGTATTGGTTCATTCACAAAGGAGCCGGTACGGATGTTCCGTTTATTGTAATGAACCCTTTCACATTCGTAGCTATCAATATGCTGTTTATTGTCGCTACTGGCCTCATCGTTCTGTTCAACTTTCCTTCCAAGGCGCAAATCAATGACATGCGCAAAGCCGAGGGGCTAGAGAAGGAAATAAAGACCAGCGAAGCAAAATGCAAAGGGTTGCGTCAGGAACTGGACATATTAATAAAGGAGCGCGAATTCTTCGTGGAACTTCGCACTCGTCTTATTCATGCTGAGGAGAAGTTGCATGAGACCGTAAATATGATGTTCGATGAAGCTGTCGGGTGGTTCAAGAGTGAAAACGTAGCCAAGCGCCCGGATAAACTGTTTCCGCAGTCATTCAAGAACCCTCATTTGCCGCTGGCAAATGAAACTATAGAGGATGTTCACGTATTGGAAAATAAATTAAAAAACTAAAAAACTGCTTTTATGAAAATAATAAGATACAGTTCAATAGCGATCCTTTTGATAGGATTGGGATGGGCATACTATTCGTATGCATCATACCTCCCGGTATATTCCCGTAGCGTAGCGGAATCGGTACTTGTAGATGAGACGGAACAGTTCATAGTACGTCCAACCCGGATGGATGTATTACAGCCGCTTAATCTGGCCGAACACAAATGGCAGAGCGTACAACTGAATGTTCGCACGTTTTCAGAGTTCAAGTATACCGAGAGCCGCACTTTAGCATTGCCCGGTCGTTTCTTTTTGTTGTCAAACCCAGACGAAAGGGACAATGAAATACACAAGTTTGAGCAGAACGTAGATACTGTGATTAATGCAGTAAACGGTCAAAATAAGGGTTATCCGAAATCGAATATCTATGCTCCTTTCATTGAGGAAGTAAATAGGATTTCCGCCATAAAAGCAGATGTAAAAGCTGTTACTGCCTACACGGACTGCTGCGACAACACGAGTGTCTTTTCAATATATAGGGACAGTGATCGCAACCTGATCAAAAAGCATCCTGAAAAAGTAAAAGAATTATTGTCTCAGTATGGCAAGCCCGGCAATTTGCATGGGCTTACCATATGGATTTCGTTTAAGCCGAAAACAGATAGGGATAATGAATACTTCACGTTGATGTCCGTGTTCTACAAAAAGCTGTTTGAGGAAGCCGGTGCGGAGGTACATGTTGGGGCAAATATAGTTTTTGATAACACTAAATCTTAGACTGTTATGAGCCATGAAAAAGGTGGGAATGTTGTCCTGCAATTATTATCGCAGCTTTTTTTGTCCGTTCTGAAATTGACTTTACTAGTAGTTGGCTGGTGCCTAAAAGGCACTGGTCAACTATGTGTTTTCTTCAGCGAGTTCATCTTAAAATTTGTGAAAAAATGATTTACGGTGTCATTAGCATAGGCCTTGCGGTTATCATTATACTTGGAGGCCGGAAAAAGTCGGTACATACCTACAACGCGCATTTCGGGAGTGATTATGAACATCTGTCCAGGTTAAACCTCGGAGTGGCGGTAACGGGACATAAAGCCATCACAAGGAGCCAATCCATGACCAATATTGCCCTTTTCGGACCAACCGGAAGCGGTAAGTCCAGCACCGTCATTATTTCATCGGCGGTGTCTATCGCCCGGGGAAAATCATCTGTTGTTTTCAACGATGTTTCAGGAGAGATTTATCAGCGAACCAGCGGCTATCTAGCCCAAAAAGGTTACTTGATTTTACGAATTGATTTTTCCGATGCTACTCATTCAGAGTCGTTCAATCCTCTGCTTGAATGCAAAACTATATCTGACATTCAAAAGGTCGCCCTGCTTATCATTCATAACGCAATGGGTGAATCGAAAACGGAAATATTTTGGGAACAAAGTAGCATCATGCTGCTGTCATTGTTCATACGGTATCTCGTATTCTATGCAGACGTACAATACCGGACGCTGCAGAACGTGCTCAGACTGTTGGAGAAATTCGCAACCGATACAGAGCATGAAATTGACCAAATGTTTATAAAAACTGACCCTGAGCTAATTAGTTCATATAAGGCAATGCTTGTTGTTGGTGACAAAACTTTGCAGTCAATAATAATTTCGACCAGAGTGGCTTTGAATTTGTGGAACGATAAAGAAGTATGCAAAACAACGGCAACTCATACTATCGATTTCGGCATGCTCCGTAATCCTGATTTTCCGGTAGCTATTTTCGTTTGCAATCCTTTGCAGCACTTGATTTATTTCCGGCCTTTGTCAGCTTTGTTTTTTCAAAGTCTTTTCAATTTCATTCTTTCTAGAATACCTGATAAAGATGAGCGCAGCATTTTCATATTGTTAGACGAATTCGCTACAATGAAGTTTCCAGCGATGTCTACCACAATATCAAATATAAGAAAATTTAATTCATCTTTAACGTTGTGTATGCAAGACGAAATAGCCCTCATTTCAAAGTATGGGCAAAGCGAGGCACACCAAATAAAAACAAACTGTGGATGTCAGATTTATTTGCCTGGACAGCCGTTGCATACATGTCGCGAACTGTCGCATATCCTTGGGAAATACACAGTAATTGACGAGGAAACTGGTAAAGAAAAAGGAGTGCGGGAGTTGATGTCAGTGGATGAGCTGCGGATGGCAAATGAGGCGATTATTCTGATAAATAACTCAGCCCCACTGCGTAGCAAGACCCTTCCTTATTACAAAAACTTTTGGCTACGGAAGCTGTCTTCATTGCCGCCGCATCCATTGCAAGTAAAGAACATAATTGAACCGCCTTTAATTCCATTTAAATGACGCAAAGGGCTATCAAAAAGAAAAGTGGTGTTTACGCTTACCTGCACAGCACAAAGGTGCTAGAAACGGGGAGCGATCAGGATATTGCTGTTGCCCGGAAAGCATATTGGAACGAATACAAGGCAAGATGGCGGCAAAGGCACAGGAAAGCCCAAAAGCAGATAACTATATCGCTTACAGCATCAGAAGCTACCGAGATGACCCAAGCAACAAAAAAGCATAAGCGCAGCCTGACGCGCTTCATTAAGGAAAGTTGCCTGGCCAATATCAGGAAGCAGTACCTCGCACCCGATCCGTTGGCTTTGGCAACAATCCGGCAGCTTTTGGCGATGAACTATAACGCTCTTCAGAAGTTGTTTGATGAAAACAGAGTGCCTTTTGAAGCAGGGCGGGCGCTACTATCGCAGATGGCAGCATTGGAACAGAAGGTGATTGAAGAACTGTACAACCCGAAGGAAATTAAAGGAACTGTCGTGTGATAATTAAATGCCTCTCACGGAAAGGTAATGTTGACCAGCTTATAAAATATGTGCTTGCCGACCATAAGATAGAGCCGGTTAGGGAGAAGCCGTATAAGCAACCATATATTCCGGGGATTAAGTTGTCAGAAAAAGATCGGTACTATTTGGAGGTTGAACGTAATGATAGCGCACTGATGAAAGAATTTAAGGAACACGCCAAAGATGGCAACATGGTTAAGTTTATTCAAGAGCATATTTTAAAACAAGACAAAAAGGAGGTTGTACAGAAATTACCGGGGATTTTGATTAAGCAGAATATTCGAGCCCGGAGCATAGCGGGATATGTAAAAGCATTTACTGAAAATGAAAAGATGCGGCAGCATGTCAGAAACAACAATGTGAAAGCCTATCATCACATTATCTCATTTTCCAACCTTGATACTAAGCAAATCAATGAAGGAATACTAAAGGACATTGCCCAGAAGTATATGTCCTTAAGAGGGGATAACAGCCTGTTCCTCGGGGCGGTGCATCAGGATAAGGAGCATATTCATATCCATCTTGTTCAAAGCGGCACCCAATACTGCACCGGTCTGGCAAATAGAGTGTCGAAGCAGCAATTTCAGGAACAGAAACTCGCCATGCAGGCGTATCAGAAGGAAAAATACCCCCAATTGGTACATAGTTTACCTGAACATGGTAGGTCAAAGGATATGCAAATAAATAGGGCTGTTGAAAAAAATATAAAAACGCACGAACGCTCTGTAGATAAGGATATTTTGCTTGGGTTGCTCGAAACGATTTACTCAAAGTCTACCTCTACAGAGCATTTTCTTAGTCAGTTGCAAACTCATGGGCATGAGCCATATTTTAGAAATGGCAGACTGCAGGGTGTAAAGTTTGACGGGGAACACAAATTTAGATTTAGCAATTTAGGTTTCAAAGAAAGGATAAATGATCTTGAAATGCTAAAAGAAAGGGAAGGTAAGGAGTTGAAGGAAATACAGCAGTTGCGCGGTGGCCGGAGCAACCGGTTGGCAGAACTGAACAAACAGGAACAGGCGTCAAAACAGAGTACATACGAGGACGTTACAAAGGGGATGGACGACAACGAGAAAAGGAATTATCAGCAAAAAATGTTGAACCGAAGCAGTGAGTTTGAAAAGGGAAAGGGCATAGATACGACCCTCTCTACTTCTCTTGCGAACGATTCCTCAAAAGGCAACGGCAGCACTTTTAAATCTGATACCGGGCTTTCGCAATCACCTGATAAGGATCTTGATGCACATGACAACAGAGATACTAAAGAAGATAGCGATATTGAGGAAGGCAGGGAGAATGATTTAGACGATGAAAATGACACGAAGCCAGATATCGACCTGGACAGAGACGATGATGAAATAGATAGGTAGAAGCGAATAAGAATGCAATGTTTTAACTTTTAAAATAGTCAGTATGAAAGACCAGTATGCACCAATGTTATTCCCGTATGACCCTGATGAACTTTGGGAGAAGGTACGCGAACTGTTCAGAAGCGAACTGCAAAAAGCCCAAACAGGCAAGGAACAGCCCGTAAGCTATGAAGTACAAGGGCTTGCTCAAAAGCCCTTGTACAAAGCAAGCGAGGTTTGCAAGATACTCACTATCTCCCGGCAGACGTTGCATGTGTGGGTAAAGGAGGGTTTACTAAAGCAGTATAAGATCAAATCAAGGGTATTCTTCCTGTGGAATGACATTGAAAAACTGATCCAGAAAGATAAATAAGACTACCCGGTTTTGGTCAAGGAAAATGCGCTCATGTTATTCCTCGCAACCCAAATCTCTTGAATTTGACGGGCGGCTTCTTCTTGAGTAACCCGGATATACTTAAAAAAATCTTTGTGGGTTTTATGACCGGAGATTTTCATTATCAAGCTGATCTCAGTTCCTGCTAGGTATTCGTTTGTGCAGAAAGATCGGCGGCAGGTGTGGGAGGTAACCCATTTCGACTTCGGCTTAGTTTCAATGATATTTTTGGTTCCTTTCTTATAGCTGAATGTAATGAGTTTAGTAATACCTGCTTTTTCGGCGATCACTTTAATGTACTTGTTAAATACTGGGTTTGATATCTTGGGTGTACCTTTTGAATAGTGCTTAGTGAAAATTTCAATTGCCTCCTTTCTCAGCGGAATGATGACCCATGCGTCCACTTTTTTCGCTTTTTTATAGAGCAACCCATTACGCAAATCCTCCCATTGGAGGCTTGAATAATCGGAGAAACGCAATCCGGTAAGACTCCCAAATACAAACATATCCCTGTATAGTTCTAACGTTTGGTCGTCAGCCAAGTCCAGCGAATATATCTTCCCTATTTCTTCATACGACAGGTAGATTGCGTCTGCTTCCTCATCAATCACCTTGAAATCTTCCATGTCAATGGGAGATATTACCTTTCGTCTAACTCTATCCCTTATGAAAATGCGAAGTTGCTTGACCGTCCTCCCGATAGTAGAGGCCTTTAGTCCATAGATGACCTCCCGTTTACGGGACTGTACATAGTAGTAAGTAAGAAAGTCCATCAGCTCTGAATAGAAATTGTAGTCGAGACAACCAAAGGTGATTTTTTTATTTCGATAGGCTTCAAAGGCCACTAAACGCTGCTTCATTATTCTGAACGTCGCAAGAGTATATTCCGTGATGGTGGTTTTCTTGGCGTTCATAAACGAATCTATCTCGGCAAAAAAGTCTGGCTCTTTCTTGTATATCTGAATTGGTTCTTGGGTAGTTTTCAGAGTATCTACATCAAAGTGTGGATCGAAGGTATTCTTCACATATACGCCAATATTGGGCGTGTTGATGCTCGTTCCATACTCAATGATCTTTTCAATGATTTTTTTGATGCGGCTAACTTCACTATTCAGTATTTCAAAATCCGCGATCTCGCCGGGTAACAGCTTTGAAATACATTGCCGTTTGCTGTTCCAATATTGCTTAGGTATTGCGATCTCTGTATTCAACAATGTCCTGTTTGTTGAACTGTAGCAGTACTGGAAGTAGATGGGGGAATTGCCGTCTTTGCGGGGTTTCTTGCCGATTATGGCTTTTAATGGTATCCACATAATTTGGTCGATTTTTTAGTCGATTAACAATGTGTAAACCTGTCTAAAGGTAGAAACTCTCGAACAGAGGGCCTTGTTATAAATGCTTTAAAATCAACCCTTTCAAGTAACGCTAGGTAAAAATGAGTAAGGGGCTACATTGCTGTAACCCCTTACAAGTGATTCCGTTGGGACTCGAACCCAAGACCCATACATTAAAAGTGTATTGCTCTACCAACTGAGCTACGAAATCATAAAATAAGAACTGAAACAATGACTGGTAAACCAGTTATTGGGAGCGCAAAGATAAGAATATACTGTTTCCGGCAAAATGTTTTTCCGATAAAATTATCAACATGGCTAAAATGCCTTACAGGCAAGCGTTTTAGGAATTCCATGTATTGCATCGCATGGGAAACTCCCCCTCCTGTCTGCCGACAGGCAAGTTAGGGGGGCCGGGGGTTAAAAATTAAATATCAGTTTCAGGTTGAGCAGCCGGGATGTGAGGCGGTTGGGCACCGCATATACCTTCTGACTCGTCTGGTCCTGTATCCAGGTATATGAAAGGGTATTCTGTATGCCGAGCAGATTAAAAACCTCCAGGCTGGCCCATATGCTTTTCACATTGTTGAAGAAACTGTGTGCCGGATGGTTTTTGCGTTTTGAGTCCAGCAGTAATGCAGAGAAGCCGATGTCCACACGCTTGTAGTCGGGCAGGCGCAACACATCCTGGTAAAGGTGGCCTGTAGGTGGGCCTACCGGCAGGCCGGTGGCGTAGATGGCGCTGATGTGCACCTTAAAGTTCTTGTTCCGTGGCAGGTGGTCTTCAAAATACATCCCGAGCGAGAACCGCTGATCGGAGGGTAGGGGGAAGTAATTTGCGTAACCGGGAATAGTTGCACTGTCGGTTATCTTCTGCTCGGCTTTCATCATGCCTATGCTGATCCATGAAGTTGCATCCTTTACCAGGTCGCCGTACAGGCGCACCTCGCCGCCATATACGTAGCCTATTGCATCATTCTTACCGGTGTAGCGTATACGCACATTGTCGTAGTAATACGGGTCAAGGTTCCAAAGATACTTGTAATAAGACTCTACGGTTATTTTGAAAGGCCTGCCATACATCTTGAAATTATGGTCTGCGCCCAATACAGCCTGGTAGGATCGTTGTGCTTTGAGGTCCAGGTTTATGCCGCCGGTCAGGTCACGCATTTCGCGGTAGAAAGGTGGCTGAGCATATAGCCCCGTTGAAAATTTAAATACCCAATCCTTTTCCCATACCGGTTTATAGGCAAGTTGTACCCGCGGGCTGGTGATGAACTCACTATTGAGAAAACTGTAATTGAAACGCACACCCACCGTAGCCGTGAGCCTGTCAACATTGTCAAAATGGATATTATCCTGCACGAATGCACTAAGGCGGGTGTAGTTAAAATTGGCAGATGAATGATAGAAATAAGCCATTTGCAACAAGCCTGGGTCATAAGGCTGCGTAAAAGCGGCAGAATCGCGACGTTCCCATTCATGCAGGTCATCGCTGATGCTGGTGACCGTGCCGTTGGCACCAAACTGTATAAAGTTTTTCTTTGCATCGTAAGAGCCACGTATCCCCACATCACCCACATTCACCGTGAGGTAGTTCCGGGCGAAATCCTGGATGCCGCCCGTGCCGAGGTAAGTTTTTATTTGGCCGTAGTTAGCCTTACTCATATCGGTTTGTAACTCGCCAAACAAGTACTGGCCGTTGATGTCGTAGGTCTCAAATTCATTAGTTTGAAAGCCTGATGCAAGGAACTTTAATTTTAGCTTACTATCAGTAGGATGGTAAGTGGCAGAGATGCCGCCAAATCGTGAGTCGAACTGATCGAACTCGCTACCGTTGTAAAATACGTCAAGCTGGTATGCCCGGTTCAGCACGCCAAAGCTGGCCGTTTGTGTTTCAGGGAAGAAAGTGAACCTGTTGCGGGCATAGTTAGCTATGGCTTCCACTTCCCACTTACTGTTGATCTTGTAGTTCACCAGCGCCTGCAGGTCCGTAAAAGACGGATTGTACACACCCTTCGTCGGTTGGGACTGCAACAGGTACTGATTGCTTTTCTGTCTTGCGCCAATAAGATAGGTGAGCTTATGGTTCCTGGAGGTACCTTCCAGGTGCAGGCTGGCCCCCAGCAGGCTTATCATCACAGATGCAGCAAATTGAGTGGGGCGCTTGTACGTTACGTCAAGCACACTACTCATTTTATCGCCATACTTGGCCTGGAAGCCGCCTACAGAGAAGTTTACATTGGCAACAAGGTCGGGGTTAATAAAGCTAAGCCCTTCCTGCTGCCCGCTGCGCACAAGGAACGGCCGGTATATTTCAAAGTCATTCACATATACCAGGTTCTCGTCATAGCTGCCGCCACGTACACTATATTGAGAGGTAAGTTCATCATGAGAGCCTACTGCGAGTTTTATCAGGCCTTCTATACTGTTGTCAGGGCTCGGATTTATGAGTGCCAACGTGGGGTCTATAAGCACACTGCCGGCTTCAAATCGAGCGCGCGGGTCTTTCAGTACAAACTCTGCCAGCTCATTCGATTTTACAGTGATCGCAACGTCGAGAGTACGCGTCTCGCCCGAAACCAGTTGCATTGTTTTGCGCACGGTTTCGCCCTGGTAAGAATAAATGATCGTCAGGTTCTTTTCTGCAGGTATTTCAAGAAGGTAAAAACCCTTGGCGTTCGTATTGGTCCCAATACCGGTGGCAGCATTTGCTACTATCGCAAATTCAAGTGGTTTGCCCTTCTCATCCCGCACAAAGCCACTCAGCGTGGCATGTTGCGCCAGGGAGCAAACACATGAACAAAGAAAGAAGACAAACAAGAAGGCCGGTTTCCGAAGCATACCCCAATTAAACGTGATCAATATAACTTTATTTCCCCGCCTGCTTTAAACTTTTTATTGTGGCTTTCGGGTCAGCGGAAGAAAACACCGTATTCCCTGCCACCAGCACGTCGGCGCCGGCAGCAATGATCTCCGTTGCGTTTTCCAGGGTCACACCGCCGTCAATCTCAATAAGCGTATTGCTTCCGGCTTTAGTTATGAGTTCTTTAGCTTCCCGGATCTTCCTGAAAGTGAGCGGTAGAAATTGTTGGCCACCAAAACCAGGGCTAATGCTCATTACCAGCAGAAGGTCGATGTCGTGAATAATATCCTGCACCATTTCGACCGGTGTATGCGGATTTATAGCTAGCCCGGCCTTCATGCCCAGTGCTCTTATGGAGGTAAGGGTGCGGTGGATGTGATAGCCGGTCTCATGGTGTACCGTGAGATAATCTGCACCTGCCTTTTTAAATTCGGCCAGGTAGCGCTCCGGCTGCTCTATCATCAGGTGGACGTCAAAGGTTTTTTTTGCGCGTTTTTTCATCTGCGCGATGATGCTCATGCCATAACTGATATTTGGCACGAATTGGCCATCCATCACATCCAGGTGAAACCAGTCGGCCTCACTATCGTTTATCATATCTATTTCCGCTCCCAGGTTCAGGAAGTCCGCGGAAAGCATTGATGGCGCTATTATCGGCATGTTTTAAAATTCAAAAGTTAAAATTCAAAAGCTAAAAATTTCAATCATTTTCATCCCATTAACTATCAGGACAAGTTCTGCATCATTTTCAAATTTTCTTCCCGACAGCCATGGGGAACAATTTTTAAATTATTTCCATGTTCCAATTCGCATTGTCAAATTGCCGAATAGTCTCATTGCCGAATTATTTCACCCCCAGCCTTTTCAGCGCTTCCTTCGGGCGGTCGTAAGCGGTGTCCAGGCCACGCGCCTGGCGATAGTCAGCTACGGCTTCTTTAGGTTTGTTCATCATCTCGTTGCATAATCCCCTGTTAAAATAAGCTGCAGCATTAAGCGGGCTGATTTTTGTAACTAGGTCATACTGTCGGTAAGATTTCTCAATAGAGTCTTCCTGCATCAGCATATACCCTATGTTGAAGAATGCCTCGATGTAGTGGTTATTCCTCAGGATGCATTTTTTGTATTCTTCTTTGGCTTTGGCATCTTCTTTATTATTCTGGTAAAAGACCCCTTTTGCGAAAATGGGCATTACGTCAGAGCTATCCTTATTGTAAGCGTCGTCAAAATATTTAAGTGCAATGGGATTGTTCTTCACGCTATACAGCAGGCCGAGCTGTATGATAGCGTCACGGTAATCCGGATCTTCCTGCCTTGAGGTTTCAAAACTGGACATCGCCTGGGCTGTGTCCTTCATGTCTTTGTACACCATTCCCTTTAGAAAGTACCCTTCCGCATTGTGCGGATTATGGCGCAACGCGATATTGATCTCCGCGAACGAATGCGGATAGTCTTTGAGGCAGAGGAACAGCTTTGCTATCTTCAGGTGAGCCTTTGGGTCCTCCGGGTTTTTTGCTATCGCTTTTTTTATCCATTCTATAGAACCCGTTACATCTTTGTTCTCAAACAGTAGGTCGCCAATGGCACTAAAGTATTGCGCCTGTGTAGTATCGAGCGCGGCGGCCGTTTTGTAGTCTTTTAGCGCCAGGGTATCCAGCTTTATTTTATGGAGCATATGCCCACGCTCAAAATACAGCGCAGCATCCTTCGGCGACTTATTGATCTGGTCGGTGATGTTCTTGAGGCGGGGGTCACTTGAAAAAATGGGGTCATTGCTAGATGCAGGCGCATTGCCATTCTTGTTGTTACAGCTAAAAAAAAGCAGGATTCCGATAACAGGGAAATACTTTATCCACGCGCATTTCATGCTGCAATTTATTAAAAAACGGCGAACTGTGCTGCCCCGAATTTTACCGAAGCACAAACCAAATACGAGATAGCATGCTTGACGATATCAGCTTCCAAATGCATCCTTGATCTTATCGAAAAAACCTCGTTCTTCCCTTTCAGCTTTAGCACCGGGACCGGGCTTAAAGTTTGGCGAATTTTTGAGCTTCTCCATCATCTCCTTTTCCTCATGGCTAAGGTGTTGTGGCGACCAAACATTCACTTCCACCAGTTCGTCTCCTTTTTCATAGCTCTGGAAAGCAGGGAACCCCTTGCCTTTCAGGCGGAAGATCTTACCGCTTTGAGTGCCGGGCGGCACTTTTATTTTGGCCTTGCCGTCTATGGTTGGCACTTCAGCTTGCATACCCAGTACAGCTTCCGGAAAAGATATATGTAGCTGGTACACTACGTCCAGATCATGACGGGAAAGGAATTCATGTTTCTCTTCTTCCACCAGCAGGAGCAGGTCGCCCGGAGGGCCGCCACGCTCGCCGGCATTGCCACGGCCATGCATACTTAATTGCATACCGTCTTGAACGCCAGCCGGAATATCCAGGCTCAGCGTTTCTTCACCGTATACACGGCCTTCGCCTTTGCAATTGGCACACTTCTGGGTGATGGTACTGCCCTCGCCACTGCATGTAGGGCAGGTAGTTACCGTCTGCATCTGGCCAAGGAATGTGTTTGTTACCCTCCGTACCTGGCCCGATCCGCCGCATGTGCTGCAGGTTTGTATGGAGCCCTTATCTTTTGCACCGCTGCCTGTGCATTGCTGGCAGGTAATGTGCTTCTTTACTTTTATCTTTTTATTGGCTCCGTTGGCTATCTCTGCGAAGTCCATCTTCAGCTTGATACGCAAGTTGGCGCCACGGGTGCCCTGCCTGCGGCCGCCACCGCCGCCGCCAAACATACTGCCAAACATATCATTGCCAAATACGTCACCGAAATTCTGGAAAATGTCTTCCATGCGCATGCCGCCGGGACCACCCTGGCCGTAACCACCGCCGCCTACACCTGCATGGCCAAAGCGATCATATTGTGCCCGCTTATCGGGGTTGCTGAGCACATCGTATGCTTCGGCAGCCTCCTTAAATTTCTCTTCGGCTTCCTTATTGCCTGGGTTCCTGTCCGGGTGAAATTCAAGGGCTATTTTACGATAAGATTTCTTTATCTCATCAGCAGCCGAACTCTTTGACACACCTAATATCTCGTAATAATCTCGTTTTGCCATTTTTAAACCCCAAACCCCTGAAGGGGCTTTCTCTTATTTTTGTGAACAAATTCCTCAAACCTGCCCCAGCAGGGAACCATTTTTTATACTTGCGCTAACGCCCAAAAACTACAATTCGGGAATCTCACGCTTACATAGCGCTAAGCGCTCCCCCTTTAGGGGGTCGGGGGGTTACTTCCCCACCACTACTTTCGCGTGCCTTATCAGCTTGTCGTTAAGATAATAGCCCGGTTCCACCATGTCTATTACTTTACCTACCATTTTTTCATTTGGCGCAGGTATTTCCGTTATCGCTTCGTGCAGGTCGGGGTTGAATTCTTCATTTACCGCTTCCATAGCCTTTAGGCCTTTTTGCTGCAAAATGGCTCGCAATTTATTGAATATCAACGAAACACCTTCTTTCAGCACCGTAACGTCTGTTGTAGTTTCCAGTTGTTTGCTCGCACGGTCCATATCATCCAGCACTACCAGCAGGGAAGAAACAATGTCTTTACCACCTGTTAGTCTTAGTTCTTCTTTTTCCTTTGCGTTGCGCCTCTTGTAATTGTCAAATTCGGCCATCAGGCGCAGGTATTTGTCTTTTTGCTCCTGCACAGCTGCCTCCAGTTTTTCTATTTCTTCATCAGCACCTTCACTCAGCGTTTCTCCGGCCCTACCACCACTATCATCTGAATTCAGCACATTTGCCAAAGCTTCATCCAGATCTTCGTTTTGTGCCATGTTGTCGGCATTTTCATTCATAGATTTTTTATTGTTTTTTGTATGGTCGTTCATAGCCTTATTTTTTTTGAAAAACATATCCGATATAAATACGCAATTATTTTGCCAAACGCTTTTTTGGGACAAAATGTCGTACTCAGTGGAAAAGGTAGTGCTTTAAAAATAAATATTAAAAAGGGCATTCTTTAGTATGATAATTTAATTAAATTGCGATGCTATTAGCTTACTATAACGTATTCGCCCCTAAATATTCCCCTATGAAGAAATTTATACTCTTCACCTTATTCGCACTGTCCGTATCATGCTCCCACGCGCAGGTTACCTCTTTAGATGAACGTTTCAATACATTTTGCGCAGTGCTGGGAGAAAATTACCCTACCTATTGGACCGAATACGATATTTATTCTGATCCGCAGATAGCCTGGTCTTGCGCGCCGGTTGGTGGCCGTAATGGCACACCCGGAATAGGGTGCAATAATTATGATGGAACTACTTACTATGTGGATACCGCCTGGCTTTTTACCCCACAGCTAAACCTCAGCTACTATACCGGAAGCATTTATCTTCAGTTTGATACAAAGTATACCTTAGATGCCGCCCGTCTTTCTGTATTGGTGTCGAGCATATATCAGGCAGGCACACTGCCCAATACCGGCCAGGATTGGAATGATATTACCAGCGCCTTCTCACCTGTTTTGGATAATGAAGGTGGCAACGATTGGGAAACACACCAGGTCGATCTCACCCCTTATGCCAATGCGCCGCTTTTTGTAGCGTTCCGCTATTCGGCAGATGTCGTTGGCTCAGGCCAATGGATGATCGATAACGTACTCACCACGCAAATCAAGCTTGGGGTACAGACGGAGAATGACAAGGTATTGCCACTTTCGGTAATTGGGCCTTGCACCCCGGGGCAGATAACTCTGTCTTACAGCGCGGCGACGGCCGGGACATACAGTGTTACCATCTATGATATGATGGGCCGCAAAGTGCGTTCTGAAGACATAGCAACACATGCCGGTACAAATACACATACTGTTGAGGGACTAAACCTGGCGGGCGGTATGTACTTGGTAAAAGTGGGCAACGGCGTTGCGTACGGGACCGCTAAGGCCATCGTTCAATAGTCTCCGGCTTTGAAATGTATTAAAAAGATTTGAGACGCATAACGGAGGGTTTTTTATAAGAGACCTCCGATTTGTTGAATGTTGAATTTTGAATTTGAAATTGTATATCTTAGCGGAAATATCCTTGTATGAAGAAAGGCTTTTTTTTATTTGTTGCTATATTGAGTTGCGTGGTCTTTTCCGGCTGCGTCAAAACGTCACCAACGGTATTTACTATTAATCCTTCGTTGACTGCCACTATCGGAACTTATGATTTTATTTCCTCCAGGACAGTTCCTTCTATTTTGTACTCCCAGCATGCAAATCTTGACACGGGAAAAACGCTTATTATTACCGGCTACACTTCAGACCCGGTATCTCCCCGGGACAGGATAGTGCTTACTGTTACCAACTACACAGGTGTTAGCAACACTTATTCTATTGTGGAGGGGCAGGCGTCAGCTACTTATTACCATGGCAGTTCGGTGGGTTACGCATTGGGCGGTATAGTGTCTATACAAAAAGTGACTACCACAACGATCACTGGTTATTTCTCGTTCAATACACAGGATAACCTGGCGATCACTAACGGCCTTTTCACCGTTGGTCTGCCATAATGTATGGTCCCATTCCGGTTTCTATACTAAAATCTGCCTTTCAGCGTTAGGATTAGAGTTTATGAAAAGGCTTTTTCTCATTATACCCATTTCGTTTTGCCTGGCGTTGCCGGCCTGCAAGAAGGCTGCCGGCCCCGCCAACCTAAAAAGTGTGCAGCCTAACAATAATCTTGATTCGACCGTATTAATGACGGCCACTATTAATGGACAGAGCTGGCGGGCATATTCCGCTTTTGGCTATTATGTGCTCAATTCCGGCAACGATACGGGCACCAAAAACTTGCTGATAACGGCCACACAGAACAATACCAATCCTGCGACGACTATAACGTTCAATATCTACAATTATACCGGTCCTAGTACCTACCAGATAGATCCGCCGGTCAACACTGCAGCGTATTATGTGGGGAATCTTCGTCATTTTGGTAACTCGGGTCATATCACTATAAGTAGTGATAGTGCATATGCCTTAAAAGGTAATTTCTCCTTTATTGCGGGTACCGATACAATAACCAGTGGGGTTTTTAACGTGGCGCTGCCGTAAAGGAAAGCGCTGATCGATTTGTTTTCATAACCGCAAAGAGCCGGAGAGGTGTTTTGCCCGGATTCATTACTAATAAAAAAGCAAAGCCGCGAAATTTCGCGGCTTTGCTTTTTACGGGGAATATCTTTCTATTTAATGTCTGGATGTGGAGGAGGCACATTCGAGCTGCCTGATTCGTCTCCGTTGGCAGCGCGGAATGTAACAATGTTTTCATCACCTTCCTGGCCATACTTGAAGATAAAACGATCACGGCTGATGCTCTTCTTTTCGCTCATGAATTCAATTACGGCATTTACATGCTCCCATGAATGTTGCTCCTTTATTTTGCTACCGCTACCGCCGCCCAGTATCACTACTTTGCAATTAGGGTTGCCTTGCATTTGTGCGGCCAGTGTAGAAAGTTGCACTTCCATCGGGACCGTAATATGATCCGTTTTTTCTGTGAAGAGCAGCGTACCTGCGCCTATGCTGCCGCATTTGTTGGGGTCGTGTATGTCTTTGCAGCCATCCGGGCAAGGGCATTTACCTACGCCATCTGCGTCCACAGGCTGGCACTCGGTAGGGGTTATGAGTTGTTTGTCTTTATAGTCCGGGACGCCATCACCATCGGTATCCAGCGGGCAGCCGTGAGAGTCCACTGCTATACCTGCCGGCGTATGCGGGCATTTGTCGAACTGGTCAGTTACGCCATCCCCATCTTCATCAGGTAGTACCGGGTTTGGCAGTATCATATGCCGGGGATAAGAAAGCTCGCTATAGCAATGGTCTAGCGGATTGATCCAGTAAAGTGGCTCTACGGATTTCTTCTTGGTTTTCAGATTGTAGTTAATGCTGACAGAAAGATAGTTGATCGCATCCGACCGGATCCCCGGCGCTACCGTGTTGCCCAACGGCTTGCCATACCTGGAGCCATCAAGGTAGGCGTCGGACGGGAACGTATAACGCTCTTCGAGCTGAACGTTGAATTGCTTATTTATCCGGTACTGAACACCAGCGCCTATGCTGGGAGCAAAGTCGAGCGTTTTATGGTCCAGGATATGGGCGCCGCCGCCATTGTCAGCCGCGTCCTCATACGATTTGTCCATTTTTTTCTGAAGGGCCTTACGAACTGCGTTATTGCTCGTGGCCTTACCTACTATAGAGTCAAAATCATAGGGCATATAATTTCCATCCAGTGCGTTCATGCGTGTCTTATAGCCCAGCGCCCCGAAGCCCATGTAGCCAAAGAACGACAAACTGTTGCGCGCATGGTGGAAGTTGATGTTGTAGGCATTGAACATAAGATCCAGCGAAAGCTGGGACGACTCCATGCGCGAAGCACGGTATACATCGTTTGCCGGTTGGGCAGAAGTAGCATAGTCGCGGGGAGTATAACCAAACTGGGTATACGGTGCGTCATAACTCTGCGTGGGCTGTCGGTCCAGGTTTTTGGCCACACCGTATATGTATTGCATACGTAGTGAGAAAATGTACCCCAGCGATTTGCGGACATTTACGTTCAGACCGCCCCCGCCTTTTTGCCAGAGCATCAGTGTGGGCACATTGCCTATTACATTATAGAGGCCCAGTCCGCCGCCTATCTCCCATTGGTTGCGCGGCTTTGGCGGGAATATCTCCTGGTGGTCTATGTATTTTTTGAACTGTTTGCGGCGAAATTTAGGATAGTATGCGGAGTCTAAAACATCATAATTTTTACCGCGGTAGGTCATGTCGCGGTTAGACCACTGCATACTGCCGGGGGTAGCACTGGCTGTACCTGTGCCTGCGGCAGCTGGCGCTGTCTGCTGGCTTTCTTGCGCGAAGACACCGGACGCAAGCATCAGGAAGAAAAAGGTAAGTAATAAATGCTTTTTATCAGGCATAATGGGTGTGTTAATATTGCATTTTTATCACTATAAAAATACCAGCAAAGGTATGATTGTAGGGAGCAAAAAACAAGCCGTAATATGAAATAAACCGCTATTTTGGCGTTTTATTGTGCAGGAACAATATGCCTCTAAAAAAATTGCTGTTAATCAGATTCTTATTTCGACTTTTACAAAAAAAAACGGTTTGGTCCCGACCCTGCATGCCGGCAGACCGGTTTTTAACTTTTTAACTAAATGGAGCTCGTAAATAAAGTAATAGGCACTGAATTATCATTGTTTGAAAAGAAGTTTACGGAAAGTGTCAAGAGCACCAATCCATTGCTGGACCGTATCATGCGGTTCATCATCAAGCGGAAGGGCAAACAAATGCGCCCTATGTTTGTATTCCTTTCAGCGACAATAGCCGGCGGAGTAAACGATGCCACCTACCGGGCCGCCGCGCTCATAGAACTGCTGCATACTGCTACATTGGTACATGACGACGTAGTGGACGATGCTATGAAGCGCAGGGGCTTCTTCTCCATAAATGCCCTTTGGAAAAACAAAATTGCCGTATTGGTTGGTGATTATCTCTTGTCAAAAGGCTTGCTGTTGTCAATTGATAATGGTGACTACAAGATATTGCACATCACGTCGAGAGCGGTAAAGGAAATGAGCGAGGGCGAATTGCTGCAGATGGAAAAGGCCCGTAAACTGGATATTGATGAAAGCATCTATTTCGACATTATCCGCGCAAAGACAGCATCGCTGCTGGCATCAGCTTGTGCCGCGGGCGCTTTTTCGGCTACTGCCGATGAAACTGTATCCGAAACGTTCCGGCTCTTCGGCGAAAAAGTGGGCATTGCATTCCAGATCAAGGACGACCTTTTCGACTATGGCCAGGACAACATAGGCAAGCCCACGGGCATAGACATAAAAGAGAAGAAAATGACCCTGCCGCTGATATATGCGTTGCAACATGCTGATACGGCAACGAGGCGCAGTGTCATCTATACGGTGAAGAACAACAGCACGGATAAGAAGAAGGTAAATGAGGTAATAAGTTATGTACAACAGTCGGGAGGGATTACCTACGCAGCAAAGAAAATGCAGGAGTACAAAGAAGAAGCGTTGATGATCCTTCGCAAATACCCCGACACCCCCGCACGCCAGGCAATGGAAGAGCTGGTTAATTATGTGATTGACCGGAAGTATTAAACCCCAAGCCCCTGAAGGGGCTTCACTTGGGAATACCCCATCAGCATCGTTGCAATATTCAGCTTATACCGGTGATGGCGATTTTAGGTAAACCTCAATGTTGAAGAGTGAGCCATAAGCCTAAAGCATATTCTTCCGCGAAGCCCTTTTTTGGGATTTGGGGTTTCATTTCACCTTCAATTTTATATCCGGGAGATCCCTTGTTGCACATTCCGGGCAGGTGGCTTTGATGTCCGTAAACTCCATTATTGTTCCTGCGGGTGCGTCTTTTATCTGTGCGAGTATGTCCCTGGTTAAGTAGAAGCCATTCACAGGTATAGTGGCTCCGCCCTTAGGGGTGTGTATCTTGAAAATATATTGCTTGATAGTGTAGGGGTAGCTGTAGAGCGATTTCGGGAATGCAACCTTCAGGCTGTTTTGTGCGAGGATGTCTTTTCTCACGGCCTCACTGGTTTGTATGTTCCCAACACGTGCGACAGGGGCGGGTACCTCATCGCTGTAAAAGTCGACCGTTTTAATTACTTTTTTTGTTTTGGCATTCAGCACAGCTAGCCGCATAGGCTTGTTGTGCGAAGGGTAGGGCATAGCCAGCACCGAAATCGTATCTCCCTTCACTTCTGGCTTGCCGATGCGTAATGTTTTATCCACCGGTTTAAGAACCATTTCGGAGGGCTTCAGGGTATGGCTGCATACCTGTATAGTGTTATTCGCCCCGGCAAATAACAGTAGGGTATCCTTACTGCTGCACCATTTGTTCCACACGCGAACGCTATCGGCCTGACCATAGGCGCCTGTCGCTAAAAGGACAAATAGGAGTACCGGAATTGCCTGTTTCATTTGTATTTCCAAAATACGCTCTTGGCGTTGATTTTCAAAATGGCACGGTGGAATGATTTTTATTATCAGGTAAAAACGATATGCTTACTGACAACGCAAACAATTTCAAAAAAGTTTTCTCGATCATTAAACACCATTGTGGCGACAAAACAGAATTTGCGCATGCCGATTGTTTTAAATTGGTGGCAAAGGGAGCGCACGTCCCGCTCAAGCAAGTAGACCAGTACCTCGGATTACTGCAGGACTTCGGGCTGATAAAGTACTCAATGGAGGAAAAATATATTCAGCTCACACCATTTGGCAAAAAACTGGAGATCGAGATCAAGGAATGACCCTTCTTTCTGCTGCTTACCGGAACACCTTCGGGCATTTCGTATTTATATAGTCGGCATCATAAGCGGAGGAATGAAAAAATACACTCAGAGAAATAGTACCATACCAATACCAGTCATTCGCCTGGTTATCACCACGGGCGACGCCATAGTTAGGATAGTTGCCGTTCCATCCACTTACTGTATTGCCGCGATAAGACATCTGTGCTGCCAAGGTCCCTTTTTCTGCCTGTAGTACATTCAGGTTCACATACGATTTGCTTACGTCGTCAAGGTAGTCTGTATTCGTATATCGATAACCCATTTCTAAGCAGAGCATCATGCGTTTACCCATAAAGAACTTGAGGCCGCCCCCAAACGGAAAAGCCATGTTTACAAGGCTGTATTGCTTACGGTCCGGGTACATTGCGAGACCCTCACCTTCTGTACCGAGTGGTTTTAAAAAAACTTTGTTGCCACTATTATCATAGGCATAAGGATTGAAGTAAAACCCCGCTATGCCACCGAAGATATAAGGGGAGAATTTCTTTTTCTTTACTTCAACAGGCAAAAAATTAATTTCAAGCGCCGCATGCAATTCGTACACATTGGTTGAAAAACTCAGGTTGCGTGCGCGGTCTTCAGTTATACTACTCCTGCTGTCTGATGCGGTAAGGGAATTATACGTAGCTCCACACCGCAAGGCAATGAACGGGTTCATAAAATATTTGTAAACAATTCCTGCAACAGGCTTATATCCGTAAGATGGTAACAGGCTGGGCTGAAGGTCACCATAGTAATTAGCGACACCCCCCATAACACCCAATTCATGATGTTCCTGAGCATACAAATGGGTAGAAAACAATAAGGCCAACGAAAATAATATTCGTTTCAAAGGTTTGGTTTGTTGCAAAATACGAATGATATGGACAAAGTGTGCTTTTGCAATATTTATATTGCATTTAATGAGTGACGCCCCTTTGCCGATAAATAAAAAATGAGGAAATATGGGGCATTTGAGAATTTCAAGTAGTCTATTGTTAGGTGTTTATGTATTAAGCCATCCCGTTTGCACGCCACATGAGGTATTGAATGGGTAATTTGTATGAATCAGCATTTTCAGGATTTTCTAATCCTGACGGCGAAGAAGCGTAAAAATGTGGATTTCTTTTTTTGCATGCGATCATTTTCGTCACTAGCTTTGTGGTGGATTTGGAAGATTTCCGTCCATAGTTTCATGGCTTCCACTGTAATCAAAAATCAGGATTTTATAACCCGGTGTAGACCTATTCAGGACGAGACAAAGGGCAAAAGCGGGCAACTTTTGAGCAAGAAATGAGCAACAATTGAGCAATTTTTGAGCAAGAATTTGTGGATTACTTTTACTACTTCGCTGGTTATCAATCACATTGTGGGCAATAAGGCTTTTTTTAAAAAAGTGAGCAATTATCGCGGCAGAATGTTACTCACCCAAGTGCTGTTTTCACTATTGCGTAAAGAAGGCTCAATGATGAACAGAACATACAACGGAGTGACACAACGGACGCTTGATACCAGCACATAGCGAAGTAACCTATTTGGGTATGCTCACAATGACATCTATCCCAGTTTAGCATTGATTCCGATTTTTTTTCATTTAATTCCCGTACCTTTGCACCCGCTTCACCGAATTGGTGCGCATTATTTTTTTTAAAGTTCTTTATTAAATGAATCTTTTTTCAGACTTCCCCATGCGGGAAGAATTGACGCGAGCTATTTCTGACCTTGGCTTTGAGACACCTACTCCTATTCAACAAAAAGTAATACCTCAACTTTTAGCTGAGCCTATAGACATAATTGGGCTTGCGCAGACCGGCACCGGGAAAACGGCTGCCTACGGATTACCATTACTTCATCATGTGGATGTGGCGGTAAAACATGTTCAGTGCCTGGTACTGAGCCCCACGAGGGAGCTCTGTATGCAGATACAGGAGGAAATGACCAAGTATGGCGCCCATATGCGCGGGCTGCGTGTATGCGCGGTGTATGGCGGTGTGCCGATCAGCGGGCAACTGCGTGAGGTAAGGGCGAACCCACAGGTGATCGTGGCTACCCCGGGCCGCCTTATAGATCTGCTGGAGCGCAAGGCGCTGTCTTTGGAACACCTGCAATATGTGGTTCTGGATGAGGCAGATGAAATGCTGAACATGGGTTTCCGCGAGGATATAGACCTGATATTGAAAAATACGCCGGCGCGTGAGCATACCTGGCTTTTTTCGGCAACTATGAGCAATGAAGTGCGCGGCATTGCCAAGCGCTTTATGAAAGACTGGAAAGAGTTTTCAGTTGCTGCGGCGAACACCACTAATGAGAACATTGACCACCAGTACTACGTAGCCAACCACCACAACCGGTTTGAAACGCTGCGCAGGTTGCTTGATTTTACGCCCGGTATATATGGTATCATATTTACCCGTACCAAGCAGGACGCACAGGAAGTGTCTGAGAAGCTGATGAAAATGGGCTATCCTACCAGTCCGCTGCATGGCGATATGGACCAGAAAATGCGCAGCAAGGTAATGGAGCGTTTTAAAAGCAAAGCATTACAATGTATAGTGGCTACGGATGTTGCCGCCCGCGGAATTGATGTAAATGATATTACCCACGTTATCAATTACGAGCTGCCTGATGATCCGGAAGTATATACACACCGCAGCGGCCGTACTGCACGCGCCGGTAAGTCGGGTATATGCATGTCTATCGTTTCGCCAAAGCAGATATCCAATATCCGCCAGATAGAGCGCCTGGTAAAACAGAAGTTTCATAAGAGCGATATACCGGATGGGGCTGAAATAGTGCGCAAGAAAATGTTCTTTTACCTGGAGCAGATAGCTACCGCAGAGCCAAGGGCTGACTTTGCAAAACTATACCGTGATACGATCCACGAAACATTTGCGGACGTGGACAAGGACGAGCTGATCAGGAAACTGATATACCTGCAGCTCAAAGACACAATCTTAACTTACCAGGATACGGAAGACCTTAATGCCGGTTATGACCGCAAAGAAGGCAAAGAAAAAAGCTTTGGCAACCGTTATGTGCGCCTGTTCATTAACCTGGGCGAAAAAGACGGGCTGAATGAGCAGAAACTGCAACAGTTCATTGTGGAATCAACGGACATAGAGCCGAACACCATAGACCGCATGACGGTGCGCGATATGAGCAGCTTCTTCAATGTGCCCGGCGATGCTGCGGAATACATTATGGAGCACCTTGCCAATAAGAAATTCAAAGGCCGCAAAGTGCGCGTTGATGAAGCAGAACAACGCAGTTTTGGAGGCGGTGGTGAATCGCGCGGCGGCAGGCCAAGGCCACAAGGCCCAAGGTTCTCGGGTGACGTACGGGCGTATGGCGGCAGAGATGGCGGCGGCAGCGGCGGTGGTTATAAAGGGAAGAGGAAATAACCTGCCTGCCGGTTGGCAAGTTCGGCAATTCGACAATTTGGCAATGCTACTCATTTTGGGTGGCATTGTCTTTTCTGTAAAAGACAATGCGCTGCGTATTGCAAGCATTTGAATTGGCGCCGGTCCCAATGTCTTTTCGGCTTGTTGGGCACTTTCAAATTGTCGAATTAATTCAGCCTATAAAAAGACAATGCCCCGCGTATTGCAGGGCATTGTCGAATTTCGGAATTGTCGAACTTGCCAACCGGCAGGCAGGTTAATTCAGCCTGTCGTGCTGGTTGTATGTATCGTATGTGTTGTACCACCTTGTTTCGGCCCATTTGCCAGAGAATGGCATCAGTATCAGGCTCGCCATGAAGTGAGAGGTAGTAGAGAAGCCAAACGGCCCGTCTGTCATCGGAACGGTAGAGCCGGTTTGGCTGGGAATAGCATTATTAGCATCGAATAAATTAACCTGTCCGTAAGTATACATCAGCCTGACCTTTATGCACCAACCCAGGAAAACGCCGGCTTCGATCTTAGCATAAGGCGTTACGCCGAACGCGAACTGGTTATCATAAGTGGAAACTTCGTTCAGGTTGGTCATATACATCTGGGGAATAACGCCAATGCCGAATGATGCGCAGAATGGCAAACGCTTAGTGAGCACCGCCGCATCGTTGCCGACCATGTATTGTATACCCAGTGGCAGCGCTGCTTCGTATGAGGTAGCGCTAAGCGGCTCAGCTGCGCTTGTGAACGAACCATCAATACCATAAACCTGGTTCAGATTTGACCAGGTATAATAATGCAACAGCAACTGTACATCCATTGCCCAGCAGCTGATATGGCCTGTTCGTTTAAACGGAGCAGTAACACCGATAGATATGCCGAATCCCTGGCCGGTAAGCGTTCTTTTAAGGTTGGTGGTGTCGCCAATGAAGGGCGCGGTTACTCTTGTTACGCCATTAATGTTGCCGCTCGGTACGTCAAGCGTGAAGCCCAGCTCGTAACGTTTGAGGTCCTTGAAGTAACTGCCAAACGGATCGAGGTTAAATTGATATTGGGCAAAACTGTGCGAAGGCATTGTCAGCAAAGCAAACGCAAGAAAAACCAATGGTTTTTTAATGAAATTCATATTCATGTACCTTTAGGCTGTAAAAATATAAAAAGACAGCTAAAAATACTATTTTATTAAATAAGGAAGGATTTTAGCTGATTTACTCTTGATATATGGCTGAACAATTGGTGGCAATAGGCGAAACAGAAGGCAAGGGGCGGGGCATATTTGCCCGGAAACCCATTAAGGCGCAAACGGTTATAGAGACATCGCCGGTGATCGTGATGAGCGGCGAGGACAGGAAGTTGCTGGACAAAACGCTGCTGCATGATTATATATTTGAATGGCAACCCGGTGGCGCGGAAATGTGCTGCATGGCGCTGGGCCTGATACCTATTTACAATCATTCCTACCGCTCTAATTGCGAATACTTTATGAACTACGATGACAATACCATGTATGTACAAGCTGTGCGCGATATAAAAAAGGGCGAAGAGCTGACCATAAACTATAATGGTGAGTGGAATGAGAAGAAGAAGGTGTGGTTTGACGTGAAGTAGGTGGAAAAATTATTCCTTATCGGAATCTCGTAACAGGTCTTTTGCGGGAACGCGTATTATCCCGCCTTTACCGTCGCCGATAACAACAGACTCGTTATTGGCTGCTTTTTTTTCAAAAAACCTACGAACCGCAAGTTTTAACCCGGCTGTTATTTTCTTGGACAGTTCAAGATTATCTGGTTTTAGATTCATAAAACTGCTTGTTAATTACATTCCAAAGTTCGACATCTTCTATAACATTTTCAATTTCATTTTTACTTGCTACCTGGATCAGATTTCCATAGGTATTGTCTGCCACCGTCCATAAATCGCAGATGGGTATGAACAACTCAAATAGGTTCTTTACTCCACGGAAATACCTTCTTTCTATCACGTCCGTAGGTATGTTATGCCCGCCATTTTTCACTCTTTCCGCCACCCTTTCTATCGCAAGTTGCGGCGAATTGAGCCATATATAAATCAGGGACACCTTATAGCCCAACCCCTTTGCTTTTTGAATTAATGAAACATAACTTCGGGTGGTAAGGGTAGTCTCTATTGCGAAATCATCGCCAAGGACTAATAGCTCATTAATTCTTTGCAGCATAATCTTGCCAGCTTCCAGCGCCACGCTTTCCACGTCAAAAGGCGATAGGCCGTAAGCAATATTGTCCGCGTTCACAAACTGCCTGCAATTGAGTATGTCTGGGAAGATCGTGAAACTGGCGGTTGTTTTCCCCGCGCCATTGCAGCCCGCTATTATGTAGAGGTTCGGCATATCGGTTGTAAAAATAGCTGAAAATAGTTTGTACAAGTTTATGGAAAATAACTGTTCGCGGTTCTATTTAATAAACGCACTATCATGGAACCTACAACACTATTAAATGCCGACTACCTCGACATTATTTTCGACAACCGGAACAAGACATACGGTGGCTATGAGCTCCGTAGAAACTATGACAACAGGATGAAAAGAGCCGGTACGTTCGTGCTCGCAGGTGTCAGCGCGCTGTTCTGTTTTTCGTTTATTGATCTGAACCGCGCGCATTCCGTAGCGAGATTTATCAGTGACAAGCCTATTGTTCTTTCTGAAGTTCATACCATTCTGCCACCCGCACCGCCTGCGCCTCCCAATACCTTGCCGCCATCTCCGCCACCGACCGCAAACTCGCGTATCCTTACACCGCCAAAAATTGTGGACAATGTCCTCCCGACGGAAAACACGATGACCCCTGTGGCAGACCTTCACAACGTACAACCCGGCCTCTCGAACACAACCGGCGATTCTACAGGGCTCTCTTCGGTACCAACAACTGAGGCGGGGACCGGAAGCGGGGTCATTTCCTCATCATCCGGTAATAAGAATGCGGCTGTGCGCTGGGTGGAACAAATGCCGGAATTTGTTGGGAACATGGGTGACTATCTGGGCAAACATCTGCATTATCCCGATCCCGCAAGAGAGGCAGGTATCCAGGGCCAGGTGCTGATAGAGTTTGTAGTCAACGAAGATGGTGCAGTGACAAATGCAAAAGTAGTGCGCAGCATTGGTGGCGGATGCGATGAAGAAGCCCTGCATATCGTCAGCGGTATGCCTAAATGGAAACCCGGCAAGCAAAACGGAATGCCCGTAAAGGTACTGTTTACGCTGCCCATAAAGTTTGTATTGAATTAGGGCAGTTCAGCCGGCTGCGCTTTTCCTTGTGTGCCCATTTGCGCGTTTAAAATATAATGAGTGAGTCGCGCTCTTGCGTCTCTGCGAGAAAACCTTCCGCTCGTTGTTGGAAAACCCGAGTGCCATATTGCATTTTTTGCTACATAAAAGTTACGCGCAAATTAATTAGTTTGCAGCCCTAAATCAGACATTATGCAGCAATCCGTATTAGAACAAATGCATAGTATGGGGCACGAGCAGGTAGTATTCTGCCAGGACCCGCATACAGGCCTCAACGCAATCATCGCTATACATAACACCACGCTTGGGCCATCACTAGGTGGTACACGTTTGTGGAACTATGATAATCACGAACACGCCTTAACAGATGCCCTGCGCCTGAGCCGTGGTATGACCTATAAGTCGGCAATAAGCGGTCTTAACCTGGGTGGCGGAAAGGCAGTACTGATAGGCGACGCACACAAACTCAAGAACGAAGCTTACTGGCGCCGATATGGGAAGTTTGTAAACAGCCTGAATGGCAAGTACATTACCGCTGAGGACGTGAACACTTCATCTGCCGATATGGAATATATAGGCATGGAAACAGAGTTTGTTACCGGTATGCCTGACTATATGGGCGGCAGCGGAGACCCTTCACCGCTTACTGCATATGGCGTATATATGGGCATGAAGGCGGCTGCAAAAAAGCATTGGGGCAAGGATTCCCTCTCGGGTAAGAAAATATTGGTACAGGGTGCCGGCAATGTGGGCCAGTATCTCATGGGTCACCTGGTGGAAGAAGGCGCTAAAGTGCTGGTATGTGATATCAGCGAAGCGAAACTGAAGCAGGCGAAAGAAAAGCATCCCGCTATTGAGGTAATACCAAACACCGACATCTTCAGCCACGATATTGATATCTATGCACCATGCGCTCTTGGCGCTACTGTGAACACCGAAAGCATCAACAAAATGAAATGCCCGGTGATAGCAGGTGCTGCCAACAACCAGCTTGCCGATGAAAATGTACATGGTCCAATGCTTGTTGAGAAAGGTATACATTATGTGCCCGACTTCCTGATCAATGCTGGTGGCATCATCAACATAAGTATAGAACTGGACGGTTACAACCGCGAACGTGCGTTAAGCACCGTGGGTAAGATATACAACCGCACACTGGATATTTTCCATCTAGCAGAGACTGAAAAAGTACACACACAGCTTGCCGCTATGCGAATAGCCGAAAAACGCCTGGCGGATATTGCTCACTTGCGTGTAGGGATATAATTTGCTAGAAAATATTTTCGCTTGATGATACAGAGACGTTGCCGTGCAACGTCTCTACGTATTATATGCCGTTACAGTAGTTTCGAAAAGTACCGCTGGTCTTTGCAAAAAACACTTTACTTGCGCCTGGCGATCTTAAAAACAATATATGGGAATTGCTCCATAGCGCCTTTGCGAGGGACCTTTTTCACCACGATCAATGATCAAATTTCACCTGGAAAGGATGCGCTACCGCATCGGTCTCGTGGCAGTTGAGGTGTATGTCCTGGAGATACAGTGTTACATCTTTATAATCCCATGCTTTAACAAGGTCTTTCTGCTGCTGCGTGAATTCATTGCCATTGGCATGTATAGGCCCGTAAAAATCATGGCCCGGCGCCATCAATGATATGGTGAAACCGGAAACCTTGCAACCTACTGAATCTGTTACCAGCATTGGGTTTACTAATATAGAATCCCGGCAGGTGTAGTACGTCCTTACGTTTCCCATCCATACCACCGGGTACTTGCCCTCCACGGTTTCGCTGTTTTTCTTATGCTGTCCGAAGGATATCACCGCAGGCAATAAAAGTAAAGCGAGTAACAGGCTCTTTTTCATGAATTATCTGTTTAGTACAAAAGTATAAAGTTTCGGCTTGGTATTTATTGGTCGTATTTAAAAGACAAAGGACGCGCCATCTTCACCACGCCTCCTTGTTTCACTTTTATGTCATCAAAAAATACCAATACGCCAGGGCCTTTTGTTTCCTTTAAGCGACTAATCATTTTGTCGGATAGTTGAGCGCCTTTCCCTTCAAATGGCCCCCACATCTCAGAGCCGGTTGCTACCGAAAAGAGATAGCTTTCTATTTTATCTGAGGGATTGCCGGGTTTTAATTTACCAGCCTGTATTATCCGGTCACTTGTTGTGTAAACGGGCACCATTTTTCCATCCTTTTTTGCATTTGCGGGAATATTACCTAGCGTAACGGTAGGTACCTGCCCAAAGGAATTCGCGAAAGCAAATGAAAACAAAAATGCGAGCAACAGCGGTATTTTTTTCATGATCCTTTTTTAGAAAGATACATACTTTCCCGATTTTGAAGTTGCCAACGGTGTTTTGAATTCAGACATTTAACTTTTGAATTTGAATTACATGTACTTGCCCGTATAGCTCTCCTTCACTTTCTTTAGTCCCTCTGGTGCGCCTTCATAGAGCAGGTGCCCCCCTCCTGCACCGCCTTCCGAGCCCAGGTCTATCACCCAATCTGCACATTTGATAACGTCTGTATTATGCTCTATTACTATAATGGAATGGCCTTGCTCTATCAGTGCATCAAAAGAGCCCAGTAGCTTCTTGATGTCATGCATGTGGAGCCCGGTAGTAGGTTCATCAAAAATGAACAGTACCTTTTCCTTCTGGTTGCCCTTGCCCAGGAAGGATGCCAACTTTACACGCTGCGCCTCGCCGCCGCTGAGGGTATCGCTGCTCTGGCCAAGTTTTATATAGCCGAGGCCCACATCGCTGAGCGGTTGCAACGCCCCTGCCAATTTCTTTTCATCGGCAAAGAACTCAATGGCTTCGTCCACACTCAACTCCAGTACATCATAAATGCTCTTGCCGCGATAAGTCACTTCCAGCACTTCTTCTTTAAAACGTTTCCCTTTACACACCTCACATAGTAAGTGCACATCTGCCAGGAACTGCATCTCCACGATTACCTCTCCCTCGCCTTTGCAGGTATCGCAGCGGCCACCGTCCGTGTTGAACGAAAAATGCTTTTCCACAAAGCCGCGCACTTTCGCTATCGGTTGTTTCGCATATAGCTTCCTGATCTCGTCATACGCCTTTATGTAGGTAACCGGGTTACTGCGCGATGACTTACCTATAGGGTTTTGATCCACATGCTCGATGTGCGTGATGCTTTTAAGGTCGCCGGTCAGGTTCCTGAATATGCCGGGCCGGTCTGCCCCTTCTCCGTAATGCTTCAGTAGGGCAGGGTATAGCGTTTGTTTAACCAACGTGGTCTTGCCGCTCCCACTTACTCCAGTTACCACGCACAGCACGTTCAGCGGGAAATCAACGTCAATATTCTTTAAGTTATTTTGCTTACAGCCTTCAATTCTAATATGTCCGCGGGGCTTTCGGCTTACCGCATGCGGTTCTATCTTCAGTTCGCCGCTCAGGTATTTGCCGGTAAGGCTTTTTTTGTCGGCTATCAGTTCTTTGTATGTTCCTGTTGCCACAACTTCGCCACCGAGGTGGCTGGCCAGCGGCCCCATATCGATAATATAGTCGGCATGGCGCATCATCATTTCATCATGCTCTACAACTACTACGGTATTACCCAGGTCGCGCAAAGTTTTCAGTACGCCTATCAGCCGCTCCGTGTCCCGGCTGTGCAGACCTATGCTCGGCTCGTCTAGTATATAGAGTGAGTCGGTAAGGTTGCTGCCCAGAAATTTAGTAAGCTGTATACGCTGGCTCTCTCCACCCGAAAGTGTATTTGCAAGCCGGCTCAATGAAAGATACCCAAGGCCCACATCCAGCAATGTTTTCATGCGCTGGTTCACCTCGGTCATTATACGTTTTGCGATGGCCGTGTCGTTCTCATTTAGTTTTATTTGCTGCAGCCATTCATATAGCTCATCTGCTGGTCGGAACATGAGGTCTGCGATCGTCGCGCCATTGACTTTCACGTAAATCGCCTCTTTCCTTAATCGCGTTCCATTGCAGGTGGGACAAGTGGTGCGGCCCCGGTAACGCGCTTGCATCACACGGTATTGCACCTTGTAGAGGTTTTGCTCTACCATGGTAAAGAAATCCCGGATGCCGCTTACTTTATCATTGCCTTCCCAAAGGAGTTTATGTTCCGCGTCTGAAAGGTCGGCCACAGCTTTGTGTATCGGGAAATCGTATTTCGCAGACGCCTTAATAAATTCCTTCTGCCATTCGCTCATTTTTTCTCCCCTCCAGCACACCACCGCGCCTTCATACACACTCAGCCGGCCATCGGGTATCACCAGTCCTTCATCTATTCCCAGTACCTGCCCGAAACCCTCGCAGGTAGGACATGCGCCAAAAGGATTGTTGAATGAAAACAGGTTAGGCGTAGGCTCATCAAACAGGATCCCGTCTGCTTCAAACCGGTTATTGAATGTGTGTATTTTCTTTCCGTCCACTTCTACCAGGCACTCACCTTCGCTCTCGTAAAAGGCCGTCTGTATGCTATCCGCAAGCCGGTGCAGGTCATCCTCGTCAAATTGTTCCTTAACAACAATGCGGTCTATGAGCAGGTTGGCTTTTACTTTCCCCAGCTTCACATCACCACTCAGCACATCTTCTATACGTATTGGCTTTTCATCTACTTTGGGTACGTAGATACGGCTGAAACCTTTTTGCATCAGGATGTTCAGTTCTTCCTCCAGGCTGCGTTTGTAGCGCATCACCAGCGGCACTATGAACTGTACCTTTGCTCCTACCGGTAACGTTTTTACGAATTCCACCACATCTGTCACCGTATCCTTCTTCACTTCCCTTCCGCTAACTGGTGAGTACGTTTTGCCGATTCGTGCAAACAGCAGCCGCAGATAATCGTAGATCTCCGTCATACTGCCTACAGTGCTTCGCGGGGTGCGGGTAGTTACCTTTTGTTCTATGGCTATTGCGGGGCATATGCCATGAATATAGTCCACATCAGGCTTGTCCATCCGCATCAGGAACTGGCGGGCATATGCGCTGAGGCTCTCTGCATAGCGCCGCTGGCCTTCGGCAAAAAGCGTATCCATAGTCAGCGACGATTTGCCACTGCCGCTCACGCCCGTAACTACTACAAATTTATTTCTTGGAATGGCTACATCTACATTCTTAAGATTGTGCATGCGCGCACCCTTAATGAAGATCACATCACTTCTGTGCGCCAGGCGACTATCGCCATTGGTGTGATGTTCTACTTCTGGTGCGGATATTCCTTCTATGTGCTTGGCTGCCTTGATTTTTACAACCGGTTCTTTTTTCTTAGCGTCTTTTACAACTGCTGCTTTCTTCTCTGCCATAAATTGCTCTCCCAACCACCATTGCTTCAACAATGGATGGTCTCAGCAAATTTAGGATGATTAAGCCAGAAGAAAAGGAAGATTGTTTGCTTAAAACGTAGTCGCTCAAAACATTAACTATTCGGTAGCGGCAACCAAAGCTGGACTGTTCAGCTCAAAATACTTATTCTCATCATTCCTCACGCGCCAGTATTTGCGTTTGCTTTTCAAGGTGTTTCCCCTGAAGCTATTGGCATATTCGGCAAATTCTTTTTCTATAACGGCATGAGAAAATGGTTTGCCCATTAAAGATTGCATGGTGGGGCTGGTATCGCGGCTTTCCCTTTTTTCATCTTCCTGATAGGCTGCCATTGAGTTCTTTTTGAAACCCAGAAAACGACCCGGTGCAAAGTGATTCTCGCCGTTTACTTTATATACGAGCATAGACCGTCCTTTTTTTACCAGGTCCCGAGCGAACTCCTTTTCAGCTTTATTATCTGAGTTCAGGTATTGTTCCATGGTCCTGATGTTCTCAATGATCTGGTCTACGTTTTCTACAAAGTGCAGCATGATGTTATTTTTTCGATGAAAAAGATAATCGTGTAAGGTAGCTCTAATAATCAGGGTTATGGTGAGAATCTTAATACTATTTGTTAATTCCGTCTCAAACTTTTAGCCAGCACTACGGATTTCAGTTTATTCTAACACATCTGCGATAGATTTGCGGCTCTTTCCACTTAGATAGTTAGATAAAAAACAGTTTTAACGCACTCATTACAATCATTTTAAAGAGATAAAGAGATATTCAGCATGAATAATCCGATCAAGATCGTAATTGCCCTTATGGTGCTGCTGCTGCCAGGTGCACTTAAAGCACAAACTAAATTCAGCATCAGCGGTACCATAAAAGACAAAAAAACAGGTGAGGCACTCATTGGCGCTACCGTAAAAGTTGCAGATAAACCCGCAATTGGAACGGCTACAAATGAATACGGATTTTATTCACTTACCCTCCCGGCAGGCACATACAAATTGCTGGTGGAGTACGTTGGTTACAAACAACAGGAGCTGCAGGTTTCTCCTGACAAAAAATCAGGTTTCGATGTGGCTCTTGTCCCCGAGGAAACACAACTGAATGCGGTGACCATCAGCAGCAAGGTGAACATGGTAACCTCCGCACAAATGGGTATGGAGAAGCTGGATATTAAAGAGATCAATGCGGTTCCTGTAATATTCGGAGAGCGTGATGTACTAAAAACGATACAATTGCTCCCCGGCGTGCAATCTGTGAGCGACGGCAACAGTGGATTTTATGTGCGTGGTGGCGCTGCCGACCAAAACCTGATATTGCTTGATGATGCTGTTGTGTATAATCCTTCGCATCTGCTGGGTTTCTTCTCTACATTCAATTCGGACGCTATAAAGGATGTAACGTTGTATAAAGGCACGGCACCGGCGCAGTTTGGTGGCCGCCTTTCGTCGGTACTAGATGTAAAAATGAATGATGGCAACGATCAGAGTTACCACGTTAGCGGGGGCATAGGCCTCATCGCTTCTAAGCTGGAAGTGGAAGGCCCAATACAAAAGGACGAGGGATCTTTCCTTGTTACCGCACGGCGCACTTATGCCGACGTTTTTCTGAAACTTTCGCACGATACTACTCTTAAGAAAAGCTCCCTCTATTTCTATGATCTCAACGCCAAGCTGAATTATAAATTAGGAAAGAAAGACAGGATATATCTCTCCGGTTATTTCGGCCAGGATGATCTGGGTCTTGGTGGCCTCTTCGGGCTCAATTACGGAAACGCCACAGGTACGCTGCGTTGGAACCACATCTTCAATGACAAACTTTTTTCCAACACTTCGCTGATCTATAGCGACTATGATTATAACATCGGTATCAACACGGGCGGTATCTCGGCAAACATACAGTCGATAATCCGCGACTGGAACCTCAAAGAAGAGTTGGAGTATTTTGCGAACCCCAGCAATTCTATCCGCTTCGGTTTCAGTAGTGTTTATCATACTATCGAGCCGGGCAACATCACGGGCACCGGCATAACCAATTCCACCCAGCCCGACAACCACAGTCTTGAAAATGCTGTCTATATTACCGATAGCTGGAAAGCAAGCTCGCGGCTGAACGTTGATTACGGAATCAGGGTAAGTGCATTTTCCGTAATGGGGGGTGCCAACCTGTATGACCTAAACCCGGATGGCACAGTCAGGGATACGATACACGCCGGCAATGGCCAGATAGAGCAAACCTATGTTGTACCCGAGCCGCGTGTTTCTGCCAGCTATACTTTAAATGATGTATCGTCGCTGAAATTAGGCTATGCGCGTAACGCGCAGTATATGCACCTGATATCCAACTCCACTACTACCAATCCTACCGACAAATGGGTAGGCAGCGATAACAACATAAAACCGGAAATAGCTGACCAGGGAACATTGGGCTATTTCCACAGCTTTAAAAATGACGATTACGAACTGAGCGCAGAAACTTACTTCAAGTATATGCAGCACCAGATCGACTACCGCGATGGCGCAAATGTATTTGATAATACTCCGCTTGACTCCAAGCTGCTGTATGGAGATGGCAGGTCATACGGACTGGAGCTTTATTTTAAGAAGAAGGTAGGAAAATTTACCGGCTGGATTTCTTATACATTGTCGCGTTCTGAAATACAGATGCTCGGTGTGAACAACAACAATTGGTACGCGTCCCGGCAGGACCATACGCATGATTTCTCCGTGGTTGGTATTTATAAACTGAACAAAAAATGGACTGTCTCATCCGACTTTGTTTTTTATACGGGCGGTGCGGCCACGTTCCCAAGTGGAAAGTATGAAGTCAACGGCCAGACCGTATTTTATTATACAAGCCGCGATGGCTACCGCATGCCCAACTACAACCGTCTTGACCTGAGCTTCACGAAGCAGCTGAAGCCGCACAAAAAATATACATCAGAACTGGTGTATAGCCTGTACAACGCATATGGCAGGGAAAATCCTTACATCATTAATTTTCGACAGGACCCCAATGATGCCAGCAAAACGCAGGCCGTGCAATATTCTCTGTTTCGCTGGGTTCCATCTATATCCTACAACTTTAAATTCTAAGAAAATGAGTTTACATAAAACAACAAATTTCTTCTTGCTGATAGTGCTGCTTGCCGCGTTTAGTGCCTGCAAAAAGGTGATCAAAGTAGACCTCAATTCATCATTAGCGCGCTATGTGGTGCAAGGAAATGTTACCGATGTTGCGGGCACATATACCGTTACTATTACCAAAACCATCAACTTCGACCAGGATAACATATTCCCAGCCGTTAGTGGAGCTATGGTGGTGATCACAGACGCAACGGCTGGCGTTACAGATACGCTTGCAGAGACGTTGCCCGGTAACTATACTACTCATGTACTTGTGGGTACACCCGGCCATACCTACAAGCTCTATGTGAACGCAGCTAATAATGTATTCACTGCAACCTCAACCATGCCTCCGTTGGTGACATTGGATAGTCTGTATACAAAACCATCTCCGTTTGGCGGCTCGCATCCACAACTGGTGCCGGTGTATACAGATCCGGCGCTGGTAGGAGTTCACTACCACTATTATCATTTCATGGAGTATAAGAACGATACGGCATCGGACAATGTGATTGTGCGCAATGATGCACTTATTAACGGACGGGTTGTAAATCAGCCAATTGGTGGCGACCAGTTAAGTCCTGGGGACAGCGTAGCCGTATATCTGGAATGTATCGACTCCAGCGTATATCAATATTACTCAACACTGCAGCAAACCAATAACCAAAACTCGGCCACACCAGCAAACCCCCTCACCAATCTCACCGGCGGTGCGCTAGGCTATTTTAGTGCACATACTTCGAGTGTAAAGAGTTTGATTGTGCGGCCATAGTGTTTTAGAAAATTTGAACAACGTTTAATGAGAAAAGTATTTCTTGCAATGGCTTCGGTGTTGTGCTGTTATTCAGTTGATGCAGCCCCATACATGAAAGGTTATTTTGAAGGTCACTACATGTCTGGTTTGCCTGTTTTTTTATATGTGCACTTGACAATTGGAAGCCTAATTTTCGGTTTGGTAAAATGGTTAACGATCAAAAAATTATTCAAAAAACCGTTAAGCCTTGTCGCTGTTATTCCTTGCAATTATCTGTCTTTTACCGTTTCGTACATCGTAGCTACTTTTATTGCTTTAAAATTGGATATCAATATGTACGGTGAGCGTCTTTTCTTTGCAGATGACTTCAACCTTTACCTGTTAGCCTATTTCTCAGTTATTTTCATAACTTCATTGGTAATTGAATTTCCGTTATTCTATTTGTTGATGACTAAGGGAGAAAGAAACTATAAACTCGCGTTAAAATACAGTATCACCGCAAATTTCGTTGCGTATTCGTTGTCCTATTTTCTTTATCTTGTATTGAAATAATTTCGGGTAAAAACTTACCTTTCATTTGCTTCATCCCGGTTAAATTTAAACCGTTTGGTATCAATAGAAAGCGCAGAAAAAGACACCTTCTTTTCATCAAGATCAATATCCTCAAATTCCTTCAATACTTTCATTGATTCCTTCGTTACCAATTTTGACTCTGCTGCAAGTTTAAGCGCAAGAAATTTTCTCTTGGTATTATTGGTAGGGCGCTTAAAATTATTTTTTCTTATTAGCAGATGTTTATTAACACATACTCATGCAACCTAAAATCTTCCCATCCTAAAAATCTTAGTAATGACCATAAAACGCCACCAACTCCTTACCCTCACTATTCCTCATTCCCCTGTACATCCCCGCAGAGTTAATACAGAAAGTATAATTCCCCTTTGCGTCTACGGCAATCAGGCCGCCCTCGCCGCCTATCTTCACGAGCTTGTCTTTTATCACCGTGTTGCAGGCATCTTGTAAGGAGAGCCCTTTGTATTCCATAAGGCACGAAATATCATGTGCGACTACAGCCCGTAGAAACGGCTCTCCATGTCCTGTGCAGGAGATAGCGCAGGTCGCGTTGTTGGCATAAGTGCCGGCGCCTATCACCGGGCTATCACCTATGCGGCCAAATCGTTTGTTGGTCATCCCCCCGGTAGATGTGCCCGCTGCTATATTGCCATGTTGATCGCAGGCTACCGCACCCACTGTGCCGAATTTCTCACCGGCATTTGGTATGCTATGCCCTTTCAGATTGTCGGCTTTATGATCCAGTTGCGTGTAGTTGGTATGGCGTATCTCCAGCCACTGATCGTAGCGGGATTCGTTGAAGAAATATTCATCCGGCGCCATTTCTATTCCCTGGCTGAGTGCAAATTCGCCGGCCCCGCTGCCACTGAGAAACACATGCCCAGAGTGCAGCATCACTTCTTTTGCAAGCACTATAGGATTCTTTATGTTGCGCACACCTGCCACAGCACCGGCAGCAAGGTTGCTGCCGTCCATAAGTGCAGCATCCATTTCGTTCAGCCCTTTCTTGGTAAATACAGAGCCCCGCCCTGCGTTGAACAACGGGTTGTCCTCCATCACGCTGATGGCCATCACCACTGCATCAAGTGCGCTGCCTCCCTTGTGCAGAATGGCATAACCTGCATCCAAAGATTCTTTCAGCGCGGCACTGTAGTCGGCTTCCTGTTCCTTGTTCATTATAGCGGGGGTAATATTTCCTGCTCCGCCGTGTATCAGTAAAGTCGTAAGTCGTGAGTCGTTAGTCATAAGTCAGCGAGTAGTATTTTTTATTTGTATCGTAGTGGTGCAAGATTTTGCGCCGTCACGTTTTGTGTGTTTATTACGATACACCGTTGATCTGTTTTATTTGTTCCATCACTTCCTGTGCATCCTTTTCCAGTTCATTCGCAAAGTAGTCGATGCCTCGGCCAGGATGGAAAATCGTTACACTTCTGTTTTCAATGATAGATATTTTCTGATAAAGTGCGGCCTGGTTGGCAAGTATTTTCAGCAGCAGTTCTTTAATATCATTTTCCATTGAGCTCAATTTTGAAAAATTTAAGAATCGAAATTTTCGGGACCGAAGGCTTGACCAATCACTCCAAATAAACCGCCGTTATCTTCTTCCCCTTTGTTTCTACCTCGATATGATCCTGAATAGTGGTGGCCACGGTATGCCCAACAATGTCAGAAGCTATCGGGAATGATTTGTGCTTGCGGTCCACGAGTACAGCCACCATTATTTTCTTAAGGTCGTAGGAAAGAATCGCGTGCAGCGAATAGATGATGGTTTTCCCTGAATTCACGACATCATCGCAGAGCACCACTGTTTTGCCATCGAGGTTCAGTTCCGATTCGAGGGCATGGTTGAGTGGGTTTTTCTTATTAATATTTATGGATACGGTTTTTACTTTCAGTGGGCTTATTTCTTTCAGGATCTCTGACAGATTATCAGCAAGTATCCTGCCGCCTTTTTCTATTCCCAACAGTATGATCCCTTTTTCGTCACTGTTCCGCTCCCATATCTCATAGGCCATGCGGCGCAGCTTGTACGAGATACGCTCCTGGTCCAGTATAAGTACCTGTTTTTTTTTCATCTGGAAAAATATTTGTCTTTTTATTTGCCAGATGGAACTTCCATCTGGTTCCTATCATATTCAGGTTTAGGGTTCAGTTTCTTCAAAATGCAAATCTTCAACCCCGCTAGGTCGTTTCATAACGAATTAATTAGATCGTATGGCCACTACCGGGTCGAGCCGTGATGCCGACCTTGCCGGTATCACGCCCGACAAAACACCCACTAATATAGAAACAAAAATGCCAATAAAGAAGTTGGTTAAAGAAAGCACTATCGAGAATTCGAAGGCATAGGTAAGCAGGAAACTCACCAGCACCACAATTATGATACCTACCGCACCGCCTATCAGGCACAGTACGATAGCTTCCAATAAAAACTCCCACATGATCGACGACCTTCGTGCGCCAATCGCTTTTTTCAGACCTATGATCCTGGTGCGCTCCTTTACCGTCACAAACATAATATTGGCAATACCGAATGCCCCTACCAACAGGGAGAATCCACCGATCACCCAGGCTATTACATCTATAACACCGAAGATGCTTTCAATTTTCTCTGAGATCTGGCTGAGTTGGTTTATCGCAAAGTCATCGCCCTGCCCGGGCCTTACCTTGCGCACGCGGCGGAGCACACCTTCCACTTCATATTTTACTTCGTCCAGGTTTTTTCCAGCTCCGGCCTTTATGGCAAGCAGCGGGTCATAATCACGGGAGCGCACATCTAGCAAAGATGACGCCATGTAGTAGGGAAATATCACTGCATTGTCAAAGTCAAAACCGGCCATATTGCTGCCGACTTTTTTCATCACCCCAACCACAATGAACTTTCGCCCGAGGAAGCTGATACTTTTGCCAAGAGGGCTTATGCCGCTGGTGAAGAGGCCATTACAAACTTCATCGCCAATCACGACTGAATTAGCGCCGCCGTCGATCTCGGAAGCGCTGAGATAACGCCCATTTCCTATTTCTATGTTCTGTATCTTATCAAACCCATCCAGTACCGCATATCCTGCCACGCCGCTAACCTCCATGTCGGCGCGCTTCAGCGTTATCCGATGTGTGCCCATGCATAAGGTAACTGTTGCCGCATCCGGCACCTGCGACTGTATTGCTTTTACCTCTGTTGGTGTCAGGCTGGCACGGCGCTCGTATTCCCACCATTTATATTCCCCGCCATCATCCATCCAGGGCATCTTATCTACGTACAGTACATCGCCACCCAGCGAAGCCATTCTTTGCTGGATATTATTTTTCATGCTATCTAAAACAGTGAGCACCGCTATAATGCAGAATATACCTATGGTGATCCCCAGCAGGGAAAGAAAAGTGCGCAGTTTGTTGGCACGAAGCTCCTGGAAAGCTTGTATAATGCTCGTGCTAAGTATCTGCGAAATATTATTCATTGACTGACCAAAATTAACGGTTATTATCTCCATTATGCAATATTTTTGCGGCAACCAAACCTCGCGCCGTTGCGTGTCGCCACTTCGTTTCTCGTAAAGAACAAAGCGCTGCATTACCCGCAGTTCCGGAATTATCTTTTGCTTCGTTTCGCCATTATAATGGCGCTCAATATGCAGGCTACCATCGTGAGTTACTATGTTTACAAACTGACCCACGATAAGCTCGCACTCGGCATGCTGGGTCTTTGGGAGGTAATACCGGCCATTGGCTTTTCTTTGTTTTCCGGCCACTTCGTTGATCTTCGCGAGAAGAGAACTCTATTGTTGCAATGCACCGCCGGATACCTCTTGCTGTCTGTCTTTTTTGTTCTGCTTGTGTGGCCGAGATTGCAGGTCGGGATGTCTACACAGGGCATCCTTTGGTTGATATACGGCGGCATTTTTATTGGCGGCGCCTTAAGGGCATTTCTGAGTCCGGCCTCTTTTGCACTCATGGGTATGCTTGTACCACGTGAGCTTTATCCCAACGCCACCACCTGGAGCAGTACATCCTGGCAGATAGGAGCGGTCATCGGGCCATTGCTCGGGGGTTTTATGATCGCACTGAGTGGTTTCCAGGTAAGCCTGGTAAGTGTTGCGGTCATCGAGGCGATATCGCTTGTTGCCTTGCTGCGTATCCCTAAGCAGCAAATACTCAAGAAGGATAAAGAGCCCATAATGAAGAGCCTGGGAGAGGGCATCAAATTTGTCTTTAATACGCAGATCATACTGGCTGCGCTTTCCCTCGATATGTTCGCGGTATTGTTTGGTGGTGCCGTGGCCCTGCTGCCCGTATATGCCGATGATATATTAAAGGTGGGCGAAGTAGGCTATGGCTGGATGCGTGCTGCTCCGGGCATTGGATCGGTTATCACCTTATTTATGCTGTCGTTTATGCCCTTGGGCAAAAAGCCCGGGATCAAGCTGCTGCTGTGCATAGCGGGCTTCGGGGTTACCACTATCATATTTGGCTACTGCGGTGCTATTGGTGGCAGCACTCCTTTGTTCTCCATTGCGGGTTTTGGCATATCATGGGGTTTCATTATCGCGTTTACCATGTTGCTTGCCGGCGGTATGTTCGATGCAGTGAGTGTGGTGATACGCGGTACCATACTACAGCTATATACGCCCGACGCGATGCGCGGGAGGGTAGCAGCTGTCAATACTATGTTTATCAGTTCGTCTAATGAACTGGGAGCTATGGAGAGTGGTATCACTGCCCGCTGGATGGGCACCGTTCCTGCGGTTGTGGTGGGCGGATGCCTTACGCTGGTGGTTGTTGGATTTACCTGGATCACCGCTCCCATGCTGCGGAGACTGGATATTAATGCGGATTCCCGGAAGAAATAGATGTTATGCGTGTTACATCTTCCGCCCCCCCAATTAATTCAAAGTTGTGAACCGGCGGCTTGCGGGTCTCCTCGCTAAAAATTAATCACGGAGTTAGAAACTTTCAGTTTCTTTGCATATAAATTGCCTGGTTTTTATTATCTTACATTTGAACCAGCGTGAGTCAAAGAACGGGAATGAAAAGGCTTTTTCTAATTCTTATTATTTTAATAGGTGTGTTGTGTGCGGAAAGCTGTTATAAAGACATACAGCGCGAAAAACGCACGGACATACTCGTCAATCACACCTGGTATTTGAAAGGTCAGTGGGTTAATTATTATCCCATCGACGATTCATGTGTTCTTTCAGAAGTGCTTACTTTTAAGAAAGATAGCATGGGTGATCATCATTACAATATCTTATGCGATCCAAATGGCCCGCGTGATCTCAGTTTCAAATGGACCATACCCGGCCAATGGGTATATCTGTATTATTATAATGTAGGTGGAAAGAAAGACTCCAACCTTGTATACACCATTCTGGTTAATAACGATGATACCCTAAAGATAGGCACTGATATAAGCGGAATTCCCCGGGTTTATCTCTATACTTCTTTTCAATAGTTTCCTATGGGTGATCGACGAGCTTCTATCATAGCCTGGCCAGTGATAAGAGCTTTAGTTTCTCCTTTTCGGCATTCAATATATAATTTTTTAGTGCTATTTATCTCGGTTTCACCCCAACATTTGCTATAAATACAGTAAATTTAATGTGAATTAGGCCGGTCACCCAACCATTTCCCGGCTAGTTCGGTCTATATAGTTGTTAAGCATTAATAACAAACATACTTGTCCATCGCTTTGGCATATACTTTAACTGGCCATGCAAGTGAGTTAGAACAGCTCATTCAGGGTTGTATTCGCAACGAAAGAAGCGCGCAGGAGAAGTTATATCGTTTATTTTACCCAAAGATGATGGCGCTTGTTAAGCGCTACATTGACGATGAGATGCAGGCGGAAGAAATTATGAACAATGGTTATTTACGTGCTTTCCAGAAGATTAAGCAGTACAATTTCCAGGGTTCTTTTGAAGGGTGGCTAAGAAAAATAGTGTTTCATGCGGTCGCCGATTATGTGAAACAAAACACAAGATATTCGGATAAAGTACTATTGGTAGAGAAAGATGAGTTAGTGCATAAGGATCATGCAGACAAGTTGTACTACGATCAGTTGCTACAACTTGTGCAAGCGTTACCCGGAGCAACAAGAACGGTTTTTAATATGTATGTGATGGATGGATTCACACACAAGGAAATCGGTACAATGCTGGGAATCAGTGAAGGAACATCAAAATGGCACTTATCCGAAGGACGACGGGTGCTGAAGGAACGGATCGAAAAAATGGAATTGCATTTGAAAGTATAATATATAATGAACGTAAGGTTGAAACAGTTTCAACCTGGAATAGTGAGTGTGAAAAAAGTCATTTTTAAAACAAAAAATTTATCCACATGGATAAAAATTTCATTAGCATCGATGACCTGGTAAGGCAGCGATTAGGAGGAGAAGAGGAAAAAGAGCGTTCGGGGGCGTGGTTGCAGATGCGTGACCTGCTCGATAAGGAAATGCCCCAGGACCGTGGTGGGTTCTTATACTGGCGCCGCACGTTTGGCGCTGTAGCCCTTATTTTACTGGCCACTTCCGCAAGTGTGGGCGGGTATCTGTATGCTACCAGGTCGCTCAACGCAACGAATAACAGCTCGGTCGCAACCAATTACCCCGCAAATAACAACGTATCTGTAAACAATACAACCACCGATAGCAAAGCGGCAATAACTGCCGATAATACTTCCGCAAACAACATAACCACTGATAATGCTACGGCTAAGCACCGGGTTGCTCATACGGATGCCGCTAACGTAAAAAGCCACAGCACTGAAGCAAACAGCTCAGAAACTAACCACCCCATTGCAAATAACACAACAATTGGAACTGCCTCAAAAACAACCAGGAATATTGATGTAAACGATACTAAGCAATTATCTGCAGGACCTGATGCTGATAGTAAGAAAGCCGCTGAAGGACAGGCAGACAAACAAGCTGATCAGCCTTCAACCGAAAATATTGCAGTCTCTACACCGATAGCGCATATTGGCAAACAAGCCCTCGCTTCGGGTCATAAAGCAACCAGCGATCATAAAAGCAGCAGTAAAACGGACGCGGACAGAAGGAAAAAATTCCTGGCTGGTGTGGTTGCCTCAAATAACCGTCATAAAAAAGCTGTAGCTGAAATTAACAAAAAGGAAATTGGCAAGAAATTTATGGCTTCCAATACAAAAGCTGCTGCAAAGAGCCACCCGCCGCTTGCTGACGGAACCAACAGCGCAACAGCCCATCATTCCGGTCACAAATCGGGGGCGACAAAAACAAGCGAGGTAGCGTCGGTTGATGCCAAAACTGCACCGGTAAACCAAGGCGGTGGCGCTGTTTCGAAGAAGGAACAAACGGTAAATACCAGTAAACTTGCTTTGGGCAGCAATGTAACCGGGACAAAGAACATTCCCAATGGTTCGGCAAAGCCGGCTGATACACATGATAAGCCCCTTGCCGAAAACAGCAAGCCTGGTAATTCTAAAACCGTTGCGCCAAGACCGGTATCAGGCAATGAACCAGGAAACGGCCCCGGTAAAAACAAAACGACCGGAGCTTCACACAGCAGCACAGCAACGGGACCCGGCACAGCAACTCCTTCCGAAGAGGTTGCCGCTAAAAGAGAGCAGGTGCCGTTTGACCGTGTTACCATTACGGAACACTACGTGAGCACCAATAGAAAAGTCGGATATTATAAATACGATACTATTTCTATTGAGCAACTTGCCCGTGAACTTGGTATTAATAATAGTAATGACCCTAGTCATACCGAGGAAACAAGGAAAGAGGAAAATACGAGTGGAACAAATAGCAACAATTCACTCGCATCTGGCAATACACCTATTCTCCCTGAATCGTCTGCTTCTGCCACTGGCAAAAATGGCTTAGGTACAAAACAAAGCCAGGCGGGTAAGGGCGGTAGTGGTGAATCAACATTGGACAAATTGAATGCGACCTTTAACGACGTGAAGTACCACGTGAGTGGGATGCAGTTTGCCGCAGGTCTTACCGGTGGTATCAATGCTACTTTCTTTGGGCCGAACAGCTTTAAAGGTTTCCAGTTTGGCGTAACGGGTAACTTCATTTTTGGCGACAATGTGAGCGCAATGGCCGAGGTTAAATATTTTCACCGCATAAATAATGACTATTCGCTCAACGATAACTATTACTCCTACACACAGGTAGGCCCAGGTCAGTGGAGCAAGCAGCAGTTGTCCAGCTCATACAGCTTCTCCACATTGCACAGTGTGGAAATGCCCATTACCATCAGGTATATGAAGAGTCATTTTAGTTTCTATGCGGGTGCTAACCTGGTGTACAGTTTCTCCATAAATACCGGTAAATCTGAGCAGCCAAGTACATTGTCGCCGATCCTGGTAAATGCGATGGGTAATGATAATACGCCAAAAGTGCAGCAGAGCGACTTTAATTCAAGGTTCGGGCTCGGATACATAGCAGGCCTGTCTTACGAGGTTTATCCGAATGTGACCCTGGATTTTCGCAATGTGCAGAGTGTATGGGACAATGCATCATCGCAGGGAGGAAAGTATATATCCAGCCAGTTATACAAGAGCCCGTCATTCCAGGTATCCATTGGGTACCGCTTAGGAAATAATAAGAAGAAAGACTAGAGTATAAAAGACATACCGCATCTGTGAAAACAGATGCGGTTATCAAGAACCTGATCGTGTGCGCGCTCGGGTTTTTCTTTTTACGAACTCATTCAGTTGTTGAGTAAAAAAGCACGCCGACGCAAGGCGACTGCGGAACGCCTAACCTACTGCGTGTTAGTAAGGGACGCCAGGAAAATAGCTAAGCAGTGTATTCCGGTGGTGTGTTTGCTTCGCATAAGATAAGCTAACACTTACCCGACCTACAACCAGGGATCACTCATTTACTTTCCCCATTGCTGCATTCTTCATCTGGGTGGTTACAGTATGCCCCAGGTAGCGCTCAATGCCTTTTTCTATCAGGTAGATCAGCGGAGTCAGTACAATAGCCATTGTAAATTTATAAGCATAGTTCACAAGCCCGATCGCAATGACACGTTGGTAAGACCATCCTTTGCCTATTTTGAACGCAATAAACAAAACAATGAAACTATCTACTAATTGCGAAACGATCGTAGAACCCGTAGCTCTGAGCCATACATGCTTCTCCCCGGTCACTCTCTTGATCCGGTGAAATATCCATACATCCACAAGCTGGCTTACCAGGAAGGCGATAAGGCTGCCCACAATGATCCACATTCCTTGCCCGAAAATGTTGTAAAAGGCAGCCTGCATATCGGGCACACCGCTATCTTTCTGGCTGCCAATCCAGAAATTAGTATCTGCGGGTACCTGTATTGCAAAGTAAAACATCAGGAATGCATAGCTGATCATAGCTATAGCGATATAGGAGATCCTTTTTATTGCCCTTGGCCCGAAATACTCGTTCACTATGTCGGTCATTATAAACTCCAGCGGCCAGAGCAATACGCCACATGTGAGTGTGAAAGTGAGTCCCTTCTCGCCGAGCAGGGAAAAAGGATGAGGGGTGATGCCAAATACCCGTTCCAACGAAAATAGTTTACCACCTATGCATTCGGCGATCAGCGCGTTGGCAACGAAGAATGAGGTGAGTACGATAAATAATTTCGTTGGTTTGTCATTTAGTATTTTATGTACCACGTTGAATATGAATGTGAAGTGAAGAAAAATAAAAAACTGTTTTCCAAAGCTACGGATAACCCGAAACAGGTGGCACAAAAGTTGTATAAATCTCGCATAATCATGCAAAAAAACGCATACAACGATAGATTTATTTAGGTAATTTCACTAATACTTTCCACTTAGCGCATGCACCAACTTACCGACTTTTTCGGAGGATTATTTGATACGTCTTTGTGGCCTCCAAGGTGGCATTGCGGGAAGTGGACTGAGTTTCATGGCTGGCTTTATATAATCAGCGACTTGCTCATTTTTTCTGCCTATTTCGCTATGCCTGTGATCATAGTGAGGTACATTGCGTCTCGTGCAAATGCCCGGTTTCATAAGGTCTATTTTTTGTTTGCCGCGTTTATTTTTGCCTGCGGTTTTACGCATTTGCTCGATGCAATAACATTTTGGTACCCCATCTACCGTTTCAATGCGCTGGTGCGTTTTATCACAGGGGTCATTAGCTGGGCAACTGTTTATTACCTCATCAGGCTCCTTCCGGTGGCATTTTCTTTAAAAACTGCCGAAGAGCTGGAGGCCGAAGTGGAGCAGCGAAAAAAGGCGGAAGAGGAATTGAAGGTTAAGATCCGTTTACTGAACGAAGCCCAGGAAATCGCTAAAATGGGACACTGGGAGTGGGAGCTTCGCAGCAATGACTTTGTTTTTTCCGATAACCTGGTGCGTATATACGGGTTGCAGGAGTCTCGCATATCCTATGAGCAGTTTCTCGGTTGCATGTATGCTCAGGATCGCATCAACGCCGATGCGATGTTAACGCAGTCGGTTGCAGATAAGAAATTTATTGACTTCTATCATCGTATCACCACACCGCAGGAACTGGTGAAGACCATGCATACAAGAGGGGAGGTGGTGACGAGCGAAGATGGCAATGTGCTGAAAATTATTGGTACCGGGCAGGATGTAACAGCGCAGAAACAAATAGAGCAGGAGTTGCTGATAAAATCCGCGGCGCTTGAGTCGAAGAACGATGAACTTGAAAAATTCGCCTATGTCGCGTCCCACGATCTGCAGGAGCCGCTGAGAAAGATCAGAACATTCGTATCCCGGTTGCAGGATCCCGGTCAGGACCTTACTTCCGAAAAGGCGCGTGAGTACATGGATAAAATCGTAAATGCATCAGCGCGCATGCAAAAACTCATCCAGGATGTGCTAAGCTTTTCGCGTATTTCTTCAGCGGATTCACTTTTTCTTTTCACCCGAACCGACCTGAACGTTGTTGTGGCTTCCGTACTCACCGACATGGAGGTGCTGATAGAGAACAACAAGGCCGTTGTCCATGTTTCTACATTGCCGGTTATAGAGGCCAATGACACGCAGATCGGGCAATTGTTTCAGAATATTATTGCCAATTCCATCAAGTTTAAAAAAGATGGCGTAGTTCCGGAGATCACGATATCCTCGCATATAATAAATGGTTTCGAGATATCGGCTCCCGGCCATATAAAAGCGCATTATAAGTTCACTGGCTGGAAAGAAAATAAGTTCTGGGATCGCGAAAAATTTGTGCGTATCCGCATCACTGACAACGGTATTGGGTTCGACCCGAAGTTCGCAGATCGTATTTTTGAAGCCTTTCAGCGCCTGAGCGGCATGTATGAAGGCACCGGCATAGGACTCGCTATTTGCAAGAAGATCGTCGAAAACCACAATGGTTTGATCAGCGTGGAAAGCTCACCGGGTGAGGGGGCGTCTTTTATTATTACGCTTCCGGTATCACAGGGAAATTTTGACCAGAAGATAAATGGTATAGCGATCTGACCTTCCGGCCTGGGTACTTTGGCCTTCTGAAAATAAAACACAGTTACGATAGCGAATGAGAAAAGACAAATGGAAATAATGAGCGAAGACAGCAGATATTTATTGGGCCAGATAGCGGAGAGCAGGCCGTTTCATATCATTTTGGCAGATGATGATGCCGATGACTTTGATTTCTTCAAAGAAGCCATGCAGTCCATCGTACCTGGCCTGGATATTTCCCGGGCCTATGATGGAGCAGATTTGATACGCATTTTGGAATCTGCACCCGGTAGCCTGCCCGATCTGATCTTCCTTGATCTGAATATGCCCTGCAGAAATGGTTTTGAAAGCCTGGCAGTGATCAGAAAAAATGAAAAGTGGATCAATATTCCGGTGATCATCTATTCCACATCAGCATTCCCGGACCAGATCGACAATACTTACAAGTTGGGTGCCAACCTTTATATTCAAAAACCCGATGACTACAACGAAATCAGGCAGATCGTAAAAAAGATATTTTCAATTAATTTTGACGACCTCATTTGCCGACCCGCGAAAGAAGATTATTTTGTCACATTGAAATAGCTGCAAGACCAGCGAAAGTGTTTTGTGATCTTTCTCGTTATGTAAGTTGACTAAAAAACCGGAATGAAAGCGACTAAGTATGTATTGCCGGTGGTAGTAGGCGTTATAGCTGGCATGTTATTAATAAAACTGGGTGAGAATCTGGTCGGGAAGCTATATCCGCTGCCGGCGGGAATAGACCAGAACAACGTAGAAGCGCTGGCAAAAGCCGTTGCCGCCATGCCCAAAGCCGCATTCGAGCTTTTACTGCTCAACTATGCCATTTCCTCCTTTGTCGCAGGTCTTGCCGCGACGCTGGTGGCTGGCAGAACCATGATGCGGCCGGCAGTGATCGTCGGCGTAATAATGACACTGGGAGGCTTGTTCAATGTCCTTACCTTTCCGAAGCAGCCTGTTTGGTTTTCAGTATCCAACCTCCTTGTTTATCTTCCTTTCGCTATTGTCGGTTATGTCACTGTGAGAAAAACGCCTTCTGCCTGAGATACCGTGCTTATAGGATATAACTGGGTTTTACCTTTTACTTATTCTGAATAATTCATAACTTACAGCAGTAATGCGCCTGGGATCACGGGCGTATAGGGATTTTTATGTATAAAGCGTTATTAACAATATTGTTTTCGGTGGTATTAATGCCTGCTTTCGCGCAAAAAGGCATTGATACTTTCAAACTATATTTTGATCTTAATGTTTCTGTGTTGAATGATCAGATGGAAAAAAAAATAGACCTGCTTGTATACAATGACAAGATCATAAGCGGCAGTAAGGTGATGATCATCGGTTATGCGGATTTCCTCGGCTCAGAGGGCCACAATAAGGATCTGTCTATACGGCGTGCGGAAAGCGTGAAAAGTTATCTTGTTCAGAATGGTGTTAACGCCAGCGATGTCACGCTGTGCGAAGGCAAAGGGGAGATAGACCGCAGTGAAAAAGACAAAGGTGGTTTCCCCACAGATAGGCGCGTAGACATTGTTGTAAATAATCGGGTCAGGAAGCCGGTTCCCGATAAGCCTGGCTGGCCTAAGAAAGATACCGCCAAAAAGAAGTCGGCAGTTACCAGTGTTTCGGAAATAAACAAACTGGGGGAAGGTGCTGTTTTCTTGTTGCGCAATGTTTATTTTCCTACTGGCAGACATACGATAAAGCCCGAATCTGACGCCACATTAGAGCGCCTGTACGATGTACTCGAGGCAAATCCGAAGCTTAAGATCAGCATCGAAGGCCATGTATGTTGTATCGACCCTCAAGCGCCGGATGCCGTGGATATAGAGACCGGGGAAATACATTTGTCAGTGAACAGAGCCAGGGAGATATACAATTACCTGGTGAACAGGGGTATTGATCCACAAAGGCTGGTCTATGCCGGATTCGGCAGGAGCAGACCTGTTGTGCCTGTAGAAAACTCGCCTGAGGACGAAGAAAGGAACAGGCGGGTTGAAATACGTGTCATCAGCAATAAATAGTGTTTGGCCAGCACAGCAAAGACGTTCCAACACCTTCTCTGAACGATAGTGCGTATTCTTCGATTAAACCTCGGCGTAATGCCAATGTTCGCTGAGCTCAAAAAAGGAACCGCACCTGTGGGATGCGGTTCACCTCTCATTTATTGAAATTAGTTAGCGTGCAGCTTTATAACGAGCAGAAACGGCCTCCCAATTGATAACGTTCCATATTTCTTTCAGGTAATCGGGCCGCCTGTTCTGATACTTGAGGTAGTAAGCATGTTCCCATACATCAATTCCAAGGATGGGTGTGCCCTTTACTTCAGCGATATCCATCAGCGGGTTGTCCTGGTTCGGTGTAGAGCTAACGATCAGTTTGCCATCATTCACAAGCAACCATGCCCAGCCGCTGCCAAAACGGGTTGCCCCTGCAGTGCTCATTTTTTCCTTTAGTGCATCTACCGAACCGAAGGTTTCGTTAATGGCCGTTGCCAGGTCGCCGGTTGGCTGCGGCGCGGCGGTGCCCAGTATGTCCCAGAACAGTGTATGGTTGAAATGGCCGCCACCATTATTGCGCACAGCTGCCGGGTATGCCGACATGTTCGCCATCAACTCTTCCAGTGTTTTGTTTTCACCGTCGCTGCCTGCGAGCGCCTTATTCAGGTTGTCCACGTAAGCCTGGTGATGTTTGTCGTGGTGTATCTGCATTGTTTGTGCATCAATGTGCGGTTCCAGTGCATCAAATGCATATGGTAATGCGGGGAGTGAGAATGCCATGATTATTTGTTTTAGTGTTTGTGAGAAATCAAAGATAATTCAATCGAAAATCAAAAATGAGCCAAAATAGATAAGAAATAAAGATAGGCGCATAGACAGGCTATTGCTATAATACCGTGCCGGGGTTTGAATCACACACTTTGATCGACCAGAAACGGGTTAATTAACCAAAAAGTACAAAAAATGCAAACGATTAGTTAATGATAATATTTTATGCACTCAAATTATATCTGTAAAATTATTTTTGTGACAAATGGGGCGAATTTTGTGCACCGGATGTTTTGTTATGAGCGAAAACAAATTATCTTTATCCCCGTGTTGAAATTCTATGCTTTCGCTTTCGCGGCAAGCAGAGCAATTTTTACTTGTTTTTATTGTGACCAAATACAGCTTTATCCGAGTAAAAAAACCATAGCAAAAACCGTTTTATGAAAAAAAACTTACCCCTTTATCTGCGCTCCCTGCTGTTATCAGGGCTTTTTTTATTGACCAGTGTTGGCGCGTTTGCTAGCCACCTTGTTGGTATGGACCTAAGCTACCAATGGATAAGCGGCAACCAATACCAGGTGACTGTTGTGGCGTATGGTAACTGTGGCGCGGCTTCATACGCGGCATTCCAGACGTTGGCAACTGCGCATCCCCAGGTCTGCGTGTATAACGGGACAACATTATTTGCAACGCTCTCCTGCTCGGTAGATGCGGCAAACTCAAATATTTTGTCGGCACAGGTATGTGCTGCCGATACCGGGCTCACAACCTGCACGGATACCTCGTACACAATAACCGGTATCAAGAAATTCACCTATCATGCCACGGTGACGCTAAGCGGCGCTTCGCACGCATGGCGGTTTATTTTTGCAGGCTACATGGGCGGCGGTGGCTCTACCGCTGCAGGACGTGCCGCGTCTATCACCAACATCAACAATCCGGGCACTACGTTTACCACAATGGTAGATACGCTTGACAATACTTATTTCAATTCTACTTCTCCAACTTTAGCAGTGGAGCCTACCCCTTATTACTGCCTCAATAATGCCGATGCTTATAACCCGGGTGCCAGCCCGTATTCGACGGATAGTTTGAACTTCTTACTAACGGCGGGGCTAAACGGTTCCGGAGGAGCTGCATGTAGTTCTACGACGCCAAGTGTAACGTACCTGGCTGGTTATAGCGCCACGACTCCAATATCAGTTGTTGCTGGTTCTCAGACATTCAATTCTCTAACCGGACAGCTTAACTTCACTCCGAATGCGGTGCAGCGATCACTTGTCGTTTATAACATTCAGCAATACCGCAATGACACATTTGCGGGTACCATGATGCGCGAAATGACCTTCCTGGTGCAGACGTGTACGCAGACGCCGCCTTGGGGAGGCATCGTATCTTCTACGGGCAGCGGCCTTATCGTGGACAGCCTGAACTACCACATTTGCGCGAATACCGGCGCGTTCACCCTGCAGATGGATCCTGTTGAATCCGGAGGTACCGCTAATATTACGGTAACTTCCACTGGCCTTCCTCCCGGTGCAACGATGACCTACGTTAATAACGGAACACCCACTCCACAGGCTACGTTCCATTGGACTTCTACAGGTATTGCGCCCGGGACTTACACGTTCTATTTGATATATACTGATAATAGCTGCCCGATAAATACCCAGTCAACCTATGGTTTCAATGTTACAATAAACTCACTTGGGGTAATAACCGGTACGCCTACAGTCTGCGAAGGTGGCACGACGAATTTAACGGACGCCACCACCGGCGGTGATTGGAGCAGCAGTAATACCGGCGTAGCCACTGTTGGTTCGGGCTCAGGTGTGGTTACTGGTCTTTCTGTTGGCACGGCAGTTATTACCTATGCGGTGGGTTCTTGTAATGTTACCCAGGTAGTTACGGTTACTTCTGCAATTGCAGCCATTGTACCAGCTTCGCTCACCGTATGTGTGGGCGATACGATCTACGTCTCTGATGCGACTGCCGGCGGTGCCTGGAGTGGCAGTGACGGTACGATAGCTCAAGTGGGAGGAGTTGGACCGGGAACTGGATTTGTTATCGGTTTCGCAGCGGGTACGGTCACCGTATCTTATACTATAGGCGGATGTTCTGCATTGGCGATTGCCACTGTAAATACTGCGCCGGCGGCAATAACGCCGGCGGGGGGCGTTGTATGTATTGGTAACACGCTTAGTCTTTCGGACGTAACGACAGGAGGCACATGGAGTGCCAGCAATGGAGATGCGGCAGTGGTCGGTGGGCTTGTCACGGGCGTGGCATCGGGCGTCGATCAGATTTCTTATACGGCAGGCGGTTGCTCTGTGAGTGTAGCGGTAACCGTTGATCCTGCGGTTGCAGCTATCACACCGTCTCCTGTGACACTTTGTATTGGCGGTACGCTGCAGCTTTCGGATGTGACCACGGGCGGCACATGGAGCAGCAGTAATACCGCTGTAGCAACTATTTCAGGTACGGGCCTGGTAAGCGGTATCGCTACAGGAACCACCGTCATTTCTTATATTACAGCAGGATGTTTTGTAACTACGATAGCTACTGTTAATACAGCGGCTTCGCCAATTACTCCTGCTACCGCAACGGTATGTACCGGTGCTACGGTAAATCTTACGGATGCTACTACTGGTGGTACCTGGAGCGCTACCAATGGTAACGCTACAGTTAGCGGTTCAGGTGTAGTGACCGGTGTTAATGCAGGTACAGTTACCATTTCTTATATTATCGGTGCTTGTTTTTCAACAGCCACAGTAACTGTGAATGCAGGCGCTGCAGCGATCACACCAGCGGTAGTTACCATCTGCCTCGGCGGAACAGCTAATCTGACTGATGTTAGCGGCGGTGGCACATGGAGCAGCAGCAACACAGGTGTTGCCACTGTTTCCGGAACAGGCGTTGTGACCGGCAGCGGTGTAGGTACTGCGACTATTTCTTATACCATCGGTACTTGTTCCGCAACTGATGTTGTTACGGTAAATTCAGCTCCCGTTGCTATTGTTCCGGCAAGCACTTCCGTTTGTACCGGCAGCACGGTAAACCTTACCGATGCGACAACCGGCGGAGTATGGAGCAGCAGCAATGGTAATGCCACTGTCAGCGGTACCGGTGTGGTTACCGGTGTTGCGGCTGGCACGGCAGTCATCTCTTATGTTATCGGCACGTGCTCTTCGACAGCAATTGTGACCATTAATCAGACACCTGGCCCGATCAATCCGGCCGTTACAACCATATGTTTAGGTGGTTCGGCTAATCTCACTGATGGAACTGCGGGCGGCGCATGGACTTCTGGTTCAACTGGCGTAGCTACGATCACTGGCGGCGGAACAGTTACCGGTGTTGGTGTAGGTGTGGCTACAATTTCTTACACACTTTCGGGATGTAGTGTTACTAACATCGTTACGGTAAACAATGCACCTTCAGCAATTACTCCTGCTGGCGCTTCGGTATGTACCGGCGCGACAGTTAATCTGACAGATGCTACTTCGGGTGGCATTTGGAGTGCAAGTAATGGAAATGCCAATGTTGGCGGTACCGGTATTGTTACTGGTGTTGCCGTTGGTACTACAACAATCTCTTACGCTATCGGTACCTGTGTCGTGACTACAGTAGTAACTGTTAATACAGGCGTTGCAGCGATCTCTCCCGCTTCAATAAATCTTTGTATCGGCAATACGGCAACTGTAAGTGATGCGGTTGCAGGTGGTGCATGGAGCAGCAGCAATGGTAATGTTACTGTTTCAGGCGGCGGCCTGGTTACTGCAATTGCTTCCGGTACTTCTACGATATCTTATACTTTAGGCAGCTGCTCTGCAACGATCGTTGCCAACGTAGCTACGAGCCCATCTGCTATTTCTCCGGCTTCGGCTACTGTCTGTGCAGGTGCTACAATAACAATGTCTGATGCAGTCGCTGGCGGCGGATGGAGCAGCAGCAATGGTAATGCTACTGCGATCGCGGGTGTTATCACCGGTGTTACTGCAGGTACTTCCACTATCACTTATGCGATCGGTACCTGTATCGCTACCGCTACGGTTACCGTGTTCCCTGCGCCTAATGCAGGATCTATAGTTTCAGCAGCTACCCAGATATGTCCCGGTGCGTCAATACAGATGACCGATTCAATCGCTGGTGGTGTTTGGAGTGTTAGCAATGCTAACGCGACTGTTTCAGGTACAGGCTTGGTTACCGGTGTTACACTTGGTACGGACGTGGTTTCTTATTCGGTTACCACCGGTTGCGGCACAGTGTCTGCTTTGCTTACTGTTACGGTATCCGCTACAGCAGGTTCCGGCAGCATCCTCGGCCCTCTGACCATATGCGTCGGTTCATTCGACATTTATCTTGATTTCACTACCGGTGGTACCTGGAGCCTGACTAATGGCAATGCGGTAATATCACCAGTAGGTGTGGTTACTGCCATCACTGCAGGCCCTGAAACAATCGTTTATACTGTTCCCGGTGCGTGCTCTTCTACTACCCTGGATGTTACTATTGTGCCTGCCACTTTAGGCGCAGGTACTATCCTGGGCCCTACAAGTATTTGTATGGGTTCCAGTGTTACATTATCTGATCCTTCTGCTCCCGGTGGCGTTTGGACAATGACAAACGGCCATGCTACTATCAACGGTTCTACCGGTGTTGTAAACACGGTATCACCTGGTTTAGATACAGTGATGTATGTGCTCACCACGGCATGTGGTACTTATACAGCCACATCAACAATGAATGTCGACGCTTCGGCAACACCTTCTCCTATTGGTGGGCCGTCTACCGTTTGTGTAGGCAATATCATTTTACTTACAGATGCTGACCTCGGCGGAGCCTGGAGCAGCAGCAATGCACACGCTACCGTTACACCGGGCATTGGCGACGTTACCGGTGTGTCGGCTGGCCTGGATACTATCAAGTATACAGTGATCAACGGTTGCGGACTTGGCTCAACAACAAAGGTGATCACCGTAATGCCTTCACCTGGGGCGGGCACCATTACCGGCGCAAGCAGCGTTTGTGTCGGTGCTACAATAGCACTCACAGACCTTACATCCGGTGGCATATGGAGTGCAACAAATGGCAATGCTACAATAAGTGCCATTGGCCATGTTACCGGTGTTACTGCGGGTATGGATACAATATTGTACACCATCACTGCAGCTTGCGGTGCGATCAGCGCAGAAAAAATAATAACGGTTAATTCAGTGGGTGATGCAGGCATTATCCTTGGCCCGGACAGTTTATGTGTTGGAACAACGATCACTTTACTTGACTTTACTCCGGGTGGGGTATGGACTGCCGGTAACGGTAACGCCACCGTACTTGGTGGTGTGGTAACCGGTGTTGCTAATGGTACCGTGCCGATCTCTTATACAGTTTCTACTTCTTGCGGTTCGGGTTCGGCTGTGAAGATAGTTAACGTAATGTCTCCGGGTGGCGATCCTGGTATCATAGTTGGTATCAACGCGGTTTGCGTTGGTTCGGCTATTACTCTTACGGATACTGTTGCCGGTGGTATCTGGGCTACCAGCAATGACAACGCTATCCTGTTGGGCCCGGGCATTGTTTCCGGTGTTACTCCGGGCATCGACTCTATATTCTATGTCGTGACCAATATGTGCGGAACAAACGAGGCACGTAAGATTATTACTATCAATCCAAGCCCTGTGGTACCAGCCATTACCGGCCCAACTTCACAGTGTGTGGGTACAAACATTACGCTTGGTGACGGACTTTCCGGTGGTATATGGACAAGCAGCGATGCAACCATCGCTACTGTGAACCTGACTACGGGCATCGTTACAGGAACAGGTGCAGGCATTGCAAACATAAGTTATACGGTGACCAATTCATTCGGTTGCCCAGGCTCTGCCGTATCACCAGATACAGTGAGCACACCGGTTACGGTTGCACCAATTACAGGCAGTGCGTCTCTTTGCTTTGGTGGTCTCTCGGTACTTGCTGATACTACAGCAGGCGGTGTATGGAGCAGCAGCGATGCAACTATAGCTTCAGTTGACGCTTCAGGAAATGTTACCGGCGCCGGTGCTGGTGTTGCGACCATCAGCTACACAGTTACTGGCCTGTGCAACACAGCTTCTGCAACGCTTTCGGTTACTGTGAATCCATTACCTGCGATCTCTCCGATTTCCGGGTCAGGCAATGTCTGCCTCACAGGCACGACAACTGTATCAGATGCAACTGCGGGTGGTGTATGGAGCAGCAGCGATACAACAATACTTACGATAGATCCGGTAACGGGAGTTATTACTGGTGTAACATCCGGTACCGCAAATGTTATCTATACGATCACAAGCGCTGCAGGTTGTTCTTCCTCAGTTTCGGTAGCATACACTGTTGATACGCCTCCTGTTGTTGCTGCAATAACAGGTACACCGGTTGAATGTGTAGGTTCTTCAACAATACTTGCCGATGGCACTGGCGGCGGCGTATGGAGCACGGGTGATATCACTATTGCAACAGTTGATGCCTTCGGTAAAGTATCCGGTTTAGCGGTTGGTACTACTTTGGTAAGCTATACAGTAACGGATGGTGTTGGCTGTTCGGTTTCGGCGATTGTCTCTGACACAGTTACTACCATGCCGGTTACAACTCCTATAACGGGAACAATGAGTGTATGTGTAGGTGCTACAACAGCATTAACTAACGTGACAAGCGGCGGTGTATGGAGTAGCAATGATGTTACACTGGCTACCGTTGACCCTGTCACGGGCATCGTAACTGGTGTTGGCGCCGGTTCAGACTTTATCTTCTATACAGTGAGCAATGCATGTGGTTCCGTTATTGATTCTGCAACAGTGACCATTAATGCTTCCCCGGTTGTGGGCCCCATATTTGCTTCTTTCACTTCGGTATGTATCGGTACTACAATTACACTCACAGATGCTACCAGCGGTGGTGTATGGAGCAGCAGCGATGATACAGTTGCGACCATAGATGCTTCTGGTGTCGTAACAGGCCTCATGAGCGGTACAGTTACTATCTACTATACAGTTACCAGCGGTGGCTGTTCGGCTTCGGCTTCGTACAACCTCACAGTATCTACCGCTACATCTGGTGTAGCCGTGGTTCCGGCTACCGCGACGCTTTGTCATGGCAATGCTGTGAACATGCACGTTACTGCGATCATACCAGGTATGACCTACCAGTGGTTACTCAATGGTAACATCATACCAGGTGCTACCAACTCAGGTTACATCGCAGATACGGCCGGCACCTACTCACTCGAAGTGAATAGCGGTACTTGCAGCATGACCATCAGTGGTACTGTAGTGTCCGCCCAGCCGAATGCGATCATTGGCTTCAATGCTCCGAATGTATTGTATACTGGTTCGTTCTTTGCTTATCAGTGGTTTAAGAATGGCATCGCGATCTCCGGCGCCAACAGCAGCACTTACTACGAAACGACTCCGGGCGACTACACTGTTGTCGTTACCGATATCAATGGCTGCACCGATACTTCGTCTGCTTACATCCTCGGTGGTGGCGGCGGCGGTACCGGCGTTGGTACAGTAGCTAACGGTGGCAAGATCCGGATATTCCCTAACCCGGCTACTTCGACGCTCAATATCGATGCACCGATGAAGGTGAATGTTTCCCTCCTGAGTGTAGATGGCAAAACGCTTATCGCTCAGAAGGATGCAACCACAATAGACATCAGCCCGCTTCCAAACGGTATGTACCTCATCATGATCTACGATGAAAATGATGCACTGATCCGTACTTCTAAATTTGTGAAGTCAGAACAATAGGCGGTAAAATAGTTTCAAACGAAGAAGCCCAAAGCAATTGCTTTGGGCTTCTTCGTTTGGCTGCGCGTCTATTGTGGCATTTTCGACCGCGTACTATGGCAAAAGATTTAAACGTGAAATTGGTAGCGTTGTGGTATCCCAGTAAAATTTCTTTGATCAAATTATCAGAAATTAAATATTTTTAATAGATAAAAATATGTGTTATGAAATGGGGTCTCATTTTAGCCTGTATTTATTCGGCCTTCCCTTTGCATTTGTTACCGGTCATATATCATCAGATGCTACCCTGATTTCTTTTTTAGCTATAACTCTTTTATCCGCCTATACAATTGCGAAGAAAGCACATCGGGAATACTTCCTGCATGGTTTTTTGGTATGCGTTGTTGGCTGTGGATGGATGACATTAGTGCATTTGATATTATCCAGGCCTTATGACCCCAATCCCTACTGGTTTATTATAGTAGTTATTTTCGGGCTCGTCTCTGGACTACTATCCGTTATTGCATCCAAAATCGTTAGGCATCGGATAGCTTAGGGTGTTTTATAAGAGCATTAACGGTCTATGCGAGATCGGAAGTCGCTTAGACTTGTCACGTATCAACTTATCACTTACCCTCACACTTCCCTATCTGCTTCCTGATCTGATCCGCTTCTCCTTTAGTAGGAATAACCTTTGTTAGCGCGGTTTCATAATACTGTTTGGCTTGTGCTTTATCGCCATGCTTAAATTCATAATTGCCAGCCAGTTGGTAAGCAAGATAAAACTCAGGATTCGATGCTATGAGTTGTTTCACGTCTATTGCTTTCTTATCTGCTATGTCCTGCTTCAGTTGCCGGAAAAGAACGAACTGATTGTACTCCTTTGTTTTCAAAAACTCATCAGGAGCAATGTTCAGCACACTGTCGCAAACCTCGGTATTATGCTGCAGCCCTTTCATAGCAAATATCTTGTTCAGATCATAAGCCACATACTGGCCAAGCTGCCAAGGGGATGTGGAGACCCAAACCAGCCGTTTCTGAGGTTCAAAAACGATAGAATGGTGCGCTATGAGCTGGTTTACGGCTTTTTCATTGCCCATTCCTATATCCTGCCCGTGCAGGCCTCCACGATCGCGGAGTATGTCCACGGTCTTCTGCACGGTATTGGGGCCTTTTTGCTGTAATAATTCATTCAGACGCTCATATCGGTAGGCTGATGCACTCTCATCCACCCACTTCTTGTTTGATGGCAGTTGGCTTAGTTCCTTGCCCTGGAAATGATTCGTACACGTGATGAAATCATCTTTGGGGGCGTACATATCCATGCTGTCCGGGGTCTTCTCTATCACTACCGCGCGGTTGTCCATCGCTGACCCGATGAGGAAAGATTCAGATACGAACATCTTCCTTTTCTTTGCTATAGCCCATGCCTCGTCTATGTTTTTGGCATATTGCAATATTTCCCTTGCCACCAGCGATACCGGCGTAGCATTCGCGCCGGATGGCCATGTCGTCTTATCTGCATTAATGGTAACTGTCAGCCCGTTCTCATTCATTCCGGATACTACGCCAGTAAAGCCAGCCCAGGTCACCATCATAAACCGGTAGCCGGCAGAAGGATGGTAGAAAGCCACGATTTTGTCTTCGGCAAATTTATCTCCCACATAAAAATCGAAGTTGCGGCCTACTATCATTGTGTGGTCCGCCGACCGGTCGTTCCAGGTAGCGAACGACGTGCAGCCCACCAGCGCTATGCTTTGCAGCGCATGGCCTATATCGTGTGCGGCATGGTAATTCAGCAGGCGCTCATACTTACTGCCTATATATCCGTAGTCATCAGATGCGGAGAAGGAAATACCGTAGATCTCATCCTTAAACTCTTCGGGGATATTTTGTGCAAGATTGCGATTAAAAAAACCAATGAAATACCTCAAGAAGTTCCGGTAGATATTGGACGGCACGAGCCTTTTTATCTGGTCAGTAAAATTATCCTCCTGCCTTTTTACCAGCTCGGTGGTAAGTTTACCATAGATCACACCCCGCTCAAAAGGCGTGCCTTCTACATACAGCTCATACAGGCCCGACTTGCTCTTACGAAACCAGTTATTGCCTATCACATAACAGTTCGTATCCAGTTGGGTGCGCTGCAGGTTCAGTGCATTTGTATCAGCGATCTTTGGCGGGTCGATATGGGAAACATGTACCATATAGCCCGACAGCACAGCCAAGAGTAATAGGACTACCAGCAAAAAATTTCGCAATACACGACCCAGTCTGCGCCACGCACTTCTTTTTTGTTCCAAAATTCAGATCACGATATTAGGACGCAAAGGTACGGAATGAGCGGCATTGCTTATTGTTAGTCCTGTTAATCAGGTTTCAGGGCATTCACCCCGGTCATTAACGCTTTGATGTCAATAAGCTCCCCGCAGGTAATGAGTGCGCTGATGGTAACGCCTAATATGCCATGCAAATTCAGGTTTTGGCCTGTGAGAAATAGATTGGGCACGCGTGTGCGCGGAGCAATGAAAGTGTTGAATGAGTTATTGTGATCCTTAAGAATACCGTACATGCTGCCGTCGGCTGTTCCCTGGTAGTCGCGATAGGAGAGGGGAGTGGCCACGTAGTATGATTGGATGCACGAGCGGATATTCGGGAATTTTTTCTCAACAACATCCAGGAGGCGCTCCGCTTTTTCTTTTTTGAAGGCTTCATAATCTTCGCCACGTTCACCCGGTTGGGAGTCCCTATTGAATGTGTCTTTCCACCTGCTTACGTCTTCATATCGCATATAGGTCATTACCGTAAGGCTGTCGGTATATTCCTCGTTTTTCGAAATGGCATTTGCAAAGAGCGCGTAAGTAAGCGGCCAGTTTTCAGAAGTATAATTAACGCCATCCCAGGCATTGTCTGTTTCGTGGTGATAATAGTTGTAGTTGAGATATGGGAAAGTATCTTTTTTCAAAACAATGTTCAGCAGGAAAGTGCCTATAGTATTTTCCAGGTTTTGCAGGCGTGTACGATAGGCATTACGCAGCAGGTCGCTTTCGGCCATTTCCATTGTCTGGGTTGGGTGCAGGTTGGAGATGAAATGCTTTGCTGTTATTTTCTTCCCATTTTCGAGCAGCGCATATTCTATTTTATTGCGGCCTGCCAATTGCGTAACCTTAGTATTGCGGTGTATCTCGCCTTCCAGTGCATGTATTTTCTTGCCCAGTAGCTTTGCTATCTGGGAGCCACCATCAACGCACTTCCATGCGCTCTCGATAAAGCTGTTGGTGATAAGCGCGTGAATATAGAAAGGCGTCTTATCTGCAACCCCGGCATAGAGCAGATTGTTTCCTGCCAGCACCTGTTGGAGTTTCTTGTTCGTGGTGATCGAGCTTAAGAAAGTTGACGTATCAATATGCAGTACATCTTCCTTCTCGGTATAGTCGCCGGTGCGTAGATTGTATAATGGAAATTTGGAGCAGACCTCTTTTACTTTTGAACAATACGTATTTAGGGCTTTCTCTTCTTCCGGGAAATCAACCAGCAACTGCCTGATGAAATTATCATAACCCTGCGCCAGTTTGTACGTTTTCTTATCATCACCGAAACCTATGACGTCGAAACCATCCACGTCCATCCGCTTCAAGTTCAGCTTGTCTAAAATGCCCAGGTACCTGAATACGACATTGAGATTCTGGCCAGGCCCCAGGCCACCAATATAATGTACTCCTGTATCGATGATCGTTTTTTCTCGGGCGTATGTTTGCAGGCAGCCGCCTATCTGTCTGTTCTTTTCAAAAATGCCCACTTTATAACCATGCATGCCCAGCACTGCACCGCATACCAGTCCCCCTAATCCACTGCCGATGATCGCAACATCATAGTCATGCATAAGCGGGTGAAGGTGATTTTTTAATTACAAAGATGATATTCGACGTGTATTTCGTATTGTCTATCTGCTCGATAGATGCACCATTGGCGGCCACTATTGCCCGTAGGTGCGAGGAAGATAAAAAGGATAAGGGTTTGTCAGAGGTCTTATTGAAACCGATAAATTTAGTAGAGAAAAATTCTGTAAGTGCCGTGCCTTTCTGGCGGTCTTTCAAATCAGCATCTCCGTCGCGCACTATAAGCACACCGTTATCCGCCAGGTTACTGATACATTTTTTGATCAGTGTTTCCTGCTCATCCGGTTGCAGATAATGCAGCACATCGCTGATAATAAACGCGCCATACTTATCGAACGGATGATTGACGATATCAGCACAGATGAAATTCAGTGAGTCGGTCTTAAGATAGGCGTGATTAGCTGTCGCTATCTTCTCTTCATCATGGTCTATACCGGTTATTTGCCGGTCTTTTGCAAGGAAATGGAGCATATACGCCATGAAGCCATATCCGCATCCGATATCCAGTATGCGGCCTTGCCTAGGCAACAATGCATGAAACTGCTCGTAGTTTTTCTCCAGCCTTATCTTGATCCGTTGGTACCATTCCAGAACAGGGCCTTTATACAGATAATTGTAGTAAAGCTGCTCGCGGAAATAAGAAGGTGTTTCACTGTCCCGGCACAACTTCTCATACTCCTTTTTAAAGTAGCGGCTTATGTTCTTTGTGCGTTCAGTATAGCCATCACCCCATGTGCTGTCTTCCACTCTTATGCGTGGCAGATATTTCACCGTGATCAGGCCATCCTTTAAGAGAAAATCGCCCTTGGTCATCGTATAGCCGGTGCCATGAATGACGACTGGCAGCACATCGAGCCCAAGCTGCTCAGCGAGGTAGAATGCACCTTTGTGAAAACGCTTTATTTGAGCATCCGGTGTGCGAGTGCCTTCGGGGTAAACTACGATAGAGTACCCCTGCTGTACCTTTTCCCTTAGTTTATCTACGCTTCCTTCTACGCCATCAGCCACTGGGTAATAGTCTGCCAGGCGCACTACGCCGCCAAAGACAGGCGAGCGCCAAACCCACTGGTTAGTGAGCAGTATTACTTTGGGGTTCATGGACGTTGAAACCAGAATATCCAGGAAGGATTGATGGTTGCTGATAATAACCGTCGGATCGCTAAAATCTTCCTTAAGGGGGTTAATGTAACGCTTGGTTACATTGGTCATTATATGCAGCACAGACCAGGTGAACTTCGATAAAATGACATGGTAAAGGTATTTGCCCTTTACTTTGTTGAATGGGTTCAGCCTTATCAGTATAATGCCAATGCCCGTCATGATATAGCTGCCAACGGCGAAGTAGGTAAGCGAAAAAACCGATTTAGCCCAGCTCGTCAATGTCCATGGTGGACGACCCTTTTTTACGCGGTTAGTGATCAGCCAGTTGAACAGAAAAGGTATCATTACCTGCGATGTAACTACTACACAAAAAATACCCAGGATGGAAATGAACGCGATAGATTGCAAAGAAGGGTGCTTCGCAAATACCAGTATCCCCAGGCCAAGGATGGTAGTGATGGCCGAGAGGAAAATGGAGGACTTGAAAGAGGACAAATGTTTTTTCCCCGTCTTGTATTGTTGCAACAGTCCATCCATGATAAAGATGCTATAATCGTCACCAAGGCCGAAGATGAAGGTGGAAAGAATGATGTTGACGATATTGAACTTCAGTCCGAAAATGCCCATCAATCCCAGTATCCATATCCAGCTGATGAGCATTGGGATGAAAGTGATGAGGGTCAACTCTATGCGGCCATAGGACAATAGCAAGGCAACAAAAACCAGTATAGACGTCATCCACGCAATGTTATTGAACTCATTGTTTATTTCATTTACCAGGCTGTTTGTCGCGTATTGTTTATCCAGCACAGTGATGCCGGGCTGTCCGTCCAGTGTTTTGTAAACAAGGTCTTTTTGAGCGAGGTCCACACTCAGCAATGTGACTACAGACACGGTTCCATGCTTCTCAATAATATAGTTGTTCAATGCGCCAGAATGCATCACATCCAATTCTTGCGGAGGGGTCACCGTATATTTTTTGTCGAGCAGCGCTTTTAGCCCGTCAAACGCAGTTTCTTTAAAATGGTAGCTCTTACCTTCTGCCTGCATGGACGATAACAATCGTTGTTTTTTGTCCGGTGTCCAGTAAGCGTTCCATTTATCTATCCGCGCCTGTTGTTCTTTAGCAGAAAGTAGCAGGTCGCCAACCCCGGATATTTTTTTGATGCTTCCGTTTTGTTGCAGCTGCTGTAGCCTGGGTTGAATGCGCTCATTATTTTCAAGCGATTCTTCAAGCGTGCTGCCCTCCGCCACGAGGTATACAGAGCGGGAGATGAAAGAGTTTATGGCGTTAAATTTTTTCTCGGACTCCTTTAGTTTCGGGGTCATAAAATTCATGCGCATCATGTCTGTTTCAAAAGAAACATTTTTCGCGGTAAACAGAAAGATGATGGTGAGCGCAAATACCCCGCCAACGAGGTATTTGTTTCGTTCCGGTTTGTATTCTGCGATCTTATCGATCCAGCTCAGGGCCACTTGCTCATGCTCATGTTTGTACACCGCCTTTGCATTGCCTTCTATCCAGTGTGGTAGAAATATCAGCGAGCACAAAGTTGCGCCCACAAGGCTGAATGCAGCAAACAGCCCCATATCATTCAGCAGTGGCGACGGCACAAGCATGAGGCAAAGGAAACCACCGATTGTGGTAAAGCTACCGATGGTCATGGGGGATGCCACATCCTTTATTACAGCACGCATGTCAGGCAGGTGTCGGTAGTGATTGAAGACGTGCATAGAATAATTGACAGCAATACCCAGCACTATAGAAGCTGCTCCCAAGGCTACAAGGGATATATGTCCCTTGATGAAATAGATCACTGTCAGTGAGAACAGGCCACCAAATAAAACCGGCACCATGATCACTATGGGTGCGCGCTTTTTACGGAAGTAGAACCCGATAAATAAAACAAGCGCCACGATGGTAATGCTGAGTGTTAGTATGGTGTCAGCCTTCACTTGTACGGCATTCCCGGTGTAGGTTGCGGTAGCGCCAAAATAGAATGCGTCAATAGACGGCGATTTTTTTTGCAGGCTGTCCAGTAGCAGATCCAGCGCTTTTAGAAACGGCACATTTTTGCCCGTTGCATTTGGTGGGCTGGCCGGCACCAGGAACAGCATCATGTGTTTATGATCGCGGGTCATTACATAGCCATCGTATAGCTCGAACCGGTCGTCTACCTGCAGGCGTTGTAGTTTCTTTATACCCAGCCACGATATACCGGCAGGGTCATTCTGGATCACTCCTTTGAGCGCCATGCCTTCAGGAGAAACCAGTTTATTGTAATCCCAGTTTAGCTGCTGTTTTACTTTCTCCGGAGTGAATAGGGAATCAATGCTTGTGTAGTCCCTGGCAGAAAGATAAACGGGCAGGTCGCCCTGGATAGCGCCCATCATGTTCATCATGGAGCTATCGCCGGGCCGGCCATCAATGCCTTTCAGGTATCCTTTCAGGTCCACGCTTGCCTTTTCAATAAAGACGTCCGCAAAGGCCGTAAGTTCGTCAGGCGTTGCGGCCGCAGTTGTGTCTTTCTGAGATATACAAATGGTCAGTTTTTCAGAAAACCGCGAATCATCGAAAACCTGTTGCTGTTTATCCAGTTTTTTTTCGTGAGGTAGAATGCGGGTAATATCCTCTTCATACTTTATCCGCCATGTGAAGAAGCCAAAGAAAAGGAAAGAGCATACAGCCGCTGTCCACATCACGCCTTTATGCCGCTCAAAGTAATTGTATATAGATATAAAAAAACGCTCCATCAGTTATTTATCACCAGAACCAATATAATATTATTTACCCGTTTCCCCCATTTTCCTTTTCACATGCCCGACAGATTCCAGCATCAGGTAAGTGATGAGCCAGGCTGCGAGCCCTGCTATCACCGCCAGGGTAATACTACCAAAAATGTATTGCTTTATGTTAAGCCACATCGCATCGACGGTAATATGCCTGGTGAATATCATATACACCGCATTGCTCCCCATCCAAAACCGGCCGAGTAAAAAACTTAAGAACACGATGAGCGGAATCATAGGGGGGATACTGATGTTGGATGCAATTAGTGTCAATGCCTTATTGAGTCGGAACAGCGCCGCCAGTGCCAGAGCCACAGCCATCTGTACACCCCAAAGCGGCACAATGCCCATGAACACCCCAAAACCAATGGACACCGCTTTCTTCATGTTCGACTCCTCCTTATTATACAGGTGTCGGCGCAGCAGCTCCTTTACGTTCTTAAACTGAGAAATATGGATGAAAAAATCTCTCGGCTTTATGTACAATACCGCTATCAAAAACAATATCGTATTCAGTACACTGATACGTGAAAAGTCCGGCCCGGGCCGAAAGTGGGATACTCTCTGCCCAGCCGGGGGGTAGTATATATTAATAGGTATCCATTTTATCCCAATGCCCCTCCATGCGCATCGCACCAGCACTTCCACTTCAAACTCATACTTGCGGCCATAAAAACGCATGTCCTTCATCAGGTGCAGTGGGTACAGACGATAACCGCTCTGTGTATCGGGCGCGTGGATGCCAGTATCTACGAAAAACCAGAAGTTGGAAAATTTGTTAGCGAATGTGTTTTTGCCCGGCATGTTTTCCTGGTGCAGGTTGCGGGCGCCAATGATGATCGATGATTTCTCGGTTTCCAGTTTTTCAAGAAAAAGCGGAAGGTCTGATGCAAAATGCTGGTCGTCACTGTCGATGCTGATGGCATAGGTGTAACCTTTCTTTATCGCCAGCTCAAAACCGGCACGGAGTGCCATGCCCTTGCCCTCGTTTTTTGGAAAGGTCACAATAGAGATAGTGGGGAATTGCTCAAGTACCTGGTCCGTATCATCGGATGAACCATCGTTTACTACGATCACCCGGTCTGTATAATACAGCACATCGCCCAGTACCTTAGGTAATGTTCCCGCATTATTATATGTGGGCACTATAACGCAGGCATTATGTGCTTCAAACAATTGCTGATATTGACTATCGGGTTGTGGCAAATACGGGCATTTGCGCAAATAAACGATAAAATTCTTTCGCGGAGCGACGGTATTACACTTTTCGGGACCAATATTTTAGCTGTGCCAATAATCAATTTTTATATATCCGCCATGAGTTATCGTAAAAGTAACATAAAAATAGTATTATGTTAACATTGGAGTTTCACATTTGCAACTAATAAAACCAGCTTATTATGTTGCGATACTTTCCGGGTGCGCGGGTGAAATCTTTTGCGCTGATTACCATTCTTTGTGCGTTACAGTTTATTGCTGTTAATGTTTCAGCGCAAACGGATCCGGCACCTCAGGGGTTGCCTTATTCTTCAACCTCGAGTTTTTCAACACTGCTGGGCGGGTCGACTACTTATCCGGCGGGTCTACTCGGTGGCACAGTTCCGGGCCCGATGACGACAACTGTGTTAACCGCAGCTTTTTCATCCAGTGTTGCATGCACGGCTGGTCAAACCAACGCATCGGTTTCTCCGTTTGTAGGAGATCTGGCACAAAAAATTGGCATATTGTCCAGTTCTTCCACGGTTAATGCATTATGCCTTGCGCTCAATACCACCTCTGTTACATCGGGCAATGTGCAACTCATATATACCGCAGCCACGCAGGGTCAGACACTCGGCGGCTACATTGACGAGCTGGACCTGCAATACCGCATAGGCACAACCGGTACTTTTACTACCGTTCCCGGGGCTACCTATAGCAACAACGCACTCACAAACACCAATACCGCAGTTACGACCGAATACAATCCTGCAACTGTGTATGTTACTTTGCCTGCAGCTTGTACCAATAAAGCTATCGTTGAGCTTCGGTGGATACCGAGAAATGTTTCCGGGAGCGGCATCGTTCATCCAGGGTTCTCAATTTCAAATATCACAGCGCAGGCGAGCACAACAACCGATTATTATTCGCTCTCAGCAGGCAACTTGGATAATATCGCTACCTGGGGTACAAATACGAATGGCACAGGGTCCAATCCTCCTGATTTCGTCTCTGATGGCCAGGTATTCCACATATCCAATGGCAACCCTGGCCTTTTGGGCGCAATATGGGCGGTGTCCGGGGCCGGGTCAAAAATAATCGTTGACGGGACGGATTTCAAGATATCAACAAACCGTGTAACGGCAACCATTGATGTCAATGCTGGCAGAACATTAACGCTTCAGAATAACACACTTCCTACACTCGGTAATTTGGACCCTTTGAGCACAGTGGTATTTTCCAATCTGGTAAATGTAAATGTCCCGATTGTCACTCCTGCATACGGCAACATAGCATTCAGCAATGGTACAGTAGCCTTACCAGGTGCTATCGAAAAATTGACATTCGCAGGCAACTTTAGTTTGTTAGGTACAGCTACATTTAACGGGGCTAATGCGTCTCTTGGCTATAGCCTGGTGTCTTATGGCAATAACCCGCAGGTAATAAATGGCAATGGCAAGACACTTACGATATGGAACATGGATGTGGGGAGTTCATTTGCTAAAACAGGGGGGGGGCTTTCCCTTGCGTCAAATACAAATATCGTGGCCATGAATAGTGTTATCATGTCGCTTTCTGGCTCTACTCCTTTGTTTTCTGATGGCGGGGATACGATAACTGTTTATAATAACTTCGACTGCGGCGGCGCAGCCTCGGCTTATAATTTTACGGGCACTGTAAGCCTTAACACATGTTGCAGTGGTTCGTGTAATATCAGGGGCGGTGGTTCAAGTTCAAGTCCTTGTGTTGCGTCTGTAAACAACCTGATAATAAATAATACCAACCAGATAAAAGTGGACCCGTCTACGGGCGGTGTCACGTTTGCTGTGAAAGGCAATCTGATTGTAGCGGCTGCTGCGGCCTCCCCGTTTAATTTCCAGAATAATAATGTTTCCGTTGGCGGTAATTTTATTTATAACAGTACGAACAATGGCCTATTTGTTATGGGGAATGGTACCCTGGTGTTTAATGGCGCCGGCGTACAAACGTATACTTCCAGTGTTACCGGCGGCAACATACTGGCTAACATGACCATGAACAATACGGGTGCCGGGCTTACACTAAATGCTCCTTTGAACGTTACAGGAATAACTACATTAACGAACGGTGTAGTGTCTACCGGTACCTATAGCCTGAACATAGGCGCTTCTGGCTCGGTAACGGGCGCAAATGCAGCGTCCTACGTAAGCGGTAATTTGTCAAAAACAATGCCTGCGGCTGGCGTGTCCAGTATGTTTTACGAAGTCGGCGACAACTCTTATTCACCGGTAATGCTAACCTTCAATGGCGGCAGTGTGAACAGTGGCAGCATCAATGTAAAATCAACGGCTGGTACCCATCCGGCAATGGCGACGTCTTACGTAAATACCGCCAACTTTGTGGACCGCTACTGGACGGTAACTAATTCGGCTGTGTCCCCCGCGCCAACTTCTGTAAATGTGTCCCTGAGCTACAACGATGGTGACATAACGAGTGGTCTAGGTAGCAATTCCGGTTACATCATCCGCGAGTACATGGGAGGCGGCTGGTCAACTGTATTGCCAACGGTCAATACTACAACAGCTACGGCCCCATTACTTCCCCTTGCGTCAATCGCTACCAGTGTGAATCCAACATCTTTTTCAGGCGATTACGTAGCCGGCGCTCCGGATTGCTCGGCTACCCCGGGGACGGCCTCCGCTTCACCTGCTGCGCTTTGTGGCCCGGGCACGGCTACGGTCAGCCTTACTGGCGCTACGTCAAATACGGGCAATACCTATCAATGGCAGTCATCGCCTGATGGTTCGTCATGGACGCCTATTACTGGCGCCACTAACGCAACCTATACTACTTCAGTAATAGCAACAACAACTTATTACAGAAGTACAGTAGGGTGTATTCCTATCGGTTCTCCGGTAAATTCAGCTGGCGGTATTGTGACAGTTAATCCATTGCCTGCAGGCATATCCGGTGCAACAATCGGCTGCATTGGGCAGAACACAACCATGAGTGATGCATCAGGTGTCGGTCGCTGGAGCAGCAGCAACACAGGTATTGCGACCATCGGCTCTGCATCCGGAGTATACAGTGGTATCGCATTCGGAACTACGACGATCACTTATACCATACCTGCCACCGGATGTTATACTGTGGCTACAGTCTCTGTAAACCCAACGCCAACTGTACCCGTCGCTTCGCCGCTGCTGGTTAGTCTTTGTCCTACAGCTACCCTCGCACAACTTGTATCTGCGTCGCATGATACACTTACGGGTTCTGTGTCCATTTCACATTCGGGGCCTTTAAACAAACCTATACTTGCAAACACGGCTACGACGGACACCATAAACATAAGTTCGATACCACCCGGTGCAGTTATAACTAATGTCTCGGTAACATTTGCGGATTCCAATTCTTCAGGTTCTGAATATCGTGACTGGATCTATGACCTTGAAGCGCCCAACGGCCAGGTAATAAACCTCATTAATGGAACCGGTGGTTCATCTACAACGCAATATTTCAGGAATATTTCTGTAGGCTCCGCAGGTGTAGTGCCCCAGACAGCACCACTGGTGTCAGGTAATCTTTATATGGCAAATGAGTCAACTTCATCTTTAATATCCGGGATTGCAGCAGGTACATCAAGCTGGTCTGGCTTGTATTCTGTGCCTGATGGAAATTGGGTATTTATTGCCGATAACGACTATGCCACTGGGGAGGGTATTCTCCAGGCATGGACTATAAACATTTCTTATATCATCCCCCCAAGTGTCACCTGGTCAAATACGATCGGCGGTACTACAGGCTTGTATACAAACTCGCTGGCTACAGCAAATTATACCGCTGGAACCAGTACCGGCAGCGTATACATGAAGCCAACAGTAACAACGACCTACAATGTTACTGCCGCCATTGGCTCATGCAGCAGTTTTTCACCTGTAGTTGCTGTAATAAGCACTCCTCTTTATATCCCTGTTATCTCGGGAGCATCTGCTGTATGCGTTGGCTCTGGTATTACTATGACCGACTCAGTATCGGGCGGGACATGGAGCTGCGCAAACGCGACAGCCACTATTGGCTCGGCTTCGGGAATCGCTATTGGCGTCTCTCCGGGTACTGCTGTTATCACCTACCAGTATTCCAGTGGCGGATGCACGGGCAACCCGGTTTTCAAAACCATTACGGTAAACGCTACTCCTGTTGTTTCGGCCATAGCGGGTAACCCCAACATTTGTTATTCCGGCTCGCCTGTAGTAAGCTCGCTAAGCGACGCGACCTCTGGCGGTCTATGGAGCAGCGGTAATACCGCAGTGGCAACTGTTGATGGCTCTCTCGGCACGGTTACCGGAATATTGCCAGGCAGCTCAGTGATCACTTATTCTTATAATAACGGTTTCTGTACGACAAATGTAAACACAACCGTAAACGTTTACAGCATTCCTACTGCTGTTACGGCTTCCCCACCATCGTTGTCATTTTGCGCTGGCACTACGCCGCAATTGCTCACCGCATCGGGAGGTAATATTCCTGGTAGTACGACGGTATCATCCGGACCGGTGTCCGTAGCGTGCTTTACAGTCACACCCGGCACAACTTCTCTTACTGTGAGCGGTGTTCCTGCCGGGGCGACAGTTACGGGAATTGCAGCCACCTTCAACGCCAGCTGCAGTTATGACGGAGATGCACAGTTAAACCTCAAAGCCCCTAACGGAAGTGTGATCAACCTATTCTCTGCTACCAGCGGAAATAGCGGAGTGAACTTTGTGAATACTACGATAAGTTCTGCAGGCAGTGCACCAATTCCAAATTCGGGGGCCGGTGCTCCATGGACGGGCACGTATGCTGCCTCAAACGGAAGCGTTGTTGCAAATTTCACTGCTTCTGCTTATTCCGTTACAACGACATCGTGGGCGCCGCTGGAAGCGTCAAACCCTAATGGCACATGGACGTTAGCAGGTATGGATAATTATAAGGACTCAACCTTTACGATAACCTCATGGTCCGTTACGGTATCTTACGTTTACCAGTCGCCGATAACATGGGCGCCATTAACAGGTTTATACACCAATACATCCGGCACGGCCTATTCAGGTGCCTCTACCAACACCATATACACCTCTCCGCCGGCTACAACTGTTTATACCATTTCGGCTACAAATGGCACCTGCGCCAGCAGCACAAATCTGACGGTGTCAATTAATGCAGCGCCATCTCCCATATCAGGGCCCGGCACAGTTTGCCAGGGATCAAGTGTTGTTTTGAGTGACCCGACTACGGGTGGTACCTGGACCAGCAGTAATCCAATTGTAGCCGGCGTGGGGACAGATGGTACAGTTACCGGAGCGTCCGCAGGTACTTCGACAATCAGTTATTCATTCTCCGGAAGCTGCGAGGTAAATACCACGATAACCGTGAATCCGATAACGCCGGTACTCGGGTCTTCTTTGGTGTGCATTGGCGGGTCATCTTTTTCACTGAGTGACGTAACAAGCGGGGGCACCTGGAGCAATAGCAATGCAGCTGTAGCTGCCGTAGGCTCAACGGGCATTATTACGATCGGGTCAACTGCCGGCACAAGTGCAATTTCGTACATAATGCCGTCAGGTTGCAATGCCGTCAAAATCCTGACTGTTAATCCTATACCTCCTGCGCCATTTTTCTCACCTTCTTTTGTCAGTGTTTGCCCAACAGGTCCTGCGCAATTGGTAGCGGCTTACGGCGACTCTGTGACAGGACCTGTTATAGATTCAACCGGACCGATTGCGATGCCGTTGTTTACGGTAACACCAACTACAAGTAATATTTCCGTTAGCGGCATACCGGCTGGCGCGGTCATTACTGCTGTCAGAGCTACTATCAACGGGCATGGCACAGGTGCGGGCAACTCAAAAGAGTTTAATTATGCCTTCAATCTGATGGCACCCAATGGCAACACTATTTCATTGACCAACTCGCAAGGCAGTTCCAGCATCAGCGACTTCCGTTACATTACATTTGGTTCTGACGGTTCCACCACAATACCCTCCGGCGCAGCGCCAGGTGGTCTGTTTACTACAGGCCTCGATTACATAGCCAACCTCGGTAATGGCATTCCTGCCAGCATCACAGCAGGCTATCGGTCAAACGTTACTTCGTGGTCAAGTTTATATAGCGCACCTAATGGCACCTGGACATTAATCGGAGCCGCAACTTTCAGCTCGGCTACCGGCCTGGATACACTCAAAGGCTGGTCGCTCAGTATATATTATTATGTGCCGCCTACTGCTGTTACCTGGGCGCCAACTTCCGGCTTGTATACTGATGCTGGTGCAGGTACTGCCTATACCGGCACTTCTGCCGGTAGCTTGTATGCCGAACCGGGTGCCACAACAGTATACACTGTGACCTCCACTTTGGGTACTTGTTCAAACTCATCGCATTTTACTGCTTCCGTCAATACGTCGCTTTATGTTCCGTTGATCTCTGGTTTGTCCAACGTCTGCGTTGGTTCGGTGATAACACTCACCGATTCTGTAAGCGGCGGCGTCTGGAGCAGCACGAGCAGTAATGTTATCGTTGGCGCATCAACCGGAACAGTTACCGGCGTTACTGGTGCAACAACTGCTGTTGTTACATATACTTATACCAGCGGCCTTTGCCAGGGTACAACCACGAAAACGGTTTCCGTAAATGCGCTGCCAACAGTTGGCGCAATAGGGGGTAACACCAATATATGTTTAAGCGGTTTTTCTACAGTTTCATCGCTCAGCGACGTTACGACCGGCGGTACCTGGAGCAGCGGAAATACCACGGTGGCCACGATTGGCACGTCCGGCAATGTTACGGCTGTGTTGCCGGGAAGCGCAGTGATAACTTATACGTATACGGGCGGTTGTACTAACAATGTCACTACAACTTTAAATGTATTGTATGCTCCATCTGCTATCTCTGTGTCTCCTTCTTCGTCTTCTTTGTGTGCCAGCGGGCCAACCGATATGCTTGTTGCGTCCGGCACCCAGCCAGGTACTTTTATTGCGACAACCGGGACGATGTCTAAAACAGTAAATGCAAGCCACGATGTGGAAGACACCTCGCTTACTGTCTCCTTACCGCCTAATGCTATCATCACCGATGTGGCCGTGACACTTAACTTCAGCTCTTTATTTTTATCTGATTATCAGTTTAACCTTCAGGCGCCTAATGGTAAAATAATTAATCTGATCAACAAAAAAGGCCCTTCCAACGTTTTCAGCTATTTCACCAATACCACTGTAAGCTCGGTTGGCACTTTAACGCTTTCCGCGTCTTCAGCGCCGTTCACCAACTCTTTTGAAGCGGATACCACGAGTGGGGCTATCCCTGTCTCTGGCTTTACGGCAAACACAGATATCTGGGATACATTGTTTACCGTGCCTAGCGGAACGTGGACACTTATTGCCTATAACACGACTACATTCACTACTAATAATGCAACGCTGCTGGGCTACACCATAAGAGTGGACTATACTACTCCTGTTGCTGCAACATGGGCGTCTGTATCCGGCCTTTATACTAATTCTGGTGCAGGTACCGCTTACACTGCGGGTACACAAACGGATACTGTTTATGCGTTGCCTGCTGCGGGGGTAGTCACCTATACCGCTTCTGCGACTAACGGCTTCTGCGCAAGTAATAATACTGCTACAGTTACCGTAAATCCACTGCCTGCTATATTGGGCAATCTGAGTGTATGTGTAAATCTGACCACGGCGCTGAGCAGTAATATAGGAGGTGGCACCTGGGCAAGTAGCGGAGCTATAACCACAGACGGCTCAGGAAATGTAACAGCCGGTGTGACCTCTGGCACCGGAGCGGTAACCTATACAACTCCGGGTGGCTGCTCCGCCATCGCGATCGTAACAGTTAATCCCAATCCCGGAAGTATAAATGGTACCCTTTCTGTATGCCAGGGCCAAACAACCCAGCTCTCGGATGCCGGTGGCGGGTCGTGGGTAAGCGGTAGTATTAGTAATGCCACCATATCCGGATCTGGTTTGGTTAATGGCCTGGTTGGCGGGACCACTTCCAGTATCACCTATACACTTTCTACCGGTTGTTCCACTTCAGCTGTGGTAACTGTTAATGCGCTGCCAGGGGCGATCACCGGCACACTAACTGTTTGCCAGGGGGCAGCAACACAATTGACCGATGCGGGCGGTGGAACCTGGTTAAGTGGCAACGTTGGTAACGCTACAGTTTCGGGTACCGGTTTAGTAAACGGTGTGACCGGCGGTACAACGGCTACGGTCACGTACACATCGCTGGCGGGCTGCTCAACAACAGCTATTGTAACAGTTAATGCGAGTCCGGCTGCTATCTCCGGTATGCTTACGGTGTGCCAGGGATTGGTTACCCAACTTACAGATGCGGTTGGCGGCACATGGACCAGCAGCAATCCGGGCAATGGCTCTGTTTCGGGTTCAGGGTTGGTAAACGGCCTTGTGGGCAATACAACAACAACTATCACATTTACGGATCTAAATAGCTGTAAAACAACAGCGGTGGTTACGGTCAACCCGTTGCCCGGTAACATTACCGGTACGCTTACCGTATGCCAGGGTCTAACAACTCAGCTTACAGATGCAGGCGGTGGTACATGGTGGAATGGTGCCAGTCCGAATGCAACCGTAGACGGGTCGGGTGTTGTCAGCGGGGTTAACGGCGGAACTACCGCAGCGATTACCTATACGTTGCCAACCGGATGTATTACGAAAGCAACAGTTACCGTTAATCCATTACCATCGGCTATATCAGGCAGCGGCACGGTTTGCCTGGGTGCGATCATCACCCTCAGCGATGCTGGCTCCGGTGCATGGAGCAGTGGTTTTTCAAATGTATCTATAGATGGCTCAGGTAATGTGACCGGAGTGGGTAGCGGTAGCGCTACGGTAACTTATACACTGGGTACCGGTTGTTATGCAACCAAGTCAATTTTCGTTAACCCGACTCCGACTGCGATACTAGGTACAGACAATGTGTGTGTCAACGCAACAACCAGCTTGAGTGATGCGGGCGAAGGAGCCTGGACCAGCAGCAACCCGACCAACGCGACGGTTGACCTGATTTCCGGGCTGGTAGCAGGGTTGGTACCAGGCACCACAATTATTACCTACACATTGCCAGTTACGGGATGTTATACCGTGCAGGCGGTAACAGTTAATGCATTACCATCATCTATTCTCGGCACTGCCACAGTGTCGGTGGGTTACACCACATCGTTGAGCGATGCCGGCGGCGGCACCTGGAGTGCGAGCGGCGATGTTTCGGTCGGCTCCACGGGCCTTGTTACAGGCCTTGCCACCGGCACCGGACTTGTTACATACAGTTTGCCTACAGGGTGCGCTACAACGATTATAATTACCGTTAATGCAACTCCTCCGGCAATTACCGGTGTGATGAATGTATGTGTATCCTCATCAACTACACTGAGTGATGCGGGTGCCGGTACCTGGGCCAGCGGCAGTTCTAATGTTTCTGTTGGTTTGTCGACCGGCGTCGTTAGCGGCCTCTCTGCAGGCACCGCACTTATTACATTTACTTTTGATGCGGGCGGCAGCGTTTTCGCTACGGTAACCGTTAACGGGTTGCCGGATGTGATCACCGGGCCAACCGTAGTATGCCAGGATGCAACCATAACGCTTAGCGATGATGTGACCGGCGGCAACTGGAGCAGCACTGAGAATGTAAGTGTGAGCGGAACAACCGGAGTCGTTACAGGGGTAAATGTTGGAACAGCAAAGGTTACCTATACATTGTTTACTACCGGATGTTATGTTACGGCTAATGTTACGGTTAACCCACTGCCATTATCTATAACAGGAGTTGCGCAAGTGTGTGTTGGATCGACCACCACTCTGAGCGATCTGACACCAGGTGGAACATGGAGCAGCAGTACCACCGCCGATGGTACCGTGGGTACATCGGGTGTTGTGGCAGGTATCGCCATGGGCGAAACTACAATTACCTATACGGCCGGTGGCTGCTACCAGACAGATGCGGTAGTTGTTAATCCGTTACCGAACCCAATTTCAGGAACTGCGAATGTTTGCGCCGGAGTTACTACAAGCCTCAGCGATGCGGGCGAGGGTACATGGAGCAGCAGCAATAGTAATGCAACGATCGGCAGCATATCCGGAATGGTAGGTGGCGTTACCGCCGGAACCGCAACAATAACATATATGTTGTCGACCGGTTGCGTAGTGACTACGGTTGTAACCGTGAATGCTGTGGTTGTGCCATCGGTGAGCATATCGGCGGCGCCTGGTGATACAGTATGCTCGGGCACATCGGTCCTCTTTACCGCAGCGCCGACCAACGGCGGTGCGACTCCGGCTTATCAGTGGTCATTGAATAGTGCTGCGATCACGGGTGCGACAAACAGCACATATAGCTACGCTCCCGGAAATGGAGATGTGATCAGCGCCATCATTACCAGCAATGCTATTTGCGCCGTACCTGCGACGGCGGCAGACGCAGTGACCATGACAGTGATTACAACGGATACAAGCTCTGTACATATTTCAGTGGCACCCGGAGATACAGTATGCCAGGGTTCGTTTGCATTATTTGCCGCAGCGGTTGAGAATGGAGGTACTGCTCCTGTATATCTGTGGTCTGTAAATGGAACACAGGTGGGTACGGGAGCGACCTATGGTTACATCCCCAGCCTCAATGACAATGTGTATTGCCAACTGGTGAGCAACCAACAGTGTGTGGCGACTGACACCGTTGCAAGCAATCACATTGTAATGCGTGTGGACACCTCCTATGTGCCGATCGTGGAGATACTGGCTACACCGGGCAATGCGGTGGGGCCACTGCAGGCGGATACCTTCAGAGCGGTGGTAAGTAATGGCGGGCCAGTGATCAGCTACCAGTGGTTTGTAAATACCACGCTCATGTCCGGCGCTACGAATGAAATTTTTGTCGCTTCAGATTTTTCGAATAACGATTCTGTTACCTGCGTGGTAGTAAGTGCAAGGCCTTGCGGATATGCATCTTTCAACTCTGTGAAGATCACTGTTCTGTATGAGGGTCTGCAGCAAGTGGCTCTTGGCAGCAGTAATGTGAGGCTGATGCCCAATCCGAACAAAGGATTGTTCACGATCAAGGGGACCCTGGCTGCAAAAAGTGATGAAGATGTATCAGTGGAAATTACGGATATGCTTGGGCAGGTGGTGTACTCAAATATAATAAAGGCGTTCAGTGGGAATATTGATGTGCCGGTATCACTCAATGGCGATCTTGCTAATGGCACGTACCTGGTGAACATCCGTTCCGCGAATGAAAATATCGTTCTTCATTTTGTTATCGGGCGATAATTTTGTTGAATAAATTTTTAAAAAGGAGTGGGCTATTTATGTGGCCTGCTCCTTTTTGATTTGCGGCATTTTGATAGTTTCAAAAACGATCAGTTACGTTTTTTTACCCCTGAAAACAACACGAAATTCCACGAAGATCGGCGGCCAATTTTATAGACATAGCACTTAAATTTTGTAGCCTTTGCTGTCAATTTTTTTTAAGCTTTAGAATTTTTACCATCCCATTATCGGCAAGCATTTTATGTAAATGCCGGATAACTTTACGAATACAAACCAAATTTTTCTTCACAAATAACAATAAGGTTTCGATAGCTTAATGTTTTGATAACATTGCCCATGGCTCATTTGCAACGCATTAACAACAAGCGACTTGTGCATTTTTTCGTAACGATTTGTTCATAGTTGCATAACATAGGAGCCTTGGTTTGGTAACATTTCGTGGGCATATTTGCGGTCTAAAAAAATCCCCCGATTTATGTTACGAGCACTACACACCAAATTTGCGAAATCACTTGCCTGCGCCAGTATTTTCGCGTCATTGTTCCTGATTGCCGAGACGGCAACTGCACAGTTTACAGTCGGAAGAATTGTTGTTGAAAGAGTTGGTGATGGATCTGCCGCTTTAAGTGGTAACGGTGCACCTATATTTCTAGATGAATATACTACATCGGGAACTGCAGGTGTCAGTGTTATGGTACCCACGGTTACCGGAACCGTAAACAGAGCTGTAGAAAGTGGTACCGCGGGTTCGGACGGGAACATGACACGTTCCGCAAACGGGCGTTATCTTGTCTTGCCAGGCTATGATGCTAATCCGGGGACTGCGAGTGTCGCCAGCGCGGCAATTGACAGGGTAATTACGAGGACCGACGGGCTTCAGAATATGTCGAGTACAGTATTTACCCCAGCCGCAGGCTTTTTGGGAAATAACTTTAGAGGTATTGCTTCCGATGATGGTAGCCGTTATTGGATGGCCGGTGCCGTTACTGGAATAATATTTATACCGCATGCCGGTAATACTTCTGCTTCGGCTGTAACTACTTCTACGGTTGTGTCAACTACTGTAACCAATACTAGGACGACGGGTGTTTTCAACGGACAGCTTTATTTTGGTACTGGTTCAGGGACTACCCGTGGTGTTTACAAAGTTGGATCGGGGTTGCCTACAGTTTCTTCAACTACATCTACAAGTTTCGTTAATGCAGGAGGTTCCGCATCTTCTTATAATTTCTGGTTCAATGCCGGGGGCACCATATGCTACGTGGCTGATGCGAGTATAACTGGTACTGGTGGAATTCAAAAATGGACTTATTCGGGTAGCTGGTCACTTGCTTATCTTATTCAGCCTGACGGAACTACACAAGGCTGCCAAGGATTAGCGGTTGATTTTTCGGGAACGTACCCCGTAATTTACGCAACGACAACAGAAGCTAGCTCAAATTTTCTAAAGAAGATAGTGGACGGTGGTTCTGGGACTTATACGATTACAACTGTTGCGACTGCTGGTACAAATGAAGTATTCCGCGGAGTATCATTTGCACCATTTACTGCTTCGATTACCTCAGCTCCTCCGGTTTGTTCTGGTGGACATGCTGTTGCAAATTTTCAGGGCAGCCCCGGGGCGACAATGACATTTAGTGTTAATGGAACAGCCGCCAGTACTTCACCTTACACTTTTACTACCGGTTCGTATTCATATGATGCAGGTGCTACAAGTTCAAGTGTTACTTTCACAATTGGAACGGTAACCGGGGATAACAGTATTTCTCACGTAGTTAATCAGTCGGCAACTGTTACCATCAATCCCGCACCTGCAACACCGACGTTAAGTCCTCCAACGGCTGCTGTTAATACGTTCGCCACCCAAGCATTAACTTTTGGTGGCAATCCGGGTGATCAGATTACTTATACGTGGACGGGCGGAGGGCCTGCTACAACAACAATTGGTGCTGGGGGCACTTCTGTTGTTAGCGTTACTCCAACCAGCGCCGGGAGCTATACCTACATGGTAACCATGAATACTTCATCTTTATCGTGTACTTATTCACCTCCTGCCGGTAGTATCAAATCAATATTAACTGTGACCGATGTTCCTTTTGCCAATTTTGTGGGCGCAAGTCAAGCTGTTTGCCAGGGTGCCACTCCGGCTCCTGTTGTTATTCAAGGTAACGGTGGTGGCACTGTGGTTTACGGAGATGGAGTTTCCAGTTATACGGTAACACTTTCCGGATCGGGCGGCACAGGTACCCAAACAATTACTCCGTCAACATCAGTTGCCGGCGTTACTACTTATACATTAACCAGTGTTACTCCTTTGGGTGCCGGCTCGCCTACTACGGTCAGCGGCAGCTATGCAGTAACAGTTAATCCTACACCTAGTTCAATAAACGGTACATTGGCTGTATGCCTTGGCAGCTCCACTACGCTTACTGATGGTTTTGCTGGTACGTGGAGTTCTTCTGCAGGAAGCGGCACTGTTACTATTGGCTCGGGTAGCGGTTCCGTAACGGGCGCGTCCGTTGGTACTGCCAATATCACGTTTACATCTGCAGCAGGCTGTATCATTACCGCCGTTGAAACTGTAAATGCTTTGCCTTCCGCAGGTAGTATTTCCGGCGCGTCAAGTGTTTGCTTAGGCAGTACAATTTCATTATCAGATGCCACGGGAAGCGGCACATGGAGCAGCACTGTTTCCGGCAACGCTTCTGTGGATGGTTCTGGTAATGTGACCGGTGCAACCGCAGGAACAACTATTATATCTTATACTGTTACTGATGTCAATGGTTGTAAGAGTGCGGCAACACAAAGCGTGACCGTTAATCCAGCAGCCAGTGCCGGTACAATCACCGGGCCGACAGTAGTTGCAGGCACATCAAGTATAACGTTAAGTGATGCAATAGCAGGCGGTAACTGGACCAGCTCCAACACCTCTGCTGCTACCGTTGCAGGCGCTACAGGTGTTGTTACCGCGGTGGCTCCCGGCACCACGACAATTTCCTATACGATTTCGGTTTGTGGTACTGCAACGGCTACTTATAATGTGACAGTGAAAGCCACTTATTTTACACCAGGTAACCTGGTAGTAGAGCAGCCACAGGGAAACAGCAGCGCTGCTGCCCCTGTATTGCTCATTGAATACGCTCCTGTTGCGTCGGCTTCTATTGTTTCTACATTGTCTATACCTTCTACGGTTACCGGTGCTCAGTTGACCGTGAGCGGAACGGCTACTGCCGAAGGCTTTATGTCTCTTTCTGCTGAAAGGGACCGTCTTGTTTTAGCGGGTTACGATGTTAGCGGTGGTACACTGTCGGTTGCCGGTACCAGCAATCCAAGGAACATTGCAACTGTAGACGGCTATGGTAACATCCTGTTCCCATACGAGACTACGGTGTTTGGCGCAAACAACATGCGTGGCGGTACGGCATCAGGAACTAACTATTTCGGTACTGGTAAAACAGTTGGTGTTGTATATATGAACAATAGTACTACGCTTGAAAGTTCAAGTGTAAACAACCGTTTCATGGAAATATTCAACGGTAATACTTATGTCTCCTCAGGTTCATCTCCTTATCAGGGTGTTAACCAGATGGGTAGCGTTGGTACATCCACAGTTACCGGTCAGTCATTTACACTTCTGGCGGCAGATGCTTCTGCCAACGGACCGGAAGCATTTGCTGTCAGCCCTGACGGACATACAATGTATGTTGCCTCAGGTACATCAGGTACTTTAAAATTCACAAGGGCTGGAACAACAGGTGCTTTCAGCCTGGCTTCGGGTTATACTACATCAGGTGTTGTTAACTCTATACCTGTTAGCGGTATCGCGGTTGACTTCTCGACACCAAGCAGCCCCAAGATATATGCCACTACTACAAGTGCTACTAATATTATAGGCTTCCAGGATGCCGGTACTACAGTAACTACCGTTACTACCGTAGCAACTACAACTACTTCCACACCATTCAGGGGTTTGATGTTTGCTCCTTCTTGCTTTGCAAGTGCTACCGCTACTACCGCTTCTTTGTGCGGCAGCGGTAACAGCTCGGTTGTTATCACAGGTAACCCAACCGGTGTTGTTTCTTATAATGTGAACGGTGGATCTACGCAAACCATTACGCTTGATGCAACAGGCAGCAATACAGTTACGCTTACAGGGATTACAATAACAACAACAGTTAACCTGCTCAGTATATCAACTACTGCTTGTTCTTCGGCACCACTCTCCGGTAGTGCCATTGTGTCTGTTAATCCAATTCCAGCTCCAACGGTATCTCCGGCAACTGCTGCCTTAGGTACAGGAAGCGCCCAGGTATTGACGTTTACCGGCAATTCAGGCGATGTAATTACTTATCAGTGGTCAAGCGGCGGCGCTCCAACAAGCACCACTATAACAATAGGCGCTGGCGGTACTGCTACAGTTAGTGCTCTTCCACCAAGCGCAGGCAGCTATACATACCAGGTAACGAGCGCAACTTCAGCATTTAGCTGTACCAACTCATCGCCTACCGGCAGTATCACTTCCGTATTAACGGTGACAGATGTGCCATTTGCTAATTTCGTTGGCACTGGCGAGAATTCTTGTAATGGTCTTCCTTCTTCAATCGTTATCCAATCTAATGGCGGTGGATCTGTTGTTTACGGAGACGGTACTTCTACTTATACAGTTACCGTGAGCGGTTCTGGTGGTATTGGAACGGCTACACTCACACCTACATTACCAATTGGCGTTACTACATATACATTAACCAGTGCACAGCCTTTGGGCGCCGGCTCACCAACTACGGTTAGCGGCAGTTTTGCGGTAACGGTTAATCCGATACCAGATGCGATCTCCGGTAGCTTAACTGTATGTGCAGGCGGAACCGCTACTGTTACCGATGATTTCTCCGGTACATGGAGCACAACTGATATTTCTTTTGCTACTGTTGCTTCAGGAACTGGTGTTGTAACCGGCGTATCTGCTGGTACAGCGAATATCACCTTTACTTCTGCCGCCGGTTGTATTACAACTGCGGTTGAAACAGTAAATGCAGGCCCTGCCGTTTCTCCTATTTCAGGCACGGGTGCTATATGCGCTACGGCTTCTTTACTCCTTACTGACGCGACCGGAAGCGGCGCGTGGAGCACCACTTCATCAAATGCGTCGGTTGACGGATCGGGTAATGTAACGGGTGTGAATGCAGGTACAACAGCGACTATATCTTACACAGTAACTAACGGACTAGGTTGCCAAACATCGGTTACTACGGTGGTAACAGTTAGTCCAACAGCTAACGCAGGTACGATCACCGGCCCAACGCAGGTAGTTCGCACAGAAAGCATAACATTAAGTGATGCAGTAACAGGTGGTAACTGGACGAGCTCCAATACTTCTGCTGCTACAGTTATTGGTTCTACGGGTGTTGTAACTGGCGTTGCTGCTGGTACAACCACCATTTCTTATACAGTTGTAAATTGCGGTAGTGCAACAGTGACTTATAATGTTACTGTGAAAGCAACGTTCTTTACGCCAGGTAACCTTGTAGTAGAGCAGCCACAGGGAAACAGCAGTGCTGCCACTCCTGTAGCACTGATTGAATATGCTCCTGTTGCTTCTGCTTCTATAGTTTCTACTTTATCGATACCATCTACGGTAACCGGTTCTCAGTTGACCGTAAGCGGCACGGCTACGGCTGAAGGCTTTATGTCATTGTCTGCAGAAAGAGATCGCCTCGTTTTGGCAGGTTACGATGTTGCCGCCACGACGGCTGGCGTTGCAGCTACTTCCAATCCGAGGAATATTGCTACTGTTGACGCCTTAGGTAATATATTGTTCCCATACGAGACTACCGTATTTGGCACAAATAACATGCGTGGCGGTACTGCTTCTGGAACTAACTATTTCGGTACTGCTAAAACAGTTGGTGTTGTATATATGAACAACAGTACTACGCTTGAAAGTTCAAGTGTGAACAACCGTTTCATGGAAATATTCAACGGTAATACTTATGTGTCCTCAGGTTCATCTCCTTATCAGGGTGTTAGCCAGATGGGTAGCGTTGGTACATCGACAGTTACCAGTCAGTCATTTACACTTCTGGCGGCAGATGCTTCTGCCAACGGACCGGAAGCATTTGCTGTAAGCCCTGACGGACATACAATGTATGTTGCCTCAGGTACATCAGGTACTTTGAAATTCACAAGGGCCGGAACGACGGGTGCTTTCAGCCTGGCTTCAGGTTATACTACATCAGGTGTTGTTAACTCTATACCTGTTAGCGGTATTGCTGTTGACTTCTCTACACCAACCAGCCCTAAGATATATGCTACTACTAGCAGCGCTACGAACATAATAGGCTTCCAGGATGCCGGCACTACGGTGACTACCGTGACTACTGTAGCTACTACAACTACTTCTACTCCATTCAGGGGCTTAATGTTTGCTCCGTCTTGCTATGCAAGCGTGGCTCCGCTTACTGCGGGTGTATGTAATGGCAGCAACGGTGCTGTGGTATTCACAGGTAACCCTACCGGTACTGTATCTTACAATATTGGCGGTGGTTCTACAATGACTGCAGTTCTGGATGCTACAGGTAGCCAGACAGTAAGCATTGGCTCTGTTACTGCTCCTACTACTGTTAACCTTATAAGTATCAATACAGTAGGTTGTTCATCGGTTAGTGTAACCGGCAGCACTACCGTAACTGTTAACCCAACGCCACTTGCCAAGACAATGACCGGCGGTGGTGATTACTGCACTGGTACATCAGGTGTTGCCGTTGGCTTATCTGGTTCACAGACAGGCGCAACCTACCAGTTATATCTTGGCGCTACACCAGTAGGCAGCCCGGTTGCAGGCACAGGTTCTGCAATATCTTTTGGCCCACAGACAACTGGTACTTACTCAGCTGTTGGTACTTATACAGCTACCGGCTGCAGCACAAATATGAATGGTACGGCTGTCGCAAATACTCCTTTGGCATTGCCAACGGCAACTATTTCCGGCTCTACCAGCATATGCTCTGGTGCAAGCGCTACCATTTCTGCTACCAGCGGCGATTCACCGTTTGCTACTTTGACACTTATCCCAGGCGGTGCAACAATCTCATTGGATATCAGCGGCAACGGCAGCACTACAGTTAGTCCTACAATAGCAACCGTTTATACTGCAACAATATCTGCTTCCTCGGGTTGTACGAATACGGCAACCGGCAGTGTTACCATAAATGTATTGCCTATTACGGCGGGTACAGTAAGCAACGCACTGATATGCAGCGCCACTGGCACAGCTACACTTTCCAGCACTAATCCAGGCGGTACCTGGCAGAGCGGCACTCCAGCGGTAGCCACAATCAATGCTGCTACCGGCGTGGTTACCGGTGTTTCGTATGGTACTTCATTAATTACCTACACACTCACGAATATATGCAACACATCTACTACAACAGCTACTGTCACGGTTAGCCCAACACCTGCAGCACCTGTTGTTTCTCCTTCTATAATCAGTATTTGTTCATCGGGTAGTCCTGCTGCTATTGCAGTTTCTGCATCGGGTGATTCTACCATTGCTACTTACACAGCTTCTTACACGGGCAGTCCGCTAACGATCAACGCCAAAAACACGGCATTTGAGCAGGTGATAAATATTCCTGTCGGAGCAATACCCGCAACAGCCACAATAGTTGGGGTTACAGTTACGGTTAATGCGTCAGTAACACCTTCTGGTCAGCAAAGCGACTTTTCTTTTAATCTTAAGGCGCCTTCAAACAACGTTGTCAACATAGATAACGGAGCTGGTAGTTCATCCGCTGGAGTGTCGTTCAATAATATTGTAATGAGCTCAAATGGCACTGTTGCTGAGCCGACGGGTACTTATATGACTCCGGGTAACAACTACATCTGGGCATTTGCATCTGGTCAGCCAAGCGCGATAACGCCTACTACCGACAAATCCAACCAGACGACCCTGGTAGGCTTACTTGGCAGCGGAGCAGCAGGATCAAGTGCATATGGTGCTTGGACGCTGATCGCTGACAATACTTTTTCGGCAACGGAAGGTGGTATTAACAGTTGGAGCATGACTATAACGTACGCTTATCCTCCGGCAGTTACCTGGGCTCCTGCTACGGGTCTGTATACCAATTCAGGTGCCACTACATCTTATACCGGTACTAACTTAAGCACAGTATATGCCCAACCAACTACTTCTGGTACTTATACTGTAACAGCAAACGTTGGCGGCTGTACAAGCACTACCACTGTAGTTTCTACAGTAAATACCGCTCCTTCTCTTTACGTTCCTGCTATTTCGGCTTCATCGTTTGCTGAGTGCGTTAACGCGTCTACTCTCGGATTGGCTGACGGTGTTACCGGCGGGACATGGACAACCAGTTCATCAAATGCTACGGTGGTTGGTTCTACAGGAGTAGTTACCGGCGTTACTGCGGGCACTGCGCTGATAACTTATTCACGTATCAGCGGTGCTTGTACTGGTTCGGTTACCGCAACTGTTACCGTTAACGCCCTTCCTGTTGTGTCACCAATCACGGGTACTACAAGTCTTTGCTTAGGCGGCAGTCCTACCTCTGTATTGAGTGATCCTACTACAGGCGGGACTTATGTGTGGAGCAGCGGCAATCCTCTTTCTGCAACTATTGACCCGGTTTCTGGTACAGTAACGGGAGTGAATGAAGGGCGTTCCGCTATTACATATACATACAATAATGGTACGTGCACCAACGCTGTTACAACTACCGTGAATGTGTCCACTTCGCCATCAGCAATAACTTTGTCTCCATCTACTGCCAGCCTTTGTCCGTCAAGCCCTGCTGCCCTGTTATCGGCATCAGTGCCTACCGTATCAGCTACGTACATTGCAAGTTCAGGTCTGGTGGGGATTACTATTAATACAGTGACCGCAGGTTATACTTCAACAGTTAATATCAGCGGTATTCCTGCGGGCGCAGTTATTTCCGATATATCCGTAACATTAAATGTGAGTGAGCCTTTTGACGGAGATATGGATTTTAACTTAAAAGATAATGGATCAGACGTGATCAACCTGTATAGTTCAGGTTCCAGTAACAGGACAGTTGACTTTAACAATACTGTTATCTCGTCGTCTGCCACTACCCCTATCCCAAATGCGAATGGTTTCCCAGGCTGGCCTGGAGTATGGGCAGCGAATGCGGCTGCTGTTGGCAGCACTCTTGCTTCTAACCTTGCTACTTATACAGTTACGACGACCTCATGGGCTCCGCTTAAAGCTGCTAATCCAAATGGAAACTGGACGCTTATCGGGCGCACTAATTTCTCCTCAGGTGGAGTAGCTAACACGGCCGTGATCAAATCATGGTCAATAGCCATAACCTACACAAGCACAAATAGTGTTACTTGGTCGCCTGTTACTAATCTTTATACTACATCAGCGGGCACAGGTGGTGCATCTTATGCAGGTGCAGCAACTTATAACGTATATGCCCAGCCAACGGTTAATGGTACATATACATTTGCTGCAACGGCTACTAACGGGTCGTGCGCGACAAGCTCGGTAGCCACAGTTAATCTGAACTCTGTGCTGACATTACCAGCTATCGCAGGAAATACAAATACCTGCCTTGGCGCTACTACTACCTTAACTGATCCTACTACCGGTGGTACCTGGAGCAGCTCTGATGGCACTGTTGCTACAATAGGCTCAACCAGCGGAATACTGAACGCTACAGGTGTCGGTACTGTTAACATCACGTATGCATATTCAGACGCTGGTGGTTGTTCAGGTACAACGTCTACAGTTGTTACTGTGAATTCTTTGCCCGTTGTATCTGGCATCACCGGTAACACCAGCATTTGTCTTACTTCACCGACTACAACGCTTAGTGATGCGACAACTCCGGGTAAATGGACCAGCGCAAACACTACGATCGCAACGGTCGGTTCTTCAAGTGGTGTGGTGACTGGTTTAACCGCGGGAACTGCCTTGATCTCTTATACATACAATAACGGTACGTGTAGCAATTCGACTACAACTACGGTAAACGTAGCTACCCAGACGCAGGCGGTGACTATGTCTCCCGTATCAGCCAGCCTTTGCCCAAGCGCGACGGTTCCTGATATGTTGTCGGCATCGGCTATTTATCCGATTGTAGCAACCAATACTACCGGTACTATAAGCGTTCCTGTTAATTCAAGCCGTGTTGCGGTTAATACACCACTAACCATAACTGTTCCTGCTGGGGCAACAGTGCTTGGTGCATCTGTTAGCTTGAATTTCAATTCTATATTCCAGTCCGATTTCATCTTTAACCTGAAATCGCCTAATGGGCAGATCATCAACCTGGTTAACCAGGAAGGTCCGGCCACGATAGGCGCATTTACCAACCTGGTTGTAAGCTCTACAGGATCAGCAACAATGAACAGTACGACGACTACAGGCACTTACGCTGCTGATGCATTTGTTCCTGCGGGCGTAGGATCTGTGTCGGGTACTTCTATTGTCTCGACTACTTCAAATTGGAGCGACCTGTTTACCGGAGTTTCCGGCACGGGCACATGGACGCTGATAGCGGAGAATCCTACCACATTTACAAGTGTTGGTAACCTTAGTTCCTATACGATAAACATCACGTATTCTGCACCGGCAAACATCACATGGGCGCCAACAGGAGCTCCGTTGTATTCAGATCTAAGTTCGGATCCTTACACTGGTTCAATAACAGGTACTGTTTATGCTTTACCTACCTCTACTACAACGTACACGGCAACAGCAACCAACGGTGCTTGTACAAGTTCCAACACTGTGACAGTGAATGTAAGCTCGGTACTGGCAGTTAGCCCGATCAGCGGTGGCACTACACCTATATGCGGTAACGGAGCTACTACTACGCTCAGTGATGCAACTGGTGGTGGTGCATGGACCAGCAGTGATCCTACCATTGCAAGTGTAGGCTCTGCTACCGGTGTTGTTACGGGAGTGGCCGCAGCCGGCGGAACAGCTACAATCACTTATACATTGATCAGTGGCGTTTGTTCTGGAATGAGCACTACGGTGGTTACTGTAAATGCAATACCATCTGTGTCGCCAATTGCCGGTAATACAAACCTTTGTTTAAGCTCATCGTCTACTTCTACATTAAGTGATGCAACTGCAGGTGGTACCTGGAGTAGTGTTAATGCTTTTGTAGCTACGGTAGGCTCTACAGGTACGGGCGCTACGGCTAATCTAACCGGCCTGGTTAGCGGGTCATCTGTGATCCGCTATACTTATAGCAATGGTACCTGCAGCAATTCAGCTACTGTGAACGCACTGGTGAACAACACCCCAACTACTATTAATGTGACCCCTGCGGCAGTTTGCGCCAGCGGTCCTGATGCATTGCTTACCGCAACCGGCGGCGATGTCCCTGTTACTGTTGTTTTCTCTAACAATAACCCATACGGCTTTACGCCAACGGCACAGGGAGTGTCTTCTGTAAACGTCACAGGTATCCCGGCGGGCGCTACTATTTTGAGCGTTGGTGCTATCTTTAACATAAGTGAAATTGGCTCGGGGAGTGATAATACTAATGATGTCAACCTGCAAGGCCCGAACAATTCGATCATGAACCTCGTAAACAAGACTTCGGTGGTAGCTAGCACACTTGGTTATGTGAACACGAATATCAATTCTGGTTCTTCAACAGCTATCAGTACTGGCACACCGCCGTATACAGGTTCGTTCAAACCTGATCAGGGTACTTTAATTGGATTCCCTAGCTATTCAGCTACGGTTACCACAGGTTTCCCTGCTTTATTCCCTGCGGGAAATCCGAACGGCGTGTGGAATCTATTAGGTTATTTTACAGGTTCCTCGGGCAGCTCAAGGATCAACAACTGGTCTCTGGTAATTACTTACAGCGTGCCTGGTTCTGGTTCTATTACATGGGCTCCGGCATCTGGCTTGTACACTACACCAGGTACAGGTTCGCCTTATACAGGTTCTGCTACCAGCACTGTTAATGCATTGCCTTCTGGTAACACAACTTATACGATCACTTCTACAAACGCGGGCTGTACCAGCAGCGCTACAGTTACTGTGACTGTTAACGCACTTCCAACTGTAGGTACTACTGGCGGCGGTGTTGCAATATGTAATGGTACTATGGCTACCCTCAGCGGTACCGGTGCAACTTCTTATAGCTGGACAGGAGGCGTAACCAATGCGGTTGCGTTTACTCCGGCACTCGGTGTTGACAACTATACCGTTACTGGTACGGACGCACATGGCTGTATGAATACAGCGACGACAGCCCTTACCGTAAATGCAATCCCGACCGTCGGTACTACCGGCGGTGGTGTTGCAATATGTAATGGTGCAATGGCTACATTAAGCGGCACTGGCGCAGCATCATATAGCTGGACCGGCGGTGTTACCGATGGTATTGCATTTACACCATCACTTGGTGTAAATAGCTATACTGTGACGGGCACTACCGCAGGCTGTTCTAATACTGCCGTAACAACAATTACAGTAAATGCAACCGTTACGGTAGGCATTACTGGTGGTAATATCGCAATATGCGACGGCACTATGGCTACGTTAAGTGGCACTGGTGCGGCATCTTATAGCTGGACTGGCGGGGTTACAGACGGTTCTCCGTTTACTCCATCAGTTGGTATTAACAGTTATACGGTAACAGGAACTACAAGCGGTTGTTCTAATACAGCCACAACAACAATTACCGTCAACGCTATCCCAACCGTGGGTTCTACCGGCGGCGGTGCAATATGTGATGGTTCTACGGCTACTTTGAGTGGCACCGGAGCAAGTTCATATAGCTGGACTGGCGGAATTACAGACGGTGTTGCTTTCACACCATCGCTCGGCGTAAATAGCTATACAGTGACTGGTACGACAGCTGGCTGTTCTAACACAGCAACAGCAACAATTACTGTAAATGCGATCCCAACTGTAGGAACCAGCGGTGGTGGTGTTGCGATATGCAACGGCACTATGGCTACATTGAGTGGTACCGGCGCAGCATCATATAGCTGGACAGGCGGTGTTACCGATGGTGTTGCATTCACTCCATCAGTTGGTGTTAACAGCTATACTGTAACAGGCACTACAAGCGGCTGCTCTAATACAGCTACAACAACAATAACGGTAAATGCAATCCCAACGGTGGGTATCACTGGTGGTGGTCTTGCAATATGTAATGGTACTATGGCGACCTTAAGTGGTACTGGCGCAGCATCATATAGCTGGACCGGTGGTATCAGCGACGGTGTTGCCTTTACACCATCAATTGGCGTAAATAGCTACACTGTAACGGGAACTACTTCAGGCTGCTCAAATACAGCAACAACTTCAATTACTGTAAATGCCATCCCAACCGTAGGTACTACAGGTGGTGGTGTTGCAATATGTTCTGGTACCACAGCTACTTTGAGTGGTACTGGTGCTACTTCATACAGCTGGACAGGCGGTGTTGTTAATGGATCTTCGTTTACGCCAGCAGTTGGCGCTCACAGCTATACCGTAACAGGAACAACAAGCGGCTGCTCTAATACGGCAACAACAACGCTTACCGTTAATGCGGTTCCGACAGTAGGTACTACTGGTGGCGGTGTTGCAATATGCAACGGCAGTATGGCCACTTTAAGCGGCACAGGTGCGGCATCTTATAGCTGGACTGGCGGTGTTACCGACGGTGTTGCATTCACGCCATCACTTGGTGTAAATAGTTATACTGTAACCGGTACAACTGCAGGTTGCAGCAATACCGCAACAACCACGATAACTGTTAACGTGCAGCCGGTTGCCATCTCTGGTTCAACTGGTGTATGTGTAGGATCTACGATCTCTCTGTCTGATCTTACAGCAGGTGGTACCTGGAGCAGCAATGCGGTTGGTACAGCCTCAGTGGTTGCTTCTACTGGTATTGTAACAGGTGTTTCTGTGGGCACAGCGGTTATATCCTATAAATTGGGTACATCCTGCGCATCTACAATTATTGTAAGTGTTAACCCGATTCCAACGGCAATACTTGGTAACCGGATAGTGTGTGTTGGCGCTATGACCAGCTTAACTGACGCTACTACAGGCGGCATATGGAGCAGCAGCAATACAAATGGCTCGGTAGATGCATCTGGTAACGTAACTGGTGTTAGCGCAGGTACTTCGACCATCAGTTATGCCTATGCCGGCGGATGTAAATCAACTGTTATAGTAACTGTTAATCCGATACCTGCAATTATTACCGGTGCTTCTGGTGTGTGTGTTGGTTTGACCACTACATTGAGTGATGCAACCACAGGCGGTACATGGAGCAGTTCCAATACAACAGTTGCCAGCATCGGGTCTACAACACGTGTAGTAACAGGTTTGACAGCTGGCAACACAACAATAACCTATCGTCTCGCAACAGGTTGTTCGAGCACGTATGATATGACTGTGAACCCGATAACTTCGGCTGGTGTAACATCCGGTACCGCTAAGATATGTGCAGGCGCTTCAATAACGCTGACCGATGCCACTATCGGTGGTGCTTGGAGCAGCAGTGCAGCTGGTACGGCCTCTGTGGTACCTACTACAGGTGTTGTTACAGGTGTTGCTGCGGGCACTGCGGTTATGACTTATCTGTTGCCTTCAGGCTGTAAGTCAACTCTCGTCGTGACTGTTAGTGCTACGCCTACTATTTCCGGTTCGTCTTCTGTTTGTATCAACAGCACAACAACGCTCACCGGTGCGCCAACAGGCGGCACGTGGGTTAGCTCAACGCCTGCAAATGGAACGATCAGTTCTACAGGTGTTGTTGGCGGTGTAGCTGCGGGTACTACGACAATTTCTTATACACTTTCTACAGGTTGTGCTGCAGGCAGGGTGGAGACAGTTAATCCTGTCGCTCCTATCTTCGGCGCCGCCGCTATATGTTCTGGTTCTTCCATACTGCTGACTGACGCGATCAGCGGCGGTGTGTGGAGCAGCAGCAATGCTCATGCAACTGCGGGTACTGATGGTACGATCACCGGTGCTACTGCCGGTACAGCTACTATCACTTACTTGCTGGCTACAGGTTGTAAATCAACCGCAGTAGTGACCGTTAATACGACGCCTACTATTTCAGGTACGCTGTCGCTTTGCGCAAACGCTTCGGTTACGCTTACTGGTGCGCCAACTGGCGGAGCATGGGTTAGCTCGACACCTTCTGTTGCTACCGCTGGAACAAGCACTACTGGTATCATTACCGGGGTAGCAGGTGGAACAACTACAATTTCCTATACACTTGCAGGCTGCGCAGCTGGCGTAATAGTTACGGTAAATCCAATACTGCCGGTTACCGGCGGCAACGTAGCTATCTGTTCCGGTGTGTCTATTTCATTGACTGATGCTACTCCAGGTGGATCGTGGAGCAGCAGCAGCAGTCATGCTACTGTTGGTACAGATGGTACTGTAACAGCTGGCGCCACTTCTGGATATGCCATTATTACTTACTTGTTGCCTACAGGCTGTAAAGCAACCGCTAACGTAACAACGAATGCATTGCCTGGCATTATCAATGGTACTGCCAATATATGCCTCGGTTCAACTACTTCACTGAACGATGGTACAGCCGGCGGTTCATGGAGCAGCAGCACACCATCGGTTGCTACTGTTGGTTCTACCGGTTCTTCTACTACGGTTACGTCGGTAGGCGCGGGCACAACTACTATTTCGTATACACTTGCATCAGGTTGTGGTGTAAGCAAAGTTGTCACTGTTGTAGCAACACCATCTTCCTTTGCCGGTGTTACTGTATGCGCAGGATCATCTGTTACACTCAGCGATATGCCATCAGGCGGTACCTGGACCAGCGCGAACACAGCGGTTGCCACAATAGACGCTACAAGTGGTGTGCTGACAGGCGTTGCAGGCGGTACAGCCAGAATCACTTATGCTGATGCGGGCGGAAGCTGTTTTGCTACCGCTGTCGCAACCGTAAGCCCGATACTGGCGATAACCGGTAACTTGAACGTGTGCGTTGGCGGATCAACCACCCTGGCTGATGGCAGTGGTGGTGGTACTTGGAGTACCGGTGACGCTACTCTTTCTGTGATTGGCACATCCGGTGTGGTTACCGGCGTGTCGCTCGGCACAGGAAATATTACTTATACCGTTCCTTCAGGTTGCGCAAGAGTAGTTACCATTAATGTAAATCCAGCACCATCTGCGATCGCAGGTACGTTGTCTGCATGCATAGGTGTTGCAACTACTTTAAGTGATGATGGTAGCGGCACCTGGACTAGCAGCAATGGACTCGTTGCCACTGTTACCACATCCGGTACAGTGACAGGGGTTGCCAGCGGTGTTGCCACCATTACTTATGTCGCAGGCCCTGGTTGTATCGCGACAGCTACATTTACGGTGAACCCCGGCCCATCTGGAATTGGCGGTGCATCGTCTGTATGCCAGAGCTCTTCAATTTCATTATCTGATTTTGTAGCAGGTGGCTCATGGACGGCGACAAGTGGTGTCACTGTTGCAGACGGCGGAACGATTGCTACTATTACCGGTAACACAGTAGGCACTTCTGCAGTTACCTATATGTTACCTACCGGATGCTATAGTACTTATAACGTTACCGTGAAAGCACTTCCTTCAGCGATTATGGGAATAACAACTGCATGTCTCGGTACAAATACCTTCCTGTCGGACGCTACTACTCCTACGGTATCCTGGACAAGCAGCAGTACCGGAATAGCTACTATTAACGCTTCCGGCGCTGTTACTCCTGTTACTCCTGGTACGACTACGATAACCTATGTCAGCACTAACGGATGTACAACCACTACGGTTGTATCTATCAACGCGCTTCCATCGGGTATCACAGGCGGCACGACCGTTTGCCCTGGCTCAACCATTGGTTTATCTGATGCCACAGGTGGCGGTACCTGGAGCAGTGTCTCTCCGACAGTTGCCTCTGTAGATGCCGTTAGCGGTGTGGTGACCGGTATTACCGGCGGTACAGCTTCGATCAGGTACTCAGTTTATGGCGCAGGCTGTACAGTTGCCTCTACGGTAACAGTTAATCCTGCAGCGGCTGTCACCGGAGCAACCGGAGTATGTCAGTTCGCTACTATTACTTTACATGATGCTACTTCAGGTGGTACCTGGAGCACAACAAGCAGTAATGCAACTGTTGTTGGTTCAACAGGTGTTGTAACGGGAACAAATATCGGTACAGCTACAATTACTTATACTACAGGTTTAGGCTGCACGGCTATGGCAACAATAACTGTTAATGCCGCTCCGGCCGCGATCTCGGGTGTAATGCCAATATGCCTCGGTGGTTCAATAACATTAAGTGACGCCGTTACCGGTGGTTCATGGACATCCAGCTCAAACGTTACAGTTGACGGTTCGGGAGATGTTACAGGTGCTGCTGTTGGTACGGCTACGGTTACTTACAGCCTGTCATCAGGTTGCCCTGCCATAGCAGTAGTTACTGTGAACGCTGTACCTACGGCGATCACAGGGCTAGCTACAGTTTGCGCAGGTATGACGACTTCTTTAACCGACGCAGTGAGCGGCGGTGCGTGGACAAGTACTCCAGGTGCAACTGTAGGTTCTACGGGTGTCGTTACTGCTGGCTCGTCGGCTGGTACAGTTACCATCAGCTACACTACTGGCGGTGGCTGTGCTGCAACTGTTTTGGTGACGATCAATCAATCACCTGATGCCATTTCAGGCAGCACGATTGCGTGTGCAGGTTCTACAATTTCGTTAAGCGATGATATATCAGGTGGTGTTTGGAGTTCATCGAACGGCAATGCGTCGGTAGATGGATCTGGCAATGTTTCTGCTACAGCAGGCGCATCCGGAACCGTTACAATCAGCTACACGCTTTCTGATGGTTGTTATTCGAATGCACTGGTGAACGTGGTTTCTCTGCCATCAGCTATTATGGGTAGCACCTCTGTTTGTATCGGAGGGACAACAACTCTTAGCGATATACCTGTCGGCGGAACATGGAGCACAACTGATGCTGCTGCCAGCGTAGGTTCTACTTCAGGTGTTGTTGGCGGAATAAGTGCAGGTAATGCTACCATAACCTATTCGGTTGGGTCAGGCTGCGCTACTACAGTTGTTGTAAATGTTTACGCAGCTCCTCCGGCAATCAATGGTACGCTTGCAGTTTGTATCGGTGGTACTGCTATACTGAGCGATGACATCAGCGGCGGTACATGGGTAACCGGTAATACTGGCGTCGCAACGGTAGGTAATACCTCTGGTATTGTTTCCGGTGTAATGGCAGGAACCACAACGATCTCTTATTCGGTTTCCGGTTGTGCGGTTGGCGGTATTCTTACTGTTACTCCGCTCCCAGCTGTAGTTACAGGCGCAGCATCTGTATGTACTGGTGCTACAGTAGCCTTAACTGATGCTACATCTGGCGGTACATGGAGCACAACAAGCACAAATATTTCGGTTGACGGTTCAGGCAATGTTACCGGTGGTACTCCTGCAGGTCTGGCTACAGTTACTTATACTGCGCCTACTGGTTGTTCGAGAACATATAATATCACGGTAAATTCTGCTCCGGCTCCAATCATGGGTAATACTACAGTGTGCCAGGGAAGTACAACATTCCTGACGGATGCTACTACCCCTACTGTGTCATGGACCAGCAGCAATACCTCAACTGCTACGATTAATGCATCGGGTGCAGCAGTAGGTGTCAGCACTGGTAGTGTAATTATCACATTCACTGCGACTAACACTTGTACCTCTACGACTACGCTTACTGTGATCAGTGCAACTTCTCCAATCACTGGCAATATGCCGGTTTGTCCGACAGGCTCTGTGACACTGAGTGATGCTACAGGTTCTGGTACATGGATAAGCGCTAATACTTCTATCGCTACGGTGGGCTTAACTACGGGTACGGTAGCAGGTGTTGCTAACGGCACGACCAGCATTACTTACGCACTGCCGGGTGCAGGTTGTTCTGTTACCGCTGTTGTAACTGTAAATGCTGCTCCGAACGCGGGTACGTTGTCCGGTTCGACCACTGTATGTGCAGGTACATCAACTACTTTCAGTGATGCAACTCCAGGCGGTGTGTGGAGCTCAACGAATCTCGCTGTCGGCACAATTAATACATACGGTGCGGTGAATCCGCTGAGCGCGGGTACTACCATGGTGTCATATACTGTGACCAACGCCTGCGGTTCCGTTGCTGCTACCGCAATACTCACAGTTAACCCGTTACCGGTTGCAGGTACGATCACCGGCAACACTGGTTCTGTATGTGCAGGTTCTGTATTACCACTTACCGACGCAACAGTTGGTGGTGTATGGAGCGCTTCAAACACTAATGCTTCAGTAGATGGTTCGGGTAATGTTACCGGCCTGGCAGGTGGTGCATCCACGATTACTTATGCAGTAACAAACGGATGTGGTACAGCAAGGGCGACTACGGTAGTTACCGTTAATGCGTTCTCCGCGGGTACTATCTCAGGTTCCGCGTCCATCACCGTTGGTCTTGTTGTTCCATTCTCTGATGGTGTCGCAGGCGGTGTTTGGTCAGCAAGCAATTCAAACGCAACTGTTTCTGCTACAGGCTATGTAACTGGTGTTACTGCCGGCACAGACGTGATCAGCTACACAATAACCAACAGCTGCGGTTCGATTTCTGCGACTTATAACGTTACCGTTACTGGTTCAGGTATTGCTGCTATCACGGGCACACTGAGTCTTTGCCAGGGTACAACTACGGCGTTAACAGATGCAACTCCGGGTGGAACATGGCACAGCAGCAACACATTGGTTGCGACTGTCGGTACATCGGGTATTGTGACGGCAGCAGCAACAGGCACAGTGTCTGCAACTGCGACTATATCTTATACGGTAGGCGGTATTCCGACAACAGTTGTGGTAACCGTTAACCCTAATCCTTCGGGCATAGGTGGTTCGTCTTCGGTATGTTACGGAGCATTAATAACGCTGAGCGACTTTACGACAGGCGGCACATGGACAAGCGACGCTGGTGTAACCTTAACGCCAGGTTCCAGCGCAACGGTAACGGGAGTTACAGGAGCAGCTTTGGGCACCAGCACAGTTACTTACGCTCTTGCCACAGGCTGTGCGCGGACGTGGCCGGTAACTGTAAAGGCTTTGCCATCGTCGATATTGGGTACTACTACGGTATGCGGTGTCACAGGCGTTACCTTCCTGTCTGATCCTACATCCGGCGGCACATGGGCTGTTACCCCGGTAGGCACTGCTACTATCACTGCAAGCGGCCGAGTGTATGGCGTGTCTGTGGGTACGGCTACGGTTACTTATACCGGTACCAACACTTGTTACACAACAACGGTTGTTACGGTGATCGCAGCGGTTACTGTACCTACTATATCAGGTTCCAGCAGTGTAGGCCATGGCCTGACGATCACATTGTCTGATGCAACAACAGGTGGTACATGGACCAGCAACAATCCGCTGCTTGGCAGTGTTGATGCATCTGGTGATGTAACCGGTGTGGGTACTTCCGGCACGGTAACCATTACTTATACCGTACCATATGGCGCGGGATGCACTGCGTTCGCTACCAAGCCAATCACCGTTCACACTCCAGCGCCTCCGGCACATGGCACAACGGTTGGCGGTACGATCACAATGGCGGCAGGTACTGTTGTTAGCCTTGATGAAGATATCACCAGCGGAATATGGAGCAGCAGCAATACGAGCGTCGTTACAGTTGATGGCGGATTGCTTACAGCGGTGGCTCCTGGTGCAGCCAATATCACG
>CAIVEW010000088.1 GCA_903905065.1 uncultured Bacteroidota bacterium | reverse complement strand
TTCATTGGGTTTTTTAAAAAAAAACAATAAATTTACTAACCTATTTGGAGTAAATGCTGTCTTTAGAAACAGGAAACCATGCTTTTTGTATGGATGATTTTGTTATTTTGGGGCAGGTAGAGGACTGGAAAACGACTTTTTTATAGCTATATTGTGGAAGAATTATGAAACGTATTTGTTATTTATTCAGCATCATTATTGGGATCGCGCTTTTTTTCGGAGTTACTGCTGCGCGTGCCCAGGTGACGGTCACTAGCAGTGATACCATCGACTGCTCGAATCCGTGCACGGTACTCACCTCTCATTTAACTGGTGACGCACCCATTAATGCAGGTATCACAACAGATGATATTTACTCCCCGGTTATCCCTATCGGTTTCACATTTAACTTTTACGGTACTAACTACACTAGTGTGGTAATTGGTGCCAATGGTACGCTTGACTTTACAGCCAGCGATGCGCTTGCCTATGATCCCTGGCCTATATCCGCAGCACTCTTGGGTAACCCAAGTAAGTACAACAACATTTGCGGCGCATGGTGTGACATTGATATGTTTTATACAGGGGCTACGGTGGGATCAGAGACTTATTCGACAGACGGAGTCGCACCCAACAGGAAATTTGTAGTGACGTGGTGCGGCTGTAGCATGTACAACTGCGGTTCTCAAAAAACTACTCAACAGATCATTATTTATGAGACAAGCAACATCATTGAAGTTCACATGGCTCAGAAGCTGATCTGCTCCTCATGGAATGGGGGATATGCGATAATTGGCGTACAAAATGCCACCGGTTCTGCGGCAACGACGGCGCCGGGAAGGAATTATCCCTCTACCTGGTCAATACCTCCTACCGAGGCCTGGCGTTTTACACCTTCTGGAGGCGGAACTGCTTACACTGTAGCATCAATCCCCTACGCACCGGTTCCCTATTCTTCGTCTCTGATCTATTGGTACGATGTAACCGCAGGCACTTACCTTGGTACCGGCGGCACGATGACTGTTTGCCCTACAAGCTCTTCTTTATATAGGGCCGCAGCATTAGGTTGCTCAGACACGTCGTCCGGATATTATTTTGTCACTTCATCGGGGAGTACCGCATTTACGATCACTTCAACTAATCCGACTACCTGTGGTGGCTGTAACGGCACAATAACGCTAGGCGGACTAACACCCGGACTGGTAGATTCTGTGCAGTACGCAATCGGAGGTGGCGCTCCCGTGGTCTATACGGTTACTACAACCGCCGCGGGCACGATCACAATTTCCGGACTGTGTGCCGGTCTTTATGACAGCATCAAAGTTAAGGCAGGAAGTTGCTGGTCACTATCCTCAACTGCAACCCTCGTAAATCCAGCCATTTCTATGACTGCCGCATCCACGAACCCCACTTATTGCGGGGCGTGTAATGGCACTATAACATTATCGGGATTGTATGCCTCCACCAGTTACATCATTAACTATGACTTCGGCGGAACACCGCAACCACCGGTGACCATGACCAGCGGGGCGGGCGGTACTATCACGCTGGCGGGGCTATGCGCCGGCGCCTTTACCAATATTACTGCCGCCATTTCTTCCTCCGCAGCAGCCTGTGTTACTCCCCCTGTCGCAGCTACTTTAACCAATCCTCCGATCTCCATGACCGGCACTTCCGCAAACAATTCATACTGCGGGGTATGCGATGGTACGATCACGCTGAACGGGCTGTTTGCTACTACGGTTTATAGCATTACCTATAGCCTTGCTGGAGTTCCTCAACCGCCGATTACGCTTACCAGTGACGCCGCCGGCTCAATAACCATCACTGGTTTGTGTGCAGGTACTTACACCAACATTATTGCCACTATCGTTTCCTCGGCAGGTGCCTGCGTTACACCAGCTATCGGGCCATTTACCATTACCGCACCGCCTCCGCCGCCACTTAGCATTTCCGCTTCTGTCAATCCTTCGCAGTGCGGCTATTGCGACGGTAGTATAACGATCAAAGCTATCACACCGTTCACTACCGATACTGTATTATATTCATTCAATGGCGTTCCTGCAACGGCAATCACAACTATATCACATTCCGACAGCACGATTACATTATCCGGCTTGTGTGCGGGAGCTTATACCGGCTTCTCCGTAAAAGTGGGTGATTGCTTGTACACGGTTACGGGCGCTGCCACACTCGCTAACCCAACGCTGACTGCGAAATTTGACACGTCTATTCATTTCGGATGCCATGGTGACACGGTGACATTTACCAATGAATCATTTACCACACCTTCCGGTGGATTACTTTATTATATATGGCATTTTGGCGACGGCAGCTCAGACACCTCAACCAATCCTTCACATATTTATCCACAGGGTACTTATACGGTAACACTGCTGGTCAACAACCACGTTTGCGAAGACAGTATGTTGATGACCATCCCGCTGGTACACCCATTGATCGCCTCATTCGTAGATAGCCCCAGCATTATTTGCCAGGACGAGTTGATCACTTTCACTAACAACAGTACGATCTCAGGTGGTTACCCAGGCCAGTTTTTGTGGTCGTTTGGTACTGGCGCGACTGATACCAATAAGAATACCACTTACACCTTCCTGCATACAGGTACTTATACGGTGCAGCTAACCGCTACCGACTGGGTGCCCTGCCATGACACATTCACCGCCGTTGTACAGGTGGATACGATCAGCGGTATCCAGATAAGGTTATCGGATACGGTTATTTGCCAGGGTACCTATGTCACCTACACCGGGCTTTACGCCAGTCTCGGCAATACGGGTGACATATGGGATTTTGGGGATGGCAGCAAGATCATGAATGAAAATCCGGTAGTGCATGGATACAATGACGCTGGAACTTTCACAATTACAGTGACCGCGGAATACCGCGCCTGCCAGGATATCAGTACCACGAGGACGGTAGTTGTTATCCCACAACCCTATATCAACCTCGGTCCCGACACCTCAATTTGTAAAGGCAGCGAGTCGCTCATACTCGCGGATAATTTGAATGGCAACAACCCTGCAGCAAGCTGGGTATGGGGCACCGGCCAAACCGGACCATCAATAGTTGTTGTTGCACCCGGTTATTATTACGCTACCGTAAACATCAATAACTGTTACGCTTCGGATACTGTGTGGGTACAGAACGGTTGCTATATGGATATACCCAATGTATTTTCCCCTAATGGCGACGGTGTAAATGATTTCTTCTTTCCACGTCAATTTCTTACAAAGGGACTTACAACTTTCTCCATGAACATATATAACCGCTGGGGCGAGTTAATATTTACCACCAACACACTTGATGGCAGGGGTTGGGACGGTAAGTTTAACAATGAGCAGCAACCGGAAGGAGTTTATGTTTATGTGATAGACGCAACTTTCAAAGACGGACAAAAAGAGCACCACCAGGGGAATGTTACATTGTTGAGGTAGGATAAAGAGGATACATTATATTGTTTTCTGACAATACCCTGCCAAAAGCAAGGTATCTGACTTCTGCGTTTTTGCAGAGCATAAATTAGGCTGATGAAAAATCGCGCAATTATTTTTTCCCTGTTTTTTTTGCTGCTATGCTGCGATACGCTGTATGGGCAAATGGTTGGCGACAATGTATTTCTGCAAGGCGCATTCGTGGAGATAGGCGTAGCCCCCAACGGTGGCTATGGAAGTACTAAGCCAGCCCCTGCAGGTTACCATCCGTACCTTGGAGGTACTACCTTTACTTTTTATGACCCCTTAGCGGCAAGTACTACTACCAGCGGTAATTTTCTCGGTTTTGTGGCTGACTATGGCGCTGACGGATGGGCCGTAGGAACACCTCCCTATTTTGGCGATTTTTATCTGCCGGGCGATCCGCAGGAAGGTTGGGCTATAACCGTGGGCGGTGTAGAATCGGACGCATACATTCCCATTTATGAGACCTCGCCTACCACAGGTTTTACAGGCGGGCTTGCCGGTACAAATGTATCCTACAGCAATACGGGCGGGGTTATTACAGGCGTATGGAAGGGCACTGATGGAGCGCTTGCTATCAGGCAGACCACCATTCTCGACACCAATAAGTTGTACTTCACAGTAAATGTCGTGCTGACAAATACAGGCGCTACTCCGCTGACAAATATTTACTACATACGCACGGTAGACCCCGACAATGACGAAACCCGTTATTCCGGCGACTACACAACGGTTAATACGATCACTTACCAGTTACCTGATCCTACGAACCGGGTGCTCGTTTCTGCCGAAGGCAATGACAACCATGCAGCATACCTCGGCCTGGGCACAAAAGATTGCCGGGCAAAATGCATGATTTTCGATGGTGGCCTCGCTCCGGGGTATACGCTCGATCAGATGTGGAATGAGACTACTCCTTATATTTATGCCATCGGCACTGGCTCAACATCTGACGTGGGTATTGCCCTTGACTTTAACATCGGGACCATAGCACCGGGCGATAGTACCTCCCTTTCTTATGCCTATATCCTGAACGCCACATATATAGATAGCGCACTTAACGCTACGGAGCTTACCTTTACCGTTAATGGTGTGGCGCACGACTCCACCGATACGATCAACTTATGCAGCTATGCATACGACACGGTTGCGGTAAATATCTCTGGTGGCGGATTTTATAACTGGAGCTGGACACCCGATTCCTTTCTGACCGATACATCAGGCACTTCCAGCATTATTCATTCCGACAGCATCACCGGTAATATTACTTACACTATTACTGGTACGAATATAGCCGGAGGATGTAATGATATCCATTACTACGTTACCTTTCAGCACGGCATTTTTGCAGGGCCTGTTGTCACGCCGGTCACTTATTGCCAGGGGGCCACCGCTGTGCCGTTGACGGCACCTGGCACCGGGCTTCTTTGGTACACAACAGCCACAGGTGGCACAGGCAGCTCCACGGCACCCACTCCGTCTACCACTACGCCCGGTACTACCGTATATTATGTCAGCTCTACTTTTGGCCTTTGCCAGAGCCTGCGATCTCCCGATACAGTTACGATTATTCCATTACCACTCGCCCCCAGTCTTTATGATCCTACCCCATATTGCCAGGGTCAGACATTTGTGCCGATCACTGTTACCGGCGCGGGTATTCTATGGTATACAACAGCCACCGGTGGTACTGGCAGTACCACGGCTCCGGTTGTAAACACGGCTGTCCCCGGTACCTATACATTCTGGGCCAGTCAAACGGTAAACGGATGTGAAGGGCCACGGGCGTCTATCACAATAACCGTACTCGACTTCATAACACCTGGTTTTACCTATAATATCCACTATGGCTGTCACGGAGATACAGTTACATTCAGCAACACGTCGGCGGGCGCAATCAGGTATACCTGGGATTTTGGCGATGGAACTAGTGATACGACTACAAGTCCAACACACATCTTTACCACACAAGACACTTTTGATGTAAAGCTGATAGCCATAAACGGTCAGTGTGCAGATAGCGTGATACAGAAGATCAGGCTGATACACCCGCTTCGTGCTTCATTTTCGAACGATCCGGATATCCTCTGCCAGGACAATGCGGTAACCTTCGTAAATACATCCGTTGATACCGGCGGTACCTTCCTCTGGTCGTTCGGCAATGGAGCTACGGACACAAGCAAAAACCCGGTCTATACCTATCTGAATACCGGCGTGTACACGGTTCAGCTCATCGTTACCGATTTTGTGCCGTGCCGTGATACCGCAGCTGCCATAGTATATGTAGACACGATGAGCGGCATAAATATTGAGCTCACCGACACTGTCATTTGTCAGGGTACTTACGTTACTTATACCGGGCTGTATTCGGGTATTGGCAACACTGGAAATAACTGGAACTTCGGCGATGGTAGCCGCATAGTGAACGTGAACCCCGTTGTGCATGGCTATAACAGCACTGGCGTATTTACAATAACGGTCACCGCCAACTATCGTGCCTGCCCCGACACCAGTATTAGCCATACAGTAACCGTCATACCACAGCCCTATATCAACCTCGGCCCGGACACTTCGATCTGCAAAGGCAGTGAATCTCTTACTCTTGCCGACAATGTAAACGGCGTTAACGCTGCTGCTCAATGGCTCTGGAGTACGGGACAAACCGGGCCTTCAATTGTAGTCGACGCACCTGGCTATTATTACGCGACCGTGAACATCAATAACTGCTATGCCTCCGACACAGTTTGGGTGCAGAATGGCTGCTACCTGGACATCCCCAATGTATTTTCGCCAAATGGAGATGGCGTAAATGACTATTTCTTCCCCCGCCAGTTCCTGGCAAGAGGGCTCACTACGTTCTCTATGAACATTTACAACCGTTGGGGCCAGTTGATTTTTACAACGACTTCTCTTGATGGCAGAGGCTGGGATGGTAAGTTCAACAATGAAAGCCAGCCGGAAGGCGTTTTTATCTATGTAATTGACGCAACGTTTAAAGACGGACAAAAGGAACACCACCAAGGCAACGTCACATTAATCAGGTAATTATCAAAATGAAGCGCGAAGCACCGTTAGCATGAGCAATCCGGACCAACTTTATTTCTTTTTCGCCTGTCTTTAATATCAATAACGGCGGCCCCTCCTATCGCTTAATAACCAACCGTTAATAATATTAAATTTTCATTACAATACTGCTTTAAGCTTTCATTTATAAAAATATATTCGGTATATTTAGCAACCTAATTGCAATAAGAATAAACCAAGCATATTTGATAATCCCCCATAATGAGCTGATATGAGAAAACTCTACCCGAACTTTCTGTTTGTAACCTTCTTAATTCTGTGTACCAATGTTTCGTTCGGCCAGATCGTCGGTACGAATACATTCTTACAAGGGCATTGGCTGGAAATTGGTATTACACAAAATGGGTCATTCGGTGCATGTACCTCTCCGGCGGGCTACCATCCACATACTGGCACGGCACTCGCCGAAGTGTATGACTATGGCCACGACGGCTGGACGGTGGGTACACCTGCCTATATGGGCGACTATACTTATCCCGGCAGCCCATTCGAGGGATGGGAAATGCAGGTTGGAACCGGGCGTACTCAGGCATTTCAAAACTGCGCCGGTACAATGACCAGTGCGGGCGGAGGGTCGTTAGCCACAACTGGTAACACCTACATAAACGCCGGAGGGCGGGTCATTGGCAACTGGACAGGAACCGCTGCAGGCGGAACGATCAGCGTGAAACAGGAAACACGCGTCGATACCAATGCCTCGTGGGTAGTTGTCACCACACGATTTTACAATCTTTCGGCAACGCCTACAGCTGCGGTTTATTACATGCGCAGTTGCGACCCGGATAATAACGAGACATGGGCTGGAGGAAGTTTTACAACTGACAACTACGTTGACTACCAGAATGATATAGACCATAGGGTACAGGTGAGGGCTACAACCAATACTCCGGCCAACCAATACCCGCTTACCCTTTGCACCAAAGATTGCAGGGCCGTTGCCTTAATATATAACGCCTGGCCGCTTGGCTCTGGCCAGGACCTTGCCGCATTATGGAGCATGACTTATGGCGGCGGAACCTACACCACTGGGGGAACCCACTCTCCGGCAGCGGATGTGGGAGATATCGCAATAGCGTTGGTGTATAATATCGGCGTGATCC